>NZ_JBIVXA010000022.1:0-172026 GCF_044768965.1 Streptomyces sp. NPDC090798
GGTGCTGGACCGGTACCTGCACCACCTGCGGACGCCCCCTGCCCAGCCCTCGGAGCAGCCGCAGACAGCCCACAACCTAACGAAGCACTACTAGGACACCACGTCCCGGGGCGGCTTGCCGGCCACGAAGTCGGCGGCGTTCTGGACCGCCGCCAGCGCGATCCGTACGAGCGTCTCGCGCGTGACGCCCGCGACATGCGGCGACAGCACCACGTTCGGGGACTTGAGCAACCGCAGGGCCGCGGTGGGCGGTTCGGGGTCGAAGACGTCGATGCCCGCCCCGGCCAGGGCGCCCGCCTCGAGCGCGTCCGCGAGGGCGTCCTGGTCGATCAGGGCGCCCCGCGAGGTGTTGACCACGAACGCGGTCGGCTTGAGGAGCGCGAGCCGTTCGGCGTTCAGCAGATGCCGGGTCTCCTCGGTGAGCGGGGCGTGCAGCGTGACGTAGTCCGAGGTGCGCAGCAGTTCCTCGAGTTCGACATGGCGGGCGCCGCCGAGCCGCGCCTCGGCCTCCGCGCCGACGGACTGCGGACCGGCGTACACGATGCTCATGTCGAACGCGACCGCGCGCCGGGCGACCTCCTCGCCGATGTGGCCGAGCCCGATGATGCCGAGGGTCTTGCCGGACAGTTCGGTGATGGACCGCTGCAGCCTCGGCAGCGCCCAGTCGGCGTCGACGAGCGCGGTGTGCGCCGGGACCAGCTGCTTGGCGAGGGCCAGCATGAGGGCGAAGGTCTGCTCTGCCACGTTCTGCTTCTCGGCGCCGCTGGAGCCGATGTTGCACACCGGCACACCCTTGGCGCGGGCGGCATCCAGATCGACGTAGTCGAAACCGTGGCTCGCGCACTGGAGCAGTTCCAAGTCAGGTGCGGCGGCGAGGTGTTCGGCGGTCACGGGGCCGAGGCCCGTGATGATGACGTGGGCCTTGCGCAGCGCGGCCGGGTCCTCGTCGGTCGTCTCCACGACGGTGACGTCGGCCTCGCCGGGGAAGACGGTGGCGAGCGCGGCGCCTGCGGTGCGGCCCCCGACGTGGGGCGAGACCACGGCCAGAACGTTCTTCGCCACGGCGCTGCCAGTCGTGCCAGTCGTGCCAGTCGTGTCGGACGTGTCGGTCGTGTCGGTCGTGTGGGTCGTGCTCATGCGGATTCCTCGATCAGGTCGTCGGGGCCGAGGGTGGCGGGGCGGGCGTGCCCGGACAGGGCGAGGGTGAGGTCGAACTCGGCGAGCAGACAGCGGACGACGTGTTCGACGCCCGCCTGTCCGTCCAGGCCGAGCCCATAGGCGTACGGGCGTCCGACGAGCACGGCCCGCGCGCCGAGCGCGAGCGCCTTGAAGATGTCGTCGCCGGTGCGGATGCCGCTGTCGAAGAGGACGGTCAGCCGCTCGCCGACCGCCTCGACCACCCGCGGCAGCGCGTCGGCCGCCGCCACCGACCCCGCCACCTGCCGGCCGCCGTGATTGGAGACGACCACGCCGTCCATCCCGGCGTCGGCGGCGCGCCGGGCGTCGTCCGGGTGCAGGATGCCCTTGAGGACGATCGGGCCGTCCCAGTTCTCCCGCAGGAACTCAAGATCGGGCCAGGTCTTGCCCGGGTCCGCGAACATGCCGACGAAGTGCAGCACGGCCGCGTTCGGGTCCTCGTGCACCGGCTTGGCCAGACCAGCCTGGAACGCCGGGTCGGAGAAGTAGTTCGCCGTGCCCACACCGTGCAGGAACGGCAGATACGCCTGGTCGAGGTCGCGCGGACGCCAGGCCAGCAACGGGGTGTCGAGGGTGACGAACAGCGCGGTGAACCCGGCCGCCTTCGCCCGGTCCAGGAAGGACCGGGTGACCTCGCGGTCCTTCGCCCAGTACAGCTGGAACCAGCGCTCCGCCCCGCCCATCGCCTCCGCGACCTGCTCCATGGGCGTGCTGGACGCCGAGGACAGGATGTACGGGACGCCCTGCGCCGCGGCGGCCCGCGCGGCGGCGGACTCCGCGTCCGGATGCATGATCGACAGCACGCCCACGGGCGCGAGCGCCAGCGGCGCGGGCAGGGCGCGCCCCAACACCTCGACGGACAGATCGCGTTCGTGTACGTCACGCAGCATGCGCGGCACGATCCGGCGCCGGTCGAGGGCGGCCCGGTTGGCCCGCGCGGTGCTGCCGTTGCCGGCGCTGCCCGCCACATAGCCGACCGGACCGGGCCCGAGCCGCTGCTCGGTGAGCTCCTCCAGCCGGGTCAGATCGGTGGGCAGCCGCGGTACGGCGCCCGTCATTCCGTTCAGATAGATCTCGTACTGGAAGTCGGCCCAATGCTTAGCCATCCGTACGTCCCGCCTCTCGTCCCTGAGACCGCGCTGTACGCCGTCGATCCTGGCGAAGGTGACAAGAACCGTCCACCGTGGTGCGCACATCGCGCGGCTGGGATCATCACCCTGTGACAAGTCAGCCCGTTGCCGTCAGAGAACACGTCCGGCAGGAGATGGTCGCCGATCCGCGCGTCGTGGCGGCGATCGTCTCGGCGGTCCACGAACAGGTCCCGGTGTACGCCGCGCTCGACGACAGCCGGCTGCCGGAGGTACGGGCCATCGCGGCCTGGGGCCTGGAGCGGCTCCTCCACCTGTGGGTCACCGACGGCGTCCTCGAACCGTCGGACCTGCGGCGCCTGCGAGGCATCGCGGCGGCCCGCGCGGCGGACGGGCGCCCCGTGCAGGCGGTCTTGCGGGCCTACCGGGTGGCGGCGACCGTCCTCACCGACGAGATCGCGGCCCGCGCGCCCCGGCTCGCCGCCGTGGACGCCTTCGCCCTCACCCGGATGCTGCTGACCGCGCTCGACACCCTCTCCGAGGAGATGACCACGGCGTACGCCGCCACCGACGAGGACCTCGCGGCGGACCGTGACCGGGCACTGCGGCTGCTGCTCGACGACCTGATCGCGGGGCGGCACGCCTCGGTGGGTGCGCTGAGCGACCGGTCGGCGCGGCTGGGGGTCCAACTTCCGGACCCCTACTGTCTGTTGGTGGCCGAGCCGGTGGGCGCGGAGCGTCCTGACATGGCGCTGGACGCGGCGACGGGGCTGCTCGAGGCGTTGGCCGTTCCCGGGGACGAGGTGGCTTCGTCCGCGACGGTACGTGGTTCCCGTGCCGTTCTGCTGGTGCCGGGTGCGGCTGCCGCCAGGGCGGGGGCTGTGCTGGGCGCGCGGTCCTGGCGGGGCTGTGCCATCACCGGGGAGAGCCTGGACCGGGTCGCCGTGGCGCATCGGCTCGCCGCCGACGCCCTCGACACGGCGCCCGCCCACGCGCACCGGCCGGGGCGTGTCCTCACGGACGCCGACGCCCATGTCCTCGCCCTGCTCGGCGGGCATCCGGCCGCCGCGCCGGACCATGTCGCCCGCCTCGTTCTCGGGCCGCTCACCGACCCGGGGCAGCGGCATCTCATGGAGGCGCTGACCGCGTACATCGACGCCGGTTCGGCGAACGCCGCGGCGCGGGCGCTCCACCTGCACGCGCAGTCCCTGCGCTATCGCCTGCGGCGCATCCACGTCCTGACGTCCCGTGACCCGCGCGACCCCTGGCAACGCCTCACCCTGGACATCGCCCGCACGATCAGGCCGTAGCCTCCTCGCCCCCGCCGCCCCTACCGGTCCCATACCCGGGGGCTGCGCCCCCGGACCCCCGAATCGCCCGAAGGGCTCGTCCTCAAACGCCGGACGGGCTGAGTGATGCGGGCCGGGTGCACCCTCGAGGCCGAAGCTTCCAGGGGCGCGGGGAACTGCGCGACCAGCCCCCACTCGCCCGCACCCGACGAAACACCCCCCGGGTCCCGCACCCGACGAAAGACACCGCCAGGTAGGGATCAGTGCGCGCGGGGTGTGATGCGGGCCGTCGCCCGGACCGGGCCCCCGTCGGCCCCGGCGAGCCGCATCGGAAACAGGAACACCTCGACCGCGCACCCCGCGGCCTGCGCGTCCGCGACGCCTCCGAGCCCGGTCAGGTTCTCGGCGATCACACCCCCCGCTCCGCACAGCACCCGGTGGGAGGGAAGATCCACAGGACCCGTCGGATCGACGCTCAGCGCGTCGATCCCGACGGTGAGGACACCCGCCGCGACCACGGCCTCCGCCGCCTCGGGCGTGAGCCAGGGATGGGCCGCGTAGTCCTCGGTTCCCCAGTACCGCGACCACCCGGTGGCCAGCAGCAGAACCGAACCGGGCCGCAGCAGACCCAGGGCAGGGGTGAGCAGATCGGGAGTGATCGGCGCCCGCGCCGGCAGTCCACGGACGTCGGCGACGACCGCGGGCCCCGCGAACCGCTCCAGCGGCAGATCGTCCAACGTGGGCCACGCCTCGTCCACGTGGTACGGCGCGTCGACATGCGTACCGGACTGCGACCCCATGTGCAGCCGAAGGACGTTCACTCCGTGCTCGGCGACCCGCAACGCCCTGGAGACCTCCACTTCCGGGTCACCGGGATAGACGGGCATGCCGGTGACCACGGGCACGGACAGGTCGAGCCAGCTCACCATCGGTTCTCCATCAGCTCGTCGACCAGTTCTCCATCGGCCCGTCAACTGCCTTCGACGGCGAGGGCCGCGGGCGTGCCCTCGCTCTCCGTACCGGGACCGGTGATCGGCGGCACCGGAACGTCGACGGTACGGGCCAGCCGCGGGCCCTCGGGCCCGT
Source organism: Streptomyces sp. NPDC090798 (assembly GCF_044768965.1). Classification (NCBI taxonomy): domain Bacteria; kingdom Bacillati; phylum Actinomycetota; class Actinomycetes; order Kitasatosporales; family Streptomycetaceae; genus Streptomyces; species Streptomyces sp. NPDC090798. The sequence continues at coordinate 4,661 of NZ_JBIVXA010000022.1, forward strand.
ACACCGCCCGGGGCTCGGGGAACAGTCGCAGCATCGCCAGGTACAGCACGGCGGCGACGGCCAGCGACAGCGGCAGGCTGATGTCGATGCCGTTCGCGAGGTCGCCCAGCGGTCCGACGAACTGGCCGGGGATGTCGGTGAACAGCACACCGACCACGGCGCCCACCCACCAGGCCGTCATGCCGCGCCAGTTCCAGCCGTGCGTGAACCAGTAACGGCCGCCGCGCTGACGGCGGTTGAAGACCTGGAGCGCGTCCGGGTCGTACCAGCCGCGCCGGGTGTAGAACCCGAGCATCATCACGACCATCCAGGGCGTGGTACAGGTGATGATCATCGTGGCGAACGTCGAGATGGACTGCACCAGGTTGAAGCCGAAGCGGCCGATGAAGATGAACGCGATCGACAGGACTCCGACCAGGATCGTCGCCTGGACCCGCGACAGCTTCGGGAACACCGACGAGAAGTCGAGCCCGGTGCCGTACAAGGACGTCGTGCCGGTCGACATGCCGCCGATCAGGGCGAGCAGACACACCGGCAGGAAGAACCAGCTCGGCGAGATGGCCAGCAGGCCCCCCACGAAGTCGGGGGCCGCCGGGTCGACGTACTTCGGCGCCTTGGTCGCGATGATGCTCGCGGTCGCGAGCCCGAAGACGAACGGCAGCAGGGTGGCGATCTGGGACAGGAAGGCGGCGCCGACGACCTTGCGGCGCGGCGCGTTCGCCGGAATGTAACGCGACCAGTCGCCGAGGAACGCGCCGAAGGACACCGGGTTCGACAGCACGATCAGCGCCGAGCCGATGAAGGAGGGCCAGAACAGCGCCTGCGTCGCCGAGTCGGCCGAGGCCGTGAAGGCACCTGCGTACGAGGGGTCGAAGTCCCCGGCGAAGGCGATCGCGCCGAGCAGGAAGAGCAGGGTCGCCGAGGTCACCGCGATCTTGTTGACGAACAGCATGAACCGGAACCCGTAGACGCACACGGCGAGCACCAGACAGCCGAAGAGCGCGTACGCGACCACGTACGACAGATTGTTCTGCTCCAGTCCGAACAGCCGGTGCGCGCCGCCGACCAGGGCGTCGCCGGAGCTCCACACCGAGATCGAGAAGAACGCGACAGCTGTGAGGAGGGACAGGAACGAGCCGACGACCCGGCCGTGCACACCGAGGTGCGCGGAGGAGGCGACCGCGTTGTTGGTGCCGTTGGCCGGGCCGAACATCGCCATCGGGCACAGGATCAAGGCCCCGACGACGACTCCCAGGAGGGTGGCCGCCAGCCCCTGCCAGAAGGAGAGGCCGAAGAGGATGGGGAAGGCCCCGAGGACGCAGGTGGAGAAGGTGTTCGCACCGCCGAAGGCGACTCTGAACAGGTCGAGCGGCGACGCGGTGCGGTCCGCGTCGGGGATGCGCTCGACGCCGTAGGTCTCCACCTCGGTGAGAGACGGCGACGGCGTGGCGGGGGAGTTCTCGGACAAGGGTGCTCCAGCGAAGTGCCTGTGCCCGGACGCGGGCGGTGGAGCGCCGGGTGGCGCGAGGGGAGGGCGGCCCCGTTGTCGCCGCGGGGTGTGCGGCGGAAGCGGACGCTGTCCTGAGGAGGTCTGCCGACGTTATGGCCGGGTCGGTGACCTGCGCCAGAAGGTAAAACATCCATCTTCCGTGCCCGGAGTGGAGCATTCGTCCAGAGGAGTGTCCAGTGGAGTGTCTGTCCATCGCGGGAGCTGCCCGGCGGTGGCTCAGTGCTCCGGACCGGGCTCAGGCGCGGAGCGCCAGCCGTGCCAGCGGTGGACGGTGACGGCGATCACCGGGCCGTCCGGCGGCCGCTGCCGGTACTGCGCGTACTTCTCGCGCAGCAGGGCGATCGCCGCCGTGTACTCGTCCTGTGTACCGGGCGGCAGAACGCGGGCGTCGCCGTCCGCCCGTACCCACCACAGCCGGTCCCAGTCCTCGTCGTAGACATCGACGAGCAGGCACACGGCGGGGTGGGCGGCGATGTTGCGCAGCCGCCGCAGCCGCCGCGACCTCTTGGGTTTGTGGTCGACGGCGGTGACGAGCTCGCCGCCGCGCGCCGCGAAGACGAGGGGCACGAGGTGCGGGCGTCCCTCGGCGTCCACCGTCGCCAGGCGCGCCACCCGTGCCGCCATGAACCGGCGGCGCGCCTCCTCCTCGTCCATGTCCGGCACGGTGAGCTCCGATTCCCCGGCGGCGGGAACACGGTGAGCCCGCAATCCCCGGCGGCCGGAAAGCGTCAGCGGTGGGCGGACACGGCCTCGGCCAGTTCGTCGAGTGTGCGCAGTGTCTCGTCCTCCGGCTGGGTCGGCAGGTACAGCAGCACGCGGTCGACGCCGAGTTCCGCGTAGGTGTCGAGGGACTCCCGGTCGCTTCCGCCCGCGTAGACCACGACGGCCGGCCGGTCACCGGCCGTCTTGCGCATCTGTTCGATGCGCGCGCCCAGTTCCTTGGGCGGTACGGCGCTGGGCAGCCACGCCGCCCCGTACTCGGCGACGCGGGCGAAGGTGCGCTCGCTGTTGCCCCCGACCCAGATGGGCGGGTGCGGCCGCTGGACCGGCTTGGGCCAGGCGTAGACCGGTGCGAAGTCGACGAAGTCGCCGTGGAACTCGGCCTCGTCCTTGGTCCACAGCTCGATCATGGCGCGAATACGCTCGTCCATCAGCCGGCCGCGGGAGGCCGGATCCGTTCCGTGGTTGCGCATCTCCTCCCGGTTCCATCCGGCACCGACGCCGAACACGGTACGGCCGCCGGAGATCAGGTCGAGGGAGGCGATCTCCTTCGCGGTGGTGATGGGATCACGCTGGACCACCAGAGCGATCCCCGTGCCCAGGAGCAGGTCCCGGGTCACGGAGGCAGCGGCGGCGAGCGCCACGAACGGATCGAGCGTGCGGTAGTAGACGCGGGGCAGGTCGCCGCCGCCCGGATACGGCGTTTCCCGGTTCACCGGGATGTGCGAGTGCTCGGCCAGCAGCAGCGTGTCGAACCCGCGCTCTTCCAGAGCGGGTCCCAGGGCCCTGGGGCCGATGCCCTCGTCGGTGATGAACGTCGACACTCCGAACTTCATCCGCGACCACCTCTCTTGTCGGCTGTTGCAGCCAGTGTGACGTGGCCGGTCACTCCTCGTCAGGTGTGGCGTCCCGCGGCGTGGCGTCCGGACCCTGGGCCCGGACCCGCTGCACATGCTCCAGCGAGTCGCGCAGTTCCGTCAGCCAGTCGTCGGCGTGGCGCTGGACGAGGCGGACGCACCAGGCGAGGGCGTCGCTGCGGCTGCGCGCGACCCCGGCGGCGATGAGGGTGTCGAGGACCTGGCGCTCGGGCTGGCGCAACCGGGTCATGACGGGCGCTGCGATGTGGGTGAACAGGGCGCGCTCGCCCCCGCACTCCACACCCCAGGAGACCTTCTTGCCGAACCGGTGCTCGGCCTCTCGTGCCACCGCGACCCGGTCGTCGCGGGTGCGCTCGCGGAATTCCTGGATACGGGCCTGGGCGGCCGCTTCCTTCTCGGCGTCCGAGGCGCCTGCGGCGAGCCCGGGCTCGGGGATGCGGCCGACGACGGTGATCTCCTCCCGGTCGACCGCCACCTCCACCAGGCTCTCGAAGAGATCGTCGGGCAGGCGGCCGGCGAACCAGCCGCGCAGCTTCTCGTGCTGCTCTGAAGTAATCATGTAATGACGATTACTCCATTGCGGGGAAGAAGCAAGAGGGTCCGCCGGGGGCTGAACCGGAATGTTTCAGGCCTATTGCGGAGCCGGGGGAATCCGGCCAGGAGGGTGTCCTGGGCGATCAACAACCCCTCAGTTCCGGGGCTTGAACGTTCGAATTTCGTAACTTCGCGCCACTGATTCAATACTCAAGGTTACTGAAACGCATGGGGTCGATGTGTGTTTCCGGTCCGGACTCGGCAGACTCGCGCTCGCCGCACCGGCACCCAACCGAGCCGGTACTGCATTCAATCGAGCGGAAGGATGCACACAATGCCGAACACCGCGCGTTGGGCAGCGACTCTCACCCTCACGGCCGCTGCCGTCTGCGGCCCCCTCGGGGGGTCCGCCCTCGCCAACCCCGCCCACGCGACCCAGACGGCTGAGACCCGGCCGGCCACGAGCCAGGCCCACGCCACGCCGGCCCACGCCACGCCGGCTCTCGCCCCCTCAGGGCTCTACGCCCCCTCGGCCCTGGTACTCACCATGGGCCACGGAGAGACCGCCGCAACCGTCACCCCGGAGCGCGCGGTCACACTGAACTGCGCTCCGACCCCCTCCGGCACCCACCCCGCCGCCTACGACGCCTGCGCCGAACTCCGCGCGGTGAACGGTGACCTCGACGCCCTGACCCTCAGAGACGGCGCACTGTGTACGCGGCAGTTCGATCCGGTGGTCGTCACCGTCGAGGGTGTCTGGCGCGGCAAGCGCGTCGCGTACGAACGGACCTTCGCCAACGAGTGCGTGAAGAACTCCTACGGGACGAGCTTCTTCACGTTCTGAGAGACCGGGATCGCGCGGCCTTCGTGAGCGTCGAGCGGGGTCAGTAGGTGGGGAGTGCGCGCCCCGGCACGGAGTACGACGCGATCCCGCATCGGGGGTCGGTCAGGCGGAGTGGGGCCGCCGACCGGCCCCCGACATCTTTCTGCCCCGTCACGGCCGACTCGTGCGTGGCGCTGCCCGTCCCGGGCCGGCTGCCGCATTCGACGGCCGCCGACGGCGTCGTACGCCTGGTGAACCACGGCTGCGACCGGCTGCCGCCGCCGCCCGCCCCGGACGAGGACAGCCCGCACTGCACGAGGTTCGCCTGCGCCGGCGCGGCCCCGCCCGACACCGCGGTGGCCGGGATCGACGCCGGGATCCCGGACTCGCCGGTGGGAGCGCCCGGGGCACGACCGGGGTCGGGGTTCTGATCCGCTTTCCGGACGGCTCGGAGGAGGAACGGCCGGGCGGCCCTGCCGGTGCGGCGATTCCGGTGGTGCCGGGAGGCCGGCCGACGGCGGAAAGCGGCTGAGCAGGCGCGCTCCAGACCTGGGTCGTCAACCGCGAGCCCAGTTCAACGTCCGCGTCGTGGGAACCATCGCCAAGAACAGCCGCACGATCAACTTCCAGTGCTGCTTCACCGGGATGGTGGCCCAGGGCGAGACCGAAGCGGCCACCATGAAGATCACGACGAAGGCCGGCATACCCCAGAGCCGGCCCTCCGGTGTCCGCTGCACCCGAGGCGGCACACGCGGGAGACCGTGCCGGTCCCTTCCCGCTCTCCGCTGGCCGCGGCTCCCCAGGGGCCGGGGACTACGCAGGCGATGGGCTGCGCGGTGGCGCCTCCGCATCGTGCCGTGCATCTTCGCGCGGGCCCGGGCCGGTGCGCTGATGCGCCGACTGGGCAGTATCTGCCCAGCCGCTGCCTGCTCGTGGGGGGCGCCCTGCGTTCTAGCTACCGTGCCGCGTCGTCCATGCTGTTCGCCGCGGTGTTCCTGGCGGGCTGCTCGCCGGCCGCAACGGGCGGATCTGAGTCGGCCGGCTCTACCCGCAGACTGCGGTAGTCGTTGGGGTCGCCGCCGAGCTGAAGGCTGATCAAGTGGTCGTACTCGGCATCGCCCATGCGGTCCTTGTAGCCGTGGGAGGCTGCGTTCAGAGTCTTCTCCCTACCGGTGACGAACGTGGACAGCCGGGTGCCGGAGGTGTACCTGCCCTTGCGGCAGATCGTGGACTTCAGATTGGCCTGCGTGACCGCGGGAGAGACCGCACCGGGCGTGCGCGCCACCGCGTGCATCCGCGCCCGAAGACCCCGTGTATCCGGGCCTGCCGGGGCAGGCGGCGAGTCGCTCGGCGAGCGCGGTCCGCTGCGGTCGGGTCCGGGAGTCCAGCCAAGGTAGGTCCACGAGCTGCCACCGGGCGATCTCGCAGGCCCACATCTGTCCCTTATCGTAGCTTTTGGTGTCGTGTCTCGGCGGATGGGATGGAGTTGGGGCCGTGGCGTTCGCGGAGTCGGCCGACGGTGGTGAGTCGATGCCCTCTCCCGATCCGGCCCCGGAGTCCGAGCGACGGTCCTGGGCACCGCTGCTGGCGGTGTGCGCCGGGTATTTCATGGTGATCCTGGATGTGACGGCCATCAACGTCGCCGTGCCGGTGATCGGCCGCGAACTGTCGGCCTCGCTCACCGGCATCCAGTGGATCACCGACGGGTACACCATGGTCTTCGCCGGGTTCCTGCTGACCGGTGGCGCGCTCGGTGACCGGCTGGGCAACCGTCGGGTCTTCTGCACGGGCGTGGCGGTGTTCACTCTGTCCTCGGCCGCGTGCGCGCTCGCGCCGAGCGCTCCGTCCCTGGTTGCGGCCCGGTTGGCGGAAGGGCTCGGCGCGGCTCTGATCGTGCCCGGTTCCCTGGCCCTGCTCCAGCAGGCCTACTCGGCGCCGGCCGCACGCTCGCGCGCCTTCGGACTGTGGGGTTCGATGGCGGGCATCGCGGCCGCCGCTGGTCCGCTGCTGGGTGGGCTGCTCGTCTCCACGATGGGTTGGCGCTGGGTGTTCCTCATCAACCTGCCCATCGGTGCGGCCTGCCTGGTGCTGACGCTGCGGCATGTGGCACGCTCGCCCCGGCGCGCCGCCCGGGCACTGGACTGGCCAGCGCAGTGCGCGGTGGTCGCGGCGGTGGCGCTGCTGACCGCGGCGCTCAACGAGGCCGGGCGGCGGGGCTGGTCCGATCCGGCTGTCCTCGCCGGGGTGGGCCTGCCCGTGCTGGCCGCCGCGGCGTTCGCGGTGCGCGAGCGGCTGGCCCGCTCTCCCGTCCTTCCGCCGAGCCTGCTGTGCTCTCGTGCGTTGAGCGGCGGAGCCGTCATCGGCCTGCTGTTCAACTTCGGCTTCTACGGCATGGTGTTCACCGCCAGTCTGGAATTCCAGCACCAGCGCGGCTTCAGCGCCCTCGGCACCGGGCTGGCGCTGTTCCCGGCGGTGGCGATGACCATGTTCGCCTCCGTCCTGTCCGGGCGCCTGACCCGCCGCACCGGCGATCGTCCACTGGTGATCTCCGGCATGCTCCTGGCTGCCCTGGGGCTGGCCGGCTGGGCCGCGGCGGGAGCCGACCCCGCCTACCCGCTGCTGGTCGCCCCGATGATGGCCGCGGGATTCGGTACCTCCTTCGCCCTCACCGGTTCAACCGCCACCGCGATGGGTGCCGCGCCCTCGGCCTACTCAGGCGCCGCCTCCGCCCTGTTCAACACCACCCGCCAGATCGGCAGCGCCACCGGCGTCGCGCTCGGCGGCAGCCTGCTCGCCACAGCCACCGACTACAACACCGGGCTGCGCATCAGCATGGCCATCGGCGCGCTCGCCTACCTGGCCGCCGCAGGCCTCGCGTGGCTGTGCGTGCCGACGCTACCGAAAATGACCTAGGACGTCTTGGGGCCGTCCGGCAGGCCAGGACAGTCTGCGACTCGCCGGCCAGAAGACTGGATGCGGAATCCGGGCCACCGATTTCCCCGTCGTGGCGGGCCTGCCGTTGTGCGTTCAGCGGGCGGGGTGATGGTGATCGGCTGGTCGGGACAGATGGCGAGACGCTCAGCCAGGGCGGTCTGCTCGGCCGGGCCGACGGTCAGCCGGCAACGGGTCATGTCGGCGATTCAGCGGGTGACGTAGGTGCACCAGTAGCCGGCGTACGGGGGCAGCCACTGGGTCGGGTCCTTGTCGGCCTTGGACCGGTTGGAGGCGGCGGATACCGCGATGAGCGCGCGCGGTTCGTCCAGGTCGTCGGCGTATGCCGCGCGCTCCCTGGGTGCCCAGGCGGAGGCACCGGAGTCCCAGGCCAGGCCCCGGTGAGCCGGACCAGGAGGTCGACGACGAGCTGGCGGGCGTTGTCGAGGTACTGGCCGTCGTACGGGCAGTACCAGCTGCCGCCGGTCAGCGCGCAGCCCGAGCCGACCTCGGGCGCGGAGACGGCTTCGCCCAGGAGGACTTCGGCGCGGGTGTTGCAGCCGTCCTTGTCCGCGTCGTCCAGGTGACCTCGCCGGACGTCCAGACATCCCGCACGACCAGCTGAGCCGGATCACACACCGCTTCGGCCCCGGCGCACCCGCCCTCGACACCGGCGGCGACCCACTGACCAGACTCCTGTGCCTGCTCACCGAAGCCCAGAGCAGTATCCAGGGGCGCGCGTTCGACAGTGCGGAACTGCCCGCCGAGGCGACTGCCGCCGAGACCGGCGGACAGGAAGTCTGCGAACCCCTCCCAGAAGCAGAAACTCCGCAATCGGCGCCCGCCGGCGCCGCGGCACAGGCCGCGAAGGAGCAGCGCGGCCCCCGGACGGATGCTCCCATCGACGAGCCGCCGCCAGGCCTGGAGGGAGCGGCAGGGGAGCGCGTCGCCCTCACCACGGCCGACCGCTACTACCTGGCGTGGACGGATCACCAGACCGAGCACGGCGACGAACCGACGGCTGAGCAACTGTCCGCCTATCTCGCAAAGAAGGGCATGCGCGGCCGTGGTGGGAAGCCTGTCAGCCCCGCCGACCTGCGCCGCCACTTCCTGCCTTCCCGCGCCTGCGACGTCTGGGCCGAGTACCGGATGCGCAGTGAGGAACCTGCGGCGGACGCCGTTGCGCAGGAGTGCGCAGCCCGCGGGATCACAGCCCAGTACAACAAGCCCGTGACCACCGACCACACCACCGAGAACGCCGACGACTTCGAGCGGCGCCGGCAAGGCCCTCACCCGCCACCACGCCGACCCGCAGCAACGACGCGGGCAAGGGGAGAAGAGGAGGCCATGGCCCAACGGCCTGAACGGCGGGTCTTGACAACGATGTCGATCGGCGGCATTTTCCACCAGGCGCGAACGGTGGTCGATGCACCTTCACGACGGGCCACAGGCCCGCTTCAGGACGGAGTTGTCCATGAGAAGAAGATCAGCGTTACGCACGGCGCGGTTCCTGCGAAGACGTGTCACGGTCCTCGCCCTCGCAAGCAGCCTGGCGGCCATGACGGTGACCGGTATCGAAGAGGCGTCGGCGGACGCACCGACGGCCCACCGTACTGCGTCGGTGACGTCCGGCAACGCGCGTTTCCAGGTCCTGTCCCCGACCCTGATACGTACGGAGTACGCGCAGGACGGGAAGTTCACCGACAGCGCGACCTCCAACGCGATCGGCCGCACCGCGTTCGCGCCGACCTCGTACACCTCAAGCACGTCCGGCGGCTGGCTGACCATCAGCACGAGCGCGCTCACCCTCCGATACCAGGAGGGTTCCGGACCCTTCGACGCCCAGAATCTCTCCGTGCAGTTGTCGGCCGGTGGGTCACCGGTCAGCGCCACGCCGTGGAAGCGCCTCACATGTGCCCTCGGCGCCCTGTGCGAGGCGGAGCAACTGCCCCACAGCGGGGTCGGCGTCGCCTCGGACCACACCGGTTACACCGGCTCCGGTTTCGTGGCCGGCTTCGAGGGGACGGGCGACTCCTTGTCGGCCGACGTCGACGTCGCCACGTCGGGGACCTACCAGTTCGACGCCCGCTACGCCAACTCCCTCGGGGGCGACGGCCAGACCACGACGCGCACCCTGACGTTGTCGGTGGACGGCGGCGCGAACCGGTCGGTGAGCCTGCCGGTCACCGCGAACTGGAATACCTGGGGCCTGGCGAGCAGCGCGGTGCAACTCGGCGCCGGCCACCACATCATCACGCTGGCCAGGACCGCCGCGGACTCCGGGAACGTCAACATCGACAGCGTTGCCCTGGTGAACCAGGGCGGCAGTCTTCCGCCGACATCCGCGTCCGCGATCACGGCCTGCGGGTTCGGCGTGAACTGCGAGGCCGAGGCCGACCGCATCTCGGGCTCGGCGATCACGGCCACCGACCATGCCGGCTACTCCGGCAGTGGCTTCGTCGGGGAACTGAACCAAGGGGCAGGCGTGTCGGCCCACGTGGTCGGCGTACCGGCGGACGGCACCTATGCGTTGCAGGTGCGCTACGCCAACGCCACCGGCGGTGACGGCCTTCACCAGACTCGTACGGCGACGGTGTCCTCCGGGAGCACCACGCAGACCCTGTCGCTGCCCGTCACCGACAACTGGGACACCTGGAAAACCGCAACGGTCCCCGTCACCCTCAAGGCCGGAGCCAACGACATCTCCGTCGGCTGTCCGGACGCCGCGAGCTGTCATGTCAACCTCGACACGATCTCCGTCACGGCGGCCGGCTCGCCGGCCCCGCAACCGCACCTGGCACTCGGCGGCTACCGCCGCAGCCTCGACGGCGTCAACGGCGACAACGGCGCGCCGCCCACCACGCCCGGTCTGCTGTACAAGGACGGCTGGTACCTGCTCGACGACACTGCCTCGGCTCTGTACGACACCGGCGCCCGCCACGTCACCCAGCGCCCTTCCCATGACGGCGCGCCCTACCAGGACGGCTACCTCTTCGGCTACGGCCACCACTACAAGCAGGCCCTGTCCGACCTGACCACCCTCACCGGGCCGCCCCAACTGCTCCCGCAGTGGGCGTACGGCGTGTGGTACTCGGAGTACATCGACCGCACCGCCGCCGACTACGAGAACACGATCCTGCCCGCCTTCCGCTCCGAGGGCGTGCCCCTGGACGTCCTGGTGACCGACACCGACTTCAAGTCACCCAACACCTGGAGCGGTTGGGAGATCGACAAGGCCAAGTTCCCCGATCCGAAGGGTTTCTTCGACTGGGCTGCCGCCCAGGGCCTGCACGACACGCTCAACATCCACCCGAGCATTCTCAGCAGCGACCCGCAGTTCGCCCAGGCCCAGGCGACCGCCAAGGGCAAGCTGCTCAAGGGTGGTTGTGCCCCTGCCGCGAGCAGCGGGTCCGGGGACTGCTACACCTTCGACTGGGGCGACCCCGACCAGCTGAAGGCGTACATGGACCTGCATCAGACCATGGACCAGCAGGGCAACGACTTCTGGTGGCTCGACTGGTGCTGCGACAACTCCCAGTCCTCGCTGCCCGGCGTCACTCCCGACGCGTGGATCAACCAGCAGTACGCCACAGACGCCGACAAGACCATCGGCCGCGGATTCGTCGTCTCCCGCGCCTACGGCTCCCTCCAGGCGGGCGGCTACAGCGGCCAGCAGGGGCTGCCCACCGGACCGTGGGCCGACAAGCGCACCACCGTCCACTTCACCGGCGACACCGCCTCCACCTGGGGCACCCTGAAGGCGGAGGTCGGCTACACCCCGGGCGAAGCGGCCGCCACCGGCATGTCGGCGATCAGTCACGACATCGGCGGCCACAACGACACCACGAACCTGACCGGTTCGGAGACCTACACCTCCGACGGCACGACCCACACCACGCACAAACTCCCCGACGACATGTACGCCCGCTGGGTGCAGCTCGGCACCTTCCAGCCCATCGACCGTCTGCACAGCAACCACAGCGACCGCCTGCCCTGGCAGTACAGCGCCGCGGCTCGCGCATCCGCGGACAAGTTCCTCAACCTGCGTGAGAATCTGGTGCCCTACACCTATTCGCTCGCGCAGCAGGCCAACACGACCGGCGTCCCCGTCACCCGCCCGACGTACCTGGAATACCCCGACGAGCCCCAGGCGTACGCCACGGCCGGCAGCGAGTACTTCTACGGCCCCGACATGCTCGTCGCCCCCGTCACCACCCCCGGCACCACGGCGACGACCTCGGTATGGTTCCCGCCCGGCAACCAGTGGACCGACTACTTCACCGGGCAGACCTACGCGGGCGGTACCACCCAGAACATCACCACCGGCCTCGACACCATGCCGGTGTTCGTCAGAGCCGGCGCCGTCGTCCCGACCCGCACGAGCAACGTCACCAGCAACGACAAGGCCCCGCTGACCAAGGTCACGCTCACCGTCGCCGCGGGCGCCTCCGGCTCCTACGCCCTCTACGAGGACGACGGAACCACCGGGCCCGGCCACAGCGCCATCACGAAGATCCGGTACCGGGAGAACGGCGCCAAGCACACGGTGACGATCAACCCCACCACTGGGACCTTCCACGGCCGGCTCAAAACCCGGCAATGGACCGTCTCCCTCCTCGGCGTCACCACCCCGAGCACCGTCCGAATAGGGGGGTCCCAACTGTCCCCCGATGACTACCACTTCGACAGCACGACCCGCACCCTCACCATCACGCTGCCCCCGCAGAGCCTGCGCGCGCCGACCACCGTTTACGTGCAGTCGACCACCACCCGACCGCCGACGGGCCCCGGTATCCGCAGGGCCCGTGACAGCGCGCAGTCCTAGGCGACGGGCCGTCGACCAGCCCGCTACGCCAAAACCCGGACAGCGAACGGCCCGCCTCAACTTCTCTGAGGCGGGCCGACGTCATGCCGTCACCAGATCACCGGTACCAGTACTTCACCCCACGGTGATGCGAACACGTCCCCTGAAAGTGCGCCGAGTACGAGTAGCTGGCGTCCTTGCACTTCGCCATCTCACCCGTCGACAAGGCCGTCACCCAGTGGCTCGAACACGATCCGGACCACTTGCAACAGCTCGTCAAATGGCAGAACGAGCAGGCGCAGAGAAAGGCCAAGGGGAAGCTGCTGAATCTCAAGAGGATCCGCTGGGAGGTGAGGGACGTCGCAACCAGGGGCGGACCGATAGGCTACAAGTGGGTCAAGGGGGAAGAAGGTGTACACGACCAGGGAGCACTTCCCGTCCCGTACCGTCGACCCCGGCCCCGTCACGGTGTGGCTCATGCTGGCGGACTCAGCGGTCGACCAGTTCGACCGCTCCAAGGCCGCCCGACTGGGCCAGGACGTGCTGCGACTGCTGCACTCATCGCCTGCCGGACGAGACGATCCGTTCCGTGTGGCTCGCCGCCACCCACGGCGTCCTCGACCCGCACGAGCACGGCCCGGAGCCGGCACTAGCCACCCCGGCCTGGCCGGAAACGTCCTCAGGTCGCCACGGAGACGATCCCATTCACTTGAACGAGTGAATATTGGGGACGGTGTATTGACTGGGGATGCCGAGGCGCCCCGGATGCCGTAGCCGTGGGGCATGAGTGTTCTCGGCGAATGGGATCGATGGCTGTTCACGCGGGTGGCCGCGGCACGGGTGCCCGGCGCGGATCCGGCGCTGCGACGGCTCAGCCGCTCCGCCGATCACGGACGGCTGTGGCTCGGCACGGCGGCCGGCCTCGCGCTCGTCGGGGGCCGGGCGCCCCGCCGCGCGGCCCTGCGGGGCGTGGGCTCGCTCGCGCTCGCCTCGCTGAGCGTCAACACCGTCGTGAAGTGGAGCACCCGGCGGCCCCGTCCGCTGCTGGAGCACGTGCCGTCGATCCGGCATCTGAAGCGCCAGCCCCACACCACCTCCTTCCCCTCCGGCCACTCCGCCTCGGCCGCGGCGTTCGCCACCGGAGTGGCCCTGGAGTCGGCCGGATGCGGCGCCCTGGTCGCGCCGTTCGCGGCCGCCGTCGCCTTCTCGCGGGTGTACGTCGGGGTGCACTACCCCGGAGACGTGCTGGCCGGTATGGCGATCGGTGTCGCGGCCGCCGCGCTCACCTGCCGCTGGTGGCCGCCGCGCCCCGCGCTCCCGGCGCGCGAACGGCCCTCGGTGTACGCCCCCGCGCTGCCCGATGGCGAAGGACTCGTCGTCTTCGTCAACACCCCAGCCGGGACGGGTGCGCCCGGCACACCGTTGCCGCCCGCCCAGCGGCTGCGCGACCTGTTGCCGCGGGCCGAGCTGGTCGAGCGTGGCCCGGACGACGACTTCGCCACGCTGCTGGAGCGGGCGGTGGACAGGGCGGTCGAGCGGGCCGGGGCGGCGGGCGGTGTGCTCGGTGTGTGCGGGGGCGACGGCAGCGTCAACGCGGCGGCCCGCGCGGCGGCCGGGCGGGGGCTCGCACTCGCGGTGTTCCCGGGCGGCACCCTCAACCACTTCGCCCAGGACGTCGGCGTACGGGATGTCGAGGACACCGCCGCCGCGGTCGCGCGGGGAGAGGCGGTGGCCGTGGACTTCGGCGTGGCGCGGTCGGAGGCGGCTCACGAGGTGCGGTTCCTCAACACCTTCAGCATCGGCCTGTACCCCGAACTCGTGCGGATGCGGGAGCACTTGGAGCAGCGCTGGGGCACGTGGCCGGCGGCGGCCGTCGCCCTCGTCCGGGTGCTGCGCACCGCGACCCCCGTGGAAATGAGCGTCAACGGACATCACCGGCGTCTGTGGCTGCTCTTCGCGGGCAACAGTCGCTACGAACCCCAGGGCTTCGCTCCCGCCTACCGGCCCCGCCTGGACGACGGGCTGATCGATCTGCGCCTGATCGACGGCGAACACCGGCTCGCCCGCACCCGGGTGATCGTCTCCGCGCTCGCCGGCACGCTCGGCCGGTCCCGGGTCTATGGAGCGGAGGCGGTTCCATGGGTCGAGCTGGCGGAGCTCGGAGGTACGGACACTCTCGCGTACGACGGTGAAGTCACGCCCGCGCCACCCGGGTTGAGGCTGGAGAAGGAGCGGCGGGCGCTCGTCGTGTACCGGCCCTCCGTAGCACGGAACGAGCTGGTCCAGCAGGGCCGGCCGGCCGCCGTGGCCGCCCGCCGCCGCAGACGTGGGAGGGGCCGCCGTCTCCCTGCAGACGGCGGCCCCTCGGCCTGGGGGTGATCACACGGGACTTACATGTGGACGGCCCGCACGGCGTCCGGGTCCGCGTCCAGGGTTCCGCGGCGGTAGAGCAGGAAGGCGATCACCGCGCCCGCGGCGAAGAAGCCCGCCGACCACCAGAAGGCGGTGGTGTAGCTCTCGATCGTGGCTTGCGCCCGGACCAGCTTGCTGGTCGCGTGCTTGCCGGCGAGATAGCTCGTCGCGGCGCTCGCGGCCAGCGTGTTCAGCAGCGCCGTACCGATCGAACCGCCCACCTGCTGCATGGTGTTGACCGTCGCGGAGGCGACACCCGCGTCCTCCGCCGCGATCCCGCTGGTGGCCAGCGACATGGCGGGCGGCATCACGATGCCGAGGCCCGCGCCGATCAGCAGCAGCTGCGGCAGAACGGCGGTCGAGAAGTCGGAGGCGACTGCGATGCCGGTCAGCCAGGCCATGCCGCCCACCGCGATCGCGAAGCCCGCCGGGATGACGACCTTCGGACCGATCCGCGGCACCAGGATGGTGGTGGAGACCTGGGCCATGACCATCAGGGCCGCCATCATCGGCAGGAACGCCACACCTGTCTTGGTGGGGCTGAAGCCCAGGTTCAGCTGCAGGTAGTAGGTGAGGAAGAGGAAGACGCCGAACATGCCCGCGCCGGTGATCAGAACGGTGACGAAGGACGCGGCACGGTTGCGGTCGAGCAGCACACGCATCGGCAGCAGCGGGTGCTCGGCGCGCGTCTGCCACCAGCCGAACGCGCTCAGCAGGAGGCCACCGGCGATGAGGAAGCCCCAGGTCTGGGGTGAACTCCAGTCGTGCGTCTCGGCGTTGGAGAAGCCGTAGACAAGGGCGAAGAGACCGGAGGAGACCAGCAGCGTGCCCGGCAGGTCGAGCTTGGAGTTCGCCGCGTCACGGTGATTGCTCAGCAGTACCCAGCCACCGGCGAAGGCGACGACCGCGAAGACGAGGTTGACGAACAGCGTCCAGCGCCAGTCGAGCGCGTCGGTCAGCACACCGCCGAGCAGGAGGCCCACCGCACCACCGGCGCCGGCGATCGCTCCGTAGACGCTGAACGCCTTGGCGCGTTCCTTGGCGTCGGTGAACGTCGTGTTCAGCAGCGAGAGCGCGGCGGGCGCGAGCAGCGCGCCGAAGACACCCTGCAGGGCGCGCGCGGTGACCAGCATCCCGAAGCTGGTGGAGGCGCCGCCGAGCACCGAGGCTCCGGCGAATCCGGCGATACCGATGAGGAAGGCGGGCTTGCGTCCGAAGAGGTCGGCGATGCGTCCGCCGAGCAGCAGCAGGGAGGCGAAGGCCAGCGAGTACGCCGTGACGATCCACTGCCGGTTGCCGTCGGAGAAGCCGAGGTCCGCCTGGGCGGAGGGGAGGGCGATGTTCACGATGGTGGCGTCGAGAACCACCATCAGCTGCGCGATGCCGATGATCGCGAGGATCCACCACCGCTTCGGCGATGGAGTGGACGAACCGTCCGCGGTGCCCTTGCGGGCATCTTCGGTCAGGGTCTGGGACATGGGAGAACCACTCCAGGGAAGTCGCTCAGGGTTACGGGAACATAAACGAAACTGTTTCGTACACCTCGAGATTAGAGCACTGTCAGCGAAACGGCAACGTTTCGCTGGGTGTGGCGGGTGAGGTGGGCGTCACGGTGATGGCTGATGCGGGCCGGCTTCGCGGCATGCATGCCTTGACGGGAATATAACCGTCACGGCATATTGGAGCCATGTCCGACGCCACCCTCTGGACCGCTCTCGCCGACCCCCACCGTCGTGCGATCGTCGCGCTGCTCCTGGAGCGCCCGCGGCCGGTCGGAGAGATCGTGGAGGCGTGCGGTCTGAGTCAGCCGAGCACGTCGAAGCATCTGCGGGTGCTCCGGGACGCGGGCCTGGTGCGCGTACGACAGGACGCGCAACGCCGTGTCTACGCCCTCGACCCGGCCCCGATCGCCGCACTCGACTCCTGGCTGACCCCGTACCGGAAGCTGTGGAACGCGAGCCTGGACGCCCTCGGCCGCCGCCTGGACGGGACGGCGGGGGAGCCGTCGGACACCCCGGAAGACCCCACTCCTAAGGACTGAGCCACATGTCCGCCGAACCCACCGCGCTCACCGGCATCTACCTCACTCTCGACGACGGCCGCCCCGCCGTCCGCTTCAGCCGCACCTACGACCACCCCGTCGACCGCGTCTGGCGGTTCGTGACCGACCCGGACGAACTGGTCGAGTGGTTCCCGTCCCGGGCGGAGATCGAGCTGCGCGCCGGAGGCACGATCAGGTTCAGCGGCGACCCGAACATGCCCGAGTCCACGGGCCGGGTCCTCGCCGTCGACCCGCCCCGGCACCTCTCCTTCGAGTGGGGCGCAGACGAGCTCCGCTTCGACCTCGACGCCCTGGACGAGAAGCGCACCCACTTCACCCTCACCCACGTCCTCGCGGCCGAGAACACCGCCGCCCGCAACGGCGCGGGCTGGGAGGTGTGCCTCGCCGCCCTGGACGCGAAGGCCCGCGGCGAGCGCGTCGAGGGCCCGCACGCCGGGGCCACCGCACCATGGAAGGAGATCTACGCCCGCTATGTCGAGGCCGGGGTTCCCTCCGGTGCCCCGGTGCCGGGAATGGACTGACGACGCCCCCAGTGGGCGGCCTTCAGGCCAGCTGCCGTCGCACCAGTTCGTGCAGCCGCCCGCCGGTGTCCGCGAGGAGGTGCGCGGGCGGGCCCTGCTGGGCGACCCGGCCGTCCTCCATCACGATGACTCGGTCGGCGTCCATCACCGTGGACAGCCGGTGCGCGATCACGATCCGGGTGGCGTTGAGCGCCCGGGTGCTCTCGATGACCGTGCGCTGGGTCTCGTTGTCGAGTGCGCTGGTCGCCTCGTCGAAGAAGAGGATGCGGGGCCGGCGGATCAGCGCCTGGGCGATCATCAGGCGCTGGCGCTGGCCGCCCGAGACCGCGCCGCTGCCGGAGACGATGGTGTGCAGCCCCATCGGCATCCGCTTGATGTCCTCGGCCAGGCCGGCCATCTCGGCCGCCGCCATCGCCTCCTCGGGCGTGTACGGCTCGGTGCCGCAGATGCAGTCCAGGACCGAGCCGGTGAACGGCTGCGCGTGCTGGAGCACCACACCGCACTGACGGCGTACGGCGGACTGGTCGAGTGCCCCCAGGTCCTGCCCGTCATAGAGCACACTGCCCGAGACCGGCTTGTCGAAGCCGATCAGCAGCCGCAGCAGCGTGGACTTTCCGCAGCCGCTGGGGCCGACGATCGCCACGAACTCGCCGGGCTTGATGTCGAACGACACGTCGTCCAGGACCAGCGGGCCGTCGTCGGCGTACCGGAAGGACAGCCGCCGGGCCTCGATCGCGCCGGACAGCACCCCGGGGCGGGTGCTCGCGACCCGCACCTCGGGCGTGGCGTCGAGCACCGGCTTGATCTCCTCGAACATCGGCAGTGCGGCAGCCGCGGACACGAACGCGCCGGTCACCTGGGTGACCGAGGTCAGCAGCATCGTCATCGACGTGCTGAAGGTCAGGAAGTCGGCGGCCGACAGCGAGCCGCGCGCCGGACCCGCGAGCAGCATGAACATCAGCAGCGAGCACAGCGGCAGGTAGACCGCGCCCATCACCGTGGTGAGGTTCTTGATGCGGCCGACCTTCTGCTGGAGCTCACGGCTGCGCGCGAACTCGCCCGCCCAGGCGGCGTACGCGTAGTTCTCGGCCGCCGCGACCCGCAGCTTGGGCAGGCCGCGCAGGGTCTGGAACGCCTGGTTGTTCAGCTTGTTGCTGAGCACGACCAGCCGGCGCTGCCAGCGCACCTGCCACAGGCCGAGCCCGAGGAACGCGGCCGCGATGACGACGAGCATGCCGATCGCGGCGAGCGCCATCGGCACGCTGTACCAAAGGAGCAGCCCCAGGTTCATCGCGCCGACCGTGCCCGCCTGCGCGAGCGTCGGTCCGACGCCCGCGAGCAGGCGGCGGATCGCGCTGATGCCCATGGCGGCGCTGGCCAGCTCACCCGTCGAGCGGGACGTGAAGAACTTCGTGGGCAGCCTCAGCAGCCGGTCCCACACGGCCGGTTGGAGCGTGGCCTCGATCCGCCCCTCCATCCGCAGCAGCGTGAGGTTCTGCAGCAGCATGAACGCCGCCGACACGATGCTGGTGACCATGATGGCCAGACAGACCTGCACGATCAGGCTGTGCTGGGCCTTGGGTACGTACTCGCCGAGCACCTTGCCGGTGGCGATCGGCACCAGCGCGCCGATCGCGACGGTGACGAGACCGCTGATCGCGAGGTTGCGCAGATCGCCACCCGTGCCCCGCAGGCAGAAGCGCAGCAGCCGCAGCGGGCTCAGCTTCCGCTCGGGCAGCGGACGGTAGAACATCACGGCCCGCGGCTCGAACTCCGGCGCGTTGGCCTTCTCGACCGGGGTCTCCCGGCCCGACGACGGCTGTACGGCCACGTATCCGCCGCGCCGCCACAGCAGCGCGACCGGGGAGCCCGACACGGCACGGTGGCCCACCAGCGGGCCGATGTTGTCGCGCCACCAGCGCCCGTCGAGGCGTACGGCACGGGTACGGACGCGCGAGGCGAGCGCGATCCGCTCCACCGGGTCGAGCCGGTCGCTCTCCGTGCCGCTCTGCGCGGGCTCGGCGAGGGTGATCCCGGACGCGCGGGCGACCAGCTTGCAGGCCGCGTACGTGGCGTCCGCGTCGGCCGCCGTCGGGCGCTTGGACGACTTGCCGATCGACGCCAGCAGAGTCCGGTCGGCCTGGGCACGGACGGCCTCGCCCGCCTTGATGCCCGCCGCCGTACGGTCCTCGTGGCTGGCCTCCAACTGCTCGATCCAGCGGTCGAGGGTGGACAGCAGCCGGTGCTGCTGGCTGACCATGCCCTGCCAGACACCGGAGTCCATCAGCAGATCGGCCGCCGCCTCGGCGCCGTACAGGGAGCCGTACTGGACACTCCCGGGCGGCACCTGCATCCAGAAGACGTCGTCGTCGGTGAGCGCGGCGGCGTTCTCCGTGGCCATCGGCGCCTGGAAGAGTATGGAGAGGCTGCGGCCGACGCCGAGGGCGAGGGCGTACTCCAGCGGGCTCGACGTCGGCGGTACGTACTGGGGGTTGCCGTACGCGTCGTAGGACCAGGTCTGGGTGTCCACAGGCTGGTACAGCTCGCGCAGCACGATCCGGCGCACCACGCAGTCCCGCAACGGCCGCCCCACGAGGGTGTGTTGGGGTCCCGCGACGGGGCCGAGCAGCAGGGAGCCCGCTTCGAGGCGGCCGAGGTGGTGCCAGTGGCCCTGCTGGACGGCGTCGACCGCGAACAGGTCCATGGCGCCCGCCGCCACCAGCCAGAGGACCTGCGGTCCTTCCAGATCGAGTCGGCCGAGGCCGGAGCAGTCGACCGGCGTACCCATACCGCCGAGCGCGCCGAGGACGAGGTCTTCCTCGCGCGCGCCCTCGTGAACCGTGGTCATCTCATCGCTCCTTGACCAGCTCGGCGTACGGACCGCCGGCTGCCACCAGGGCGTCGTGCCGCCCGCGTTCCACGATCGTGCCGTGCTGCAGCACGACGATCTCGTCGCTGTCGCGCACGGTGCTGAGCCGGTGCGCGATCACCACACAGGCGCAGCCGCGCTTGCGCAGGTTGTCGATGACGGTCTGCTCGGTCTCGGCGTCCAGCGCGCTGGTCACCTCGTCGAGGACCAGGATGCTGGGCCGGCGCACCAACGCCCGTGCGATCTCCAGGCGCTGACGCTGGCCACCGGAGAAGTTGCGGCCGTCCTGTTCGACCCGGCTGTGGATGCCACCGGGGCGGCGCGTGACGACGTCGTACAGCGCCGCGTCCTCCAGCGCCGCGACCACGGCCTCGTCGGGGATGGACGGATCCCACAGGGCCACGTTGTCGCGGACCGTCCCCTCGAAGAGGAACACGTCCTGGTCGACGAAGGAGACGGAGGCGGCGAGCGCACCGCGCGGGATGTCCTCCAGTCGCTGTCCGTCGATGCGGATCGCACCCTCCCACGGGGCGTACAGGCCCGAAATAAGCCTGGAGACCGTGGACTTGCCGCTGCCCGAGCCGCCGACCAGGGCCACCTGCTGGCCGGGGCCGACCGTCAGCGAGAAGCCGGTGAGCAGGGGTTTGTCGAGCGGGCTGTAGCCGAACGTGATGTTCTCCAGCTCGACATGGCCCTGGAGCCGGCGGGTGGACTCGCCGCCGCCGGAGCGGGCGTAGAGCGGGTCGGTCTGGAAGTTCTCGACGTCCTTGAGCCGGGCCACGTCGGCGGCGAAGTCCTGGATGCGGCCCGCGACGCCGTTCAGCCGGGTGAGGGGCGCGGTGAAGCGGGTGACCAGGGCCTGGAAGGCGACGAGCAGACCGACGGAGATGTGCCCCTCGACCGCCCGCAGACCGCCGATCCAGAGAATCAGCGCGGAGTTGAGCGTCGCGAGGGTCGGTGCGACCACGCCCAGCCAGGCGCTCGGCACCCCGAGGCGCTGCTCCTCCTCCAGGGTGGTCGCGTGCTGGCCCGCCCACTTGCGGAAGTAACCGTCCTCCCCGCCGGTCGCCTTCATCGTCTCGATCAACTGGAGGCCCGTGTAGGCGGTGTTGGTGAGGCGCGCGCTGTCGGCGCGCAGCTTCGCCGTACGGGTCGCGCGCAGCCGGATCACCACGCGCATCGCGACCACGTTGAGCAGCGCGACCCCGATGCCCACGGCCGTGAGCTGTGGGTCGTAGGTGTAGAGGAGCACCGCGTACAGGACGACCACGATCGCGTCCACGCCGGCCGCCGCGAGGTCGCGGGCCAGGGTCTCGGCCACCGCGTCGTTCGACTGGAGCCGCTGGACCAGGTCGGCCGGGCTGCGCTGGGAGAAGAAGGTGACGGGCAGCCGCAGCAGATGGCGCAGGAAGCGTGCGCTGGAGAGGGTGGAGGAGATGATCCGGCCGTGCAGCAGGTTCGCCTGCTGCAGCCAGGTCAGCACGACGGTCAGCGCCACGCAGGCGCCCATCGACGCGAACAGCACGCCCAGCAGCGAGGTCCGGCCGCCGATCAGATACGTGTCGATGTAGGTCCGGCTCAGCGCGGGCACCGCCGCCCCGACCGCGACCAGCAGCAGGCTCGCCAGCACGGCCGCGGGCATCGTGCCCGAGGTGCCGCGCAGCCGGGCCGGCATGGCACCCAGGACGCCAGGCTTGCGGCCGCCCCTGCGGAAGTCGGGCCCCGGCTCCATGACCAGCACCACACCCGTGAAGCTGGTGTCGAAGTCCTCCATCGGCACGAAACGGCGGCCCTTGCCGGGGTCGTTGATGTGCACGCCGCGCCGTCCGAAGCGGCGGCCCATGCCGTCGTAGACGACGTAGTGATTGAACTCCCAGAACAGGATCGCGGGCGCCTTCACCTCGGCGAGCGCGGCCGTGTCCATCTGCATGCCCTTGGCCGTGAGGCCGTAACTGCGCGCCGCCTTCAGCAGGTTGCTGGCGCGGGAGCCGTCCCGGGAGACACCGCACGCGATGCGCAGCTCTTCGAGGGGGATGTGCCGGCCGTAGTGGCCGAGCACCATGGCGAGGGAGGCGGCGCCGCACTCCACGGCCTCCATCTGGAGGACGGTGGGGGTGCGGACCGTCTTCCCCTTCGCCTTGGGGACCGTGCGCTTGGGCGGTGCGGGGCGGCGTCTGCTCCGGGTGTCTGGTGCGGTGGTCACGGCAGAAGCCAATCGACGGGACGCTGATCGGCCAGGCGGATCGAACCCGTGGCCAGGGTCATGGAGGCGAGCGCGAACGGCGGCCCGTCGGCCGAGGACCACTTCAGGCCACTCTTCGTCGCGGCGGAGCGGTCGAGGCGGACCAGGACGGCCACCGGCCTGCCCTTCTTGGTGAACTGTTCGCCGAGTTGGCTGTCACCGAGGAAGGAGGAGATCTGCTGGGGGGTCTGCACGCTCCGGCCGACCGCCTTCACATGGCCGCGCAGCACCCCGTACTGCTGGGTCGGCACCGACTGGACGGTGAGATCGACCGCGGCGTTCGCGGGGATGGTGGCGGCGCTCTCGGCGGGGACGTACACCGTCGCGTAGAGCGGATCGTCGGCGTGGGCGACCTTCTCCACGGCGGCGACGTTCGCACCGGTCGAGATGATCGCCCCGATGGTGGCGGCGAGCGCGGTGACGCGGCCGGCGGCGACCGTGCGGACGACGGCGGTCGTACCGCCCTGTGCCGTACGGACCTTGAGTACGGGCGCGTTCGCGGGCAGCCGTTCGCCCTCTTGGGCGACGACCTCGGTGACCTGCCCCGCGACGGGGCTCTGCAGGATGTAACTGCCCTCGCCGTGGGTGAGGACGGCGGGCGCGCTCACGGTGGACGCCACCGTGCCCGTCACGGCCCAGACGGACGCCGCCGCCATGACGACCACCGTCACGGACAGGGCGAGCCAGCCCTGGGGGCGGGCGAAGCGCACCGGAAGGTCGAGCTCTTCGGGCGACTGCAGCTTGGCGAGGGCCTGTTGGCGGAACTGCACGGGACTTCCCTCACCTGTTCGAGAGGTTTACGGCATCCGAGAAGTCCCGGAACCGGGGAGTGGTTCCGGGACTCAACGGCACTGAAACGCGATCAGAGACCGGCGACCAGGCCCGTGACCGGGGCGGTGTTGAGGCCGGTGACACCCTCGACGGTGCCGACAACCGTGTTGACCAGGCCGGAGACCGGGGCAACACCGTCGACCAGGCCGGTCACGGTGCCAACGGCGTTCAGCGACAGACCGCCGGAGACGTTGTCGAGGTCGGCGTCCGAGATCTCGGCGGTGGCAACCTGGGGGGTGGAGTTCATGAGGGAACTTCCCTTCGTATGGATATTCATAAGGGGGAGAGCGGCCCCCCTCTGGGGACAGATGACGGCCGCCACCGCGGGGGTGCGGCACCCGATTCCGGGCGCTGTGCGGCGCCCGTTCCCGGATGCCTGGCTGCGACCTCCGCGGTGCAACGGATCAAAGCACGCTCGCGGCGCACGCATCCAATCAACCGGGGCTCTCACCTGCGAACTTGAGCACGGCCGGGGTCCAACCGTGCAGGCGTGCGCACGTCTCGGAGGCCAGTTCTTCACATGCTGCACGGCATTGTTCCGTCCCCGCGCTTGTCGCCCCGCGCCCGAAAGGGACAGTCCCGCCGCAATGACGCGGAGGGGGGCGCGCGAGTGTGCAGATCTGCTGTCCGCCGTGACGCGCCTGCGTATTCGATGTGCAGATTCCCTGAAGCCGGGATTCCGTTCCTGTCGGAAGACGGACCGTTACTGGCCGGTAGCGGACCGTGTCGACTCCGTTCGGCCCGCACCACGTGCTCGGCCCGGCGGTGCCCGGACGGTACTTGCGTGGCACCGCTCTTCGCTCACTCGGTGTAAGGCCCGATTGGCTCGTATTTCATGCCTTTGGTCGAGCCAACTCTTCTCTTTCTTAAACACAGTTGAACAGCCCGCGCGGCTCACGCGTATCAACAGGCATCCAGGCGCCCCCTAGTCAGCCGCCGGACGGTGGCCTCGACCCCGTCCCCAGGAGGTCAAAGAGTTGAGTCACAAAAGGATTCCCAAGCGCAAGGCCGCCATCGCTGTCGGAAGCGTCGCGGCGCTCGGAGCGGCGGCCCTGCTGCTGCCCCACGCCAACGCCTCGCAGACCGACGCGAAGGGCGCCACTCCCAAGACGCTGAAGTCCGCGGACGCCTCGGACCTGGCCTCGCTCGTCGCCTCCCAGGTCGGTGACGCCTTCGGCGGCGCGTACTGGGACGCCGCGAAGCAGCAGGTCATCATCAATGTCGTCGGCAACAACAGCAAGGTCGTCAACACGGTCGAGAAGGCCGGCGCTGTTCCCCGCAGCGTCAACAACAGCCTGTCCACGCTCAAGACGGCTGCCAAGACACTGAAGTCCGACGCGACCATCCCCGGCACCGCCTGGGCGATCGACCCCAAGACGAACCAGGTCCAGGTCACCGCCGACAGCACCGTCACGGGTGCGAAGTGGGCCAAGCTGACGTCGACCGTCGACTCGCTCGGCTCCGGCGTGGCCACGGTCAAGAAGTCCGCCGGTTCGTTCAAGACGTTCGTGTCGGGCGGTGACGCCATCTTCGCCCAGACGGACGCCGGTGGCGTCCGCTGTTCCCTCGGCTTCAACGTCACAGCGAGCGACGGCGCCCCCGCCTTCCTGACCGCCGGGCACTGCGGTGTCGCGGCCAAGCAGTGGTCGGACTCGCAGAACGGCCAGCCGATCGCGACCGTCGACCAGGCCACCTTCCCCGGTGCCGGTGACTTCTCCCTCGTGAAGTACGACGACCCCAACACCCAGACGGCGAGCGAGGTGAACGTCGGCAACGGGAAGACCGTCCAGATCACCCAGGCGGCGGACGCCACGGTCGGTCAGCAGGTTCTCCGGATGGGAAGCACCACCGGTCTGCACGACGGCTCGGTCACCGGTCTCGACGCCACGGTCAACTTCCAGAGTGAGACCGACCCCAACGGCGTCGACACCGTCACCGGTCTCATACAGACCGACGTCTGCGCCGAGGCGGGCGACAGCGGCGGCTCCCTGTTCACCCAGGACGGCAGCGCGATCGGCCTGACCTCCGGCGGCAGCGGTGACTGCACCGTCGGCGGCGAGACCTTCTTCCAGCCCGTGACCGCCGCCCTCCAGGCGACCGGCGCGACGCTCGGCGCGGGTGGCGCCGCGGGTGCCGGCGACGCGAGCGCCGCGGCGACCGACCCGGCGGCCACGGACCCCGCCGCGACCGACCCGGCGGCGACCGACCCGGCGGCGACGGACCCGGCGGCGACGGACCCGGCCGCGACGGACCCGGCCGCGACGGACCCGGCGGCGACCGACCCGGCAGCCACGGACCCGGCGGCCACCGACCCGGCCGCGGGCGACCAGTCCGGGACGGGTAGCGACCAGTCCAGCACCGGTATGGACGCCGGCTCCGGCCTGGTGACCAGCACCCCGTGACAC
The DNA here is from genome assembly GCF_044768965.1 of Streptomyces sp. NPDC090798. Lineage (NCBI taxonomy): Bacteria > Bacillati > Actinomycetota > Actinomycetes > Kitasatosporales > Streptomycetaceae > Streptomyces > Streptomyces sp. NPDC090798. The sequence continues at coordinate 30,203 of NZ_JBIVXA010000022.1, forward strand.
GGGTGACCACGAACCACTGACCCGGCCGTGCCGGCACGGCCCGGTCGGCAGTGGAAAGGGTCCGGCCCTCCGGCGGGAGGGCCGGACCTCACCGCGTTCCGCCGCCGTTCACGAGAGGGCCGGACCCCACCGCGTTCCTGTACCGCTCAGTCGTGCGGACGCGCCCGCAGCAGAAGCAGCGCCACGTCGTCGGGCCGCTCCTGCGTCACCGCCCCGCTCTGCTCGACGAGACTGTCGGCCAGCGCGTTCAACGGCAGGTCACCGCCCTCGGTGAGTTTCCGGCCGAGGTCGGCCAGGGCGTCCTCGATGTCCACGCCGGGCGACTCGATCAGACCGTCGGTGTAAAGGGCGAGGACCGAACCGGGGACGAGCGGCACCTCGGTCGTCGGATACGTGGCGGACGCGTCGATACCCAGCAGTGGCCCACCGGCCAGGTCGAGCACCCGCACCCGCCCGTCCGGCCGCAACAGCAGCGGGGGCGGATGACCCGCGCGCGACATGACGGCCACCTCGCGCGCCGGGTCGAGACGCATGTAGAGACAGCTCGCGAACAGCTCGGCCCCCAGGTCGATCAGCAGCCGGTTGGTGCTGCGCATGACCCCCTCCGGCGGCTGGCCGACGGTCGTGTACGCCCGTACGGCCGTGCGGATCTGCCCCATCAGGCCCGCCGCCGTCACGTTGTGCCCCTGCACGTCACCGATGACCGCCGCGGCCAGACCGTGCGAGGGCATCAGGTCGTAGAAGTCCCCGCCGATCTCCATCCCCTGATTGGCCGGGAGATAGCGTGCGGCCGCCTCGATCGAGGGCAGCGAAGGCAACGAGTGCGGCAACAGCGCGGCCTGCAGACCGTGCGCCAGCTGGAGCTTGGTGTCGTAGAGCAGGGCCCGCTCCAGAGCCTGCGCGATCAGACCGCAGAGGCTGGTCAGCACGGCACGCTCGTCCGCCGGGAAGGTGTGCGCCTCCGCGTACCCGAGGACGCAGGTGCCCACCGGACGCCCGGACGCGATCAGCGGCAGATACGCCCACGCCGCCATGCCGTCGGGTGTCGCGCTGCGGTCCGGGTAGAGGCGCTCCAGCTGCTGGCGGGAGTCGAAGAACGCCGGCAGCCCGGTCTTCAGTGCCTGGGTGCCCGGGGTCTGCGCGCTCAGCGGCACCCCGTGCCAGCGCTCCACGATGTGCGCGTCCGCGTACCCCCGGTGGCCGAGCACGTGCAGGCGGCCGGAGCGCGAGCCGAGGATGACCAGGGCCTTGCTGCCGACGGCCGGCGCGATCTCGTCCGCCACCAGCTGCACCACGTCTTCGACGCCGGCCGCCTGGGTGAGCGCGCCGGCCAGGCTCAGCACCTGGGAGATGGTCACCAGACGCCGGGTGGTGTCGTCCTGCCCGTGCCGTGATTCGACGCGCCCCATCTCGGCCACCGACCGGGCCCGGGAGATGCGCACGCTCAGCCCGGTCCTACTCGGATAGAGCCGGAACGACAGCCAGTCGCCGGGGGGCCGCAGCGCCACGAACGACGTCACGTGCTGGCTGATCAGCGCGGCCCGGTAACGATCCTCGTAGACGGGGTCGTTGAGCCAGGGCACCGACGCCCACAGCTGGGTGCCCGGCAGCCCGCTGGCCGGGACGCCGAGCATGTCGGCCGTCGCGGAGTTGGCGAAGCTGATCCGGCCGTTCAGATCCAGCGCGCACAGCCCGTACGGCAACCGCGCCACCATCCGCGCCGCCTCCACCGTGCCGAGCACGCCGGTGGCCGGCGCCGCGGACGACGCCAGCAGATCCGGCTCGGGGTGGACCGGACGCCGCTCCGCCGCCGCCCGCTCCAGACGCAGCGCGAGCCGGGCGCAGGACGCGGTGAGATGGTCGCGTTCCCGGTCGGAGAGGTCCAGCGGATGCGAGCCTGGCCAGGTCACGAAGACGGCGCCGTACACGGTGCCCGCGGTCGCCACCGGGAGGGCGGCCAGCGCGAAGGGGTACGGCAGGACCATGGCGATCCGCGGGAAGCGGCGGGCCATCTCCTCCTCGCCGCCGACCCAGACCAGCCGCCGCTCCCGCACCGCCACGGCGACCGGGATCGGCGCGTTGAGCCCCACCCGCTCCCACGGTGCCGCGAACGACCTGGGCATGCCCGCCATGACCGCCATCTCCAGCACGGGCTCATCCGGCGTCAGCAGGTACACCGCCCCGGAGTGGGCGTGGACCTCCTCCAGCAGCGAGGCCAGCGTCAGCGACAGCAGCGGCCGTCCGACCGGCATCGGCCGACCCGCCGGCGCCTGCTCGGACCCCTGCCAGTCGGACACGCCGACCACCTCCTCGCAGGGCCGCGCTACGGGACTTCAGGGATCAAGGCTCCCTCGCGACGGCCCTTCCCGCACGGCGAGCGCCACCCGCGGCACAGGGTGCCGCGTCCGGGCTCCGCCGCAGGCCCGACGACCCCGGAACGGTCACAGGGGCTGCGCGAGCGCCCCGGAAGCGCTGTAATTGCGGACGTGGTCAGTGAGGGCGCGGCGGAACGCGGAAAGAGGACGCTGCGTGCCGAACTTGCCCTCAAGACGCCCACCCCTGACCTGGACCCGCGCGAGCGACTGCGCCGTGTCCTCGAACTGGCACTCGTCTTCGCGGGCGCGGCCGTCGTCGCGGTGTACTCGCCCACCGAGCGCGGCGACAAGCTGTACCTGTCGGAGTCGGCAGGCGTCCCCAGGACGTTCTACGGCCTGCGCGACAGCTATGTCCTGACCGGCGGCTCCCCGGCGGTGGAGGCGTACCGCTCGGGCCGACCGCTGTGGCTCGGTCCGCCGGAGATCGCCCGCTGCGCCGACGCCCGCAGGCTGCCGTCCCAGGACTTCTGGCTGGCCGTCCTGCCCCTGCCGGACGGCGGCTGCCTCGTGGCGGCCGGCGAGCGCGCGGGCGGCTTCGACGAGGAGGACCGGGAGTGCCTCGGTCTGATCGCCGAGGCCGCCTTCTGCCCCGCGCCCGGCTCGCCTCGCGACACCGCCGCCCGGCCCACCAGCTCGTTCGACCTCGCCATGGACACCGGACGCCTCGAGGTCGACGGCGAGACGCTGGAACTGTTCGGCCTCGACCCGGCCGAGTTCGACGGCAAGGTCGAGAGCCTGCTGTCGTTGACCGTCCCCGAGGACCTGCCCACGCTGATGTCCGTGGTGGAGGCGGACCACATGTCCATCGGCGACCGCGAGCTGGAGTTCCGCATCCTCCAGCCCTCCGGAGAGCCGAAGTGGCTACGGCTGCGCGCCCGTTTCGTGCCCGGCGGAGAGGGGCGTCCCGCGCACCTCGTGGGCACGGTGGCCGACGCCTCCAAGCTGCGCTCCGGTGTCAGCGACGTGGCCCGCGTCCAGCGGCTCGCCGCGGCCCTCGCCACCGCGGGCACCGTCCGTGACGTCGGCCGGGCCGTGGTGGCGGCGCTGCGGCGCCCCCTGCGGGCCGACCGGATCGCCCTCGCCGAACTGGAGGGCGACCGTCTCGTCGTCACCCTCCTGGACCCGCCCGAACCGGACGCCTGGCCAGAGCTGTGGCGCTCCGAGTGGCGTTCGGAGTGGCCCGACGCGCCCGTACGCGCCATGCCCACGCTGGAGGCGGCCCTCATCGAGGGACGCCCCGTCGTCTGGGCCGCCGGAGCACCCCTGGAACCGGCGCTCGCCGACGTCGGTCCCGGCGGTCTCGCCATCCTGCCGCTGCCCGCCGGCGGCCGGATGGCGGGCGCCTGTCTGATCGGCTGGGACGACCCGCACGAGTTCGGCACCGACGAGCGCGCGCTGCTCACCGCGTCCGCGGGCCTCGCGGGCCAGGCCCTGACACGCGCCCGCGCCTTCGACGCCGAACACGAGCTGGTCGGCATGCTCCAGCGCTCCCTGCTGCCGCGGCGCCTGCCCCGGCTCCCCGGCGCGGTCGCCGTCGCCCGCTATCTGCCCACCACGGCGGGCCTGGAGGTCGGCGGCGACTGGTACGACGTGATCCCGCTGCCCGACAACCACGTCGCCCTCGTCATCGGCGACGTCCAGGGCCACAACGCCCAGGCGGCCACCCTGATGGGCCAGATGCGCACGGCCCTGCGCGCGTACGCCATCGAGGGCCACCCCCCGGACGTCGTCGTGCAGCACGCCAACCGACTCCTCATGGACCTGGAGACCGACCTCTTCGTCACGTGCTGCTACGTCGACGTGGACCTGGAGGAGGGCACCGCCTGGTGCGTACGCGCCGGGCACCACCCGCCCGTGCTGCGCCACCCGGACGGCACAACGGAGGTCACCATGTCCGAGGGCGGACCACCACTGGGCGTCGTCACCCAGGCCGACTTCCCGATGAGCCCGCTGCGACTCCAGCTCGGCACGGTCCTCGCCCTGACCACGGACGGTCTCGTCGAGTCCGCCGAGGTCGACATCGAGGACGGACTGAACCGGCTGGCCGGCGAACTGACCGCGTCCGACCCCGCCCACCTCGGCGTGGTGGCCGACGGACTGCTCACGGGCGCCAACCGCAGCGACGACGTGGCCCTCCTCCTGATGCGCTACGACGGTCTGGCGACCCGCCCGCTGCGGGAGAGCTGGACGGTGTGGCGCGTCCCGGAGGCGGTCCGGCACGCCCGCCGCTTCACCCGGCGCACCCTGCGCTCCTGGGGAGTGCCCGACGACAGCATGGACGGCGCGCTCCTCGTCGTCTCCGAACTCGTCACCAACGCCCTCGTACACACCGACGGCCAGGTCAGGCTCGACATCACCCTCATCAACCACCGCCTGCGGATCTCCGTCGCCGACACCTCACCCCGTACGCCCGTCAAGCCCACCAGCATCGGCTGGGAGGCCACCGGCGGCCGCGGCGTCCTCCTCGTCGAGGCCATGTCGGCGACCTGGGGCACCGTGCCGGTCAGCGGCGGCAAGCAGGTGTGGAGCGAAATCCCGCTGGACTGAAGGGGATAGGGTCGGGCACCAGGTGCCCCTGGGGGCGGGGGCCGGTCTGCACACGGGGGCATCGAGCATGGTGAAGACACCTGAGCGGATATGGGAGGAAGCCGACCTGGCCGCACGGCGGCTGGCCGGGCTGGCGCTCAACCCCTCCACCCCGCAGGACGTCCTGCTGCGGCTGCTCGCCGACGGTCCGGCGGCGGTACGGATGGTGCTGTGCCGGGACCGGGTGCTGCCCGACGCCGTCGTGGACGCGGTGATCGAGCACCCCGACACGTACACCCGCAGCTTCTTCGCCCGCAATCCCCACGTCGATCCGGCCCAGCGGGTACGACTGATCGACGATCCGGAGTGGTTCGTCCGCGCGCACCTCGCCGATGGGCCCCGGATGCCCTTCCAGCTCCGGCCCGAGCCACTGGCCGACGAGGCCCTCGTCCACATGATCAGGACGTACGGGAACGACGAACTCGCCGGTGTCTTCTACCAGCAGATCTCCACCGAGCTGCTGCGGACGATGCACACACACCCGGACGCGAAGGTCCGCCGCTGGGGGGTCGGCGCGTGGGAGTGGCTGTCCGCCGACGCGCGGGCCGCGCTGCTGGCGGACCCCGACGAGGGCGTGCGGGACAGGGCGCTGTTGCACACCCACAACGAGGATGCGGCCTGGCTGGAGAGCGCGCTGCCCGCCAAGCCCTGTCACGCACGCACGGGCATGCTGTGCAACCTGCCCCTCACCAGAGCCGTCGTGGACCTTGTCCTGACCGCTCCGGCCAGTGACGACGAGCGGGCGATGATCGCCCGCAACCCCAGCCTCCCCGCCGATGTGGTGGTCCTGCTGGCCGCCGATCCGGATCCGGAGGTGCGGGAGGGCATCGCGTACCGCGCGGACCTCGGCCCCGCCGAACGCCGTGTGCTCGCCGTGGACCCCGACCCCGAGGTGCGGCTCGCGCTGTCCCTGCACCCAGCGCTGAGCGAGGAGGAGCGGGCCGCGATCGACTACGAGGTGCCCATGGACTGCGGTTTCTCTCACTGGCCCGCACCATGGGTGCCACGAGCCCCCGAGGACGTCCGCCGGGACGCCCTCTCGGCCCATCCGATGCTGCGCAGGAAGGCGGCCGGAGTCCACTCGCTCCCGCCGGACCTCGTGGCACGCCTGGCCGACGACGAGGACCTCGGTGTACGCGTCACGCTCGCCCAGAACCATCCCGACGCCCCCGCGGCCCTGCTGCTGCGCAGTTTCCTCGAGTACACCGGTCGCGACCGCTCACACCTCGCCACCCGGCCGAACTTCCCGGCCACCCGACTGGCCGCCTTCGCCGACCACGAGGACCCCGAGGTCAGAGCCCTGGCCGTGCGCGACCCCGAGACAGCGCCGGCCGTCGTGGAACGCCTCACCAGGGACCCGGACCCCGCCGTACGGGCCGCGGCGGCGCGCCACCCGAACCTCCCGCGGCCCCGGCTGACGGAACTCCTCGACGACGAGGAGCTGGCTCATCCGGCCGCCGCGAACCCCGCGTTGGACGTGGCGGAGATACGGCGGCTGGCGCGGACGCTCGGGGACCCGGCCGGCTCCTCCGTGGATACGCTGATGTGAACGTCCGGCCCGGTCGGCTGTTCCAGTTCATCGACTCCGAGGCGTACGGGCCGATGATCGGACGGTAGTTGAACATCGGCCGGGGACGACACGTGAGAGAGAGTATGGGAACCCCACTCACCGTCTCTCCACCGCTGGAGCGGCCCGAAACGCGTGGCCGCCACCAGGTGCTGGGCCTTGACGGGCTCCGCGGTCTGGCCGCGCTGTACGTCGTGTTCTTCCACTGCTGGCTTCTGACCATGCCGGGCTTTCCCGAGAACTCGGGTCCCGCCTGGCTGGGCTGGCTGATGTACGGGCGTCTCGCCGTGGTCTTCTTCCTGGTGCTGTCCGGTTTCTCCCTGGCCATCTCGCCGGCGCGCAACGGTTGGCAGCTGGGCGGCGTTTCCCGGTTCCTGCGGCGGCGCGCGTGGCGCATCCTGCCTCCCTACTGGGCGGCACTCGCGTTGAGCCTGGCGGTCGCCCGGTTCGTGGTGCCCGCCTCGCACTTCGGACCGCCGACCGGCTCATCGATCCTGGTGTACGGCTTCCTGGTCCAGGACATATTCACGGCTCCCACACCGAACGGGGCCTTCTGGTCGATCGGCGTGGAGGCGGAGCTCTATCTCGTCTTTCCGCTCCTCCTCCTCGTCCGACGGCGGCTGGGCGCGGTCGTCCTGGTCGCGGGCGTGACACTCCTGGTCGTCGTACGCGGCCTGCTGGCGCCGAACGCGTCCCCGGTGGAAGGCGTGAACTGGCTGACCCCGAACCTCGCCCCCGTGTTCGTCGCGGGTCTGGTGGGGGCGGGAATCGTGGTCGCGACGGAGAAGGTCCGGCGCCTGCCGTGGCATTGGCTCGCCGCCCTGGCCGCCTTGCCGGTTGTGGCCCTTGTCGTCATCAAGGGGTCGGCGTGGACGGTGGACCACTATTTCTGGGTCGATCTCGCCGTCGCGCCCGCCATGACGATGATCATCGTGGCGGTTGCCACCGGCAGGCCCGCCGTCCTCATGCGGCTCCTGGCCACGCGCCCCATGCGCGGCCTCGGCGACTTCTCCTACAGCCTCTACCTGGTTCACCTGCCGATCGTCATGATCGTCTGCCGGAAGGTGGCCCCACGTTTCGTATCGCCGGGTCTGCCAGCGTTCTGGTTCACGCTGACACTGGCGCTGCCCGCCTCGGTCCTGGGAGCGTGGCTGTTCGCCAAGCTGTTCGAGCTGCCGTTCAAGCGGAACCGATCATGGAAGTCCATGTTCTCGGCCGGGCGCGCCGTGACACGACCGGACTCCTCGCGGTGACACGACCGCGCTCCTAGGGTGAGTGCCGTGCGTCTGCTTCTGATGTCCGACACCCACCTGCCCAAGCGCGCCAAGGCACTGCCGCCGCAGCTGATGGCCGAACTCCCGCACGCCGACGTCGTCGTCCACGCCGGCGACTGGGTGGACACCGCCACCCTCGATCTGCTGGAGGAGCGGGCGCACAGGCTCGTCGGGGTGTACGGCAACAACGACGGCCCGGCCCTGCGCGCCCGCCTCCCCGAGGTCGCCCGCGTCGACCTGGACGGTCTGCGTCTCGGTGTCGTGCACGAGACCGGTACCGCCCAGGGCCGCGAGCGGCGCTGCGCCGAGCGCTACCCCGACCTCGACGTCCTGGTCTTCGGACACAGCCACATCCCCTGGGACACCACCACCGAGACGGGCCTGCGCCTGCTCAACCCGGGCTCCCCGACCGACCGCCGCCGCCAGCCGCACCACACGTACATGACCGCGACCGTGACCGAAGGACAGCTGACCGAGGTGACCCTGCACCGCGTCGACCCCGGCTGAGGCACTCAGGCGTGCCGGTGGCGTCGTATGCGCACGAAGACCAGTGCCAGGACGGCGGTGGCCACCGCGACCGCCACGCGCTTGGCGACCGGAGGTCCGGCGGTCCGCAACAGGTCGATCGGTTCGACTGGTTGGACCGGTTGGACCGGCTGGACCGGTTGGACCGGGTCCGGCTGGCCTGGTTGGGCATGTTGGACCGGTTGGAGTGGTTCGACCGGCTCGGGTGGCTCGGTCCGTTCGGCCGGTTCTTCGAGGCGCCGCGCCAGACACTCCGCGAACTGTCCGACCAGCTTGTCGCCCACCTCCGCCATGACGCCGCGACCGAACTGCGCCGGACGCCCCGTGACGGTCAGATCGGTCCGCACCGACACCGCCGTGCCGCCGTCGCGTTCGGCGAGCGTGCCCGTGACCGTGGCCCGTGCGGTGCCCTGGCCGCGGGTCTCCTTGCCGCTCGCGATCAGTACCATCCGGTGCGCGGACTCGTCCTGTTCCTCGAAGACGGCGGTGCCCCGGTACGTCACCGTGATGGGCCCCACCTTGACCTTCACCGAACCGGTCACGGTCTTGCCGTCGTAGTCGTCCACCGTCGCGCCCGGCATGCACGGGGCGATCCGTTCGACGTCGAGGAGCGCCCGCCAGGCGTCGTCGACGGCAACGGGGACGGTGAACTCATGATGCAATTCCATGCTGCTCTCCTCCAGGCACATCGACGGGTCCGGCAGGCATATCGACCGGTACGGGATGGATCGCCCCGCCCGTCGCCGTCAGCGGAGCCCCGCTGCCGCCCCACCGCAGTGCGACGATCTCCGCGGCGACGGACACGGCCACCTCCTCCGGCGTACGGGCTCCGAGGTCGAGCCCGACCGGCGAGCGCAGCCGGGACAGCTCGCCCTCCGACAGACCGGCGTCGATGAGCCGCTTCCTGCGGTCGTCGTGGGTGCGACGGCTGCCCATCGCCCCGATGTACGCGGCCGGGCGGCGCAGCGCCTCCTCCAGCAGGGGCACGTCGAACTTCGGGTCGTGGGTCAGGACGCAGATCACCGTGCGCGCGTCGGTCGTCGTACCCCGCAGATAGCGGTGCGGCCAGTCCACGACGACCTCCACTCCCGCCGGGAACCGTTTCGCGGTGGCGAAGACCGGGCGGGCGTCGCACACCGTGACCCGGTAGCCGAGGAAGTCCCCGATGCGGGCCACCGCCGCCGCGTAGTCGATCGCGCCGAAGACCAGCATGCGCGGGGGCGGGGCGAAGGAATGGAGGAAGACGGTCACGGCGTCCTCGCGGCGCTCGCCGTGCGCTCCGTAGTGCCGCCGGATCGTGGCGCCCTGGGCCAGTTCACCGCGGGCGTCGGCGGTGACGGCCACGTCCAGACCGGTGGAGCCCAGCGAACCGGCCACCTCGTCCGGCCACACCGCGAGCGTGGCCCCGAGCGGCGCCGGCCCCTCGATCACCGTCGCCACCGTCACGGGCCGGCCGGCGGCCACCGAGTCGGCCACCGCGGCGAAGGAGGGGTCCTCGGCGGGCGTCACCCGGCGGATGAGCAGGGTGATCTCGCCGCCGCAGGTGAGCCCCACGGCGAACGCGTCCTCGTCGCTGTACCCGAAGGTCTCCAGGCGGGTCTCGCCGGACGCCACCACCTCCTGGGCCAACTCGAAGACCGCCCCCTCGACACAGCCGCCGGACACACTGCCCACGACCTCGTCGCCGGGCCCCACGGCCATGGCGGCGCCCGGGTCCCGGGGCGCGCTGCGGCTGACCGCGACCACCGTGGCGAGCCCGAAGGGGGAGCCCGCCGCGTACCACCGCTCCAGCGCCGGGAGGATCTCACGCATCACTCGCTCCGCTCACCACAGGGTGCGTCCCACTCAAGAGTCCGCTCCTCTCACCACCGCCGCCAGCCGCTCCAGCGCGGCCGGACTGTGTCCCTCGACGAACGCGTCCACGCTCGGCAGCGCCGCGGCCATCCCGCCGGCCAGGGGCGCGTATCCGGGGCGGGCCTTGCGCGGGTTCGCCCAGATCACCCGGTGCGCGAGCCGGTGCAGGCGGCGCATCTGCTCCGCGAGCAGGGACGGATCGCCACGCTCCCACCCGTCGGACAGCAGGACGACCACCGCGCCGCGCGCCATGCCCCGCCGCCCCCACCGGTCCAGGAAGCCGCGCAGCATCTCACCCAGCCGGGTGCCGCCACGCCAGTCCGGAACCGCCACCGCGAGCGCGGCCATGGCCGTGTCGGGATCGCGGTGCGCCAGTTCACGGGTCACCCGGGTCAGCCGAGTACCGATCGTGAAGACCTCCGTGCGGGTGCCCCGCGTGCGGGGGCCGTGGAGGGCCGCGTGCGCGAAACGCAGCAGCGCGTCCGCGTACGGCCCCATCGAGCCGCTCACGTCCACGAGCAGCACCACCCGGCGCGGCCGGTCCGCTCGCGCCCGGTGCCGCAGCCGCGCCGGCTCCCCGCCGCCGCGCAGCAACTCCCGTACGGTGCGCCGTGGATCAACGGTGCCCCGCCGGGCCGGATGCCGCCGCGCGGTGCGCCGGGCCTCGCCGCGCAGGGTGAACGCGGCCCGCAGCCGCCGCAGTTGGTCGCGCTCGGCGGCGGTCAGTTCGGCGAAGTCCCGGTGGCGCAGTACGTCGGTGGAGTCGGCCAGCACGGCCACGGGTACGGCGTCCTCGGTCCGCGCCGGCGGGCGGGGGACCGTACCGGCGCCGCGCGGCACCGTCCGGGCCCGCGGTGGGGGAGCGGACCGGGCCGGGGCACCGCCGGGCCGGCCGCCGAAGTACGCCGCGAAGACCCGCTCGTAGCGCTCCAGGTCGTCCTGGCTCCCGCACAGGGTGAGACGGCCCGCCCAGTACACGTCCGAGCGCGCACCGGGATCGAGCACGCCGAGCGCGCCCAGGAAGGCCTGCACGCGGTCGGGCGCGGCGTCGACGCCCGCGGCGCGCAACGCCCGGGCGAACCCGACGACCACGGCGGACGCGTCGAGGGCGCGCCGTTGTCCCACCTCGTCCCCGCGGCTCCTGCCGTCCCTGCTGTCCCTGCCGTTCACGCTGTTCACGTCTCCCGCGCCGCGAGGATCGCCGACAGATCCAGGCCCCGCGCCCGTTCGGCGTCCTCCCGGTACTTCAGCACCGACCCCAGGGTCGCCACCGCCAGCTCCGCGTCCACCTCGCTCGCCCCCAGCGCGTCCAGGGCCTCCGCCCAGTCGATGGTCTCCGCGACCCCGGGCGGCTTGACCAGGTCCTCGGCGCGCAGGGCCTGCGCGAGTGCCGTCACCTGCTCGGCCAGCCGCTCCGTGACCTGCGGCAACCGCCTCCGAACGATGGCGAGTTCCCGGGTGAACCCGGGATGGTCGAACCAGTGGTAGAGGCACCTGCGCTTCAGCGCGTCGTGCACTTCCCGCGTCCGGTTCGAGGTGAGCACCACGACGGGCGGCAACTGCGCCCGCAGGGTGCCCAGTTCCGGAATGGTGATCGTGTACTCGGACAGCAACTCCAGCAGGAACGCCTCGAACTCGTCGTCCGCGCGGTCGATCTCGTCGACCAGCAGTACCGACGGCTGGGTCTCCAGCGCCCGCAGCAGCGGACGCGTGACCAGGAACCGCCGGTCGTACAGCTCCCCTTCGAGCCGGTCGGCATCCGTCACGCCCGCCGCCTCGGCCGCCCGCAGGTGCAGCAACTGACGCGGGAAGTCCCAGTCGTACAGGGCCTGGGAGGCGTCGATGCCCTCGTAGCACTGGAGCCGGATCAGCGGGGCGTCCATGGCTTCGGCCAGGGCGGACGCGAGCGCGGTCTTGCCCACGCCCGCGTCACCCTCACAGAACAGCGGCCGGTGCAGCCGCAGCGCCAGGAAGCAGGCCACGGCCAGCCCGTCGTCGACGAGATACCCCGTCTTCTCCAGGCGGGCCCGCACCTCCGCCGGACCGCTCACCTCGTGCATGGGCGCTACTCCAGGGCGGCCAGCACCGCGCGTCGCGTGAGCACCCGGGCCAGGTGCGCGCGGTACTCGGGTGAGCCCGAGGGATCGGACGAGGGGTGCGTGCCCTCCGCCGCCGCCTCGGCGGCCCGTGCCACCGCGCCCGGTTCGGCGTCGGCGCCGGTGAGCGCCGCCTCGGTCGACGTGGCCCGCAGGGGCGTGGAGCCCATGTTGGTCAGCCCGATCCGGGACTCGGCGAGGTGTCCGTCGTCCCGCCGGACGAGCGCCGCCACGCCGACCACCGCCCAGGCCTGCGCGGCCCGCTGGAACTTCTCGTAGTGGAAGCCCCAGTCCTCGGTCGACGGGATCTCCACCTGCACCAGCAGTTCGTCCGGGCGCAGCGCGGTCTGCAGATAGTCGAGGAAGAACTCGCGGGCCGGGATCGCGCGCCGCCCGTCCGGTCCCACCGCGATCAGGGTCGCGTCGAGCGCGAGGACCACGGCGGGCAGGTCACCGGCCGGATCGGCGTGCGCGAGCGAACCGCCGAGGGTGCCGCGATGGCGTACGGCGGGATCGGCGACCGTGGCGGTGGCCGCCGCCAGCAGTCCGGCGTGCCGGCGCACCAGCGGGTCGCGGATGACGTCGTGGTGCGAGGTCATCGCGCCGATGACCAGAGTGCCGGCGTCCTCGCGGATCCCGCGCAGCTCCGGGATCCGGCCGACGTCGACGACCAGTTCGGGGAAGGCGAGCCGCAGCCGGAGCAGGGGCAGCAGGCTCTGCCCGCCGGCCAGCACCTTCGCGTCCTCGCCCGCGTCCGCGAGGGTGCGCACGGCCTCGTCGACGCTAGCGGGCCGCGTGTAGTCGAATGCGGGGGGAATCATGCCGACGCCTCCCCTCCGGAGCGGGCGGACCCGTCGGCCGCCCGAGCGGACCGCAGGGCTTCCCAGACCCGTTGTGGCGTGCAGGGCATCCTCACCTCGGTCACTCCGAGCGGGCGCAGCGCGTCCACGATCGCGTTGACGACGGCGGGCGTGGAGGCGATGGTCCCCGACTCCCCGACTCCCTTGGAACCCAGGGGATTCGATGTCGCCGGTGTCTCCGTCCGGTCCGTCACGAACTCGGGCAGGTCGGCCGCCGTGGGCACGAGGTAGTCGGCCATCGTGCCCGAGACGAGGTTGCCCTCGTCGTCGTACACGGCCTCCTCGTACAGCGCCTGCGCGATGCCCTGCGCGACCCCGCCGTGCACCTGCCCCTCGACGATCATCGGGTTGATGACGCTGCCGACGTCGTCGACGCACACGTACGAGCGGATGGTGGTGCGTCCGGTCTCGGTGTCGACCTCGACCGCGCACAGGTGGGTGCCGTGCGGGTAGGAGAAGTTGTCCGGGTCGAGCAGGTGCTCGGCGTTGATGGTGGGCTCCATGCCGTCGGGCAGGTCGTGCGAGGAGAACGTCTCGAACGCGACCTCCTGGATGGTCCTGCGCGCCTCGGGGGAGCCCTTCACGCAGAACACGCCGTGTGTGAACTCCAGGTCGTGCTCGCTCGCCTCCAGCAGATGCGCGGCCACCTTCCGGGCCTTCTCCACCACCTTCTGCGCCGCGTGGTGCACCGCGGCCCCGCCCACGACGAGCGAGCGCGAGCCGTAGGTGTCCATGCCCTGGGGCGCCGCCCTGGTGTCTCCGTGCACCACCTCGATGTCCTCGAAGGGCACCCCGAGCACATCGGCGGCGATCTGGCTCCAGCAGGTCACATGGCCCTGCCCGTGCGGGCTGGTGCCGGTGACCACCTCGACCTTGCCGGTGGGCAGCATGCGGATGCTCGCCGCCTCCCAGCCCCCGGCCGCGTACCGCAGGTCACGCAGCACCCGGCTGGGCGCGAGCCCGCACATCTCGGTGTACGTGGACACGCCGATGCCCAGGCGTACCAAGTCGCCGCGCTGGTTGCGGTCCGCCTGCTCGGCGCGCAGCTTGTCGTACCCGAAGAGGGCGAGCGCCTTGTCCGTGGCGGCCTCGTAGTTGCCGCTGTCGTAGGTCAGACCGGCGATGGACGTGTACGGGAACTCCTCGTGCGCGATCCAGTTGCGCCGCCTCAACTCGACCGGATCCAGGCCGAGTTCGACAGCCAGCTCGTCCATGATCCGTTCGATGGCGTACGTCGCCTCGGGGCGCCCCGCGCCGCGGTAGGCATCGGTCGGCGTCCTGGTCGTGAAGACGCCGGTGCACGTGAAGTCGTACGCGTCCATCTTGTAGATCGCCGGGTACATGAAGGCGCCCAGGATCGGGATGCCCGGGGTGACGAGCATCAGATAGGCGCCCATGTCGGCGAGGAGGTCGACCTTGAGGCCGAGCAGCCTGCCCTCGCTCGTGGCGGCGATCTCGACGTCCTGGATCATGCCGCGGCCGTGGTGGGTCGCGAGATAGCCCTCGGAGCGCGACTCGGTCCACTTCACGGGCCGTCCGAGCCGCCGGGCGACGGCGAGGGCGAGGGCCTCCTCGCCGTACACCTGGAGCTTGGAGCCGAAGCCGCCGCCGACATCGGGTGCGATCACGCGCAGCTTCTGCTCGGGGATGCCGGTGACGACGGCGAGCATGATCCGCAGGATGTGCGGGATCTGCGTGGCCGAGTAGACGGTGTACTCGCCGGAGGCGGCGAGCGGGGTGACCACGACGGCGCGCGGCTCCATCGCGTTGGGGATCAGGCGCTGCTGGAGGTAGCGGCGCTTGAGGACGACGTCCGCGCGCTCCCGCACGGCTGCGTAGTTCTCGCCGGTGGCCAGCGGCCAGACGTAGCAGCGGTTGGTGCCCTTGTCCGAGTGGACCAGCGGGGCGTCCTCGGCGAGGGCGGCCTCCAGGTCGAGCACCGGTGGGAGGGGTGTGTAGTCGACCTCGACGGCCTCCAGGGCGTCGGCCGCCGCGTACCGGTCGCGGGCCACGACGACGGCCACCGGGTCTCCCGCGTACCGGACCTCGTCGACCGCGATCGGCGGGTGGTCGGGCAGCACGATGTCCTCGGTGACCGGCCAGGCGCAGGGAAGGGAGCCGAGGCCCTCGGCGAGGTCCCGGCCGGTGAACGCGGCGATCACGCCGGGGCGCTCCCGGGCGGGTGCGGCGTCGATCCGGTCGATCCGGGCGTGTGCCATGGGGCTGCGCAGGATGGCCAGATGGAGCAGTCCGTTGACGTTGATGTTGTCGGTCCAGTTGGTCTGCCCGGTGACCAGACGGGCGTCCTCCTTGCGCGGCCGGGAGCGGCCGACCTCGCGTTCGACGATCTGGTCCGTCACGGCGAGACCTCCTGTCCGGAGGCGGCGAGGACCGCGCGGACGATGTTCTGGTAACCGGTGCACCGGCAGAGGTTGCCCTCCAGGGCCTCCCGTACCTCCTGCGGGCCCGGGGCCGGGTTCTCGCGCAGCAGATCGCGGGCCGCCATGATCATCCCGGGGGTGCAGTAGCCGCACTGGAGCGCGTGCCGTTCGTGGAACGCCTTCTGGAGCGCGTGCCACTCACCGTCGTGCGCCAGCCCCTGGATGGTGGTCACTTCGCTCCCGTCCGCCTGGACGGCGAGGACCGAGCAGCTCTTGACGCTCTCCCCGTCCAGGTCGACCGTGCAGGCCCCGCAGTTCGACGTGTCGCAGCCGATCGGGGTGCCGGTCAGGCCAAGGTGGTCGCGCAGATAGTGGACCAGGAGAAGGCGGGGTTCGACCTCGTCCTCGTACGTGGTGCCGTCCACCTTCACCGAAATGCGGGTCATGTGCCCTCCCGGGGAGCCAGGTGAGGGGTTTCAGCCATTTTACGTGGTGTGCGTCACTCTAGGGCCGGGCGGGGAGGGCGGCGAGTGCTGCGGCGGGGATTTGTTGAGCGTTAATCCGTTGCTGAGGGCCGAGGCCGCCTGCTGCACTGGCGGGGACGCGTCCACCAAGATCAGGGAGCAGCAATGCGCACACCGTTCATGTCCACCCAGGAAGGAATCACTCCCACTTCAAAGGACATGACACCCGGTGCATATGCTCAACCTGGGAATCCTGGCGCACGTAGACGCCGGTAAGACAAGCCTGACCGAGCGGCTGCTGCACTCGGTCGGAGTCATCGACGAGATCGGCAGTGTCGACGACGGGAACACCCAGACCGATTCCCTCGCGCTGGAGCGGCAGCGCGGTATCACGATCAAGTCCGCCGTGGTCTCGTTCACGGTCGGCGACGTGACCGTCAATCTGATCGACACGCCGGGACACCCGGACTTCATCGCCGAGGTGGAGCGCGTGCTGAGCGTGCTCGACGGCGCCGTGCTGGTGATCTCCGCCGTGGAGGGCGTGCAGGCGCAGACCCGTGTGCTGATGCGGACGCTCCGGCGGCTGCGCATTCCCACGCTCGTCTTCGTCAACAAGATCGACCGCGGCGGGGCGAGCTGCGAGCGCGTGCTCGACGCCGTCGCGGCGCGGCTCACACCGGCGATCGTCCCCATGGGCGAGGTCCGGGCGCAGGGCACGCGGGACGCCCGCTTCGGGCTGTTCGACGAGGCACGGCAGGGCGCGCCGCTGCTCGACCTGCTCTCCGGGCACGACGACGCGCTGCTCGCCGCGTACGTCGAGGGCCGGGTGTCGTACGACCTGATCCGCGCCGCTCTGGTGCGGCAGACCGGACAGGCCCTGGTCCATCCCGTGTTCTTCGGCTCGGCCGTGACGGGCGCCGGGGTCGACGAACTGATCACGGGGATCAAGGAGTTGCTGCCGCGCGCCGAGGCCGATGTCGACGGCCCGGTGTCGGGCAGCGTCTTCAAGGTCGAGCGTGGGCCAGCCGGGGAGAAGATCGCGTACGCCCGGATGTTCTCCGGGACGCTGCGGACGCGCGACCGGCTGCCTCTGGGTGATGGCCAGGAGGGCAGGGTCACCGCGATCAGTGTCTTCGACCGGGGTGCGGCGGCGCGCGAGCGGTCCGTGGCCGCGGGGCGGATCGGCAAGCTCTGGGGCCTCGCGGACATCCGTATCGGCGACACCATCGGCGTACCGCGGAAGTCGTCGGCCGGCGAGCACCACTTCGCGCCCCCGACCCTCGAAACCGTCGTCGAACCCTGCCGTCCGGCCGACAAGGGCGCGCTGCACGGCGCCCTCACCCAATTGGCCGAGCAGGACCCTCTGATCGATCTGCGCCAGGACGAGACGCGCAAGGAGATCTCCGTGTCGCTCTACGGAGAGGTGCAGAAAGAGGTCATCCAGGCGACTCTGGCCGATGAGTTCGGCATCGACGTCCTGTTCCGCGAGACGACACCCCTGTGCATCGAGCGGCCCCTCGGCAGCGGCGCGGCGGTCGAGTTCAACAAGAAGGACCCCAATCCCTTTCTCGCGACCGTCGGCCTGCGTATCGATCCGGCCCCGGTCGGCTCCGGGGTGGAGTTCCGGCTGGAGGTCGAGCTCGGAGCGATGCCGTACGCGTTCTTCAAGGCGGTCGAGGACACCGTGAAGGAGACGCTCGCGCAGGGAATCCACGGCTGGCAGGTGACGGACTGCACGGTCGCCATGACCCACTCCGGCTATTCACCCCGGCAGAGCCACGCCCACCAGGGCTTCGACAAGAGCATGTCCAGCACGGGCGCCGACTTCCGGGGCCTGACCCCACTGGTGGTGATGGACGCGCTGCGGGCGGCGGGCACCCAGGTGTACGAGCCGATGCACCGCTTCAGGCTGGAGGCCCCGGCGGACACGCTCGGCGCGGTGCTGCCGGTGCTGGCGAAACAGGGAGCCGTCGTGGGGAGCACCGAGCTGCGGGGCGCTTCGTACGTGCTGGAGGGCCGGATCCCGGTCGCCCGGGTCCATGGGCTGGAGCGGCAGCTCCCGGGGCTGACCCGCGGCGAGGGCGAGCTGGAATGCGTCTTCGACCACTACGCACCGGTCCTGCGCGGCACGGTCCCCGACCGCCCGCGCACCGACCTCAACCCGCTGGACCGCAAGGAGTACCTGCTGAACGTGACGCGGAGGGTCGGCGCCTGAGCCCGCACACGGCGACACGCCTCCCAAAAAGATCTCCAGAAGCTGAAACTTACTCCGGAGTCAGAAGTATTGACGCCGTCTTGCGTAACGGTGACTGTTGTGGACATGTCGAAGTTACGTGCGCGTCTGCTCGGCGTCCTCGTACTCCTCACCGGCTTCCTCTCGGCGGCGGGCGCCCAGCCCGCCGCCGCGGACGGACTCCCCGACTCCCTGTGGTTCGACGCGCCGTCGGCGGCCACCCTCACGGTCGACAAGGGCCGCTTCCTCGACGGACTCGGCCGTGAGGTCGTCCTGCGCGGCTACAACGTCTCCGGCGAGACGAAACTCGAAGAGAACAGCGGTCTGCCCTTCGCCTCGGTCGCCGACGCCAAGAAGTCCGCGACGGCCCTGCGGGCCCTCGGCGGCGGCAACTCCGTGCGCTTCCTGCTCTCCTGGGCCCATGCCGAACCCGTACGCGGCCAGGTCGACTCCGCCTATCTCGCCGCCGTCACCGACCAGATACGCGCCTTCCTCGACGCCGGAATCCGCGTGTATCCCGACTTCCATCAGGATCTCTACTCCCGCTACCTCTTCAATTCGGGCAGCTGGTACACCGGCGACGGAGCCCCCAAGTGGGCCGTGGACGCCGGGAACTACCCGGGCGAGTCCTGCGGGATCTGCATCTTCTGGGGCCAGAACATCACCCAGAACGGTGCCGTGAAGCAGGCGCAGTACGACTTCTGGCACAACGCGTACGGCGTCCAGGACGCCTTCCTCACCACGGCCCAGGCCACCATGACCTATGTCAGACAGCACCTCACCACGGCCCAGTTCGCCGGCCTCGTCGGCTTCGACCCGTTCAACGAGCCGTACGCGGGCACCTACGACTCCGGGCAGACCAGCCGTACCTGGGAGCGGGACCTGCTCTGGCCGTTCTATGTGAAGTTCCGCTCCCGGATGGACGCGGCCGGCTGGCAGGACAAGCCCGCCTTCGTCGAGGCCAACCTCTTCTGGAACTCCAACATCGACTCCCAGAAGCAGGAGGGCGGCCTGCTCGACGCGGGCACCCTCGGCCCGCGCTATGTCTTCAACACCCACTTCTACGACCAGAAGGCCATCTCGGGCATCCTCATGTGGGGCAATGCCGCGGACGGCCAGTACGCCACCGACTTCGGGACGGTCCGCGACCGCGCCTCGAGCGCGGGGACGACGGCGATCGTCAGCGAGTTCGGCCATCCGTTGTCGGGAACGGTCTCCGGCAAGGCCCCGACCGTCGACAAGGCCATGTATCAGGCCCTCGACTCCCGCCTGCCGGGCGCCACTTGGTGGACGAAACCGGCGTCCTCCGGGCCGGTGCTCTCCGGCACCCAGTGGCAGTGGGACATCTACAGCGGCCGCCATCACGAGCTGATGAACGGCAACGCGAGCAAGGTCCTCACCTCCGGCGACGCCTGGAACGACGAGGACCTCTCGGCCGTGGGCCTCGACGACTCCGGCACGGCTGTGCTCCGTCAGGACGCCCGCCTGCTCGACCGGCTCTATCCGAGCGCGACCTCGGGCAGCACGGTCGCCTTCACCTACGAGGACCGCTCCCGGGACGGCTCCACCACCCTGACCTGGAACCCGGTTCCGTCGTCCCTGCCGCACGTCTCCCAGCTGGTGGGATCGGGCCAGTACGGGCTGCTCCTGTGGCGCTCGGGCGGCGGCAGCGCTCCCACCGAACTCCATCTCCCGGCGTCCTTCCCGACCGTCTCCACGACGGTGGTCTCCGATCTCGGGGCGACGATCTCCCCGCCCGCCTACACCACGACCACCCCGATCGCCGTGGCCCCCGAGCCGGGCGGCGCCGGCAGTCGCCGACTGCTGCTCACCGCACCGGACTCGGGAACCCTGCACTACGCGCTGGTCACGAACGGGGCGACGGCACCGTCCGCCGATCTGCTGAGCGCGGCCCGTTCCGAACTGAGCTCATGGGCCGCGTCGGCGGTCAACTAGTCGCAGGACCCGTCCAGTTCGCCTCCACATGGCCGAGGCGAACACGCTGGGGGTGGTCGCCGACCGGCACCGACACCGTCTTCTGCCCCGTGGCGAAGTCGATGGCGGTGACCTGGTCGGCGCCGCTCTCGGAGACGATGCAGTCCTTGCCGTCACCGCTGACGGTCGCCCAGTACGGCTTCGAGGCGGTGACGAGCGGGCCCTCCTGGAGGGTGGCCCGGTCGACGACGGTCGCGTAGTCGTCCATCGTTCCGGCGACGCACAGTTTGGTGCCGGACGGGTTCATCGAAATGCCGTGGTGGCGCGAGTCGTTGACCCAGGTGGTGCGGTCGGTGCTGGTCGCGGGGTTCATCGGCAGGGTCTTCACCCGGGTGATCCGGTCGGAGGCCACGTCGTACTCCAGGAAGCCGTTGAAGAACGACACCTGGAAGTACAGCTTGGACTCGTCGGGGCTGAAGACGGCGGGCCGGACCGCGTCGGAGAAGTCCGTGAGACCGATCGCGTCCAGCCGCTGCCGCATGTCGATCACCTTGACCTGCTTGTAGGTGGTCGCGTCGACGACGGTGATGTGCCGGTCGCCCTTCGTCCAGTCCAGCCACGGGTCGTCGAGCGAGGTGTTCACATCGCCGATGGCCATGTTCCAGATGTACTTGCCGTCCCGCGTGAAGATGTTCTCGTGCGGCTTGTCGCCGGTGGCGAAGGAGCCCAGCTGCTTACCCGTGTTGATGTCGAGCACGTGCACGGTGTTCGCGGTCGACGCGGAGACCGCGACGCGGGTGCCGTCGGGGGAGACGGCCATGTGGTCGGATCGGTAACCAGCCACGGGGAAGCGCCAGTTGATGTTCCCCGTCGCCAGGTCGATCGAGACGACGTCGGCGAAGCTCGGGCGGGAAACGACCACTGACCTGCCGTCGGGCGTGGAGTACATGTCGTCGACGAACTGGTCGTGGCCCTCCCCGACGCCGTTGCGGATGGCCTGGAAGTAGATCCACTTGATCGGATCGGCGTTGATCTCCGCCATCCGCGCGTCCTTGTCCGGGACGACGTTGATCCGGCCGACCTTCGCGAAGTCACCGGTGGACTTGATGACGTCCGCGGTGCCGTCCCAGTTGTTGCCCACGAACATCACTTCGCGCAGGTCGGCCGCGACGGTCTGGGCGGCGGTCCGCGCGGAGGCCGCGGGCGCCGCACCGCCGAGGGTGAAGGTGAGGGCGACGGCGGCGGCGAGCGTACAGAGGTGTCTGGGTCTGAGGGCAGACATGGTGGGCCCCTTGTCGTAGGCGGGGGGTGCGGGTACCGAAAGTCTGAACACCACTGCGTTCAGAGTGGACTTACTGGAAAGTAAGGAAGGGGCGGCACTCTCCACAAGGGTCCGTGCACGACAAAATCATCGGAGGGACGAACCGGTTCGTCCCTCCGGCGAGGGAGGAACGCGTGGCGGGCAGGATCAAACAGCCGACCGGCCGTTACGGAGGCAGGACCGCCGCGGAACGGCAGGCCGAGCGACGCTCACGCTTCCTTACCGCCGCGCTCCAACTCTTCGGTGACAGCCCGGGGTTCAGATCCACGACCATCGCGGCGCTGAGCGAGGCGGCGGGACTGTCGACGCGTCAGTTCTACGAGGAGTTCCACACCCTCGAGGACGTGCTGGCCGCCCTCCATCTCCAGGTCAACGACTGGGCCGAGGAGGCGGCTCTGGCCGCTCTCGCCGACGCCGGGGACCTGCCGCTCGCCGAGCGCGCCACCGCGATCTTCCGCGCCTACGCCGCGAACGTGACGGCGGATCCGCGCCGCATCCGCATCACCTTCGTCGAGATCATCGGCGTCAGCCCGCGCCTGGAGGAGCAGCGGCTCGCCCGCCGGGCGCGCTGGGTCGACTTCATCTGTGCCGAGGCGACCGCGGCGGCCGACCGCGGCGAGGCGGTGCCGCGCGACTACCGGATCGCCGCCACCGCCTTCATCGGCAGCGTCAACGGCCTTCTGCACGACTGGCGCGCGGGCTGGGTGGACGCCACGCTCGACGAGGTGGTCGAGGAACTGGTCCGTCAACTGCTGGGGATCCTGCGGCCGGCGGGGTGGAACCCGCACGGGCCCAAAACCCCATGACGTGACCCCACCGTGGGCGCCGTGCGGGCCACCGGTCGAGGTGTCCTCGAACCCGGTGGTGAATCCCCGGAGATCACCGCCGGGTTCGGGACCCGCGCGCCGCTCCCCGTCCCCACGGGTTCGGGCGCGATTTCGGCGATGTGTTCGGCATCCGGTGGCAGCTGTTCAACGACCAGGAAGACATGCTGTCCGGTCGCAACGAGGACCTTCTGCGTGCCGACCTCGCTCGCGAGGTCACCGTCGGCTGACCGAGACGACGGTCACCAGAGCGAAAGCGGCACCGAGAAGGAACACGGCGCAAAGGCGCCGACGCAGTGCGCGGTACCTCGCCTCGTACTCGGCGCGCAGTTCCCGGCCGCGCCGTGCCGTCCGTCGCCAGGAGCGGCGGGTGAGCGTCAGGTAGGCGGCTGCGAAGCGTTCTTCCACCTCTTCGCGTTGAGTGTCCGTCAGCCAGGCCAGGGAATGGGTGAAACGAGCCGCTTCCGTCCGTCCCTCGGCCTTGGCGGCCTCGATGAGCAGATGGCCCTCCAGTTCGTTGATGAGTGCCCGCGGGGACGGCGGACGGTCGTCCATGGTCGTCATCGCAGTTCCTTCTGGGGCGTCTCCAGATGTGCGGCAGTGGCCGTGATCTCCGGGTGGTGCAGGTCGAAGGCCGGCGATTCGGAACGGATCCGCGGCAGCGTGAGGAAGTTGTGGCGCGGCGGCGGGCAGGACGTGGCCCACTCCAGTGAGCGGCCGTAGCCCCATGGGTCGTCGACCTCGACCTTCTCGCCGTACTTGGCGGTCTTCCAGATGTTGTAGAAGAACGGCAGGAGGGAACTGCCGAGAAGGAAGGAGAAGATGGTCGAGACGGTGTTGAGGGTGGTCAGGCCCTCCACCGCCAGATAGTCGGGGATACGGCGCTGCATTCCGTTCGCACCCAGCCAGTGCTGCACCAGGAACGTGCCGTGGAAGCCCACGAACAGCGTCCAGAAGGTGATCTTTCCGAGGCGCTCGTCGAGCATCTTGCCGGTGAACTTCGGCCACCAGAAATGGAATCCGGAGAACATCGCGAACACGACCGTACCGAAGATCACGTAGTGGAAGTGCGCCACCACGAAGTACGAGTCCGAGACCGGAAAGTCCATCGGCGGCGAGGCGAGCATCACACCGGTCAGACCGCCGAAGACGAAGGTGATCAGAAAGCCGGTCGCCCACAGCATAGGGGTCTCGAAACTCAGCGACCCCTTCCACATCGTTCCTATCCAGTTGAAGAACTTCACGCCCGTCGGCACCGCGATGAGGAACGTCATGAAGGAGAAGAACGGGAGCAGTACGCCACCGGTGACGTACATGTGGTGCGCCCACACGGTCACGGACAGACCGGCGATCGAGATCGTCGCGGCGATCAGGCCCATGTAGCCGAACATCGGCTTGCGGGAGAACACCGGGATGACCTCGGAGATGATTCCGAAGAACGGCAGGGCGATGATGTACACCTCCGGATGGCCGAAGAACCAGAAGAGGTGCTGCCAGAGCAGGGCACCGCCGTTCGCCGCGTCGAAGACGTGGGCACCGAACTTGCGGTCCGCCTCCAGCGCGAACAGCGCGGCGGCCAGTACGGGGAAGGCCAGCAGCACCAGAACACCCGTGAGCAGCACGTTCCACACGAAGATCGGCATGCGGAACATCGTCATGCCGGGGGCGCGCATGCAGACGATGGTCGTGATGAAGTTGACCGAGCCGAGGATCGTGCCGAAGCCGGAGAGCGCCAGACCCATGATCCACATGTCGGCGCCGGCACCGGGCGAGCGGACCGCGTCCGACAGCGGCGCGTACGCGAACCAGCCGAAGTCGGCCGCTCCCTGAGGCGTCAGGAACCCGCCCACGGCGATCAGCGAGCCGAGGAGATAGAGCCAGTACGCCAGCATGTTGAGCCGCGGGAACGCCACGTCGGGCGCGCCGATCTGCAGCGGCATGATCCAGTTCGCGAAACCGGCGAACAGCGGCGTCGCGAACATCAGCAGCATGATCGTGCCGTGCATCGTGAACGCCTGGTTGAACTGCTCGTTCGACATGATCTGAAGCCCCGGCCGGGCGAGTTCGGCGCGCATCAGCAGCGCCATCACCCCGCCGACGCAGAAGAAGCCGAACGCCGTGACCAGATACAGCGTGCCGATCGTCTTGTGATCCGTGGTGGTCAGCCACTTCACCGCGGCGAGTCCAGGACGCCTCCCACGCGCGGGAAGGGCTGCGGGCGGCGTCGTCACTGTGGTGCTTTCCATGCCCCGCCTGTGTCCGGCGCCGGGCCCACCGTCACACTGGAGTGAAGCGACGAGCGTCACACCCGCGGCTGTGACGATCGCGCACCTGCCGGACACCTACGGATCATGAGCAACGACGAGACCTTCGCCGCTGCCTATCGCGAGCACTACTGGGCGGTCAGCCGCTACGTGGCGAGGCGACTGGACGGCCGGAGCAGTGATGTCGAGGAGGTGGTGGCGGAGGTCTTCACCGTCGCCTGGCGGCGCCGGTCCGACCTCCCGCCGTCCCCGCTTCCCTGGCTGTACGGGGTGGCACGCCACTGCCTGGCCAACGCCGTACGCGGCTACGGGCGCCGCCGCAGGCTCCTCGACCGGATCGGCAACGACGAGAGCGCGCACGGCAGACAGGTCGTCGACAGCCCCGACTCCGCGTCGCCGGGCGACTGGGTGCACGAGGCGCTGGCCCGGCTCTCCCCGGCCGACCAGGAGGTACTGCGTCTCACCGCCTGGGAGGAACTCGGCGTCGACGAGGTCGCCGTCGCCCTCGGCTGCGGCAGTCGCGCCGCGGCCATGCGCCTGCACCGCGCCCGCCGCCGGCTCAGAGCCGAGATCGACCGTATGCACGTCACCGTGGCCGGGGGCACTGCCCCGCCCCGCCGCGACACCCCGAAGGAGCACGGCCATGGCTGACGAACTCGACATCCTGCGCCGCGCCAACCCGGTGCCGTCCACCGACCCCCGCTTCCACGACCGCCCCCTCGACCAGCACGCGGAGCGTCGCCTCAACCAACTCCTGCACGGCGAACGGCGCGGCACGCACCCCCGCCCGCTGCGCCGCTGGGTCTGGAGCGTCGGCACCGCGGCCGCCGTCGGTGTCGTCGTCCTGACGCTCACGCTGTCGGGATCGACCACCACCCCGGCCGTGGCCGCGCCCCGCCCGCTGATCGTCGAGGCGGGCTCCACCCCCCTACCCCTGGACCGGCTCGCCGACCGAGTGGCCGCGTCCGCCGGGTCGCAGCGGCTCGTCCAGGGCACCCACGTACAGACCTGGAGCATGAGCCTGACCTCCGGGCCGGGGGCCCGGCCGCCGATCACCCTCCCCGAGGAACGCGTGGTCCGCTGGAAGGCCGACGGCAGCCACACGGAACTCGTGGTGGCGACCGACCCCCGCCATCCGGGCAGGCCGGTCGTGACCGACGCCGACCCCGTCCCCCGCACGGTCGAGGACGGGCATGTCCTCAGTCGGCAGACCTACCCGCCGAGCTGGAGCGACGCCCCGCCGATGGCCCGGCCGCCGCACGACGCCGAGCGGCTGCGCGCCTATCTCGAGGAGATCGACCGCACTGAGGCGATGGGCACATCCCAACTTCTGGACGCCGTCGCCGAGTTGCTGGGCAACTGGACGCTCGGCGCCCGCGAGGACGCCGCGCTCGTCCGCGTCCTCGCCGGCGCGAAGGGGCTGCGCCCGGCCGGAGTGGTCACCGACCGGCTGGGCAGGCAGGGACAGGCGTACGTGTACGACGACACCACGTACTCCGCGCGCCGGATGCTGGTCCTCGACCCGAGGAGCGGCGCCGTACTCGGGATCGAGGACACCGTCACCAAGGACGATCCCGAGTACGGCGTCAAGGCCGGGGACGTGATGTCGTACAGCGCGTGGATGCGCTGAGCGGACCCGAAGCTCTGTCAGCGAAGCCGAATCGCTTTACCGGAGGCCGAGTTGGCGCTCGGCCCCGGTCACGGTCTGCTCCAGCAGGACCGCGATCGTCATCGGGCCGACACCGCCCGGCACCGGCGTGATCAGCCGGGCCCGCTCGCGGGCGGTGTCGAAGTCGACATCGCCGACGTTCCCGGGGTTGTAGCCCGCGTCGATCACGACGGCTCCCGGCTTGATGTCCTCACCGCGGATCAGCCGGGGCCGGCCCACGGCGGCCACCACGATGTCCGCCTCGCGTACGACCGAGGAGAGACCGGTCGTCCGCGAGTGGCAGTAGGTCACCGTCGCGTCGCGACCGAGCAGCAGCATCCCGACCGGCTTGCCGAGGATCGCGCTGCGCCCCACCACGACGGCACGCCGGCCCGCCGGGTCGACGTCGTACTCGTCGAGGAGCCGCATGATGCCGCCCGGGGTGCAGGACACGAAGCCCGGCAGCCCGAAGCTCATCGCCGAGTACGAGCTGAGCGTCACCCCGTCGACGTCCTTTTCCGGCGCGATGGCCTCGAACGCTGCCCGCTCGTCGATGTGCGGCCCGACGGGGTGCTGGAGCAGGATGCCGTGCACGGTCGGGTCGTCCGACAGCGCCTTCAGCGTGTCGACCAGTTCGGCCGTGGTGGTGTCGACGGGCAGGGCGACGTGCCGGGACTCGATGCCGGCCTTGCGGCTGCGGTTCTGCTTCATCCGGACGTAGGTGACCGAGGCGGGATCCTCGCCGACCAGCACCGTCGCGAGACACGGCGCCACCCCCGTGCGCCGGGTGAGTTCGGCCGCGCGCTTCGCGGTCTCCTCGACGACGCGGCGCGCGAGACCCGCGCCGTCCATGAGCTGGGCCTGGGACATGAGCTACTCCTGAGCGTCGCTGACACAATCGCCCAGGCGCGCGGCAAAGACCCGTTCGTCAGGCCGCTCCCCGGTGGTACTCCACCTCAGCGCCAGTCACGGCCCGCGACCAGGGTAGCTCGTACGATCAGCTGTCCGACTCGGCGGCAGCGGGCGGCGCCGTCGGGTCGACCCCGGCCAGGAACCCCCTGGCCTGAGCCTCGGTGGTCACGGCGCCGATGGCCCCGGCCCAGCGGGCGACCTCGCGGACCAGCGCGACGGCCCCGGCCTCGTCGCCCGCGTCGCGTGCCAGCACCGCCAGGAGCAGCTGCTGCGAGAGGGTGCCGGGGACGGTTCCGGACCGGGCGCCGAGCTCGGCCGCCCTGCTCCAGCGCTCCCGCGCCCGTGCGTGGTCACCGTGGTCGTGGTCGTGATCACCGAGGTGCCGCAACGCTTCACGCGCCAGCAGGTCGTCACCGGAGCCGGGTGAGCCGCCCGCTTCACCTTCTTCACCCGCCTCAGCCGCCTCACCCGCTTCACCGGCGCGCAGCGCGGCTTCGTAGTGGCCGGGCGCCAGGTCCCGCTCGGCGAAGAGATTGTCGGCGACGAGGCCCAGATACATCTCGGCCCAGCCCCGGCGCACCTCGTCCGGGGCCTGGCCGCGGAGCCGCTCGGCGTGCGTGCGGAGGGCGGCGAGCGCGTCCGGGTCCTTGCCGTCGGGTCCGGCACGGAAGGCACCGTCGACGCGCACCCGCCCGAGGTAGCCGTGGCGCAGCCGGAGGGAGTCCAGGTCCCAGCGGATGCCGGGGTGCGCCTCATCGGAGGGCTTCCCGGCGAGGCTCTCGATGAGCACCTCGACGAGCTCCTCGGCGGCGGCGAGCCGTGGCCCGGCGAGGGTCGTCCCGCCGAACCAGTCCCTCTCCAGGGCGACTTCGGCGGCGGCCACGGCGAGGTGTGCACGGGCCAGCGGATCGGTCGCCTCGGCGGAGTCGAGCAGGCGCGTCGCGCGCTCCCAGCGACCGCCGATCCTCAACTCCCTTGCAACGGCGATGAGTTCGTCGAGCGCCACGACCGTACGAAGGGTACTTGCGGTGTTCGTCATGGCAGGGAAAGTAGTAATCAGAAAAACTATCCACAAGAAAACTATCTACGGAGGGGCGCATGGAAGATGTGAAGGCGGCTGACGTGAAGGCGGATGAGGGGAAGGGCGCGCGGGGGCAGGTTTGGGCGGCGGACTCGGTCGACCGGCACGTCGCGGTCTGGGCGAAGGAACTCGACTGGGTGGACCCGGTCAAGGAGGAGATCTTCGTCCGGCTCGCGATCCTGGCCCGGCACGCGGCCCAGGCCCGCCGGGACATGCTCGACTCCGGCGGGTTGCAGCACTGGCAGTTCAAGGTGCTGCTGATGCTGCGCAGACTCGGCCCGCCCTACGCGGCGAGCCCCTCGCAGCTCGCCGACATGGTCGGGCTGACCCGCGGCGCCCTGTCGGCGCGGCTCGGTCCGCTGGAGGAGGCGGGGCTGATCGCCCGTACCCATCACACGGCCGACCGGCGTCGCGTGGAGGTGCGGCTCACCGACGCCGGATACGCCGCGTTCGAACGGCACGCGGTGTCGGAGGACCGGGGTGAGAACGCGCTGCTCGCAGTACTGACCCCAGCAGAGAAGCGGAAGCTCGCAGACCTGCTGCGGAAACTGGTCGTGGCAGCCGAGGCCGCCCCGGGCGCGAGCGCCCCATCGCGGCCTTCGCCGAGAAGGTCCAGGTCAGGCGAGAGTTGATCTGGACCTTCGGCCAGTTCCTTCCTACTCGTCCCATGCCTGCAGCAGCGTGTGTTCGACGATCTTGCCGTCGCGCAGCGAGACCATCGAGCTGGCGAGTACCCGCACGCCGTCCGGGTACTGGCAGGACTCGGTGAACGCCACGTGGTCGCCCTGGACGACACACTCTTCCAACTTGTGGGTCATGTCGCGGCTGTAGACGTCGTTGAGCATCTCGGCGATCTCGCCGCGACCGTGTTTGATCATCGGGTGGCTTGGCTGGGTGTTGCGGTCGACGATGGTCATTTCCGCGTCGTCCGCGTAGAGCGACAGGAGATCCGCCGCACTGTGTCCTTCTATGCCCCGCCGTAGCGCTTCGGTGTCGAAGGCGGGGCCTGCCATGGTGCCCATGTCGACCTCCTTGGAAGGCCGCGGTCCAGTAAGGAGGGGACCGCGAAGGGCCTCTCTACCGAGCGTCCTCCGCCCCATGCCCCACGGCAAGCCCAGCAGGTGCGATGCGCCTCTCGGGTGAGGAGCGGGGGACGGCCGTGACCGCGCGCCGTCCGGGACCGTTGCTGCAAGCATGATCTCAACACGACGTATGGTCGCCGCCGTTGGTCTCGCCGTCGGTGTCACGGGCCTTGCCGCGCCGATGGCGTCCGCGGCCGCCGCCGATGCCCCGGACGCGGGGAAGCTGAACCCGATCACCCAGCTCGACGCGCTCGCCGTCAGCGACATCCCCGCGCAGCACCAGGCCGACATCCCGCGGATCGCCGACCAACTGGCCGGACTCAACCGTCTGAACGACCTCAACCAGTTGCACCAGGTCACCGACCTGGTCGCCCCCGTCACCGGACTCCTCCCGGGCCTCCAGGCCTAGGTCCTGTCCGCCCGTGCCGTTCGCGTCTGCCCCTGGCATCCCGTGCCGGGGGCAGACGCTTATGGGGTGGGCCGAGTGAAGGAAACTTCGTACGAAGAACGCGCGGCGGTCCGCTCTCCTCAGCCCGCCGTCGCGAGGAACTGGGTCGCGGCCAGCTCCGCGTAGAGCGGGTCCCCGGCCACCAGTTCCCGGTGGGTACCCACGGCGCGTACGCGGCCGGCGTCCATGACGACGATACGGTCGGCCATCGTCACGGTGGACAGCCGGTGCGCGACCACCAGGACCGTGGTCGTACGGGCCACATCGGCGACCGTGTCGCGCAGCGCGGCCTCGTTCACCGCGTCGAGCTGTGAGGTCGCCTCGTCCAGGAGCAGCAGGCGGGGGTGACGCAGCAGCGCGCGGGCGATCGCGACCCGCTGGCGTTCGCCGCCGGACAGTTTGGTGCCGCGGTGCCCGACGAGGGTGTCCAGGCCGCGCGGCAGCCGGGCGACCAGCCCGTCGAGCCGGGTCGTCTTCAGCACACGAGTGACATCGGCGTCGTCGGCCTCCGGGTTGCCCAGCAGCAGGTTGTCGCGCAGGGAACCGGACAGGACCGGGGCGTCCTGCTCCACGTACCCGATGGCCGACCGGAGCCGGGGCAGGTCCCACTCCTCCAGGGGACGGCCATCGACCGTGATGACGCCCGCCTCGGGGTCGTAGAACCGCTCGATCAGCGAGAACACGGTGGTCTTGCCGGCGCCGGAGGGGCCGACGAACGCGGTCATGCCGCGGGCCGGGACGGCGAAGGTCACGCCGTGGTGGACGTACGGCAGGTCGTCGGCGTACCGGAAGCGGACGTCGTCGAAGGCGAGCGCGGCCGGCGCGGAGCCGGGGGCCGGCAGGGGCGCGGGCAGCGCGTCCGGTTCGGCGGGCAGCCGCAGCGCCTCCTGGATGCGGGCGAGCGCGGCGGCGCCCGTCTGGTACTGGGTGATCGCGCCGACGACCTGCTGGATCGGCGACATCAGATAGAAGACGTAGAGGAGGAAGGCGACCAGCGTGCCGACTTCGATCGCACCGGTCGCGACCCGTGCACCGCCCACCGCGAGGACCGTGATGAAGGCGATCTGCATCGCGAGACCGGCCGTGTTGCCCGCGGCCGCCGACCACTTGGCGGCCCGTACGCTCTGCCGCCAGGACTCCTCGGCCGCCGCGTGGATGGTCTGCTCCTCCCGGTGCTCGGCACCCGACGCCTTGACCGTGCGCAGCGCGCCCAGGATCCGCTCCAGCGAGGCGCCCATCACGCCGACGGCGTCCTGCGCCTGCTTGCTGGCCCGGTTGATGCGCGGCACGATCACGCCGAGCACCGTACCCGCGCAAAGGATCACTCCCAGGGTGACGCCGAGCAGTACCACGTCGACCAGGCCCATCATCACCACCGTCGCCACCAGGGTGAGACCGCCGGTGCCGATGCCCACGAGTGAATCGGTGGTCACCTCGCGCAGCAGCGTGGTGTCGGAGGTGATGCGGGCCATCAGGTCGCCCGGTTCGCTGCGGTCCACGGCCGGTATCCGCAGCCGCAGCAGATACGAGGAAAGGGCGCGCCGCGCGCCGAGCACCACCGACTCGGCGGTGCGCCGCAGTACGTACGAACCCAGCGCCCCCACCGCGGCGTTGGTGACCACCAGCGCCGCCATACCGATGAGCGCCCGCCCGATGGACCGGTCGTGCGACAGGTCGTCGATGAGCCCCCGCGCCACCAGCGGCAGCACCAGACCCGTGGCGCCGGTCGTCAGTGCCAGCAACGCGCCCGCCAGCAGCGCCCATCTGTGCGGTCGTACGTACCCGAGAAGCAGCCGCCAGGCGGGCGGTCCGGCGTACGGCTCTGCGATGCTCACGGTGCTCCTAGCGGGAGTTCGGTGCGGAGTATTCAGGCTACGTCGGCGCGGCCCCCGGAGGGGAACGGGTCACCCGCCGCGCGAGGAGGACCGGTCGCGGACCATGACGAGCCCGCGCCGGCAGAGAGTGCGCGGGCTCGGTATCAGAGCCGAGCTTTCACGGAGCGAATCCCCAATACCTTTCAGGAACCCTTGCCAGTCCTCCCCGTTGACACCCCGCACCCGCCCTTCTAGGGTCACGCCTACGTCCGAACGTGTGACGAAATTTCGAACGGTTGAAAGGCAACTGCCCTGCGCGCCACCGGAGTTGGAACACACGTGGACGTAACGTCGCGGTGGGGCCTGACGTGCGTTCAGGTGTGCACCGGCAGAGGGGCCACGCGAATCGACGAGACCCGGATGCCTGGGCTGCGCCGACGCGCCGATCGGCGAACCGTGAGACATCGAGGCTCCTGAGCCCCCACTCACCATTGTTTGCGGCCAACCTGACCATCAGTCACATCGCAAGGGAATACGGGTAGTTCACTCCCATGGAGATGCGCACCAAAGGCCCCGACGACCTCGGCTGCCGCGTGCGCATCTGCACGGTCGCCGAGCTGATCCGCCGTGGCGCGCCGCTGTACCTGAAGTTCGGCCTGTCCAGGGCGCCCGGAATCCGCCCGTGCGGCGCCCCTACGCGGGGCCCTGAGCCTGGACGCGGCACGGCCGACTCGCGCTCGATCTGCTCGTCGCGCGCCCGGCTCGCTCAATCGCCGCTCTCTCACCGACATCTGTTATGCCGTCATCTTTCTCAACGACGAGAAGAACAAGGAACGATCACCATGCGCAATCGCAGAGCCGCCCTCGCCGCCCTCGCCGGAACTGCCTCCGTCGCCCTCACCATGTCCGCCTGCGGGGGCCAGAACAGCACGGGCAGCTCCAAGGGCGGCACCATCGGCATCGCCATGCCGACCCAGGCCTCCGAGCGCTGGATCACCGACGGCAAGAGCGTCGTCAAGGACCTGCAGGCCAACGGGTACAAGACCAAGCTGGTCTACGGCGAGAACGACCCGGCGACCCAGGTCTCACAGATCGAGAACCTGATCACGCAGGGCGTCAGCGCACTGATCATCGCGGCCATCGACAACAAGTCGCTGAACAAGGTGCTCCAGCGGGCCGCCGACGCCGACATCCCGGTGATCTCCTACGACCGGCTCATCCTCGGCACCAAGAACGTCACCTACTACGCCTCCTTCGACAACGAGCAGGTCGGCCGGCTCCAGGCCCGCTTCATCATCGACAAGCTCGGCCTGGAGCACGGCAAGGGCCCGTTCAACGTCGAGCTGTTCGCCGGCTCCAGCGACGACAACAACACCAAGTACTTCTTCAGCGGCGCGTTGCACCTCCTGCAGCCGTTCCTGGACAGCAGGCAACTGGTCGTCCAGTCCGGTCAGACCGCCCTCAACCAGGTCACCACCCTGCGCTGGGACGGCGCCACCGCGCAGAAGCGCATGAACGACATCCTCACCACGTCGTACAAGACCAGGAAGGTGGACGCGGTCCTGTCGCCGTACGACGGTATCTCCATCGGCGTCCTGGCAGCGCTGAGGTCGGACGACTACGGCTCGCTCAGCAAGCCCCTCCCGGTCATCACGGGGCAGGACGCCGAACTGGCCTCGGTGAAGTCGATCATTGCGGGTCAGCAGTCGCAGACCGTCTACAAGGACAGCCGCCTGCTCGCCGACGTCGCCGCGAACATGGTCGACGACGTGCTCAACAAGAGGAAGCCGCAGCTCAACGACACCAGGACCTATGACAACGGAGCCAAGGTCGTGCCCGCCTACCTGCTGCAGCCCATCAGCGTCGACAAGACCAACTACGACAGTGTCCTGGTCGCGGGCGGCTACTACACCGACGCCGAGCTGAAGTAGCCCCACGACCACGGCGGAACCCGCCGTCTCGACAAGGAGTGTTCTTCGCGCCGTTGGAACCACTCGGCATCCGGCCCGCCGCCGGGTCGAGCCGGGGCGGAGCGGGGCCGCCCCGGGCGGCGCCTCGAGAAGGGGGCCACGAACACCCTGGCCGCGCTGAAGCCGATCGGCCCCGCCTGCCCGGAGGGCGCCCCGATTCATGGGTGGACCACCTCGCGGCCGGGGACCGGCCGGTGCTCGAGGCCGGCGCCCGTCGGTCGCTGCAGCGCACGCACGAGGTCGATCCCTCGGCCGCCCAGGCTGATCTCGTCGAAACGGCGGGTCTTTCTGCGGGTGGTGTCCTCGTGGCCCGGCACCAGCTCCGCGATCGCTGCGGCCCAGCGGGTCAACCGCCGGTCAGGACCTAGTGCCGCAACAGGCAACGTTCGCCCTGTCGCGACGCCCGGCACGCACTCTCGCCGCACCAGCCGAAGACCCAAGTACGTCCAGTACGAGGGCCTCCGGCCGGCACGCCGAGAGCACGCACCGGACGCCGCTCCTTGACGGGCAAACGTTGCCTGCCGCGGCACTAGGCGCGTGTCTCGGCCTGTCGGTCGAGGGTTGGCCGTGGCTCGTTGGGCCTGCTGGTTCACTTTTGGCCCCACTGATCCGTTCCCGACTCAGGTGACCCGACTGGTTGGCGCCGTGTCGCCATGCCCGGTCGGCCCGCACGCTCTGTATATGGGGGTTGTCGAGGAGGGGCCGCGCCGGATTGGCGCGCGGCAGGTGTTCAGGTGTCCGCGTTGCGGGCTGCCGCAGGATCGGTTGCCGACGTTGGAGCATGACTGGGTGCTGCTGGAGCCGGGGGTGGACGTGCCGGCACACCTGGTGCCGGCGGAGCATCGGTGGATAGTGCTGTCGGACGGCCGGGTCACGGTGTACGGGGTGTGCCCGGCGGATCCGGCGCAGCGGTGCCGGATCGAGCACCGGCTGGCGTGCCCGCGGCAGGAGCTGCCGGACCTGTGGCGGTGGCTGACGGCGATGCGGCTGGAGAACGCGCGCCGGTCGGAGCGGTTGCTGGATCCGCCGCCGACCCCGGCGCCGCCGCCGGCTGTCGAATTGCCGGACGTCGGGTAGGCGGTCCGTTCGGCCTATGTCCCGCAGCTGCCGGTGATGTTCGCTGAATGTGCCGCTCCGTGAGATCGCGGATCGCCGCGGCGGGCGGGCCCCGCGAACACGAGCGTAGCCGCATGCCCTGATCAGGCCTTGGTCGTGTCGTGTCACCCGTCGCGGAAGCGGTGGAGGCGGCGGCCGCGGAGCGGGAGCCGACGAGCGGCGGGCGCGGCTCCGCGTAGGGGGCATGGACCACCCTGTCCATGCCCCCTGCACGAGGCGGCCTACGGTGCGTCCACCACCGTGCCCGTCAGCACGGGATGGCCGGGAAGCGGTTCGGCGTTGTCGTCGGTCAGTGCGAGGCGTACCGACTCGGCCGGCTCGGCCAGTTGGTCCGTCACCGTCGGCACGGTGAAGTCGGCGGTGGTGGTCCCGGCCGGAATGTCCGTCCACACCCACAGGTTCGCCCGGGAGAGTGGGCGCTCCGGGTCGGGGAGTTCACCGGCGTAGTCCATCAGCCAC
Source organism: Streptomyces sp. NPDC090798 (assembly GCF_044768965.1). Lineage (NCBI taxonomy): Bacteria > Bacillati > Actinomycetota > Actinomycetes > Kitasatosporales > Streptomycetaceae > Streptomyces > Streptomyces sp. NPDC090798. Next base: position 65,292 of record NZ_JBIVXA010000022.1, read on the forward strand.
CGTGGGTCCACGTCCTTGGTGGACAGCTCGGCGCCCTCGGTGACCGGAAGCACCCGGACCGGCTGCGAGATGTCCACGTCGGCGGGCTCGGAGAGGGAGATCCGCCACGTCAGCGTCCCTCCCTCGGTCACCCGGTCCGTGACCGGCGTCAGGGTGACCGCGGGCGCGGGGTCGTCGTTCACCGCCGTGACCCCGCCCCGGTACGAGCCGATGACGGCGCCGTGCACGGCCTTCGCGACGACGTCGTGATGCTCGTCGTAGCCGAAGCGTGTGTCGCCCTTCACCTCCACGGGCACGTCGATGGGGTCGCTGCCCGGCCGTACCGTGACCAGCCTGTCCTTGGCCTGCCCGGTGTCCGGGTCGAGGACGGAGAAGCGGACCTTGCCGCTGCCGTGCCCGGAGACCTGGACCGGGATGTGGTACGTGAGGGTGCCCGAGTCGCCCTCCTTGACGGTCAGCCGGCCGATGTCGACGCGCGGCAACGTCGCGGCCCCGGCCGCCGGGGTACCGGGGGCCCAGCCCCAGGCATCCATCAGCCAGGCCTGTCCTGACGGTGAACGCGGGGTCAGTTCAAGGGACTTGACGTGCCTCAGGTCGAGGCCGGCGCGGGTGGCCGCGGTCAGCGGGACGCGCAGCTCGCGCGCCCAGTAGGAGGCGGTGCGGTCGGTGCCCGGCAGCCCGTCGACCTGGACCTGCCCGAGCTCGGCCCGGCGGCCGTTGGAGTCGGTGACGGCCACGTCCAGCTTGGTGCCGGTCGTGTTCGGCGGCACGAACACCCGCAGCGCCAGACTCTTGGCACCGGAGAGGGACACCGGAGCGGCGGGGCGGATCTTTGTCGCCGCGCCCGGCGCCGACCACGTCAGCGCGACCGCGCCGCGGCCGGCCTCCTTCTCCGTCCACCACCGCGCGAAGTGCGGCGACCTCCCCGCGGCGTCGGGGGCGAGGCATGCCACGGCCGGGTCGGGGTCGAGCGCCGAGCACAGCCTGCCGCCGGTCACCTTCACCGGGGCGTCGGGCAGGAAGCCGCCCGTGCGGTGGGCGCCGACCGCGTGGGTCAGCACGCGGGCAGGGCCCGCCGAGGGGGCGCGCCGGCCCGAGCCGTCGAGCAGCGGGCGCACCCGGTCGTCGCCGGCGACGAACAGCCGAGCCGCGGCGGCGATGTAGGCGGCGCCCGCCTGGTGCTGCTGGTCGGCGGTCAGCCGGGTGCGGGTGCCCGTGGAGCACACCGGGTCGGGCTGCTGTTGCGGGTCGTCCCAGAAGTCGTCGAAGGAGGGTGCCTCGGACTTGCCCGGCGTCCACTCGGTGTTGAAGAAGTTGTGGTTGGCGCCGACGACGTAGACGGCGCTGTGCAGCGCGGTGCCTCGGCTGACCCCGCGCGTCCCGTCGACGTACACCTCGCCCTGGAGGTCGGAGACGTCACCGTCGCAGCCGGGGAGGATCGTCGTGGACGGCACGTCGGCCACCGGATTCTGGCCGAAGATCGTCGGTCCGATGAGGACGGTCCCGCGGATCTTCCAGCGCACCGGGCCTCGGTAGCCGTCCTGCGCGGCGGGCGGCGGGTAGAGGCTGTCCATGGCGGCCCGGTTGACGCCCTCGCCGCCGCGCGAGTGGCCGACGAGCAGGACGCGGGACAGGTCTGCCTTGGCCGCGTCGGGCACGGCCGCCGGGGCGGTGCCCGGGTGGGCGGCCCAGCCGGCCCACTTGGCCAGGTGCTGCCGCACCAGCGAGGAGCGCGCCTGCGCACCGCCGTCCTCGACGTCCCCGTCCTGGCCGTTGATGCCGTTCGCCGAGATCGACACCGTCACATAGCCCTGGGAGGCCAGCAGCTTCTGGTCCTTCAGATAGCCCTTGTGGCTCGGGATCGGCTGGGTGCCGGCCGAGCAGGGCCACTCAAGGGTCACGTCGTCCTCGGACCCGCCCGGCTTGAAGCAGGTGGGGTGGCGGCCGTGGAGGAACAGGGCGAGGGGTCGCTTGCCGGTGGCGCCGGTGGGCGCGACGACGACACCCTGCATCTCGACCGGCTGGGCGAAGCCGGGCAGCTTCACCGGGTCGAGGTGGTACTCGCCGGTGACCGTGCGGTATCCGCCCGGCCTGCCCGGGTCCACGGCGTTCGCCGGGAGTGGGGCCGGGGGCCGCCCGGCCTTCAGGGAGTCCTTCGGTTTCTTGCCGGTGTTGTCGGCGGGCGCGTCCAACCGGCGTCCGGCCGCCAGGACTTGAAGGTCCTTGAGCGGGGTGGCTCCGTGGAGAGCGAGCCGGAACGTGTGGCCGTCCTTGGCCGCCTTCGGTAAGCCGAGCAGCCGGCCGGCCGCGTGGAACTCGACGCGGGCGTCGCCCACGGGCACGGCCCTGTCCGACCGCCAGACCAGCTCACGCGCGACGCCCTCCCCGGTGACGCGCCAGCCCGGCGGCAGCGCGCTGTCCGTCTTCTCCGCCAATGGCTCTACCTGGGCCGGATGTTGGGCCTGGGCCAGTCCCGGTGAGCCCGCCAGGGCCGCGAGAACGGCCACGGCGGTGACCGCTATTCGCCGGGTACGGTTCAAGGATCCCCTCCTCGCACTTCGAGCGCGGGCGTCCCGTCGGTACCGGGAACCCCTCGCGCCTCGAAGGAAGCGAAACGGGACCTGTGGGTTGCCTGTGCCAGGGAAGTGCGCCCGCGCAGGACAAGAATCGGGTCACCTGGGACTCCCCGCGCGGAGGCCGGAAAGGACCCCCTCCATGGGCCGAACTCCCGCTCCCCGTACGGCCGTCGTCGGCGCCGGTCACCGCGCCCGCATCCTCGACACTGCCCGGGGCACCGGCAACTCCCTCACCGTCGCCCTTGCCCACCGCCTCAACCGTGGCCGCGCGCGACCCGCCCCGTGACTTCACGGACCGGCATCCTCCGTCGCGCCGCCGTGTGTCGTCAGGGCCGTGCGCGGACCACGCCCAGCGTCAGTTAGCCCTCGCCGGGGCCCGGCGGCCGGGTCCAGGGCCGGGTCCGGAAACTGTGGAGACGTCCGCGTTCGAGGGCGAACCGCGGCAGCCGGACGCCGAACTCGGCGGCCAGGGCCTCCAGGGCACGGCGCTCGCCCAGCCGCTCGGTGTGCGGGTCGTCCTGCGGGAAGAGACGGTCCGGGTCCAATGTGGCCGGCGCGGACCCCCGTCTGCTGACCGAGGTCCCCCGGACGGTGAACGCGTACCGCTCCTCGCCGTTCTCCGTGACGGACAGATGGAAGACACCGGGACGGTGGGTGCGGGCCGGCTCGCTCCTCACCGTCACCGCACGGGTGCCCCGGGAAGCGGCAACGCCCGGGGAGACGAACCGCCGCTCGTCGAAGCTCCCGCCCGGCCGCGGCTCGAAGGCGAAGCTCCAGCCGGGGCACGCCCGGCCGACGGCGGCCAGCGCCTCGTCCTCCCACGTCACGGTCCGGTTGCGGGGGAAACGCGTGCGCGCGTCCCACAAGGTCATCGGCGCGTTCAGCACGGCGTTGCCGGGGTCAACCGACACGGCCGGGCAGTTCGGCCGGCTCCACCGACTCCACGAGGACGAAGCGGTACGACACCAGGAAGTTGCCGGGATCGCCCTCCGCCAGCCACGCCGGACCCGGCGGGTCCAGGTCGGCCGCCGGAGCGGGCGCGTCGCCCCGCTGTCCGACCCGGGGCGTGGCCGGCGGTTCCCGGCCCCGCTCCGGGGTGATCAGGGGGCCGAGGGGCGGGTCGGCGCACAGGCCGACCGGCGCCAGGTGCTCGGGGCCGACCGGCCGCCACTCGGGCAGTGCGGCGCGCAGGGTGTGCCAAGCCGCGTCCCCGTCGCCCCAGCGCGCCGGCTCCCGCGCCTTCGCCCCGGCACGGCCGAAGGGGTCTTCGGCGGTGTAGCGGAAGGTGCCGTCACCCACCTGCCGCAGGATCTCTTCCGCCGTCTCGCGCATCCCGTCAAAGGCGCCCCCAGGTGGCGGGCCGACAACGGGCGGTCCCGGTGGTGCCGCACGGCCTCGTCCGCCGGCACGGCCAGAAACTCGGGCGCGTACAGCGGGTCGGCCGTGAGCCCGTGGAAATACACCATGTACGTCTCCCCGAGCAGCCGGCGGATCTGGTCGCGCAGCCCTGTCGCCCGGGGCCTGCCGTACGCGATCGCCTCCGCGAGGGGCGCCGAGGCCCGCTCGTACCTCCCGCGCAGCGCGTCCAGCCGCGCGGCTTCGACGGACGCGTCCAAGGCCCTCGTCGTCGCGTTGACGAACTCCGCCCCCGCACGCTCCGAGCGGCTCACCCGCAGGCTGTGGAACTCGCGGTACATCGCCTCCACGAACGCGCCGAACGACGCGTACCGTTGCGGAGGACTCGCGTGCCACGACGCGTAGCAGTACACCGCCCACTCACCGGCGTCGTCCACATCCCCCGGGTCCAGCAGCGCGTAGACCGCGTCCGACTCCACGTCCGGCTCCAGCGCCCGCTCCCACATCCCGGCGAGCAACACGTCCTCGGGCGTGGGGTCGTCGTCCAGATCCCCGGGAAAGTACTCGGCCAGGCCCGCCGCGTCCTCGTGTCGGCGCACCGCGTCGGTACCGGCGAGCAGCCAGACGAAGCCGCCCGCGTGCCGCCGGCCGTCGCTCACCGCCAGAAACGTCCGGTACGAGGGCGGCAGCCGGTGCCCGAGCCGCTCCTCCAGGGCGCGGACGCGCTCCTCGGACGCGGGCGGGAAGCCCAGCCAGCGCGTACGCAGAGGCTCCTCGTCGCGCACGTGTCGCTCGCCCGCCGGGGCTCCGGGGTCCTGTGCGTCTGCCCGTTCCTGGCTCCAGCGCACCAGGAAGGACCGCCAGTCGTCCATGGGGTCTGTCATGTCGGCGATCCTGCCAGCCGCCACTGACAACGCCCCCGCCGTGTCAGGCAGTTCGGGTCCGCGGGGCAGGCCGGGGGCCTGGAGCGCCGGACGACCGGGTCCGGCGTGAGCGGGTGCCTCGGGCGCGACGGACGTCAGCCGCCGATGATCAGGGTGAGCCCGTAGACGGCGACCGCCAGGCACGCGCCGAAGCACAGCACCGCTGCCGCGGTGGCCGTCCGGTGGGTGCCGCACGCGCGTCCTGCGCCGTCGCCACCGCCGTCGCCACGGGGCCAGGCGGCGATACCGAGGGAGAACAGCACGACCGTGAGCAGCGTGATCCCGAGGCTCACACCGCACACGCCGGCGAGGGTGGCCCACTGGATGTCCATCGCCACTCCTCCTTTCGCCGCCGGACGGGCCGGCCCGCTCTCACGCCGCTGGCTGCTCCACGCGCTGGGCCGGCCGGGCGGGCAGTTCGTTGACGTTGTCCGGGGTCACGGGGCGGTGGCGCGACAGGGCCCAGAAGCCGGCCGCCGCCGCGGCCGCGACGGCGGCCACCAGGGCCACACCCGCGGTGCCGTGGCCGGCGGTCCAGGCCGCCGCGCCGCCGACGGCCGCCGCCGCGGGCAGCGTGAGCAGCCAGGACAGCGCGATGCGCCCGGCCACGCCCCACCGCACCTGGGCCAGCCTGCGGCCCAGGCCCGCGCCCAGGATGCTGCCGGTGCACACCTGCGTGGTCGACAGGGGGAACCCCATGTGGGAGGAGGCGAGAATCACGGCCGTCGCGCTGGTCTCGGCCGCGAAGCCCTGCGGCGCCTCGATGTCGGTGAGCCCCTTGCCCATGGTGCGGATGATGCGCCACCCACCCGTGTACGTACCGAGGGCGATCGCCATCCCGGAGATGAGTACCACCCACCAGGGCGGCCCGGAGTCGTGGGCGAGCGCCCCGGTGGAGATGAGGGCCAGGGTGATGACACCCATGGTCTTCTGCGCGTCGTTGGTGCCGTGGGCCAGCGCCACCAGCGAGGCCGAACCGACCTGCCCCCGGCGGAATCCGCGCCGCGCCTGGTCGGGGGCCGTCCGGCGGGTGATGACGTACGCGAAGTAGGTCGCCAGCAGAGCCACGACACAGGCGACGAGCGGCGAGACGACGGCGGGGATCAGGATCTTCTCGACGATCGCTCCGAACTGCACCGCGGATGCGCCGGCGCCGACCCACACCGCGCCGATCAGCCCGCCGAACAGCGCGTGCGACGAACTCGACGGCAGCCCGGCGAGCCACGTCAGCAGGTTCCACAGGAGAGCGCCGACCAGCCCGGCGAAGATCATCACCAGGGACACCTTGGCGTCGTCCACGATGCCGCCGGAGATGGTTCTGGCGACCGCCGTGGACAGGAACGCGCCCGCCAGATTCAGCGCTCCCGCGACGGCGACGGCCACGCGCGGTCTCAGGGCCCCGGTGGCGATCGACGTCGCCATCGAGTTGGCCGTGTCGTGGAACCCGTTGGTGAAGTCGAAGGCCAGGGCCGTCACGACGACCACGACGAGGAGGAACGAGACGGTACCCACGGGGGGACCTCCGAAGACAGGACGCGGCCCCCACGTCCGCCGTGCCGTCCCCCGCCCGGACGCCTTCCACGCTAGGCGGCTCCTCCCGGGCCCGCGACCGGGGGCCCGGCTCATGTCGGCCCCGGCGCCCGCCCACGCGGCCGCCGACGACCGGTCGCCGGGCGCGGCCCCGCCGCCCTCCCGATCAGCGCGAGTTCGGCCGCCTTGAGCATGTCCTCGGCCGACATGCCCGCACGCCGATGGCTTCGATCACCGCGGGTCCGTCGCCGCCCTGCCCGATCTCCAGGGCAAGGCATCTCCACCACGTGGCACCGTGCTCGTCGGCTACGGCGCCCCGGAGGAACTGGCGCGGTTCACCTCACGCCCCGACCGGACCGTGCGCGTCCCCGGCCACCCCGACGAGGCGGGGCCGCCGGTGCTGGACGCGGTGGCCCACGGCGACCGGGCGCACATCCACGTGTCCCGCCGGTCCAACGCCGAGCCGGCCCGCGCCGCCTGGCGCGTTCGCCTCGGCCCGTACGTCCTGACCGTCGGCGGGATCGAGCCGCGCAAGGGCTCCCTCGACCTCATCGAGGCGTACGCCGTGCTGCGCGCCGCGCGTCCCGATGCGCGGCCGGTGATCGCGAGCGGCGAGAACCTCTTCGACTACCGCGAATACCGGGCGAGGTGGGAGGCGCGGGCCGCCGGACCCGGCATCGAGCCGGTCGTCCTCGGCGGCGTACCGGAGGCCGCTCTGCCGTCGCTCGTCGCCGCGTGATCTGCCCGTCCCGCATGAGGTCTTCGGGTCCGACGCCCGCTTCGCCGATACGCCGGAGGCCTTCGCCACCGCGCTCGGCCACGCCCTCACCTCGGACGGTACGCGCCGCCCTTGGCCGGAAGCCGGCCGCCCGCCCCATCTGGGCCGAGGCGGCCGCACGCCACCTGACGTTCCCCCGGTCGGTTACCGGCGGGTCACACCGTAGGGTCGGTTGACGAACGTCGATCTACGAAAGGGTTCACCACCATGGCGCAGGAAGTACGTGGCGTGATCGCCCCGGGCAAGAACGAGCCGGTGCGCGTCGAGACCATCGTCGTGCCGGATCCTGGGCCGGGAGAGGCCGTGGTGAAGATCCAGGCATGCGGGGTCTGCCACACCGACCTGCACTACAAGCAGGGCGGCATCAACGACGACTTCCCCTTCCTGCTGGGTCACGAGGCGGCCGGGATCGTGGAGTCGGTCGGCGACGGCGTCACGGACGTGGCTCCCGGCGACTTCGTCGTCCTCAACTGGCGTGCGGTGTGCGGGCAGTGCCGGGCCTGTCTGCGCGGGCGGCCCTGGTACTGCTTCAACACACACAACGCCAAGCAGAAGATGACGCTCAAGGACGGCACCGAACTGTCCCCGGCCCTGGGCATCGGCGCCTTCGCGGAGAAGACCCTGGTCGCCGCCGGGCAGTGCACCAAGGTCGACCCCGCGGTCTCCCCGGCGGTCGCCGGGCTGCTCGGCTGCGGGGTGATGGCGGGCATCGGCGCCGCCATCAACACCGGCAACGTCGGCCGCGGCGACTCCGTCGCCGTCATCGGCTGCGGTGGCGTCGGCAACGCGGCGATCGCCGGAGCCCGGCTGGCCGGCGCCGCGAAGATCATCGCCGTCGACATCGACGACCGGAAGCTCACCACCGCCTCGAAGCTCGGCGCGACCCACACCGTCAACTCCACCTCGACCGACCCCGTCGAGGCGATCCAGGGACTCACCGGCGGCTTCGGGGCCGACGTCGTCATCGACGCGGTCGGCCGCCCGGAGACGTACAAGCAGGCCTTCTACGCCCGCGACCTCGCCGGCACGGTCGTCCTCGTCGGCGTACCCACCCCCGAGATGAAGCTCGAACTGCCGCTCCTCGACGTCTTCGGACGCGGCGGCGCCCTCAAGTCGTCCTGGTACGGCGACTGCCTGCCCTCCCGCGACTTCCCGATGCTCATCGACCTGCACCTCCAGGGGCGACTTGACCTGGACGCGTTCGTGACCGAGACGATCGCCCTCGACGAGATCGAGCCCGCCTTCGAGCGGATGCACCAGGGTGACGTGCTGCGTTCGGTGGTGGTGCTGTGATGAGCGCCCGGATCGAGCACCTCGTCACCTCGGGCACGTTCTCGCTCGACGGCGGCACGTGGGACGTCGAGAACAACGTGTGGATCGTCGGCGACGACCACGAGGCGATCGTGATCGACGCCGCGCACGACGCCGACGCCATCGCCGAGGCGGTGGGCGACCGGCGGCTGCTGGCCATCGTGTGCACCCACGCCCACAACGACCACATCGACGCCGCGCCCGCCCTCGCCGAGCGCACCGGCGCCACGATCTGGCTCCACCCCGACGATCTGCAGCTGTGGAAGCAGACCCACCCCGACCGGCTCCCCGACGCCTGGCTGCAGGACGGACAGGTGATCGAGGCGGCCGGCGCGGACCTGACCGTCCTGCACACGCCCGGCCACGCCCCGGGCGCGGTCTGCCTCTACGACCCGGGCCTGGGCACCGTCTTCACCGGTGACACGCTCTTCCAGGGTGGCCCCGGAGCCACCGGGCGCTCCTTCTCCCACTTTCCGACGATCGTCGAGTCGATCCGCGAGCGCCTGCTCACCCTGCCGGCCGATACGGTCGTCCGCACCGGGCACGGGGACTCGACCACGATCGGTGCCGAGGCCCCGCATCTGGAGGAGTGGATCGCGCGCGGCCACTGAGCGGGACCACCGCGACACACCAGCGAATCACGACAGGAGATGTCCGGCTTGCGCGGGACTCTCGTGGGGACACACGGGCGAAGGCGGCCCGTGCACACCACGAGCACGGAGGTCGGACATGGCAGGGCCGTTGGACGGCAGGGTCGCGCTGGTCGCGGGCGCGACCCGCGGAGCGGGCCGAGGGATCGCGGTGGAACTCGGCGCGGCCGGCGCCACCGTCTACGTCACCGGACGCAGCACGCGCGAACGGCGCTCCGAGTACGACCGCCCCGAGACGATCGAGGACACGGCGGACCTGGTCACCGCGGCCGGAGGCGCCGGCATCGCGGTGCCCACCGACCATCTGGTCCCCGCCGGGGTCGAGGCCCTGGTCGCCCGCATCGCGCACGACCAGGGCCGCCTCGACCTCCTCGTCAACGACGTCTGGGGCGGCGAGAAACACTTCGAGTGGGACACCCCGCTCTGGGAATCCGACCTCGACCAGGGCCTCGGGCTGCTGCGCCGGGCCGTCGAGACGCACGCGATCACCAGCCACCACGCACTGCCCCTGCTGCTGCGCACCCCCGGCGGCCTCGTCGTCGAGATGACGGACGGCACCGCCGAGTACAACCGGGACACCTACCGCGTCTCCTTCTTCTACGACCTGGCCAAGGCCTCCGTCCTGCGCATGGCGTTCTCCCTCGGCCACGAACTCGGCCCGCACGGCGCCACCGCTCTCGCGCTCACCCCCGGCTGGCTGCGCTCGGAGATGATGCTCGACACCTTCGACGTCAGCGAGGAGAACTGGCGGGACGCCCTGGAGCGCGTCCCGCACTTCGCCATCTCCGAGACGCCCTTCTACGTCGGCCGTGCCGTGGCGGCGCTGGCCGCCGACCCGGAGGTCGCGCGCTGGAACGGCCGCTCGCTCTCCAGCGGGCGGCTCGCCCAGGAGTACGGCTTCACCGACCGCGACGGCAGCAGGCCGGACGCCTGGCGCTATCTCGTCGAGGTCCAGGACGCGGGCAGGCCGGCGGATGTGACGGGGTATCGCTGAGATCAGGTGTGCTGCACCGGCTGCAGGGGCCAGCGCGCGGAGTGGCCCGGGGGCAGCGCCAGATCGTCCCGTACGGCCGCGTAGTAGCCCTCGCGCCCGGCGCGCTGCCGCTCCAACAGGGCCTGCCACGCCTGCGGGTCACGCGTCCCCTCACGCAGGAACTGCTCCATCTCCATCACCCTGACCACCCACGCCCGGGCCCGCTCCACCACCTCGGGACTGCCCAGGAGGATCAGCGTCTCCCCGGACGGATCCCGCGCGAGGGTGGCCTCGGCCAGCAGCGGAGCGGCCTCGTCCGGGGACAAGGGGTGCGGGTGCGGGTCGTTGCCCAGATAGGACGCCACCCGGTAGGTCAGAGTGACGCTCTTCTTCAGCGCCCGCGCGTAGTCGGCGTACACCGCGAGCCGCCGTTCCTCCCACCGGGCCGTCCGCTCCCGGCGGAAGCGGGCCCGATCGCCTCGCACGATCGCCAGATACGAGCCGAGCGCACCGATGACCACGCCGATCAGTGCCGGAAGTTGTTGTATGAACGCGGACATGGGCGCACGGTATCTGTCATGAGGCGCTTTGAAGGATACGGAGTTCTGATCACGGGCGCGGCCCGCGGCATCGGCGCGGCCACCGCCCGCCGGCTGGCCGAGGAGGGCGCCCGGGTGCTCGTCACGGACGTCGACCCGGCCGAGGCGGAGAAGACGGCCGCCTCGATCCGTGAACTGGGGGCGCGGGCCGAGGAGTTGGTGTGTGACGTGGGGGACCGGGCGGCGGTGGAGGCGGCCGTCGCGTACGCCGTGGACTCCTTCGGCTCGCTCGACGTCCTGGTCAACAACGCGTACGGGTGCTCTCCCGACGCCCCGCTCTTCGAGGACGAGCCGGACGAGGTGTGGGCCCGTGACCTCGACCTCACCCTGACCGGCGCGTACCGCTGCAGCCGCGCGGCCCTCCCGCACCTGGTGGCCTCGGGCCGGGGCGCCATCGTCAACATCGGCTCGGTGAACGGCATCCAGGACTTCGGCAACCACGCCTACAGCGCGGCCAAGGCGGGTCTCATGTCCCTCACCCGCACCCTCGCGGGGCACGCGGCCCCCCGTGGTGTGCGGGTCAACCTGGTCGCGCCGGGCACGGTCCGCACCACGGCGTGGGAGGGCCGCGACGACGATCTCGCCCAGGCGTCGGGGGTCTATCCGCTGGGACGGGTCGGTGAGCCGGACGACATCGCGGCCGCCGTCGCCTTCCTCGCCTCCCGGGACGCGGCATGGATCACCGGGACCACGCTGTGCGTGGACGGCGGCCTCACCGCGGTCAACACGGGTTTCCGGAGCACGGTGCGGCAGTGAGGGCGGCCGACCGCAGGACGGAGAACACCCTCTCGGCGTCGGCCTCCGTCGTACGCCAGTTGCTGAAGGCGGCCCGCAGCCCATGGGTCCCCGCGTACACGGTCGGCGTCACGAAGGCCTCGCCCGAGGCCTCGACCGCCGCCGCCAGCGCGTGCACCCGCTCCCGCGTGGGCTCGTCGGCGAGGGTGAAGCAGACGACGTTGAGCCGGACGGGCGCCAGGAGCCGCAACTCCGGTACGTCCGAGATGCGTTCGCCCAGCAGTCGGGCGAGCGCGTTGTTCCGCTCGACGATCTCGCGATGCCCCTCGCGTCCGTACGCCATCAGCGAGAACCACGCCGGGAGCGCCCTCAGCCGGCGCGAGTTCTCCGGCGTGAGGTGCAGGAAGTCGGGGTCGCCGGCCGGCAGGCCCAGGTACGGGGACTCGTTGTGGAAGACCCGGACCTGGAGGTCCCGGCGGCGCGTGAACTGCACGGCCGCGTCGTAGGGGACGTTGAGCCACTTGTGCAGGTCGACACAGACGGAGTCGGCCGCGTCGAGCCCGTCGACGAGATGCGCGGACGACGGTGACAGGGCGGCGAAGCCGCCGAACGCCGCGTCCACGTGCAGCCAGAAGTCGTACCGCTCCTTGAGCGCGGCGATGGCCCGCAGATCGTCGAAGTCGACGGTGTTCACGGTTCCGGCGTTCGCCACGACGACCGCCGGGCGCCCGTCGAGCGCGTCGAGGTCGGCGGCCAGCCGCTCGACGTCGACGGCCTCGCGGTTCCCCGGCAGTACCGGCACCGTACGCAGCCGGTCCCGGCCGATGCCGAGCACGGACAGTGCCTTGGCGACGCTGGAGTGCGGGGAGCCGGACAGGACATCGACCGGTCCGAGCGCGGCGGCGCCCTCCCGCGACACGGACACGCCCAGCCGCTCGCCGAGCCACTCCCGCGCGATCGCCAGACCGACCGTGTTCGAGACGCTCGCGCCGGTCACGAACGCCCCGCTGTGCGCCTCGCCCAGTCCGAACAGCTCGCGCAGCCAGCCCACGGTCTCCCGCTCCAGCGCGCTCGCCGACGATCCGCCACCCCCGGACACGTTCTGGTCGTACGCGCCGGTCAGCCAGTCCCCGGTGAGCGAGGCGGGCGTCGCGCCGCCGGTGACGAAACCGAGGTAGCGGGGCCCCGCGGAACCGGAGAATCCGGGCGCCCAGCGCTCGGCGAAGCGGCTCAGCGCCCCCTGCGCGCCGTGCCCCTCGGCGGGCAGGGGCTCCGGGTCGGGCGCCTTGCCGGGGTGGGCGACGGGACGCCCGTCGAGTCCGTCCACCTCGTCGGCGGCGAAGTCACGGGCGGACTGCAGGAGCTCGGGAAGCCGGGAGAGATCGTCGGCGAGTGTGCGGTGCATGGCGGCAGCCTAGGTCGGGCGGCGCACCCGGAGCCTGGTCCAATTCGGGGTAACTGGACTGCTCCCAATGTCACCGTTTCGTCGCAGACCGGACAGCCGTACAACGCCTGCGCCCCGACGCGGGTCTAGCAGGCGGAGAACAAGGGAAACACCCGTAAACACGCGGACAGAAGGGCCTGACATGGGGGACATACGCAGACGGGGAGCCGTCGCTCTGGGCATCACCGGACTGGTCGCGCCGCTGACGCTCGCGCTGGGCACGGCGCCCGCGCAGGCCGCGAGCTGCACGACACAGACCGGCCCGTACCAGAAGCAGGTGGAGAAGTTCCTGGGCCGACCGGTCGACGGCCGGCAGTCCACCGCCGACTGCAAGGCGATCCAGGCCTTCCAGACCAAGCACGGCATCACCCCGAACGCGGGCTACGCCGGGTCCGTCACGTGGGGCGTGATGGACCTCATGAACAAGCAGAAGGCCGTCGGCAACAAGCCCAACAAGGACGGCAAGTGTCCCGTCAACAAGGGCCGCATCGCCTGCGTCAACCTGACGCTCCAGCTCAGCTGGATCCAGGACGGCAGCAGGCTCGTCTACGGTCCGGTGCCGGTCCGCACGGGACGCGACGGCTACGAGACCCGCACCGGCCTGAAGAAGATCTACTGGCGGGACATCGACCACGTCTCGAACATCTACAACGTGCCCATGCCCTACAGCCAGTTCTTCGACGGCGGTCAGGCCTTCCACTCGGTCGGCCTGAGCATGTGGAACCCGCCCGGCTCGCACGGCTGCGTCAACATGACCACGACCACGGCCAAGAAGTACTGGTCGCTGCTGAAGAACGGCGACGACGTCTTCGTGTACGGCCGCAAGCCGGGCACCTGACGGCACCCGGCCCCGCCCGGGGACCTCACGCCTCGGGCGCGTCCCCGAAGTCCGGGATCTCCAGCCTGACCCCGCCCTGCCGCGCGGACTCGTGCGCGACGATGCCCGGCAGGGTGTAACGGGCCGCGACCCACGCGTTCACCGACGGCAGCGTCCGGGTGTTCACCGCGGTCACGAAGTCGTCCACCAGGAAGTGGTGGCTGCCCTCGTGCCCGTTGTGCAGGTGGTCGAACTCCCGGGGGAGCCGCGCCCGGTCGTGCACGGGCGCCGACCCGGACGTGAACGCGGCCCGCAGCGCCGGCGCGATGTGCTGGAGCGAGGGATCGTCCGGCGCCAGCGTCGGCTTGGGCTCAAGCAGTTCCGTGATGTCCCGTACCCCCTTCTTGTCCTGCCAGAAGCTCACGGTCGCGAGCTGCTCCATGCTGGCGTCGGTCCCGAAGAACCGGAAACGGGACTCCCGGATGTGTGAGGGATAACCGACCCGCCGGAACTCGTTCGTACGGAACGAGCCGCCGCCCGCCACCTCGAACAGCGCGGTCGCGTTGGAGAAGTCATTGCCGAACTGGCTGACCTCCTTGTCGAACACCCCGTCCCCGCGCTCGTCGCGCACCCCGATCGCCGACACGCTCACCGCGTGCGTCCGCCAGGCGCCGAGCACCCCGCCCACCGAGTGCGTCGGGTACAGGAGCGGGGGATAGCTGGCGGTCGCCTTCCAGTTCTCGCCGCCGCTGTACTGGTACGCCTCGTAGAACCCGAGATCCATGTCGTGGACGTAGTCGCCCTCGGCGTAGAACAGCCGCCCGAAGGCGCCCTCGGCGATCTGGTTGCGGGCGTGCACCGTCGCCGGGTTGTACTGGCTGGTCTCGCCCATCATGTACGTCAGTCCGGTCGCCCGTACCGCGTCGATGATCGCGGCGATCTCGTCCCGGGTGATGGCCATCGGCACCGCGGAGTACACGTGCTTGCCCGCCCGGAGTCCCTGGAGCACCAGCGGCCCGTGGGTCCAGCGCTGGGTGAAGATCGCGACGGCGTCCACCGCCTTCGACTCCAGCATCGCCTCGTACGAGGGGAAGGTGCCCGACAGCCCTTCGGCGGCGGCCAGTTCGTCCGCCCGCTCGGGGAGCAGATCGGTGACGTGGACATCGCCGACGCCGGGGTGGGCGAGGAACAGCTTCGCGAACTGGCCGGAGAACTGGCCGGCGCCGACGATGCCGAGAGAGAACGTCATCTGAGCAACATCCTTCACTGGTGGAGACTTCACAGGTCGGGCTCGTCCTGGCCCCATTTACTTTTGATGCGGAACAATCAAGGCGTCAAGAGTCCTGTACACATCCTTTCCGGCGAACTTCCATGTCATAGACTGGCGCCGTTACTTCTGAGGCAAAATAAAATCTTGTGGGAGTCCTCATGACCACACGTGCCGAGGCCGGCTGGCTGCCGCTGAGTCAGGGTGAGCGTGCGGTGGCGATCGAGGTGCTCGTGCACGGGCCGCTGTCGCGCAGCGGGATCGCGCGCCGTCTGAACCTGTCGCCGGGCAGTCTCACCCGGCTGACCAAACCGCTGATCGAGTCCGGCCTGCTGATCGAGGCCGCCGAGTCGGGGGAGGGGGAGAGCGCGGAGGTACGGCAGGGGCGTCCCTCGCAGCCCCTGGACATCGTCGCCGAGTCCCGCTCCTTCATCGGATTCAAGATCACCGGGGAAATGGTCTACGGCGTCGTCACCACCCTGCGCAGCGACATCGTGGCGCGCCATGACCGCCCGCTGACCACCCACACCCCGGCCGAAGTCGCCGACCTGCTGGCGGAGATGACCGAGGAACTCACCCGGTCCTCTCCCGCACCGGCCGGCATCGGCATCGGAGTCGGCGGCCGTGTCGAGAGACGATCGGTCGTCGCCGAGTCGGCCTTCCTCGGCTGGACGGACGTCCCGCTGGCCGAACTCGTCGAACTGCGCACCGGGTTGCCGGTGGTCGTCGAGAACGACGTCGCCGCCCTCGTGGAGGCCGAGACCTGGTTCGGCGCCGGCCGCGGACTCGACCGCTTCGTGGTCCTCACCATCGGCGCCGGGATCGGCTACGGCCTCGTCCTCGGCGGCACCCGGGTCGCCTCCGTCGAGGACGGGCGGGGCGCGGGCCGCCGCTGGATCGTGAACCCGTACGGTCCCCTCACTCCCGATGGGGAACGTGGCAGCGCCATCTCCCTGTTGACCATCCCCAGCATCCGCTACCAGGTCAGGGCCGCCACCGGCGAGGACCTGACCTACGAGGAGATCCTCGCCCGTGCCGCGGCGGGTGACCCGCTGCCGGCCCGTGTCCTCGACGAGGCGGCCCGCGCGCTCGGCACCCTCGTCGCGCAGATCGCCAACTTCGCCATGCCGCAGAAGATCCTGCTCGCCGGAGAGGGCGTCGGACTCCTCGACGTGGCGGGCCCGGTCGTCGAGGAGACGATCCTCACACACCGCCATCCCCAGGCCGATCCGGTCAATCTGGAGACGAAGGTCTCCGACTTCCACGACTGGGCGCGCGGGGCCGCGGTGCTGGCCATTCAGGTGCTGGTGCTGGGGACGGGGGAGGGACGGTGAGCAGGTGCGGAGGGTGATCCCACGTCAGACAAGTGATCAGGTTCACGGTCCGTAATGTCGCAAGGTGCACCTTTACTCACATCGCCTTCACGCCAAGGCCCGTATGCTTCACACCATGTCCACCACTCCTGAAACCGACTCCGTGCGGTCCGCCGCCGATGTCAACGAGGAGATCCGGGCCCTCTGGTTCCGGGCTGGTGGGACGCTGAGCATGGAGGAGCGGCGGGAGTATCAGCGGCTCGTCCTGGAGTGGGCGCAAGCCGCCCCCCAGTCGCCCACACAGGCGGCGTGAGCCCGCTCGGCCGCCCCGCGGGCCCGTGACGAGCGGGGCGTGACTCCTGGTTGTGAATCTCCGCCCCGTCCCCGCGTCCCCCGCCCGGCCTCAGCCCCAACTCTGCGAGTACTGCCGCCGGTAGCGGTTGCGTTCCTGTTCCGTACGGATGTACCGCGTGGCGACCAGCGCGATGATGCTGCCGGCGATGACCAGTAGCCCCGGCCCGATGTTCTGCGGGTCCGTGAGGCGGGCGAGGAGCGGCTCGGAGGCGCCCGACCCGACCGCCTGGACCGAGCCGGGCGCGGCGGATCCCGGCACGACGGCCGCGCCCTGTGAGGACGCGGGGGCGGGGGAGGACTGGGCGGTGGCCCCCGTCGCGCCCTGGGCGGCTGCCCCCGGGCCGGTCAGCTTCACCCCGAGCGCCGTGAGCGCCTTGGTGATCGGCTGGAAGAACGTCGTACCGCCCGCGGTGCAGTCCCCGTTGCCCCCCGAGGTCACGCCGAGCGCGATGCCCTCCGAGAACAACGGACCGCCGCTGTCGCCCGGTTCGGCGCACACATTGGTCTCGATGAGACCGGTCACGGTGCCCTCGGGGTAGTTGACCGTCGCGTTGAGCGCCTTCACCTGGCCGTCGTGGAGTCCACTGGTGCTGCCGCTGCGGAAGACCCGCTGGCCGACCGTCGGATCGGCGGCGCCGATGATCTGGACGCCCTTGCCGCCTCCGATCGAGACGACGTTGTTCCCGGTGTCGTTCTCGCCGTTGTTGTACTGGATGAGGGAGAAGTCGTTGCCGGGGAACGCCGTGGTGACCGTCTGTCCCAGCTGCTTGGTGCCCTGGTTGTCACCGAACCAGACTGACCCGGCCGGCCCGCAGTGCCCGGCCGTCAGGATGAACTCGTTGCGCCCGTTGGTCACGTTGTAGCCCGCCGAACAGCGCCCGCCGGTCGAGAACATCGGCAGGGCGGCGTTGAGCCGTGTGGTGAACGTGCCCTCGGTCCGCTCCATGCGGACCGAACTGCCCATGCTCGCGGCGAGCTTCTTCATCCGGGACCAGTCGGAGGCGGAGACGGTGCGGTCGGCCTGCACCACCACCTCGTTGTTGACGTAGTCCATGGCCCAGGCGGTGCCCGCGACCCGTGGCGCCGCCTTCAGCGCCTTCGTCACGGACTTGAGATCCTCCATGCTGTGGCTCACGACCTTGGGGCGGGCGCCCGCCTTCTTCACCTCGGCCGCCGCGGCCGAGTCGGTCACCGCGACCACGGGGCGTCCGTCGGCGGCGATCCAACTGCCCGCCGTACGGGAGGTGCCGAGGGTCGACACCAGGCCCGCACCCTTGCCCGCGGCGGCCAGGGTGGCGCTCTGGGGGGCACGTGACGCGGCGGACGGCTCGCTCGCCATGGCGTGCGTCACCATCAACCCTCCGCAGAGGACCCCGCCGACGGCCGCGAGTCGCGCCCCCCGTCGGACGATCCGTCGTCGTGCGTGCCTCATGCATGGGCTCCCGAAGCCGTACGGTGCGGCGTCGACGCCGCCGGGGCTCCGGTCGTGAGCCCTCCTTCCATACGTGCGCCCGTGCCCCCGCGTTCACCCCCGGCCGTTCTCCGGTTCAGGGTTTGCGGCCCACCCCGCCGAACATGGCCACTTCGGCCGGTTCGTCCCCGTCCGTCGCCTGCGGACGCCAGCGCGAACAGGAGACGACACCGGGCTCCAGGAGATCGAGTCCGTCGAAGAACCGGGCGATCGCCTCGGGGGTGCGCTGGGTGATCCAGGGTGTGCCGTGCTGGTTCCAGTAGGAGACGGCGGCGTCCACGTCCGGCATCGCTGGGCCGGTGATCGTGTGCGAGAGGACCAGATGGCTCCCCGAGGGCAGCCCCTCCAGCAGCCGGCGCACGATGTCGTACGCCTCCACGTCGTCGCCGATGAAGATGACGACCCCGAGCAGCATCAACCCGACCGGCTCGCTCAAGTCCAGCGTGCTCGCGGAGCGTTCGAGGATGGCGTCCACATTGCGGAGGTCCTCGTCGAGGTGGTCGGTGCGGCCTTCGGGGGCACTGGTGAGCAGGGCGCGGGCGTGCGCCAGGACCAGCGGGTCGTTGTCGACGTAGACGATCCGGGCGTCCGGGGCGGACCGCTGCGCGACCTCGTGCGTGTTGTCCGCGGTCGGCAGGCCGGTGCCTATGTCGAGGAACTGGCGTATTCCGCACTCGGCGACCAGATGACGTACGGCGCGTCCCAGGAACAGCCGGTCCGCCCGCGCGTAGTCGCCGATGCCCGGGTGCAGTTGGCGGATACGCTCCCCGGCCGCCCGGTCGACCTCGTAGTAGTCGCCGCCGCCGAGCCAGTAGTTCCAGATCCGGGCCGTGTGGGGGCGCGTTGTGATGATCCGGCTGAGCATCCCCTCGGCGGGGAGTTCCGAGGCGGCCTGGTTCTCGGGCACGGAATCAGCTCCTGGACATTTCCTGTGACGTGTCAACCGGCAATGTAGGCGTCAACAAGCTGGCTGAAAAGGGAAGTTGTTACTCTCCTGCCGGACGCACCAGTGGCAACCTCGAGGCCTGCCATGATGGGCGCATGCGCGTGCTGATGCCGGTCCCCGACCGCGACTTCGACGTCACCGAAGTGGCTGTTCCCTGGCGGATCCTCACCGATGCGGGGCACGAGGTGGTGCTCGCCACCGAGCGCGCGGGCACCCGGCCGGCGGCGGACCCACGGCTGCTGACGGGGGTGCTCTTCGGACAACTGGGCGCCGCCGAGGAACCCCGGCGGTTCTACGAGCAGCTCGCCGCGGCACCGGAGTTCACCACCACCGTCTCCTGGGCCGAGGCCGACGTCGAGGAGTACGACGGCCTGTTGCTGCCCGGCGGACACGCACCCGGCATGCGGCAGTACCTCGGCTCGACCGCGCTTCACCAGCGGATCGCCCGCTTCTGGGCCCTCGGGCGGCCCGTCGGCGCGATCTGCCACGGCGTCCTGGTGCTCGCCCGCGCCCGCGACCTCACCACCGGACGAGGCGTCCTGGCCGACCGGCGTACGACCTGCCTGCCCAAATACATGGAACGCACGGCCTACTTCACCACCGCCTGGCGCCTCGGCCGCTACTACCGCACCTATCCCGCGTACGTCGAGGACGAGGTCAGATCGGCCCTCGCCGACCCGGAAACGCAGTTCGTACGCGGCCCCCGCACCCTGACCCGGCGCGGCACCGCCACCGACGACACGGACGCGTTCGTCGTCGAGGACGGCCGCTACCTCTCGGCCCGCTGGCCGGGCGACGCCTACCTCTTCGCCCACCGCTACCTCGCCCTGCTGAACGGCGCCGCCGAGCGATGACCGGGGCCTGTCCGCCGGACGGGCCTAACGCAGGCGGGCGGCGACCTCCTCCGGCGTCAGGTACCTGTCGGTGTGCTCGAATTCCCGCAGGGTTCCCTTCCGGTCGGCGAGGAAGCCGGTGCGCACGAAGTCGTCGCCCGCGACCGCGTTGAGGAACCAGTTGGCGGCCGTACGGAACCGGGCCGTGCCCGTGCGCAGCGCGTACAGGTGGTATCCACGGGCCACGACCTGCGCGGGCACGCCCTTGAGACCGATACCCAGCGGCTTGGATACCGCGTCGTGGCCGCCGAGATCGACGACCAGGCCGAGGTCCTTGTGCTTGTACGGCGTCATGGGCTGCCCCCGCAGCAGCGCCGCCAGATTCTTCGCCGCGTGCCGGCCCTGCCGGGCGGCGTGCTGGGCGGTTGGCGCGCAGTACGAACCGTCGGCCCTCGCCAGGTCGGGCACGGCGGCCGCGTCGCCCAGCGCGAACACCCCGTCCAGGCCGGGCACCTTGAAGTCCGTCTCGGTGAGGACCCGGCCGGCTACGGTCTCCGCGCCCAGCGAGTCGACCAGCGGACTCGCCGCGACACCGGCGGTCCACACCAGCGTCCGTGACGGCAGTACCCGGCCGTCCGTGAGGGTGATCTTGCCCTCCGTGACCGAGGCGACGGTCGTCTTGAGGGAGATCTCCAGTCCGCGCTCGCTCAGCAGGCGCAGCGCACTCGCCCCGAGCTTGTCACCGAGCTCCGGGAGCAGCTTGGGGGCGACGTCCACCAGGTGCCACTTGATGAGCCCGGGGTCCAGGCGCGGGTGGTAGCGTTTCGACGCGGCGGTGGTCAGGCGCTGCAGGCAGGCCGCGGTCTCGGCGCCCGCGTATCCGCCGCCGACCACGACGAACTGCAGTCGCGCCGCCCGCTCGTCCTCGTCCGACGTGGCCGCGGCCAGGTCGAGTTGGGCGATCACATGGTCACGCAGATACACCGCCTGGGCGAGCGTCTTCATCCCGCGCGCCTCGTCGAGGAGACCGGGGATGTCGAAGGTGCGGGTCACGCTGCCGGGGGTCAGCAGCAAGTAGTCGTACGACAGATCGACGAACTCCCCCGTGATCTTGCGTACGACGCACCTCTTGGACGCGGGATCCACGCCGATCACCCCGCCCGGCAGGAACGTCGTGCGGCGCAGGATCCGGCGCAGCGAGGGGGCCACGGACTGCGGGGTGACGACACCGGCCGCGACGTGCGGCAGCAGCGGCAGATAGAGCTGGTAGTCGGTGGGGCTGACCAGGGTGATCCGGGCGTCACCCGGCTGAAGTGCGTGCTCGAGCCCGCGTGCGCACTCGACGCCGGCGAACCCGCCGCCGACGATCACGATGTTCGGTGCGTCCATCTCAGCTGCCTCTCTCCGTGTGCCGACATCGCGGCCCGCCGCCCGCGAGCCCAGGCTCACACGGGATGACCCCGCATGCCACCCCGCGTCGGAGGGGAGGGCAGCGGCCACGAGTTCTTCTACCGATCAGTAACTTCCTCTTCCCTTCTTGTACATCCTTAGGCACGATCATCTGTCCAGCGGCGACGGTCGAGGCACCTCGCCGCTCCTACATGAAAAGGGGATGAGCATGACAGGACGCGGTGTGGGGCGCCGGATCGGCGCGGTCTCGGCGGTCGTGGCGCTGGGCATCGGGGGGACGGTCACCGCTGCGGGGACCGCCGCCGCGGCTCCGGCCCGGACGGCGGTGAGCGCGACGGCGACGACGGCCGCGGTCGACTACGCCACCTGGCAGGGCGACGTCAAGGCGGTCATCGACCAGGCGCGGCCCTACGTCGAGCAGCGCACCGCGAACGCCGCCGGGCAGAAGCTGGCCCTCGTCTTCGACATCGACAACACCACGCTGGAGACGGACTTCCACCCGTGGTACGAGCTGCCGACCCCGGCGGTCAAGCCCTCGCTCGACCTCGCCCGCTACGCGCGCTCCCGCGGCGTCGACATCTTCTTCATCAGCGCACGCCCGGGCATCATCTCGTCCTTGACGCAGTGGAACCTGACGACCGTCGGCTACCCGGTCTCCGGTCTCTACACGCGCGACCTGCCCGATCTGTTCGACGAGGTCAGCGCCTACAAGACCAGCAAGCGCGCGGAGATCGAGTCGCTGGGCTACACGATCATCGCCAATGTCGGCAACAACGACTCCGACCTCGTCGGCGGCCACGCCGAGCGCACGTTCAAGCTGCCGGACTACAACGGCCAGCTGTCCTGACCGGGCGGCCTGGACTCCCGGCCGTGACTGCTTAGACTCCCCGCATGGACGAGACGAAGCTGGACGCGCTTGGTTCAAGCAAGTTCCTGCTGATCACGAGCTACCGCAAGAACGGTACGGGCGTGGCGACGCCCGTGTGGGTGGTCCGCGACGGTGCGGCGCTCGGCGCCTGGACCACCGCGGACTCCTGGAAGGTGAAGCGGATCCGCAACCGGGCCGATGTCCTGGTGGGTCCGTGCGACGTGCGCGGCAATCCGACCGGTGAGCAGGTCCCCGCCACCGCGGAGATCCTCGACCCGGCCGCCACCGCGCGCTATCGAAAGCTGATCGCGGGCAAGTAC
Source organism: Streptomyces sp. NPDC090798 (assembly GCF_044768965.1). Lineage (NCBI taxonomy): Bacteria > Bacillati > Actinomycetota > Actinomycetes > Kitasatosporales > Streptomycetaceae > Streptomyces > Streptomyces sp. NPDC090798. Next base: position 87,766 of record NZ_JBIVXA010000022.1, read on the forward strand.
GGCATCCTCGGCCGTCTCACCCTCTTCGGCAGCCGTCTGCGGCGGGGCGAGAGCGGCACGGTCGGGATTCGCATCTCCCTGACCACGTGAGGAGGGGTGAGGGCCCGGCCACCGGCCGGACCCTCACCCCTCCTGTCCGTGTCACGGACGTGCCCTCGGGACAACTCATCTGTACGGGCGGGAAGTTCATGGAGAACTTCGGCTCCTCGTCCGAGTCGTAGTTCCGGTCTCAAGGACAGGACGTGGTTGCTGTCCGGACTGAAGTGGTTGTCCGTTGTGCAGGGCGACGTCGAGCTCGGGTGGGGTTGTCGGGAGCCTGTCGGGGTTGTCGGTGACGTGTAGGTGATCTGTCAGCCGCTGTTGCGACTTTGGAGCCGTCCCGTCGTACTCAGCACCAGGAGCCTGCCTCATGTCGTCCATGTCTCGTACCCGGCCGTGGGATGTCCGTCGACTGCCGCGCGCCGACGACAGCACCTTCCTGATCACCGGCGGCAACGCGGGCATCGGGTATTTCGTCGCCGAGCAGCTCGCCGGGACCGGGGCCACCGTCGTCCTGGGCAGCCGGGATCCGGCGAAGGCCGAAGCCGCCATGGGATCGATCCGATCCCGCGTCCGTGGTGCGCGGCTGCGCCGTCTCCGGTTGGACCTCGCCGATCTGGCATCGCTCAGGACCTCGGTGGACTCGCTGGAGACGGAGTGCCTCGACGCGGTGGTCTGCAACGCCGGAGTGGCGCTCGACGAGCCGCCGCGACGGTGGACCGGGGACGGCAACGAGCTGATGTTCGGAACCAATCACCTCGGGCACTTCGCGCTGACCCGGTGGCTGGCGCCGCTGCTGTCGGCCGCACCGGCGGCCCGCGTCGTGACGGTCGGCAGTTTCGCGGCGCGGTCCGAGCGGCTGGACCTGGACGATCCGCAGTCCGGCAGGGACTACCGGCCGAAGCGCACCTACGGGCGTTCGAAGCTGGCGCAGATGACCTTCGGATTCGAGCTCGACCGCCGTCTGCGGGCGGCAGGCAGCCCGGTGCTGAGTGTGGTGGCTCATCCCGGCGGCGCACTGGACTCCCTGACCCCTCCCCGACCGCCGGTGCACGTGCGCGGTACCGGTGAACGGCTGCGCGGCCTGCCGGCCGGCCTCCTCGTTCAGGGCAAGGAGGCCGGTGCGTGGCCCGTGGTGCGGGCCGTCCTCGACCCTGGGGTGGGCGGAGGGCAGTTGTGGGGGCCGACGGTCTTCGGCCTGCGCGGCAAGCCGCGGCTCGAACCTGTCCGGGACCACTTCGCCGACGCCCGGGTCGCGGCTCGGCTGTGGGACCTCAGCCGCGATCTGACGGGCGTCGAGCCGAGTTTCGAGCCGCGGTAGACCCACGCGAGCGGGACGTTCCGGCCGCTCGGCTCCGCTCCTCAGGGGGTTTCGTAGCCGGTCCAGGCATGGAGCTTGTCGGGGTTGAGGACCATCCACACGTCGGTGATCAGTCCGTCGTGGATGTCCAGGGCGAGGACGGCGATGGTGGTGCCGGCGATGCGGACCGTGACGCCGGGAGCGCCGTTGACGTCCTCCTCGACGAGTTCCACCTCGGGTTCGTTGCGCATGAGTCCGAGGAAGAGGCGGGCGACCTTGTCCCGGCCGATGACCGGGCGCAGGGCGGCGCGGACCTTGCCGCCTCCGTCGCTGCGTGACTCGACGGCGGGGTCGAGGAGCGCGACGAGGGTGTCGAGGTCGCCGGTCCGGCAGGCGTGGCGGAACGCGGTGACGATCTGCCGGTGTTCGTGTGCGCTACTGCTGCCGGGCCGCTGGTCGGCGATACGTCGGCGGGCGGAGGCGGCGAGCTGGCGGCAGGCGGCGGGGGTGCGGCCCACGGTGTCGGCGATTTCAGTGAAGGGCATGCCGAAGATGTCGTGGAGGACGAAGGCGACTCGCTCCGCGGGAGTGAACGAGTCCAGGACCACCAGCATGCCCATGCTGACCGACTCGTCGAGGGTGATCCGGTCGGCCGGATCGGTCCCGCCCTCATCGCCTGTGCTGGTCCACGTGGCACTGTGCCGGACGGGTTCGGGCAGCCACTCACCGGTGTATTGCTCGCGGCGGACGCGGGCCGAGGTGAGGTGGTCGAGGCAGATCCGGGAGGCGACCCGGGTCAGCCAGGCCAGCGGCGCGCCGATCGTCTGCTGTTCCTCCTCGGACAGGCTGTACCAGCGCGCGTAGGTTTCCTGGACCACGTCCTCGGCGTCCTGCAGGGATCCGAGCATGCGGTAGCCGAGGTTGAGCAGGCGGCGGCGTTCGGCCATGAGGGCGCCGAGGGCGCGGTCATCGGCGGGTCCCGGGGGTGTGGACACGGGGCCGTCATCCTCCCCGGCGGGCGTGCTGGGCGGTGTGCTGGGTGAGCCATTCGTCGAAGGTCTGGCTGCCGCGGGGGCCGGGTCCGGCGGGGAGCAGGCCGTCGCCGGTCATGGCCGTGCCGGTGGCGCCGGGCATCTTCACGGGCAGCAGCAGCCGGTGCCGGTGGCGGGCCCGCAGCAGCCGGCCTGCCATGCCGACGACCTGTTCGACACGGGGTCCGGCGAGTTCGGGGGCCATGCCCTGCGCCGGGGCGGAGACGAGCTGCACGAGGTGGTGGGCGACCTCACGGGCGGCGACGGGCCGGCACCGCATCCGGGGTACCACCGCGACGGGTCCCGGGACGCGGTCGAGAGTCTGCTGGGCGAACTCGTGGAACTGGGTGGCGCGCAGCACCGTCCACGGTGTCCGCCCGTTCTTCAGCACGTTCTCCTGCCGCAGCTTTCCGTGGTAGTAGCCGAGGCCGACCCGATCGATCCCGACGATCGACAGCAGGACGTGGTGGCGTACCCCGGCCTGTTCACCGGCCTCCTTGAGGGCGTGTGCGACGCGGTCGAAGAACGCGACGGCTTTCTTGCCGCTCGTGGTCGTCACGTTGGTGACGTCGATGACCGCGTCCACTCCGGCCAGGGCCGCGTCGAGTCCGGTGCCGGTCACAAGGTCCACGCCCCTGGATCGGGCCAGTACCACCGGGTGGTGCCCGGCCGCCGTCAGCTCCTCGACCACATACCGTCCCGCCAGTCCGGTTCCGCCTGCCACTGCCACCCGAATGCCGCGCTCCTCCTTCGCGCTCACGGTGCCGTTGTCGCCGTTGTGGGTCATCGTGTGTGGTCCTGTCGTGCGGGGAGGGCGGTGAGGGCGGGGAGCAGCAGCAGGGCCGCGAGCAGGATGAGTGCGGCGAGGAACACTACGTTGAGGATCTGGTCACGTGTGTTGTACATGCCGAGGTGCTGGACGTGGTAGCTGAAGTGCAGCACGTTGAAGAGCAGCCACACGGCACCTGTTGTCTGCACCAGCCGGGTGTTGTGCACGGAGCGCAGGGTGATCAAGGTCAGCACGGCGAGGGCCAGGAACATGGCTCCGGCGTCCTTGGCGAGGTGTTCGTTGTAGGGGCCCAGCTGGGGCAGCCAGCTCAGTCCGAGGCCGGGGAAGTCGTCGTACCAGCTCGTCGGGGAGCAGTAGGCCCAGATGCCTGTGTACAGCCCGGTCACGGCCAGGAGGCCGAGACTGGCGTACCTGATTTTCGAGTTCATACCTCTATGACGAGACAGCCCCCTCAAATGTGAGGCGGGTTGCCCCGACCGTGTGAGGCCGGCCGACGGCGACGGCTCAGGCCATGGCCTCGCCATCCGCACGGAGCTGAACTTTGACGCCCGCCGCCACGCACCTTCTCGGTGGGGCGGCGTCCGGAGCGACGGGGCCCGCCGTTCGGCCGTACCGCGTTGAACAACCAAGCCGAGGCCATGACTTCATCCGAGGCTGTCAGGTCATGGACAAACCTTCAATCAAGCGTCTCCCGGTCCGGTCAAAGGGTCTACCCGCATAGACGCTCCCGGTGCTGTCATGTGCACGACCGCCCGGAACTCCTGCCGGGCACCACATCGGGAGACCCCCACGATGTCCCGTATACCCCGCCCCCTCGTCACCTCCCTGTCCGCTCTCGCCCTCGCCGCCGCCGGCCTCACCGTCGCCACCGGCAGCGCCCACGCCGCGACGTGCAGCCAGGCCTACCTCCCCCTGCCGGACCCCAGCTGCCAGCCCGGCGCCCTCAACCCGGACGTCACCCAGTCCACCATCGACTCCACGATCTGTGTCTCCGGCTGGACCGCGACCGTACGGCCCTCCAGCTCGTACACCACCGCCCTGAAGAAGAAGCAGATCGTCGAGTACGGCTACACCGACACCAGCACCTCGGACTACGAGGAAGACCACTTCGTGCCCCTGGAGCTCGGCGGTGCACCGAAGAGCGAGCTCAACCTCTGGCCCGAGCCGCAGTACGGCACCAAGACGGCGGCCAACAAGGACACCGTCGAGAACAAGCTCAAGAAGGCCGTCTGTGCGGGTACGGTCTCGCTCTCCGACGCCCAGGACGCCATCATCAACGACTGGACCACCGCCCTCTCCGACCTCGGCCTCGGCTGACGCGCCACCCGCCGCGACGCGGCCGAACAGCCTCGCCGGGCCCGATCCCTCCGCGGATCGGGCCCGGCTTCCTTGTGTCCACCGGCGGGGCGGAGTGCGGGAGCCGACCGGATGCGTGCTGCGCGAAGCGTTGACTAGAAAGCGCTTACCCCTTACGTTTCCCGTTCAGCAGCCTGACCCGCGCCTGACATCTCATATGCGAGACATCAGATCTCCGAACCGCATCACCTGGGGATGCGCGCACTTCCTGGAGCTGACGATTCTCGGGTGTGAGTGCCACGGCCGACTCATGTTGTTCGATATGGCGCACATCGTTCGTGTACTTGACCTGCGGCACTCCCGAAGGGACGCACCCGCATGCGTACTCGCCCCCCACGAACACGCACTCGCAGACTGGCCCTGGCCACGGCCACCGCTCTCGTGCTGCCGTCGTCCGCCTCGGCCGCCGACACCTCGCCGGTCGGCTTCGGTGCCGGAACCACGGGCGGTGGGGGAGCCACCGCCGTCACCGTCTCGAGCCTCGACGCCTTCAAGGCGGCCGTCACGGGCGACACCTCAAAGGTGGTGCGCGTGACCGGCCTGATCACACTCAGTGGCCAGGTCGACATCGGCTCCAACACCACCGTTCTCGGCGTGGGTTCGGCATCCGGCTTCACCGGCGGCGGACTGCGGCTGAAGAAGGTGACCAACGTGGTCGTACGCAACCTGAACATCAGCAAGCCGCTCAAGCCGGCCGACGGCATCACCGTGCAGGCGTCGACGAAGGTGTGGATCGACCACAACTCCTTCTCGTCCGACCGTGACCACGGAAAGGACTACTACGACGGTCTGCTCGACATCAATCACGGCTCCGACCATGTCACCGTGTCCTGGAACACCTTCAAGGACCACTACAAGGGTTCGCTCGTCGGCCACAGCGACAACAACGCGAGCGAGGACACCGGACATCTGCGGGTGACGTACCACCACAACTGGTTCAATAGCGTCAACTCCCGCATCCCCAGCCTGCGCTTCGGCACCGGCCACTTCTACGACAACTACGTCGTCGGGGCCGACACCGCCGTGCACTCCCGCATGGGCGCCCACCTGCTCGTCGAGAACAACGCCTTCCGCACCACCACGGTCGCCGTCACGACCAACCGCGACAGCGACGGCGACGGATACGCCAACCTGCGCGGCAACGACCTCGGGGGAGCCGTCACCGAGATCTCGCAGGTGGGCACCTTCACCACCGCGCCCTACGCCTACACCGCCGAGCCCGCCTCAAGTGTCGTCGCCTCGGTGACGTCCGGCGCGGGCGCCGGAAAGCTCTGACCGCCCCACGTTCAGAAGGAGGAATCGGGACATGACCTCATCAGCGGCACGCCCGCGCGCCCGACGGCGCGCCCTCACCGGCTCCCTGGCCGCAGCCGGCCTGTCGGCTGTCATGATCATGGCGTACGGTGGTCTGTCTCCGGCGAGTGCCGCCACCTGGCCCACCGCGAACGGCAGTCAGGCGGTCTCCGCCACCATCTCGGTCTCCGGTACCAAGGACTACGGGATGAAGCGGCTCTACGGCACCGGCGACCTGGGCTCCGGCAGTCAGGACGAGGACCAGGGGCCGATCCTGGAGCTGGCCGCCGGCACCGTTCTGAAGAACGTCATCATCGGCGCCCCCGCCGCGGACGGCATCCACTGCCTGGGCAGCTGCACGCTGCAGAACGTCTGGTGGGAGGATGTCGGCGAGGACGCGGCGACGATCCTGGGCTCCTCGTCGTCCAACGTCTACACCGTCTCGGGCGGCGGCGCGAAGGAAGCCGGCGACAAGGTGTTCCAGTTCAACGGCGCCGGAACGCTGAACGTCTCGAACTTCGCGGCGCAGACCTTCGGTACGTTCGTCCGCTCGTGCGGCTGAGGGTTGTCTCCCGGTGACCGGACGAACTGGCGGGGCCCGCCGGTTCGTCCAGCCGCCCCATGTCAACTCCAGCCGCGATAGGGACCGTCGACGAGCTGGAACACCGGCTGGCTGCGCACCGGGTCCTGGGCGGTGGAGAGTTGGACCCGGTCGCCGCTGTGGACGTCGGCGGGCGCGCCCATCACCCGACCGCGTACGGTGAACCCCTCCGCCATCTCGATGAGGGAGACGTTCCGAGCCGCCGGGGTGTTGCGGTGGACGACGGTGGCATGGCGCACGACGCCGGCCCCCGCGCTCGTCTCCGTCCGCAGGTCGCTGCCCGCGCAGACCGGGCAGAGAAGGCGATGGTACATCGCCGTCCCGCACCAGCGGCACCGCTGGAAGAGGAGAGCGTCCGAGGCCGACGTCCCGTTCGGCGCGGAGTCGCTGCCGAGTATGTCCGTCGCGGGTCCGACGCCTGGATGAAGGGCGATTCCTGAGTGGTACACGATGTCATCTCCCTGCACTGGGCCGGAGTCTGAGGTGCCCGGAGCGCCGCGCACGAGCCACAGGGTATGGCACTGAGTGCCACTCGTAAAGGCACTCGGTACCCTCAATGAGGAAGTGGCTGTGATTCGGCGTCTCACTCCCGGCCGAGCGCGGACTCGATCTCCCGTACGACGCGCCACATCGGTGCCCCGCGCCGGGAGATCACGACGACCACGTCCTCCTGCTCCCCGGCCGGTGCGTCACCGTGCCCGGGGGAGCCGCCGAACGAGGCCTGTACGTATCCCAGCGCGTGGTCCACGGCCGTGTCGGGATCGCTCTGTCCGTCCGAACGCAGCCAGGAGCGCAGGGCGTTGTTGTGCGCGGCGACCACCGCCGCGGCGATGACGTCGGCCTGCAGGGTGCCGTCGGGCCGGCCGGCGAAGCGGCCGCGCAGATACTCCGCGAGGGCGCGCTCGTAACGCCAGACGACCGACAGCTCGTACGCGCGCAGGCCGGGGACCTTCTTGGTGAGGCGGTAGCGCTGCACGGAGAAGGTCGGGTTCTCGGCGTACATGCGCAGCACCAGCCGGGCGGCGTCGCACACCCTGCGTACCGGTTCCTCCTCGCCGGTGCCGGCACCCAGGAACGCCGTCATGTCGGTCAGGCAGCGCTCGTGGTCCGGAAAGACCACGTCCTCCTTGGACGGGAAGTAGCGGAAGAAGGACCGTCGGCCGACCCCGGCGAGCGTGACGATGTCGTCGACCGTGGTCTGCTCGTACCCGCGCTCCAGGAACAGCTGGAAGGCCGCCGCGACCAGCGCGTCCCGCATAGGTGGCTTCGCCGTCGTCGTGTCGGCGGTGTCGCCGCCACGGGGTGCCTCGCTCATGGACGGAACCTAGCATCGCGCGGAAATTGTGGCACTCAGTGCACAAGATCGAGGGAACTGAGTTCCTTCGGTGAAGGTGCTGGTCGATCGCGTGCCCCGTCGGTGTCGGTGTCGGTGTCGGCGTCGGTGTCGGCGCTCGGCCTGACGCGAGCGACTGCGGACCGGCCGCCGTCGAGCCGCCGCGGAACTAGCAACACCTCTTTGATGGCCGGTGCGCTCCAGTGGCCGACCTCGGCGGACGAAGCGCCCGGGGGGGGACGTTCTTGCCATCATGGAATCCCAAGCTGCGGGCGTTGAGGGACCCGTCATGGGGCTGCCCGTGTCCGCAGAGCTGCGATGGACCAGTCGATCACCGGGGCGAGTCGTTCCGGTGCCGGCCAGCCGTTGATCAGCGCCAGCAGCTGGAAGTACTGGTCCCAGCGCGGATCGCTCGCGGCTTCCAGCCGCTGCAGCAGCCACCGGTGCAGCTCGGCGTCATCGGGGCGGCCGTGGGCGAGCGCGCAGTGAGCGGTGAGTGCCGCGACGACAGGACCGGCCTGGGGCGAATCCGGGCTGATGTCGCACGCCACGGCCGGTCTCACGAGATCACGGGCGACGGCGACCAGGTCCGGGCGCGGTGGTGTGGGGGTGCCGTCGGGCAGGTCTGCCACATGGTCTTCGGCCAGGCGCCGCACACTGACACGGAAGTCCGGGTCCAGGGACAGTTCCGCCAGCTCCACCCACGCCCTGATCTGAACGTCTGTGGGGTTGTCGGGGAGCTCGGGTGTCATGGAGCGCCGAGCTGCGGCAAAGTGGGAGCCGCTGTGGAGGCCTGCGAAGACGGAGTCGAGGAAGTCGCCGATCAAGCGTCGGCGTTCGGCTTCGGACAGCGTTGCCAGCTGGTGCATGAGTTCCATCTCCTTGGGGGTGGGCTCGCGTTCGGCGGCGGCCGTCAGCACCGCCCGTCGCAGACGCAGGATGCTGATCTGCACGTCCAGCGCGGCGGCGTGCTCCACGGCGACTTCGCTGAGGGTGAGTTCCTGATCCACGACCCGCCGGATCATGTCGAGGCCGAGTCCCAGTTCGCGCAGTGTCCGCACGAGGGCAAGGCGAGCGACGGCATCCGGGGCGTAGCGCCGGTAGCCGGCCCGGGTGCGGTCAGCGGGCGCCACGATGCCGCGATCGGAGTAGAAGCGGATCGTCTTGACCGTCAGTCCGGTGCGCTGGGCCAGTTCACCGATTGAGTAGAGGTTGCCGCCGTCCATGAGCGCATCTTCCTGTCTCCCCCTGCGGGAGACTCAAGTTTGCGCCCCGGCCGTGGCCGTTCGTAGTCGCGGATGACCGTGATGCCGGGCCGCCCGGGCGGCCCGGGCCGACCGGACGTCCAGCTGCCCGGGGAGCGTTCCGGGGAAGGTGGCGGTGCCCTAGAACCGATGGCCGACGCCATCGCCCGGCACGCCGTCAACGGCGAGCCGCGGCCCTGCTGGTCGCGGTACTCGACGTGTGGCTGTGACCAGCGCTCTAGGGTCTCGGCCATGTCCGTCCTGCGCGGGCAGTTCGCAGATCGGCCCATTAGGGTCGCAGGCATGACGACACCCCTTGCCGGCAGTGCCTTCGACTCGCTCCGCCTCGACGCGGTGCCCGACCAGGAGGCGCTGCGTCGGGTCTACGAACGCCCCGGTGACGCGGCCGTGCGGAAGCAGATGACCGAACTCACCGAGCAGACCCGGCGGTTGATCGGCTGCTCATCGCTGGTCCTGGTCGCCAGCGCGGATGCCGAGGGCAACTGTGACGTCTCCCCGCGCGGCGGCCCCGCCGGGTTCGTCGCCGTCCTGGACGCACGGACGGTGGCGATACCGGACGCGACCGGCAACAAGCGTCTGGACACCCTGCAGAACGTCGTCGCCACCGGACGGGCCGGGCTGCTGTTCGTCATCCCGGGGCGCACCACGACGCTCAGGGTGAACGGCCGGGCCTGCGTCTCCACCCGCCCGAAGCTGCTGTCGCAGCTGACCGCCGTGGGCAAGCCGCCGGCCAGTGCACTGGTGCTGGGGATCGAGGAGGTCTACCCGCACTGCCCCAAGTCGCTGCTGCGCAGCGGGGCCTGGAAGCCGGAGCAGTGGCTGCCTGCGGACGCCCAGCCGGCCTCGGCCGAGGTGACGCTGGCCCAACTGCGGATGCCGGAGCTGACGATCGCCGACATCGAGCAGGCGGAGGCGGACTCGCTGAAGTACCGGTACGAGTAACGGCCCGACCGACCCGCGCTCGCTGAACCACTCCTTGGTGCAGAGCCGTCCGGGCCAGGTCACCGTGGCCGTCTCCGGCAGGGGTTCCAAGGGCCGGTCCCGGAAAGAGGCCGATGCCGCGCAGGGAGTTCTTAGGCGCGGGCGGCATGGGTGTGGTCCACCTCGGCCGTCGGCGAGGCTGAGGCCGTGATGTACGGCGGGGTCTCACCGCACCGAGGTGCCATGGTGCGCCAGCTCCATGCGGCCAGCTACAAGGGGCTCGTCAAGGCCATCGCTTCTCGGCCGGCTACGACCAGGTCAAGAAGACCTGATCCGGGCCCGGATCAAGCTCGTGGTGCGCATCGCGCGACGCCGTCGTGGCGCGACTGACGCCAGGCGTTTGCCGCCACCAGCGTGGCGAGGCCGGCCGCCGCCAGCCCGGCGAACATGGCTGCCCGGTCGCCGACCGCCGTGGAGGTGTGCCGCGTGCGGTCGACCGCGTCGGCGACCGCGGGAAGCAGCGCTGCTCCTATCGCGGCGCCCAGCTGTCGGCTCGTGTTGATCACTCCGCCGACCAGGCCCTGGTCGCGGTCGGCGACCCCGGCGGTGGCGGTGACCATGCTGCCGAACGCCATGCCGGCCGTGCCGCAGCCCACCAGCGTCACCGCCGCGAGCGGCAGGTGGGATCCACCGCCTCCCGGGAGCTGGGTGAGGAACGCGAAACCGGCGGTGGCGGCGGCTCCGGTCACCACCAGCACTTGCTGAATGCCGAGGCGCCGTGCCAGCCGGGCGCCGAGCAGGCCGGTCGCGAGACCGACGATTCCCTGTGGGGCGATGGTCAGTCCGGCCGCGAGCGGGGACATGTGCAGGACTTGCTGGAGATACACGGACAGCACGAGCATCTCACCGCCGTTCCACAGGCCGAGCAGCAGCATGAGGACGCCGGCGTTGCGCAACCCGTGAAAACGCAGCAGCGCCGGCTGCATGAGCGGGTCGGCATGACGGTGTTCGTTCGCTGCGAAGGCCGTCACCGCCAGGGCGGACAGTACGAGCGGGACCAGCACGTCGGCCGAGCCGATGCCGGCGCTGCCGCTGCGGGAGACGGCGAAGACCAGGGCGCCCACAGCCAGGGTGATGAGCAGCGCACCCGAAGTGTCCAGATGCCGTCCGGCACGCGGCGATCTCGACTCCCGCAGGGTACGGGGGGCGAGCAGCAGGGCGGCAAGCCCCACAGGAACGTTCACCAGGAACACCGAGCGCCAGCTGAGGAACTCCACCAGTACGCCGCCGAGCACTTGGCCGGCGACGAAGCCGACCGACGCCGTGGCACCGTACAGGCCCAATGCCCTGGTCCGGCGCGGGCCTTCGGGAAAGCCTGTGGTGATGAGCGACAGTGCGGCGGGCGCGACCATCGCGGCCCCGCTCCCTTGCACCACGCGGGAGGCGATCAGCAGTACCGGGTCGCGGGCGAGCCCGCCGGCCAGTGATGCGGCGGTGAACACGCCGATCCCGACGAGGAACAGGCGTCGGCGGCCGTAGAGATCACCCGCCCGGCCGCCGAGGATCAGCAGGCCGCCGAAGGCGATGGCGTAGCCCGTGACCACCCACTGCACCGAGGCGGCCGAAACGCCGAGCTCACGCTGGATCGATGACAGCGCGACGTTCACGATGCTGAAGTCCAGCACCACCATGAAGGCGGCGACCAGGATGAGCGCCAGCCCCAGCCGTCCGTGCTCGGCCGTCCGGGCAGCGGCGGTCCCGGGGTGCTCCTGGGCTGCCGCTGTGGTGACGGTGTCAGGGGGCTGCCTCGCCGCCGCGTACTGCGTGGTCGGGCCGGTGGGGCAGACGTTCGTCTTCATCGCCGTGCGTCCTCTCGCTGCGCCGGCTCGATCAGGCCGTGATGTAGACCGCGGACAGGTCGTTGTCGGCGTGCAGGAGGGCGGTCTGCCGCCAGCGGGGCAGCAGCGCTTCTGTGAGCGCGAGTCGGGTGCCACTGGAGTGCGCGGCCTGCACCGCGAGTTCGGCGTCCTTGAGGGCGTGTTTGAGCGCGAACGCGGGGGTGAAGTTGCCGGCCAGCATGGTGGTGGCCTTTTGCACCGCATACGGGCTTCCGAGCGGGGTCGACTGCAGCAGTTCCACGATCGAGGCGGGGTCCAAGCCCAGGTGGCCGGCGAAGGACAGGGTTTCCGCGGTCGCTTCCACGAGGTCGACGAGCCAGGTGTTCAACACCAGTTTCGCCTTGGTGCCGTCGCCGGCCGGACCCAGCCAGAGCGTGGTCCGGCCCAGCGCGTCGAACACGGGCGCAAGAACGTCATGGACCCGATCGGGCCCGCTGGCCAGGATGAGCAGCTGTGCGTCCTGGGCCGGCTCCTGACTGCCGGAAACCGGAGCGTCCACGAACGTCACTCCCTGCCGGGCGGCCATTACCGCGAGTCTTGCCGACCAGCTGGCTCCAACGGTGGCCATCTGTACCCAGATCAGTCCGGGGAACCGGGCCAGGAACCCGTCCGGGCCGGTCGCGGCCCCCTCGGTGGCGGGCCCGTCGGCCAGCATGCTGATGACGATTCCGGCGCCCTCGACCGCTTCGGCCGGGCTGCGTGCGACGAACGCTCCGTGCTGAGCGAGGTCTGTGGCGCGGCTGGTGGTCCGGTTCCACACCCGCAGCTCGAAGCCGCTTCGGGCCAGGTTGGCGGCCATCGGGCCGCCCATCCGCCCGGTGCCCAGGAACGCGATCACTGGTGTCTTCGTGCGGTGGCCGCCGCTCGGGCGGACCGGGGTGCTGTGCTGTGCGGGGGTCTGGGAGGTGGTCATGACATGCCTTCCGGGGTGGGACCGCCGATCGGTACCGCGGCGGTCATGATGTGGTCGATCTCGGCCAGGTCGGACCGGGTCAGGGTCAGGTCCAGGGCGCCGAGGCTCTGTGCCAGGTGGGCCGGGGTGCGGGCGCCGACGATGGCGACCTGGACGGCCGGGTGGGCGAGCACCCAGGCCACCGCCAGCGTGGCGACCGATGTGCCGCGATTGGCGGCGAAGGCGCGAAGGGCCGCGACGACGTCGAGATTGCGGGTGAAGCCGGGACCGGTGAAGGCCGGATGGTCGGCGCGCCAGTCACCGGGATCGAACACCGTGCCCTCGGTGAGGGCCCCACCGAGCAGCCCGTGGGCCAGCGGTCCGTATGCCAGCACCGCGATGCGGTGCGCGACGGCGTAGGGCAGCAGGTCGGCTTCGATGTCGCGGCGGAAGAGGTGGTAAGGGGGCTGGGCGGTTGCCACCGGCAGCACCGTGGCGAACTCGGCGATCTGCGCGGGGCTGTAGTTGGAGACACCCACGTGGCGGATCAGGCCTTCCCGTACCAGTTCGGCGAGCGCGGCGGCCGTGTCCGGGACAGGGGTGCCCGGGTCGGGCCAGTGCACCTGATAGAGGTCGATGTGGTCGGTGCCCAGTGCTTCCAGGCTGGCCTCGACACCCTTGCGCAGCCATGCCGGGCTGGAGTCGCGGACCAGCCGGTCGCCGTCCATGCGCAGTCCGCCCTTGGTGGCGATCACCACCGACTCGCGGGCCGAGCGCAGGTCGTGGGCCAGAGCCGCCCCGAGCAGCCGCTCGGACCGGCCGAACCCGTAGGCCTGTGCGGTGTCGAAGAAGTTGATGCCCATCGACCTGGCGCAGCCGATCGCCTCGCGCCCCGCGCGCTCGTCCACCGGTCCCCAGTCCCCGCCGAACTGCCAAGTGCCGTAGGCCAGAGGAGTCACCTTCAGGTCGGTCACTCCCAGTGTCACCGTCTGCATGTCGTCCTCCCGTGATGGTTGGGACCTTCTTTCTCGACACTCACATCCGCGGGAACCGGCCGGTAGGGGCCGTTTGCTTGCCGGGATACAACCTGGCGTTGTGGCTGGTGTGCCGAAGCTGGAACGAGTCAGCGCCGAGGCCTCCCGCTGAGGAGGCGGGGCAGCGACCTGTACGCGTCCGTCGTCACGTGCGCCGGGCCGGCGCGGTCAATGGATGGGACGGCGCGGTCACTGGGTGGGACGGCGGGCGGTGCCGGTCGCGAGCCCGGGGCCGGACGCGGGCCGGCGCGTCTGCCCACCCCCGCGTCGTCGATCGCGGCGATTGATGATGTGGGTGATCAGATCCCGTGCCACACCGCTGGGCGGGCTGGTGGCACCGTCCCAGATGACGCGCAAGGCCCTGCTCAGGTCGAGTTCCGGCGTCTGAACCCTGATGAGCCGACCCGTGCTCAGGTCGTCCTCGACGGCCAGTTCGCTGATGACCGCCGGCGCCGAGCCGACCAGCGCGGCCGCACGGACTGCCGCGGTGGTCGGCAGCCATTGCGCCGGGCCGGCCTGGGAGGAGCCGGGGCCGAGCACGGCGGCCAGCGCAGCCGCCAGGGTCTCCCAGGTACCGGAACCGCCCTCGCGGCTCACCAGCGGAGTGGCGGCCAGCTCGGCGGCGCCGACCGGTCGGCGGCGGTCGGCCCAGGGATGGTCCGGAGCGACGACCACAGCGAGGTGGTCGTGGCCGACAACCCTGCCGTGGAGACCCGGCGGCCGCTGTGGGCCCTCGGTGAATCCGATGTCAGCGGTGCCCTCGATGACGTGGGTGATGACCGTGGACGTATTGATCGCTGTCAGGACGATCTCCGGGGCGGCGTCGCCCACTCGTCCCGCCGCGCGGAAGGAGGCCAGCCAGCCCGGCAGGAGCTGCTCGGCGATGGTGAGGCTGGCGCTGATCCGCAGCCGGGCGCGCCGGTCCGCCCGCAGGGCGGCGATTCCGGCGTCCACCTCGGCGGCGGCGTCCAGCAGCCGGGCGGCCCACTCGGCGATCATGACGCCTTCCGCAGTCAGCCTGGACCCGCGCGGACTGCGGTGCACCAGCGTGACGCCGGTCTGCGCCTCCATCGCCCTGATCCGCGCCGAAACCGCCTGCTGGCTCACCCCCGCGACCCTGGCCGCGCTGTTGAGGCTGCCCTCCTGGGCGACGACGAGCAGCAACTCCAGCGCGGCGAGGTCGGGGACGTGCGTGCTGAGCGCCATGGCACCGCCCTCCCAGCTGCAAGCCGGGGTTGTATCCCCTCAAGTTTACGGCCGCTACCAGGGGCCGCCGGCGTCTGCCACCGTCGAATCACGACCGCGCCATCGCGGGGAGCGACCCGTTGGCGGAACGCCAGGGGTGGGCCCTGTCTGCCAGGCCCGGCAGGTTTCACGGTCCGCCATCCGGCGCCGCCGCCCTGACGCTTCTCCCTGCTGCGGCGCCCTCAAGAGCCGTGATCGGCAAGGAGGCACACCTCATGACCACGACGCTGTTGCGTCCGCCAGAGCACCAAGACAGGCGTTCGTTTCTCCTGCAACGGGCGCAACCCGCCATGACCGGACTGATCGACGGCTCGCTGTCCACGCTGGCACCGATCTTCGCCGTCGCGATCGCCACGCACCAGCCGCGCTACGCGTTCTTCGCCGGGCTGGCCACCGCCATCGGCGCCGGTGTCAGCATGGCCTTCTCCGAAGGCCTGTCCGACACCGGAGACCTGACCGGCCGCGGCAACCCCTACCTGCGCGGAGCCATCACCGGAGCAGGCACCTTTCTCGGCGGAGTGCTGCACACCCTGCCCTTCCTGATACCGCAGTACCACATCGCCCTCGCCGTGGCGCTGGCCACGATCACTCTCGAACTGGTGAGCCTGGCCTGGATCCGGTGGCGCTTCTTCAACACTGGCTTCGTCCGCTCGTTCGTCTCCATCGCGATCGGCGGAGCGATCATCGCCGGCGTCAGCGCCCTGCTCGGCGCAGTCACCTGACGGCACCTCCGTCACCGTGCTGACGCCCGCCCTCTTCGGCCGGCCGCGGACGAATCCCGGTCCAGGTCCGCCGCGTGGTCGATCCGCGTAGGTCGCGGGAAGCACACTGATGACGGGGCCGCCGCGTGCCTCGCCAGGGCCTCACCGATCGTCCGATGGCCGTCCAGCCGCTCCTGGCATGACCGGGGCCGAGGGCGCGATATCTCACTGTTTGTGCGGTTATTTCTTGATCGCCCTATGCTGATGCCGTGAGGACTCGGGCAGTCGACGGCCGGTGCTGAGCCGGCGGGAGGCGGGCTTCCATGACTGAGCGGTTCAGAAGGTCGGGGTTGATAGGCGAGCTATCGGCCGAATTCGCGGGCACCATGATTCTCATCCTCTTCGGTTGCGGCGTGGTGGCCCAGGTGGTCGCCGGCGGAGCGCTCACGACTCCACCGGGTGGCCTCGGAAACCACGACAGCATCTCCTGGGCATGGGGCATCGGCGTCACCATGGGTGTCTACGTCGCGGCACGGCTGAGCGGCGCGCATCTCAACCCCGCGGTGACCGTCGCCCTGGCCACCTTCAAGGGCTTCCCGTGGAGCAAGGTGGCGCCCTACGCGCTGGCGCAGACGGCCGGCGCCTTCGTGGCGGCCCTCCTCGTGCGGTGGAACTACACGGAAGCGCTGGCGAAGGCCGACCCCGGTCACACCTTCAAGACGCAGATCGTGTTCTCCACGCTCCCCGCCAACGGCAACACGAACCTGCCGGTCTACGAGTGGGGCGCGTTTCGCGACCAGGTCATGGGCACCGCCATCCTGCTGCTGTTGATCCTGGCCATCACGGACCTGCTCAACACACCCCCTGGCGCCAACCTGGGCCCCTTCATCATCGGCCTGGTCGTGGTGGCCATCGGCATGGCCTGGGGTACCAACGCGGGCTACGCGATCAATCCGGCACGTGACTTCGGCCCCCGTCTGGCCAGTTTCCTCACGGGGTACGGCGGAGCATGGCGAGACCAGTACGGTCACTTCTACTTCTGGGTGCCGATCCTCGGTCCACTGGTCGGCGGTCTGGTCGGCGCGGCCCTGTACAAGTTCTTTGTCGGCCGGTTCCTGCCGACTGCGGAGCCGGAGCCCCCGGGCCGCATCCCCGCTCCCAAGGACTGACACCTACGAAAAGGTGGCACCCCCATGGCTGACTTCGTCGGCGCGGTGGACCAAGGGACCACCAGTACCCGATTCATGATCTTCGATCATGCGGGCAACGAGGTGGCGAAGCATCAGCTGGAGCACGCTCAGATCCTTCCGCGCTCCGGGTGGGTCGAGCACGACCCGGTGGAGATCTGGGAGCGCACCAACTCCGTGATGCAGAACGCCCTGCGGCACGGGAGCCTGTCCCCGACCGACCTGGCCGCTATCGGCATCACCAACCAGCGGGAGACCACCGTTGTCTGGGACCCGCGCAACGGCCGCCCCTACTACAACGCCATCGTCTGGCAGGACACCCGCACCGACTCCATCGCCGCGGCCCTGGAGCGCTCGGGCCAGGGAGACGTCATCCGCCACAAGGCGGGCTTGCCGCCGGCGACCTACTTCTCCGGCGGCAAGATCCAGTGGATCCTGGAGAACGTCGACGGCGTCCGCGCGGCGGCCGAGCGGGGGCACGCCCTCTTCGGCAACACGGACTGCTGGGTCCTGTGGAACCTGACCGGCGGCCCCGACGGCGGCATCCACGCCACCGACGTGACCAACGCCAGCCGCACCATGCTGATGGACCTGGAAACCCTCGACTGGGACGACGAACTGCTGGGCTTCTTCGATATCCCCCGGGAGATGCTGCCCACCATCAACCCCTCGTCCCATCGGGAGGCGTTCGGTGTGACGCGCACGTCCCGGCCACTGCGCGCCGCCATCCCCATCAGCGGGGTGCTCGGCGACCAACAGGCGGCCACCGTCGGACAGGTCTGCTACGCGCCGGGCGAGGCCAAGAACACCTACGGCACCGGCAACTTCCTGGTGCTCAACACCGGCACCGAACTGGTCCGCTCACAGCACGGCCTTCTCACCACCGTGGCGTACCAGTTCGGCGACAGCCCGGCGATCTACGCCCTGGAGGGCTCCATCGCGGTCACCGGGTCCGCGGTGCAATGGCTGCGCGACCAGATGAAGGTCATCAGTAGCGCGGCCGAGAGCGAGACCCTGGCCCGCACCGTCGAGGACAACGGCGGCATGTACTTCGTCCCGGCGTTCTCGGGCCTGTTCGCCCCGTACTGGCGCTCCGACGCCCGGGGCGCGATCGTCGGCCTCGCCCGGTACAACGACAACGGCCACCTGGCCCGGGCGACGCTGGAAGCAATCTGCTACCAGAGCCGCGATGTCGTCGAGGCCATGGAGCAGGACTCCGGAGTCCACCTCGACGTGCTCAAGGTCGACGGCGGTGTCACCGCCAACGACCTGTGCATGCAGATCCAGGCCGACGTCCTCGGCGTACCGGTCAGCCGCCCGGTCGTCGCCGAGACCACCGCGCTCGGCGCCGCCTACGCGGCAGGGCTGGCCACCGGCTTCTGGCGGGACACCGACGAACTGCGCACCCACTGGCAGGAGTCCAAACGCTGGGAGCCCGAGTGGTCCGACGACCAGCGAGCGGAGGGCTACGCGGGCTGGAAGCAAGCAGTGGAGCGCACGCTCAACTGGGTCAAGGTCGAATAGCCCGGCCGCACCACCGGCGGCCGGGCTTCTTCCCGGCCGTTGGCCGTCCCTGACGCTGCCTTGTCCGTACCCGCACGTCTCGCCCCCTGGGACGGCTGCAGTGGCGGGTGCAGCGGCATGAGAACTCGGTGCCGCGACAGCGGCTCAACGGTCCGGTCCGGTCGCTGGTGGTGGCGCACAGACACGGTCGCATAGTCTCGCGCACATGGCAGATGTGTTTGCGGGTGTCCGGCTCCTCGGTCCGCCAGTGACCGACGGCGAGTACATCGCGTTGAGTGAGCACGAGATGGTGCACCTGCACGAGTACACGCGGATTTATGCCGTGCCCGGACTCTATGAGCATGTCGTCCAGGAAAGGCTCCAGTGCAGGTCGCCGGAGGTCGCGGCAGCGGGCTTCTTGCGCGCGGCCGCGCTCCTTGGGTTGGAGCCGGGCTCGATGACGGTCCTCGACGTCGGCGCCGGTACGGGATTGGTCGGCGAACTCGTGCGTCGTGGTGGCGTTGCCCAGGTTGTTGGGGTCGACTCGCTGCCGGCAGCGCGCGTGGCGAGTCTGCGCGACCGGCCAGGCGTCTACGCCGACTACGTGGTCGGCGACTTCTTGCGCGACGACGCACTCCGTGAGGCACTGCGCCCGTACGCGCTCGGGGGGCTGGTGTCGGCCGGAGCGTTCGGCGGCACGCACGCCACACCGCAGGCGCTCGAAAATGCACTCGCGGTCCTGCCACCCGGCGCTCCCGTGGCTTTCACGATCGATGAGCGGTGGATGGATGAGTCGGATCCGGACGGGTTCGGCGCCGCGGTCGAGCGGCTGGTGGCCTCCGGAGGTCTCGCAGTGAGGGAACGGACGCGGTTCCGGCACCGGGTGACGACGACCGGCGAGCCTGTCTTCTACCAGCTCGTCGTGGGCCAGACCGGGTGAGGTGAACGACCCCAGTGGCCCGGCGCAAGCTCACATCGTGTGCCGCTTGGACAATCTGCCGTGGGCCGAAGCGTTCGGGCAGAGCTCGCCTGGGACGTCGCCGACTCCCCCTCGGCGCGCGCACCAGCACGCCGCCGGAGCCCCGAAAGAGGAGCCACCCGCAACGCCTGCCGCTTCAAAAAGGGGCCGCGGAAAGATCGGTTCATGAGCGCGCGCCACTGGTCAAGGGCCTGCTTCAAAGATCCTTGCCGCGGCGCGGGATGTCCTGTCGGGGCAGGGATATCCGGCGCTGACCATCGAAGCCGTCGCGGCGGCCGCGGGCGTCGGCAGATCGACCAGCTACCGCTGGTGGCCCAGCAAGGAGGCGCTCGTCGCCGACGCGCTCGCCGAGATCTTCCGCGCCGAGGGGATCCCCGACCTGGGCGACACGCGCGCCGAACTGCGCCCCAACGCGGCGACCTGCCCCGCAACCTAGACATCGACCTCCTCCAGGACATCTGGGCCGGCACCATCCTCTACCGACGCCTCATGACCGGCTCCCCGCTCGACACCGGCCTCGCCGAACACCTGGTCCAACTCGCCATCGACAGTCCCCCGCTGCTCCCTCAGTGAACGTGGGCGGTTCTGTCAGGGGCCGACACATCGAGCGTGTTGCGTAGACCTTCTCCGCCCACAAGCTGGGCGGCCCTGTTGGGAGTACCGACGTCCAGGGACCCGCCGACACTCACATCGTCGCGGCGAGACCGGCCTCAGTTGCCCGGTCTTCGACGTCTCCAACGCCTGCAACAGCGTCCTGAACGCGCTGGAAGCCGCCGGCCTTCATCCGCCACGCCCGGAACAATCGCCAGCGGCCGCATGGCGAACCCGGCCGGTTGGCCCGCCCCCACCAGCCGACTTGAATCTCGGCCTGTGCCCCGTCGACCAGAGGGGCGTCCGGGGTCGAGGCGGCGTCTCAGCCGACGCTGTTGCGCGGAAGCACCATGCTGCGGAGGTCGTTGCAGCCCGCCGAGGAAGAGTCGCCCTGAACCGGCCATGTCTGGTGGGCCTGCAGAGCGAGGCTCATCAAGGTGAGGAGCAGGCCGATGTCGGCGTTGACTTCGAGGCGTATGGTCACCCACCGCGATTCGGGCACCATCCGGACCGCGGTCGCGCCCCTGAGATGGTCCTGGAAACGGTGAATGGCACGGGCTGTGAGGTGCAGGTCGACATCGTGATCCGAATGGAAATGCACGATCTCGTCCTGTGCCGAACTCAGCGCCCGCCCTGTGCCGCAGCTCGGCCGGGCCTCCGTGAGGTCCGGCCAGCTCGCCAGTTGTGTCATGGCACGCGAGGCCAACGTCATGCGCCCATCATGACGAGCTCACCGTCCGGCCACCAGGACTTGAGCAAGCCGTAACTGAGCAGTAGCCCACGCATGTCCGGAAATGGCGGGTGGAAGTCAGGGGTGTTTCTCCCCGAGCGGGCGGTGTTCCGCGACGTCGAGGGCGAGGTCGTACGGGACGGGTGGTGCAGGCGGGGTCGAGTGACGTGAGCTGAGAGCGAGGGCGAGCCCGACATCGGGATCGGCGAGATTGATACCGACGCTCTGTTCGATCTTCGTCAGTCGGTAGCGCACGGTGTGCGCATGGATGTGCAACCGCTGCGCGGCGGTGCGAATGTCATCGAGCACACGGATATCGACAGCACTCTCGATGTGAACGTCAAGGGCCCGCTCTACGGCTGCCGTGCGGTCGTCCCGCACACGCTCACCGCGGGCGGCGGCTCGATTGTGAACATCTCCAGCGTCAATGGGCTGGTCAGCGAGCCCTTCCTCACTGTTTACTACGCCTCCAAGGGTGCCGGCGTGATGCTCACGAAGGGCGTGGCACCGGACTACGTCAAGCAGGCACCCGCTGCAACGTGATCTGCCCGGGATGGGTCGACACACCGATCAACCACGCGCACGCCAAGCTCCTCGGCGGCCCTGAGCACCTCTACGACACCATCGATTCCTTCCAGCCCATCGGGCGTCCGGGGCAGCCCCGCGAGATTGCGAACGTGGCCCTCTTCCTCGCCTCCGACGAGGCGAACTTCATGACCGGAAGCATCGTCGCGGTCGACGGCGGCGTGACGTCGCGGTAGCCGTCACCCACCCGCCACCCCGCCGCTCGCGCCCTTCGCGCGAGGTGCGCCGTCCGCGCCGTACACCCTCCCAACCGCCCCAGCACACAAAGGGGATCACCCGTGGCTTCGGACAACACGCTGGACAAGACCGGCTCACCCGGACCGAACGACAGCGCGGCACCCACGATGACCGACGACGAGGTCCGGCTGCACGAACTCGGCTACGCGCAGGAACTCGAGCGCAGCATGTCGCCGTTCTCGAACTTCGCCGTCTCGTTCACGATCATCTGCATCCTCTCCGGCTGCATGACGCTCTACGGCTTCGGTATGAACACCGGCGGCCCCGCCGTCATGGTGTGGGGCTGGCCGATCGTCGGTGTCCTCACCCTCACCGTCGGCCTGGGCATGGCCGAGGTGTGCTCCAGCTACCCGACCGCGGGCGGCCTCTACTACTGGGCGGCCAAGCTCGCCAAGAGCAGAGGCCCGGCCTGGGCCTGGTTCACCGGCTGGTTCAACTTCCTCGGCCAGGTCGCCGTCACCGCGGGCATCGACTTCGGTCTGGCCCAGTTCCTCAACGCCTTCCTCGACCTCCAGTTCGGCTTCACCGCCACCCCCGGCCACACCGTGCTCCTCTTCGGCATCACCCTGCTCGTCCACGCGCTCCTCAACGTGCGAGGCGTCAAGCTCGTCGCCCTGCTCAACAACATCAGCGTGTGGTGGCAGGTCATCGGGGTGGCGGTCGTCGTCCTCGCGCTGGTCGTCTTCCCCTCCCACCACCAGTCGGCGGGCTTCGTCTTCGGCCACTTCGTCAACAACACCGGCTGGGGATCCGGCCTGTACGTCTCCCTGCTGGGCCTGCTGCTCGCCCAGTACACCCTGACCGGCTTCGACGCCTCCGCCCACATGACCGAGGAGACCCATGACGCGGCCCGCTCCGGTCCGCGCGGCATCGTCAACTCCATCCTCGTCTCGCTGGTGGCGGGCTGGATCCTGCTGATCGGTGTCACCTTCGCGATCCAGAGCTACGACGGCGCGCTCGGCAGCTCCACCGGCGTGCCCCCGGTGCAGATCTTCCTCGACGCCCTGGGCGACACCGGCGGCAAGCTGCTGCTCCTCATCGTCATCGGTGCCCAGTTCTTCTGCGGGATGTCCTCGGTGACGGCCAACTCCCGGATGATCTACGCCTTCTCGCGGGACGGCGCGCTGCCGGGCTCGGCGTTCTGGCACCGGATCAGTGACCGCACCCGCACGCCGTCCAACGCGGTGTGGCTCGCCTCGGGCGGCGCCTTCCTCCTCGGCCTGCCCTACCTGATCAACCCCACCGCGTACGCCGCCGTCACCTCGATCGCGGTCATCGGCCTCTTCATCGCCTACGTCATCCCGATCTATCTGCGGCTGCGCCAGGGCGACGACTTCGCGGCCGGCCCCTGGAACCTCGGCCGCTGGAGCAAGCCCGTCGCGGTCGTCGCCGTGGGCTGGGTCGCCTGCGTGACCATCCTCTTCATGCTCCCGCAGGTCAGCCCGGTCACCGCCAAGTCCTTCAACTACGCGCCGATCGCGGTCGTCGTCGTCCTCGGCTTCGCCGGCGCCTGGTGGATGCTGTCGGCCCGCAAGTGGTTCTCCGGCCCCAAGGTCCAGGGCAGCGCCGACGAACTGGCCTCCATCGAGCGCGAACTCATGGGCAACTGAGCACCGCCGCCCCGCCCGGCCGAGCGGCCCCGGACTCCAAGGTCCGGGGCCGCTCGGCATCGGTATGCGGGTTCACACCTTCGGTGCGCGGGCTCACGCTTTCGGTATGCGGGCTCAGGCCATCCAGAAGAAGACCGCGGTCATCCGCTTGTCCTCCATCGTGCTGCCCCAGTAGCCGGTGGCGCTGTGCATCAGGTTGGCGTGGTAGAGGAGCAGCCGGTTGTAGCGGTGCGGGACCTCGAGGTCCTCGACGAAGGAGTCCGGCGCCACGAACCGCGTACCCAGCGCGTCCACCAGGTTGTTGTGCGGAGCCGCCACCACGTTCCCGCCGAGCCGGCCGCCGGGCAGGTTCTGCCGGTAGAAGCTGGTTCCGCAGTTCTTGGGTACGACCGGGTTGAGATAGAGCACGGCGGCGTAGCGGCACAGCGCGCGGGAGTCGGTGTGCGGGCGCGGTTGGCCCTCGTCCTTGCCGACCACCTGGACGCAGTTGTGGTTGAGCGTGCCCCCGGAGGGTGTGCTCTGCACCCACAGCTCCTTCGCGCCGGTGGCCTTCTTCACCAGCCGTTCCACGCGGGCCAGTTCGCCCGGTTCGAGCCCCGGCATCGTCCGCAGGCCCGGCCAGCTCTCCGAGGTGTACGGGTACCCCTTGGCCCAGTCGTCCTTGGCGAGACAGCGCGCCCGGACGGCGTCCACGTCGGGCAGCACATCGTCGAAGACCCAGTAGTCCCGGTCACGGGTCGGTTTCCGATACGGGAGGACAGGGAGGGCCGGAGTCCGTGGGGGGTGTGAGGACATGCGGCCGACCATAGTGGCGGCGTTGGTCACCACTCGCCTTGGAATTGGTCAACAATCTGTCAACTTCACTTGGTCACAAGGCTGTCGGCACGCCTTCTGTGCCCCGTGCACGCTCCATGCGCATCTCACGCACACCCCGCGCGCCAGCTTGGAAATGAGATCCATTTTCAGATAGCGTGAGCCGTGTCCACCTACCTTGGAGACCGACATGGCCGTTCCCAAACGCAGAATGTCCCGCAGCAACACGCGCCACCGCCGCGCCCAGTGGAAGGCCGCCACGGCGCAACTCGCCCCGATCACCGTCGACGGCGCCTCCCACCTCGTACCGCGGCGACTGGCCAGGGCGTACGAGCGCGGCCTGCTGCGCCCGGAGGGCTGACATGCGCGCGGCCTTCGTCGGAAAGGGCGGCAGCGGCAAGACCACGCTGTCGGCCCTCTTCGCCCGCCGGCTGGCGCACTGCGGCGCGCCCGTCGTCGCCATCGACGGCGACATCAACCAGCACCTGGCACACGCCCTCGGCCTCGGCGACGACGAGACCTTCGCCGCCCCGCCCCTCAGCGCGCGACTCGGCGAGATCAAGGCCCACCTGCGCGGCAGCAACCCGCGCATCACCTCACCCGAGGCCATGATCAAGACCACCCCGCCGGGGCGCGGCTCACGCCTGCTGCGCCTCCTCGGCGACGACCCGGTGCACACCCCGCATCTCCAACGGGTCGGCGGCGTACCGCTGATGGTCACCGGTGAGTTCGACGAGAGCGATCTCGGTGTGGCCTGCTACCACTCCAAACTCGGAGCGGTGGAGCTGTACCTCAACCATCTCGTCGACGGGCCCGGCGAGTACGTCGTCGTCGACATGACCGCCGGTGCCGACGCCTTCGCCTCCGGACTGTTCACCCGCTTCGACATGACCTTCCTGGTCGCCGAGCCCACCCGCAGGGCGTCTCCGTCTACCGCCAGTACCGCGACCACGCCGAGGAGTTCGGCATTCCGATCGCCGTGATCGGGAACAAGATCACCGGCGAGGACGACCTGCTCTTCCTCAAGGAACACGTCGGCGACGACCTGCTGACGTACGTCCGGCACTCCTCCTGGGTGCGCGCCCAGGAGCAGGGCCGACCCCACGGTGACCTCGAACCGCACAACATCCACGCGCTGAGCCACATGCGGACGGCCCTGGACGCCCGTACCAAGGACTGGACGGCCTTCCAGGAACACGCCGTCGCCCTCCACCTCCGCAACGCCGCGGCCTGGGCCGACCGGGCCACCGGGACCGACCTTTCCGCACAGATCGACCCCGGCTTCCGGCACGGCCCCACCGCCCTCGCCCCGTCCGCCGACTGATCCCCCCCCACGCACGACCCGACACGATCTGCACCACGAACCACCTACCGACAGGACTGCCACTCTCATGTCACTCGACGTCTCCCCGAAGCTGCTCGCCGAAGCCGAACGCGGTCCGGTCCGCGAAGCGGACTTCGTGGACACCGTCCGTGCGTCGCTGCCTTACGCGTACGACCTCGTCGCCGACCTGGCACGTCAACTCCGGGGCGGGACAGCGGAGTTCGCCGACAACCACACTCCGCCGCCCTCCGAGAAGGAACGCGGCCAGCTGCTGCGGGCGCTCGCCAGCGACGCGATCCGCGGCAGCCTGGAACGGCACTTCGACGTCACCCTCGCCTTCATGAACTGCCACCGCGTCGCCGTCTTCCGCCCCGAGGACCGGGGCGGCGCCACCTACGCCAGGTTCACCTCGCAGCGTTCACAGATCCTCAACCAGTCACCCGAGTTCCGCGACTGCTGAACCCCGCGGCCGCGGGTCCGTCCGTCACGTCACGGGCTGGGTGGTCAGCGACTGCTCGGCCCAGATGACCTTCCCCTCGGGGGTGTAGCGGGTGCCCCAGCGCCGGGTGAACTGGGAGATCAGGAACAGCCCGCGGCCGCCCTCGTCGGTGGTCTTCGGGTGCCGCAGATGCGGGGCGGTCGCGCCGCCGTCGGAGACCTCGCAGATCAGCGCCCGCTCGGTGATCAGACGCAGCCGGATCGGCCCCGAGGCGTACCGGATCGCGTTGGTGACGAGCTCGCTCACGACCAGCTCGGTGGTGAAGGCCAGCTCGTCCAGGCCCCACGCGCTCAGTTGCTGCGTCGCCACCTTCCTGGCCTCGGCGACCATGGCCGGGTCCGTGGACAGCTCCCAGGTCGCGACCTGGTCGGCGCCGAGCCGACGGGTGCGCGCCATCAGCAGCGCGACGTCGTCGTACGGCCGCGACGGCACGAGATCGTCCACGATCGTGCGGCACACGCCGTCCAACGGCTGACGGTGCGAGGCCAACGCGCCCCGCAGCCGCTCCCGGCCCGCATCCGGATCCCGTCCCGTGCGGGGTGTGGCGATCAGCCCGTCGGTGTGCAGGGCGAGCACACTGCCTTCCTCCAGGGTGAACTCCACCGATTCGAAGGGCAGTCCGGCGACACCCAGCGCGGGACCGCGGGGAAGGTCCGCGAACGTGACGGTGCCGTCGGGAGCGATGACCGCGGGTGCGGGATGCCCCGCGCCCGCCATCGCGCACCGCCCGCTCACCGGGTCGTACACCACGTACAGACAGCTGGCTCCGACGGCCTGCATCCCGCTGGTGAGGGTGTCCGCGCCGCTGCCCTCCTCGCGGGCGGCCCGGCTGACCAGGTCGTCCAGGTGCGCGAGCACCTCCTCGGGCGACAGGTCCAGATCGGCGAGGGTCTGTACGGCGGCCCGGAGCCGTCCCATGGCGGCGGCGCCGTCGATGCCGTGACCGGTCACCTCGCCCACGACCAGTGCCACCCGGGCCCCGGACAGCGGAATGACGTCGAACCAGTCCCCGGCGAGGCCCGTCAGCTCGTCCGCGGGCCGGTAGCAGGCCGAGACCTCCACCGCGTTCTGCTCGGGGAAGCGGTGCGGGAGCAGATTGCGCTGGAGGACGAGCGCCGCGTCGCGCTCACGGGTGTAACGACGGGCGTTGTCGAGGCACAGGGCCGCCCGGCCGACGAACTCCTCCGCCAGGCCCAGATCGTCCTCGTCGAAGGGGTCCCCGCGCTCGCGCCGGAAGAACGTGGTGATCCCCAGTGTGACACCACGGGCCCGGACGGGCACGATCATCGCGCTGTGCAGCCCGAGGTCGAGGAAGGAGGCGGCCGGGCCCTCGCGGGCGCTCGTGCTCCACTTCCTGGCCAGCGGATCCAGCCGCGCCTCACACCAGGACCGGCCCTCGGCCAGAGCGCGCACCGGGGGAGAGGTCGCCTGGTAGGTCGCGGCCTCACCCACCTCGACGGCGGTTTCGGGGACCCCGGCCCGGACCGACTGCTGTCCGGCACGCCGCAGGGACACCACGTCCGTGTCGCTCAGCCGGCCGGGCACCGGCTCGGCTCCCCTGAGCACGGACTCCAGCAGGTCCACGGTGACGAAGTCGGCCAGCCCCGGTACGGCGACATCGGCCAGCTCCTGCGCGGTGTGCAGGACGTCCAGACTGCGCCCGATGTGCTCGCCGGCCCGGTCGAGCAGCGCCAGCCGTCGTCGCGCACGGTAGTGATCGGTGACGTCGACGACGGTGTAGTACACCCCGATCGGATGGCCGTGGTCGTCCTCCAGCCGGATGAACGACAAGGAGTGCGCGGTCTCGCGATGCGGCGCGGACCGAATGCGGCCCACGTGCTCGTACCCGACGACCGGCCGGCCGCTCTCCAGCACCCGGCGCATCTGCGTCTCGAGCGCCTCGGCGTCCAGGCCCGGCTGGATGTCGGCGAGCCTGCGCCCCAGCCGCCGGTGCGGCGGGCCCCCGCCGAACTGCTCCAGCGCGGCGTTCGACCACACATAGCGCAGGTCCGTGTCCACGATGGCGATGCCCACCGGCGAGCGGGCGTTCATGCGCTCCAGCACCGACCGGCTCATGTCCCAGCCGGGGCCGCCGGCCAGATCGGCGAGCAGCACCACCCAGCGGGTCGGCCCGCCGCTCTCCCGGATCGGGACGACCCGGACCATCACCCGGACCGCGTGCCCGTCCCGGTGCAGCGCGGACAGCAGTCCCGCCCAGCCGCTGCCGTCGTGGCACCGCGCCGCAAGGTCGGGGATCCGCGCCGCGTCCTCCGGAAGCAGCAGGTCGGCGGCGCGGCGGCCCAGGACCTCGGAGGGCGCGTACCCCAGCAGCCGCTCGGCGTCCGCGGTCCAGCTGGTCACCGTCATCCGGGCGTCGAGCAGCAGCGGCGCGGCGTCCGCCATGTTGAAACGTCGGCGGGCGGCCGGCACGTCTCGTTCCTCGCTCGCAGCCACGGCGACCCTCTCGGCTCCCCGAGGTGGTCCTACCCGCTATGTGCCCATTCTTCACGTTGTAGGACCAGGTGGGCTCGGGGGCCTCGGGCGCCGTTGAACCCCGGGGCCGGTGGCCGCGTATCACTCCACGGGGATGGCGTGAAACCGCGCGCACGGAAGGAGAGCAGTGTGCCGACACCGCCCGAACCAGGGCAGCCCGGGGGGCGACGGGCGATCGAACCCACCTATGTTCAGCGGCGCCGCCGGACGGAGGCACTCGCGCAACTTCTGAAGGAGGTGCGCGACGAGCAGAACGGGCCCGATCCGGACGAGAACTACGAGGTCATCGCCGTACCGGCCGCGACGGTCGGCGTCATGCCGCCGGTGGTGGAGGACGCGACCGAGGAGCTGCCACCCGTCCTGGTGGGCGAGGACTGCACCCGGGGCGCGAGACCGGTGGGGGCGCGCGGGTCCTCCGCCGCTCCCGGCGTCCGCCACGGGCGCGGGCCCGCGGGCGAGCGGACGGCCAGGTGGGGCACCGGGCAGCGCCGCGCGGCGGTCGTCATCGGGGTCACGGGGGCGGCCCTCGTCGGCTTCGCCCTCGCGCTGCTGCTGCCCGGCGGTGATCAGGAGGCCGGAGCACAGGCCGGGCGGGCCCCGACCGGCGCACCCACGACGGCCGCCGTCCAGGCCCCGTCCGCGAGCGCCGACCCGGACGGCGCGGGCACCCTCCGCGAGGGGGACAGCGGGCCCGCGGTCAAGGACCTGCAGCAACGGCTGCTCCGGATCCCGAACGTGTACGACCACGGCTCCACGAACGGCAGCTACGACGCCACGCTCACGGCCGCGGTCGCGCGCTTCCAGCTCTGGTACGGGATCCGGGGCGACGAGACGGGTGTCTACGGCAATGACACCCGCGCGGACCTCGAATCCCGTACGACGTCGTGACCCCGTACGGCGGCCGGGCGCGCCGTCAGGCGGTTGCCGACGTCCGGGTGAACTCCCTTATGGCCCGGGCGAGTTCTGTCGGCCGGTCCAGGGGGACGAGGGTGTAGCTGTCGTCGATCTCGACCAGCCGTCCCCGCGGGAGCAGCGCGGCGAGGCGCCGGCCGTGCTCGGGCGGCATCACGCGGTCGCCGCGCGCCCAGACGACGAGGGCGGGGCGGTCGAAGCCCGGCAGCCGTTCGGCAGCGGCGAGCAGCAGACCGGTGTCCGCCGCCGCCGCGCGCAGTGTGCGCACGGCGTCGCGGCGGATCTCCTGCCGTTCGAGGACCGGCCTGATCCACCGCGCGGTGGCGGCGTCTCCCCGGAGGGTCAGCCACCCGAAGGCGACCGGCAGGCGGCGCAGCGGCCGCAGCCGCATCTGTTGCATGAACATCCCGAACAGCCGAGGTGGGAGCCTGCCGCTGAGGACGAGCGTCCGGCCCGTCAGCCCGGGCGGGAAGTTGTCGAAGGCGTCGCACGACACGAGCACCACCCCCGCCACCCGTGCCGCACCGTCGCCCATCATGAGCTGAACGAGCGCACCGCCGGTGTCATTGCCGACCAGGACGACGTCCCGCAGATCGAGGCGTTCGAGGAACTCCGCGACCAGCCGGGCCACCCCGGGCAGCGACAGGTCGGCGTCGGCCCGCATTCCGTGCCGATGCGCCCCGAGCGGCAGGGTCGGAGCCACGCACCGGTGATCGGCGGCGAGCTCGGTGATCGTCTCGTCCCACAGTGAGGCGTCCATCATCAGCCCGTGCAGCAGCACCAGCACCGGACCGTCGCCACCCGTGTCCCGGTACGCGACCGTCCCCGCCGACAGTGCGATCTCCCTCGTCGTCATCGGCGCTCCACGGAGGCGACGGGGGCCACCGGGGAATCGAGCACATGTCGGCGCAGGAACGACACCTCGGCGTCGACGGCCCGTTCGCGCGCCTCCGGGAACGGTGCGTGGTGTCCGCCGGGCGGTCGCACCAGCTCCGCGCGGGGCGCCCGCCGCGTCGCGTGCACGGCCGCCGTGGGCGAAGCGGACTGGTCCTGCTCGCGTACGACGACGTGCAGCGGACACCGTACGCGGGGCGCGTCACGGACACCCCTGCCGAGCAGGCGCAGCAGGGAGAGTGGCTTCTGGTGGCGCTCCGCGAGGCGTGCGGCGGCCGGACCTCCGACGTTCGGCGTCCGGGCGATCACCGCGGCGAGGTGCGGGGTGCGTGCCGCGACCCGGAGGAGGTGATCGGCGGATGCGCAGAACCCCCAGAGCGCCAGCCCGCTCCGGTCGACTTCCGGCAGGGTCGCGGCGAACGCGACGGCGGCTCGCCAGTGCGCCGACCGCCCGCTGACCGAGGCGGCTTGGCGCGGCCGGCCACCGCTCTCACCGAATCCGCGACAGTCGAAGGCCGGCACGCCGAACCCGGCGTCGTGGAACCGCCGCGCGAACAGGTCGGTGCCCGGTTCCTTCGTCACGGCGAACCCGCCCGCCGTGATCACACAGGATCCGTCGCTCCCCGGACAGTGCCAGGCGGCACACTCGCTGCCGCCCCTGCTGAAACGGACCTTCTCCCGCTCCCCGGACACCGGATCGGTCACGTCTTTCATCAGAGCCTCCCGTGTGCGTCTGCCGCGTCTTTGCCGAGCGTCTGCATCCAAGAGGGCTCATGAGGGCCTCGGTGTGACATCGCCGCGACACCCCGAGTGGTCTCGCTGGTTGAATGACGCTCCATGGACAGAGGTCGGTCGGCGTCCGAACCGCTCGGCCCCTCGTCACTGGCCTGGCGGTACTTCAGCGACGGGCGGGGCATGCTGGTGGGCCTGTGGGCCGGGTCGACGCAGAACATGCACCCCGGTCTCGGCGCCTGGGTGGAGGAGCACTCGACGTTCTTCGACGAGCGCTGGGAGTGGCTGTTCCGCTCGCTCTATCCGATAGCCGGAGTGGTGTACGACGGCTCCGACGCGTCCCGTACGGCACGCGCGGTGCGCGACTACCACCTCGGCATCAAGGGCACGGACCGCCACGGACGCCCCTACCACGCGCTCGACCCGGACACCTTCTTCTGGGCCCACGCGACCTTCGTCATGGTTCCGGTGCTCGTCTGCCGGCACTTCGGCCGTGCGCTGACGGAGGAGCAGAAGGAGCGGCTCTCTGCGGAGAGCCTGCAGTGGTACCGGCTGTACGGGGTGAGTGACCGCCCGGCCCCGGCGGACTGGCGCGGCTTCTGCGCCTACTTCGACCGGATGTGTGCCGAGGTGCTGGAGAGCACCTCGGCACTGCCGCCACCGCGCGTCTCACCGAGCTGGCCGGCGGCTTCACCGGAACCCTCAGGGCGGCGGGCGCCTTCCCCGCGGTGCACTTCGGCAAGGGTTGAGAGTCGAGGGCTGAAGGTTGAGGGCTGAGGACCGCGGGGCCTCGCCGCTCGCCGCCCGGCGAGGCATGCGCCGGGCGGCGGCCTCACACGGCCGCGCCCGCTCAGTGCCGCCACCGTGGCGCGAGCCCGGCGGGCGACCGGGGGAGAAGGAGCGAGTTCACGGTGGCCGCCCCCGCGAGGGCGGCCATGTCGCCGGTGCCGCTGGGGACTTCACGGCGCCGAGGCCGTCCTCCGGCTCCGAGCCGTGATCGCCCGATCGCCAGGGAATCGGCCTGACCGCTTGATCGCGGTCTTCCCTCGAAAGGAACCGCACCCATCGGTGAATGCGAGGACAAGGGACGCCGGGCCTGTCCTCGCGGACCGTTCGGGACGCCCCTGGCCCGCCAGAACAGGTGCTGACGGCAAGTGGCCCAGAACCTCTCGGGGAGCCGGTTCGTTGAGCCTCTTGGCCTGCTCTCCCAATGATCAGAAGGACTCGTCGTGAGCGGTGGTATCCCAGTGGACGACAGCTGCATCAGCGCCTTCCAGGAGCTGAAAAGCAGGCGGGACATCAATACAGTGATCTACCGGCTCAGCGCCAACCTGGAGACCGTCATCCCCGACCTCAAGGGGAACCTGACACACGACGAACTACTGAAGACCCTGCCGGCCGACGAGTCCCGGTACGTCGTCCACGACCTGCTCTTCGCAACAGCGGACGGGACCCGGCAGGAGAAGATCGTGCTGATCTCCTGGTGCCCGCCGGGGACGAAGGCCGAGGAGAGGATCGCGCACTCCGCCGGCCGCAGCACACTCCGGAACCTGCTCGACGGTGTCCAGGTCCACGTACAGGCCACAGACCTGTCCGACATGGAGTACAAGAAGCTCGTATCCTCGGCCTGTTGACCCACCCCTCCGCCTTGGCGATGGCGGGTGGCGCGCCGGGTGGAGTCCAGGTCCTCCCGCCGTTGGTGCGCGGGTTGCTACGGCCCCCTTGGGGCCGAAGTCCCGCGGTCCGGAGGGCTACGTGCGGGGGAGTGAGGTGTTGGTGATCGGGAGCGGCTGGTCCACGCCCGCCACGTAGAGGTCCGTCGGAGCCGTGCGCAGCTCGAACGTGTCGTCGTCGCGCGAGACGCGCACGGACAGTACGAAGAAGCCGTGGTTCTCGGCGGTCGTCTTCACGTGGTACTCGTTCTCCCAGTAGGTCTGCAGGAAGACCTCGGTGCCCCCGGGCTCGACCCCCTTGGGGAGGGTGACCTTGCCCAGGATGGTGAGGATGTCGCCTGCCTTCACCTTCTTCTTGTTGACCTGGTAACTGACGGAGCTGGACTTGGCGTTGGCGGCCACGGTGGTGTCCGCGTAGTAACCGTCCTGCGGGGTGTTGAGGTCGCCGTCCTTGTCGTAGAGGGCCGTGATCTGCACCCCGTGCTGGACGTTGAGCAGGCTGCTGCCGGTCACGTGGTCGATGTCGACGCCGGGGATGGTGAACTTCCCGTTGGCGTCGGTGACCGGCTTGCCCAGGTCGCGAGGCTCGTAATAGGTGGGGTCGATCGGGTCGCCCCACGGATTCCAGGTGGTGAAGCGGACGACCTCCTGGACAGTGACGGGGATGTTGGGCGCCGGGGTGCCGTCGGCCTTGGTGACGGTGCCGGTGACGTCGACGGTGCGGTTGTCGTAGTCGGTGCTGGTCGGGTTGGTGCTCACGGTGAGCACATAGGCGTCGCCGGGGGAGGCGTCCGAAGGCTTCGCCGAGGCGGCGGGCGCGGACAGGGCGCCTGCGGCGAGCAGGAACGCGGCGGTGGCGGCAAGCCGCGTCGGCCGGGACTTTCTGGGCACGGGTCAACTCCAACTTCGGTCGGGACTGGCGGAGTTGCGCCGGGCGGCACCGGTTCCGCCGCGGCGCAGGTGTGCGACGCACCAGGTTCGACCGGCGGGGTGGGGCGGGAGTTGTCCCCAGTGCGACCGCTGTTACGCGGCTGTGGCAGGAGGTGGGTTTGTCCGGGTTGCGGGTTCACCTGGACGTCGGCCGCAGGCCGCCCCGCATTGTCCTCGGCGCGGCGTGCGCTGGGAGGGGCGGAGCGCGTGACGTGAGCGGCGCGCCGTCCCGCGACCGGCCGCTTCACCGTCAGGACGCCGGACCACTGCCGCCGGCGATGGCGATGTACTGGCCGGTGACGTACGCGGCACTGTCGGCCACCTGGTCGGGAGACGTGCCCCAAGCTTTCCGCATCGGTGCCTCGATGGCCGCCGGCGCCCCGAGGACGAGCGCCGGACGCGTCCAGGAAACGGCTCGTCCCTCAAGCGACCGTGAGCACGATCTTGCCTTGGATATGCCCTCGGGCGGCGCGTTCGTGCGCCGCTCGGGCATCCGCGAGCGGAAACGTGCTGTCTATCGCGACGCGAACCGTGCCCGCGTCGAGCAGGCGTCCCAGTTCGGCGAGCTGCGCGCCGTTCGAGCGGACCTGGGTACCCGAGACCGTGACGCCCAGCTTCGCGGTCTCCTCTTCGTCGAATTCGCCGAAGAACACGGGGAACTGGGAGCCGCCGCGCTTGAGCGTGCGCAGGAAGCGGCTGCTGGCAGGGCCACCGACGGTGTCGAGAACGAGGTCGATGTCGTGCACGAGTTCCTCGGGACGACTCTTGGTGTAGTCGATGAACTGGTCGGCGCCGAGTTCGCGCAGGAACGATTCATGCGCGCCCGATGCCACCGCGATCACCCGTGCGCCCCTCCATTTCGCCAGTTGTAGTGCGAAGTGGCCCACGCCGCCCGCCGCTCCGTTGATGAGCACCGTCGTGCCGGCGTCGAGCGGCACCGGGCGGTGTTTCGCCAGCCGGAAGGGCGACGGGTGATCGTGTCCGACCTCGATCAGGTACTGCCACGCGGTGAGCCCGGCCATGGGCACCCCGGCGGCGTGCACGTGGTCGATGCCGGCCGGCTTGCGTGCGAGGTCGGACGCGGGCGCGGCCACGTACTCGGCGTACGTGCTGGCGTCGAAGCTGGGGAAGCGGAGGAGACCGAAGACCTCATCGCCAACGGAGAGGCCGTCCACGTCCGCGGCGACGGCCTCGACGACGCCCGACAGGTCCGTCCCCGGAATCACGGGCAAGCTGAACTTCGGCCTCGTCTCCGGAGGCAGGTTGGACATCCCGTCGCGCAGATACCAGTCGGGAGGGTTGATGCCGACCGCCTGGACGCGCACGAGCACCTCACCCGGCCTCGGCTCCGGAATCGGCACCTCGTCGTCACGCAGAACCTCAGGGCCGCCGTGCTCATGCACCCGGATCGCCCTCATCGTGCGTATCGGCATCGTTTTCTCCTGCCCGCGCTGCGGGATAGGCTTATTCGGATCAGCGCTCCACATAAACGGACCACTGATCCGAATATATGGATCACTGATCCGGATAGTCAAGAGGCAAGAGGGACAGATGCGGGCCGACGCCAGGAAGAACCGCGACCACCTGCTCGCAGTGGCGGCCACCGCCATCACCGAGCAGGGCGTCGACGTATCACTGCGCGACATCGCACGCAGGGCCGACGTCGGGCTCGCGACGCTGCTGCGTCACTTCCCGACGCGCGAGGCGCTGCTCGATGCCCTGCTCCGCACGAGCTTCGCCGAGCAGACGGCAAGGGCCGGCGAGCTCGAGACGTCGAGCTCGCCCGAAGATGCTCTCGTTTCGTGGCTACGCGACTGCGTCGCGTGGACAACCGACTATCGGGGCGTGACAGTGCTGATGGCAGCCGCCATCGAGGACGCCGAATCCGCACTCCACGCTTCGTGCGTCACCCTGCGCGCAGCCGGTGCGCGGATCCTCGCCCGTGCCCAGGCCGCGGGTGTAGCGCGGACCGACATTGATGGCACCGATCTGTTCGCACTGGTAGCGGCGCTCGCGTGGCTCGGCGATCAACCCTCGCTCAGCCCGCGCGCCGATCACCTCTTCGATGTCGTAGTGAGCGCGATTCTGACGAACGCGGGGAGCAGCGATGCCGAGGGGGAACGCCGCCCTGGGGCCCGTAGCTGAAATCGTCGCGCACGCGGACCAGCGAACGCTGCCGCGCGCTCGGCAAGGAGCGTTTCGACGCCGAGTTCGCGAAGGCGGTCAAGGGCACCGGCATCGAGCCGCGCCCTCCCCGAGCGGACCGCGACCGCCGCGAAGCGGCTGACGAAGGCCGCGGCACTGGCTCCTCGCGCAGGGCCTCGGGTCCGCCTTCTGCTGGCTCAACCTCGGGTTCTGCACCCCCATGTGCGCGGTGCTGTGTGCGGCCGCGCTCAGAATCGCCCGGCGAAAGGAGACCACCTTCAGAAGGGCACCGCTGTGCGGGAGGGCACCGCCCGTTGGGCGCGAGGGGGAACGCAGCCTGCGGCGACTGAGGGAGCTGCTGTGCACGGGGGAGCGACGGGTGGGATACGGGCACATCGGCCCGACCGTTGGCATGGGGGGCGGACACAGCTGGGGTGAGTCACCGCACAGGTGTGCGCGCACCTCCATTTCGGTAGCGCCCGCCTCGTCCGCCCCGCTGCCCGTGGTCCGTCGCTGGCCGGACGGCAGCGGCTCGGCGGGCTCGTACGATGGCGCCGTGGGGCAGGCCCGCTGCCCTTTCGGGGTGGGTGGAGCGGATGGCAGCCCGTCGGCGGCGCAGGCGCGACGACGTACCGGTGGAGTTGCAGCGGCTGGTGGGGGAGCTGCGGCAGTGCAAGGACCGGTGTGAGCTGAGCCTGACGTCGCTCGCCGCCAAGACCGGATTCAGCGTCAGCTCCTGGCAGCGCTACCTCGGCGGTCGCTCGCTGCCTCCCTGGGAAGCCGTGGACGCGTTGGGCCGGCTGGGCCAAGCGGAACGCGGCAGGTTACGGGTGGTCTGGGAAGCGGCTGCCGGCGTCTGGGCGGATGCCGACCGGCCCCGTACGGCACGGGAACGGGGCCCGTCGCCGGAGGCCGGAGTGGGGCAGGAGGCGACCGGACCGGCGGCGGAGGAGGCGACCGGACCGGCGGCGGAGGTGGCGACCGGCCCGGCGGGGCAGGAAGCGGCGCCGCATCCGACGGCGCGCTCACGCGTCCATCGGCATGCGGCGTCCGTGGTGTCCGTGGTGTCCGTGGCAGCCGGGGCGTGTGCGGTGGCGGCCGTTTTGGCATGGCATCACTGGGGCGGAGACCATGTGCCGGTTCCGCAGGGTGCCCCGGCCGGCGCACCGGCCTGGCCCTGGCCGCTGCACCCGACGGCGCCCCGGTCCGGTACGCCGTGCG
The DNA here is from genome assembly GCF_044768965.1 of Streptomyces sp. NPDC090798. NCBI lineage: Bacteria > Bacillati > Actinomycetota > Actinomycetes > Kitasatosporales > Streptomycetaceae > Streptomyces > Streptomyces sp. NPDC090798. The sequence continues at coordinate 124,523 of NZ_JBIVXA010000022.1, forward strand.
GGCCGGTCGGCTGCCAGGGACTCGATCCGTTTCGGGAGGGGTGCGATCAGGATGCGGTCACGGTGCACCGTCTCCGGGCGCTCGGGCGGACCCTGACGCTGCGCTGGAGCCCGGCCTGTCACGCCGGCTGGGCTGAGGTCCAGCCGGCCGAGGGAACCTCGGGGCTGCTGGTCGCAGGGGACGACGGAGCCCGGCAGACGGCGCCCGCAGGTGCTGCGTGGACGGCGATGATCCCCGGCGGACCCGATGCGACGCGAGCCGCCGTGGTCGTGGCCCGCTACCAGCTGGGGGTGTCGGAGTCCGACAGCTGGGCCGACGCCGTCACCGGCGGCACTGGGCCAAGGTGACCTTGTCCAGGCGCAGTTCACGGAACCGCCCGACGTCCCAGACCTCGTAGACGCCGTCCCTGTTGCGGCGCAGCGGCAGATCGAAGCGGTCTCCGTGGTACACCGTCCAGGGCGGGACGACGGTGAGACGTCGGCTTGCCGCGCCGTACGTGGCCGGGCCGACGATGCCGTCCGCGGAGAGATGGTGGTTGCTCTGCCAGACGCGGGTCGCCGCCACCGTTGTGGCATCGTAGGAGCAACTGACGCCGGTACGTGGCTGGTAGCCGTCCGCCCACAAGATTCCCTGCCACAGCCCCACCAGATCACTGCGCGGAGTGTGCCCCTCCTCCAGACGCGGAGCTGCCTGCCAGTCGTCGGCCGGAGGTCCCTCCCCGTGCAGCCGGCTCCCGCCCGCCGACGGGTTTCCGCCGGCGCACACCGCCGCGAGCGCCACCGCGCACACGACCGCCCTGGCCGCCTCGACAAAGCCCATCCCTGAGTCTTAGCGGCCCGCGGCAGGTTGGCGCACGCCCCCGGCGGACCTCGTACGGCATTGACCGAATACCGACCGCGGACCGGGTGAAAATTACAGCGACGCCGCAGATGCCCGCCGCCGGGCGGTCTAATCTTCTGCCCAACGGCTGCTCCAGCAGCATATTCGCCTGTATGTACCGTGCCGCGTGCCGGACGGTGCGCAAGCCGCCGGGGGACATCGATGAGGGAATGGATTCCGTTACCTGACGCTCTGAGACCGGATGCCCGGCGTCTGGCCGCGGAGCTCAGGCGCCTCAAGGACCGCAGCGGCCTGAGCCTGACCGCCCTGGCCGGGCAGACCTCGTACAGCAAGTCCTCCTGGGAGCGCTACTTCAACGGCAAGGCGCTGCCGCCCCGGCAGGCCGTCCTGGCCCTGGGCGAACTCGTCGGAGCCGAGCCGGCACGGCTGACCGCCTTGTGGGAAGACGCCACGATCGCGTGGAAGGACCGCGGTGCCGCGGAACGGCCCGCCGCCGTCACGGCGCCGGCCGGCTCCGTGGTGGATGAACCCCGCAGCACACCGGCGCCGGCCGCGTCCCCGCCCCGGCCCGCGTCCCACCGTCCGGGACGGGTCGCGATCGCCGCGGCGTCACTGCTCGCCTGCGCGGGCGCAGGTGTGTTCATCGCCCTGGACCAAGGCTCAAGCCCCCAGGACCGTACGGGGCGGGAGATTGCGGCGAGTTCACCGACGCGGCAGCTGGAGACCAGCTGTTTCAGCGACAGCTGCACTGCGAAGGACCCCAAGCAGACCGGCTGCGCCGGTGACGCGTGGACTGCGGCCCTCACCAGGTTCCAGGGTGTGTACGTGGAGCTGCGGTACAGCGACGCCTGTAAAGCGGCGTGGGCCCGGATCAGCTGGGGACGCCCCGGCGACGCCGCCCAGGTCATCGCCGACCACGGCAGAACCTTGCAGGCGAAGGTCCACTACGACACCGACGTCTACACAGCGATGACGGTGGCGATGACTCCGTCCGCAGCCAGGGCCTGCATCACCCTGACCGCCGGCGGCCACGGCTGCACGCAGCCAGGTGGCAGCGAGCGGCTCACGGAACCCCCGAACCCCCCGACGACCCCGACGACCCCGTCACCGGGACGCGGTTGACAACCAGGCGCCGTCCGAGGGCACTTCCCCGGGAGAACGCCATTCGTGAGCCGTGCGTCCGACGGCGGCCCGACCCATTCCCGGGGCCGGGGCGCCGCCGCTGCGGTGCGATCAGCCGCGGACCGCCTTGAGCAGTACCTCGACGTCGTTCCCGGAGTGCCAGCCCGTCTCGTACTTGGGGCTGTGGTGGCGGGTGCTCGTCCAGGAGTAGTAGCGGTACCACGTCTGGTCGAGGCCGTTCCAGTGCGCGTACCCCGTGGCCACGTTCACCCGGGCGTACTTACCGTCCGTCTTGTTGTCCCAGATGTAGAGGGCAGCGCTGGTCTGCTGCTTTCCGCCGACCTTCCGGTCGCACTCCATGTACCGCACGCCGACGGAGTTGTGGTCCGCGGAGATGGACTTCCACTTGGAGCAGGTGACGGCGGCGGCAGCGGAGTGCGGCGAGGCGGTGACCGCTACGGCGGAGGTCGCGGCGATCCCGGTGACCGCGGCGATCGTCGCGCAGGAGACCGCGATGCGGATGCGTACGTTCATGATCGTTTCGGATTCCTTCGTCCTGGGTCCGGGGCAGCGAGTCCTTGCGTGCCGCCCTTTGCTCCTCCGACGGTGGCGGCCCCGCCCCTGAGGCCGCGAGGGGCAGCCGGGAAGTGACCGCCTCCCGGGAAGCATCAGATGCTGACCTGCGGGAACTCCATTCGCGAAGACAGCACGGAGGGACGGCTGGGACGGTGGGCGATCGAGCGGACCGGGCGGACACACGGCTGAGAGACACCTGAGCCCGATGTTCCTTGGCGGCGCGTGCCGAGGTGGACACGTCGGACGTGTGAGGGAGCGGCGGATCATGCTGCCCTACTCGGTGTGGCCGGCGTGGTCGGTACTGTCGAGGGTGGAGTACCGCGGGGCGGTGAACCGGGCCTCGATCCAGGTGTGGCGCTGACCGTCGTGATCGCACAGGGTGAAGATCCCGTGTGTCTGGGGCGAATACCGCGAGGTCGTTCCCTGACACTGTGCGACCTTCTAATCTCAGCTCATGGACTGGTTGATGGCCGCGTGGGTGGGGGTGGCTGGTGGCGCCACCATGGAGGCCGTCGACGTCATCAAGTCCGTCAAGTGGCACCGCAAGATGCCATGGAACGTGCAGCCGGACACGATCGAGCCTCCTCGGCGCCGGCCCGATGTGCGGCCCGGCGAGGAGCAGTTGCCCGCGCCCGGCTGGCCGGGTTATTGCGTTGCCGCAGCGCTGCGGTTGTTCGTGAGCGGGGCCCCGACGGGCGCCCTTGCCGCGACCTACCCGCACAGTGTGAATCCGCTCGTCGCCTACATGGTCGGCTTAGGGGCACTGTCAGCCGTTCAACAACTCGCCACGCTGGTGCCGCTAGCCGTCAAGAGCGCCGGCCGGGCCGCCTTGGGCGGTGTGGCTGAGGAGGCACAGCAGCAAGCCCTTCAGGGGCAAGCGCAGCAGGCATACGGTTACGGCCAGGCCAACGGTGTTCCTCTCCGGTCACAAGCAGCAGGTCCTCCGGCACACAGTCCGCAGCCGGACACAGGCATCACCGCGCCACAGGGATCCTCGGACGCAGGGGGGCAGGTATGACGCCGGCCGCTGAATCCTTCGCCGGCCGTGTCTTGGCCGTCATCTCGCGCCGGTCACCAGGCTTTCGGCCGCCCACCGTGTCCTCCAGGCAGGTCGACTCTCGGGCGCAGACTGTCATCTCGCCAACTCCTCCGCCCTCCAGCACTTCCGAACCGTCCGAAGGAACCCGAACCGGCACGAACCGCGCGGAGGCGGAGCCGAGTGGCGTCGCGAGTCCGAGCCGACCTCCCCTCGCGCGCCGCCTGCTGACTTCAGCCCTGGGCATCCGGGTGCACCCGGCGAAGGCGTCCGACGCCTCCGCGCGGAAGGAGTCGGCAGGGCAGACGGAAGCACAGCTGACCGAACGCACGAGCGGCCCCGCCGCGGCGCCGCACACACCGAGCGCGCGACCACGGACGCAAGAGGAGGGACGCCCCGGGCACAAAGGCGGCGGCGTGCCGCACCGCGAGCCGGGCGGGGATCGCCCGGAACACGGCTCGCGGTGGGAGGTCCCGGCCTCGCAGTACCTGCTGAGCGAGGACCGCCAGGAATACGAGCGGATCCTCGATGAGGCGCTGCGCTCCGCTCCATACCGCCCGGAACTCGCCGCTGTCGGCCAGCGGCTCAACGCCGAACAGCTGCGCACCATGGCGCTCAACGCCACCGCACTCATCACGGCGGCCGCCGCGACCGAGTACCAGCACTACGCCCATGTCCGCAGGGAACCGAGCCACCCGGGGCCGTCCGCCCCGTCGTCCACCGACGCGTCCGCCTCCGGGGAGCGCGGCACGGGCGCGATGGGGCTCGCCGCCACCCTGGACGAGGTCACCGAGACCGCCGGCGCCGGCGCCATTGCCGTCGTCGCGGTGCTCGCCCCCGTCCTCGCCGGAACAGCCGCGGCGATCTTCCTGCTCATGGGGTTCATCCTGAAGGTCCTCACCCCCCAGCCGGCCTTCGCCCAGACCCTCCTGACCATGGGGTGGATCTTCAGTGCGGTCACAGGCGCTGCCCTCCTGGTCGCCGGGGCCGGGCTTTTGCTGACCGCCCTGCGCAACGGCTCGTCCTCGCTCCAGGCCGGAGCGCCCGGCGAGCTCAACGCGGAGGTGGCCCGGGCCAGGGAAGCCTGGCGCGAGGCCCTGCTGGAACGCGGCATCATGCCGTTCCTCCGGGAGGCTCTCGCCGATCCGGCCACGGCACTGACCCGTCCGTCACCGATGTCGGCCACCGGCCGCATGCCGCACCTCGGCTACAACCGGCCCGGGTTCAGCAGCCCCGGCGACGGCACCACCCCGGGCTCGCGCCCGAGCTTCACCAGCCCGGACTTCACGAGCCCGGACTTCGGGGGGCCTGCCGAAAGCACCCCGTCCACGGGGCCCGAACAATCCGACTGACCAACGCCGGACTTGCGCGTCCGCAGTTTGCCGTGGACCCACAGAACGGCACCCTTGGCTACGGGGGCAGCGTCCAGGCCGGCCGGTGATCCGCCGGCAGCTCACCCGCGCGGTCCCCGGCCGGCGCCCCATGACAACGGACCGGGCGTGGGTTTTCGGCCATGTACGGGACGTCCGGTACGAGGGTCTCCTCGCGGACGCCTGAAGTTGTGCCCGAGTTGTACTCAATTCTAGGGATTGACCCTGTGCATGGTGGTGCGCTTGCCTCGAAGAGAGCCCTCGGCGCGGGGCCGGGGGAGATGCGTCAACGGGGAAACACAGGGGGACTCGTGTTCAGAACCATGCGTGGGGTGTCCGTCGCGATGCTCGCGGGGGCGATGGTCGCGCTGTCGGCGACGTCGGCCACGCCGGCGCCGAAGCCGGAGACCGAGCGGATCACACTGTCGGCGACGGGAGAGCAGGGCAACGACGACTCGTACGGACCGCAATTCAGTGCCGACGGCCGTTTCGCGGTCTTCACGGCGTACGCGTCCAACCTGGTGCCCGGCGACACCAACGGCTTCGGTGACGTGTTCGTGCGCGATCTGCGCAAGGGGACAGTGGAGCGGGTCAGCGTCAGTTCCGACAGCGCACAGGCCGACAGCGAGTCGTCCGCTCAGGCCGTCAGTGCCGATGGGCGGTACATACTGTTCCGCTCCAATGCCAGGAACCTTGTCCGCTGGGACAACCTGCCCACGAACGCCGCGGCGGACGACATCTACCTGCACGACCGACGCGCCGGCACCACGGAGCGGATCAGCGTCGCCCTCGACGGAGGTTCCGCCTTCGCGGCCGGCGCCACCATGTCGGCGGACGCCCGCTACATCGCCTTCAACGCCAAGGCCGACCGGATGGAGACCGACCCCGGCGACCTCTTCGGAGTCGTGTACGTCCTCGACCGCCGCACCGGCGTCGTGGAGCGGATCACCAACCGGAACCGCCCGGACAACCCCGCGATCCTGCAGGGTCTGAGCGCCGACGGCCGCTACGTGGCGTACACGCAGCTGGTGCCGCGCAGCTCATACGGTCGCACATGGGTGCACGACCGTCGCACCGGCACCGAGAAACAGGTCAACGTCAAACCGGACGGCACCCCGGCACAGCGGTACGCGATGCCCGCCTCGTTGTCCGCGGACGGCCGGACCATCGCGTTCGACTACTGGGGCGATGAGGAGTTGGTCCCGGGTGAAACCCCCAGTGCCGGCTCCACCGTCTACGTCCGCGACCTGCGCGAGGACGTCACCCGGCGCGTGAACGCCGGTCCCGCCGACGAGAACCGGGTGCGCGAGCCCCAGCTCAGCCCGGACGGCCGGTACCTGGCCTATCAGGCGGATCCCCGTCTGGCGGACGGGCGGCTCGGGCCGGCCAACGTCTACCTCCGCGACCTGCGCACCGGCACCACTCGTCTGGTCAGCAAGTCCGTCACCGGTGACCCCGTCACGGACATCTCCGTGGCGGTGTACTCGGTGAGCGCGGGGGCCCGGCGCATCGGCCTCGGCAGCGAATCGGCCCAGCTCGTCCCGGACGACACCAACGGTCACTACGACGGCTTCATGCGTCGCCTCCGCTGAACTCCCCTGTCTTTCACGGAACTTGCGGGGAGCAGCAAGGAACTCGCACGGAACAACAGGGGGCCTTCCATGCATTTCGCACGCCGCACCACTCTGGGCGCCGCCGTGGTGGCCGCGCTCGCCGGCACCGCGTTGCCGGCCGCCGCCCAGCACTCCTCGCCCGGCCCCGCCCGGGCCAGCGTGGCCACCGACGGGCGACAGGCCGACGGCGCCTCCGCCGAACCCGCGCTCAGCGCGAACGGTCGCTACGTCGCCTTCGTCTCGACCGCCGCCAACCTCGTCCGGGGGGACACGAACGGCGTCGCCGACGTCTTCGTGCACGACCTGCGCACCGGCCGCACCCAGCGCGTCGCCGAGGGCCCGGCGACGGGCGTGGCGCTCAGCGGCGACGGCCGTCACGTGGTCCTCGCCACCACGGCCGCGCTCACCGAGGACGACGACAACGGCCTCGACGACATCTACCTCTACGACCGCCGCACCCACCGGACCGAGCGCATCAGCCACGGTCACCAGGACGCCCCGCCCCGCAGCGAGCTGAACTCCGCACCCGCCATCAGCGCGAACGGCCGGATAGTCGCGTACACCACCGCGACCCCGGACGCCGCGCCCGGCGACACCAACGGCCGGGACGACGTGATCGTCCACGACCGGCGCACGGGGAAGAACGAACTGGTCCAGTACCGCACCGACGGCACCCTCGGCGAAGGCGACGCCCTCTTCGCGTCGCTCAGCGCCGACGGTCGCTATGTCGCCTTCGAGACGGCGGATCAGCTGGACTCGAACCACGACTGGACGCACGCCAGGAACGTCTATGTCCGCGACCGGCTGAAGGGCACGACGGAGCAGATCAGCCGGCCCACCCGCTTCGTCTACAAGGAGAGCTCGTTCGACTCGTCGATCAGCGCGAACGGCCGGATGTTCGCCTTCTCCTCCAACGTCGCCTCCCTGGTGCCCGACGACACCAACAAGGTCACCGACGTGTTCGCCTTCGACCGGAAGACGCGGACGACCGTGCGCGTCAGCACCGCGGCCGACGGCACCCAGGCCGACGGGGTGAGCTCCGCCGCGAGCCTGAGCGGGGACGGCCGTCGCGTCGCCTTCGTCTCGGCGGCCACCAACCTCGTCAGCGGCGACACCAACGGCGTCGCCGACGTCTTCGTCAAGGACCTGAGGACCGGAGCCGTCGAGCGGGTGAGCGTGGCGGCCGACGGCACCGAGTCGGACCGGCCCGCAGTGGGTTCCACGTCGCTGAGCGACCACCGGATCGCCTTCTCCTCAGCGGCGACGAACCTCGTCCGCGGCGACACCAACGACTCCGTCGATGTCTTTGTGGGGCCGAGATCATGAGACAGAGTCAGACCGGCCCATGAGTGAGTCAGGCCTGAGGCCCCGTCAGTCCCGGCACCCGACGAGCGGAAGCCCTACAGGCGTCGTTGGTGACCCGAACTGCGCCAGGGCAGTATCGAAGGCCAGTTCGGGAAGAGCATCCGTCGCCAAGCAGCCGGGAGTCCGTCCGCGCTCGCAAGGACAGCCGCTACGCCAATGGCGCAGCAGCTCGGCACGGAGCAAACGATGCCAAGCCAGGTCATACGGAGACTGTCCGCCCACGTCGCGAGGAACAGTCCGCCAAGCCCGAGAAAAAAGAAGACCAGGCTCGCGACAGAGCGAAGCATCCACGCACGCATTCGAGCATCCTCCCACGAGTCGATATTCCAACCCCCTGGTGAGGGTGGCGGGTTGGCGGCGGAGGCCAGCCGGCCAGTGGGACGAGAGCGGACGGGGACTGGTGGTGCGCAACGGCTTTCATCAGCCGGGGAAGGTCACCGTCGCGGTCGGCACCGTGGAGAAGACGCAGGGACCTCAGGCATCCGTGCGCCGTATGTGCAGGTGGCCATCGCGAGGGAAGGTGGGGGGCGCCGCGGGCAGGACGCTGTCGAAGTCGTACCGGCTCTTCTGCGCGACCCGGCACGATGCCAGGTTGTCCACCCGGTGCAGGAGTTCGAGACGCTCCAGCCCGTCGGCTTCGAAGGTGCCGAAGGCCCAGCTGGTGAGCGCCTCCAGAGCGCGGGGTGCCACTCCCCGCCCGCGAGCGTGCGCCGCGGTCCAGTAGCCCACCTCGGCCGCCGGTTTGCCGGAGGCGACTTCCTTGAGGACGACGTTGCCCAGCAACTGTTCGCGCACGGGACCGGACTGTGCTTCAAGGACGGCGAAACTGAACCGGTCTTCCGCTGTCCAGCTCCGCTGCTGGGCCTGCACCCACCGCGCCCCGTCAGCATCGCTGTCCACGACATGGCTCGTCCATCGGCGCATTCCGGGATCCCGGTACGCCTCGACCAAAGCGGGAACGTCCTCCATGCACCAGGGGCGAAGAACGAGAGCGGGAGAGACCGGCGTCGCGGCCACCTTGAGTACGACGGGGGCAGTCACCAACTGATCATAAGCGGCCCGGCGTTCTCACCTCACGCCACCCGTGTCCGGCCCATGTCGCCTTGCGACCGTTCTGCCATCGCCGTGCTTTCGAGACCCACACCCCAGCTCCCCGGACACCGGTTCGCGAGGGCCGTCACGCCCCGTTGGAAGGCCGCCAGTGCCTCGCCCGGGCCCGTTGTCAGTGGCGGCACGTATGGTCCGATCATGAGTATTGCCGCCGTTGAGGACTCGTGGGGCCGTATCGACGCGTGGCTGCTGCGGCACGCGCCCGTCAGCCACGCCCTGCTGCGCCCGCCGGCGCCGCCGTCGGCCATCAGGGCCGCCGAGCGCGCGCTCGGGGTCCGCTTCCACTCCGACCTGGTGGCCTCGCTGAGCTGCCACGACGGTGTGGAACTCCAGCCGGGGGCACCCGTGTTGGCGTACTACGGTCCGCCGTCCTGCGTCGCGGACATCGGCAAGAGCACCTCGTTCCTGCGCGGCATCGGCGCGGACGTCCAGGACGACGACGAACTCGACGGGGACGACGACGAACTCGCCACGTACTGGCATCACGACTGGCTGCTCATCACCCTTGGCATCGGCTGGCAGTCCTCCGACGGCCTGTTCCTCTCCTGCCACCCCGGCCGCAACTGGGGCCGCCTCGGCCGCTACTTCGACGAGGACACTCCCTCCTTCACGGGATGGGCGTCCCTGCGCCACGCACTGGCCGACCTCGCGGACGCCCTGGAAAGGGGCCGCCCGTTCAACGGCCGGACACCGCTGGCGTACGAGGGTGCCCTGCTGTGGGAGCACGAGACGACCGCCGTCCCCGACCCGGTCTCCCCGCTCGCGCTGGCCGCCGAGACTGCCGAACCGGAGCCGGAGCCGCCGGCTCCCTCGGAGCCGCCCTTCGTTCCGGTAGGCCGGCCGAACGGCGCGTACCTGGTCATGGTCCGGCACAGGACCGCTCCACCGCCCCCGCCGACCCAGCCCGACGTCGTCTTCGCGGAGCACCTCACCCCGGCCGAACTGCTGCGCAGGCTGGGCGCGATCCCCGACACCATCGACCCACGCACGCGTGCCCGGGCCCAGAAGGCGGCGGACTCGCCGTGGGCGGCGCACCGTCCGATGGTCCGCGCGGGCAGCGCCGGCGGATGGGCCTACGCGACCCAGGAGGGTGGCGCCGCCCAGTTCACCCGCCCGGAGGTGCTGCGCAGGGTGTCCGCGGACACGCGCGCGGTCGCCCTGACCAGACGGGGGCCGGAGGTCCAGGTCACCGTCGCGGAGGACGGCGTACCGGGGCCGGAGGACGTGCGTCATGTCCTGTCACCGCGTGAGGGCGGCGGTGACTTCTGGCCCGGGTCGACGGCGGCGTACGCCCGCTTCCTGGCCGAACTGGAGGGGGAGTTCGGTATCACCTACCGGCCGGACGACGACACCGGCGCGGAGCTGACCAGCGCTCTCCTCCTGCCCGTGCTGGAGGACGTCGACCGGGCCGCGAACCGGTACGTCGGCGAGGTCCGGAACTTCGACCTGGCCGCACTGATCGAAAGGACACCGCCGGCCCGGCTGCGTACGGCGATGGCCGCTCAGTTGGGGCGACTGGCGGCGGAGACCCGGTTCGACATGTACGACGAGGTGAGCGACGCGCTGGCCCGCACCGCCCGCGGCGAGGCGGTCGACCTCACCCCGGACAGCCCCCTGGACGCGCGTATCCGCACACTCACCGCCGAGGCGTGGGCGGCCCGGCAGATGGTGAGCGGGCAGCGCGCCTGGCGCGACGACAACGGCCCCGTGACGCAGCCCGATTTCAGCGCGTGGGCCCTGCGCGTGGAGGCGGCCCGCGCACTGCGCGAGTTCGTCCATGCGGGGGCGCCGGCGGCTGCCGCGACGATCCTGAGTCGGCGGATGTCCGCGCACTGGAGGACGGAGTTGGCGGCGGACCTGGAGGGGTGAGAGGACAGGGGCCCTGTATCGAGAGATGCCGTTGAGGTTCGCCGGCCTTTTGAAGGGACGGACCTGCTGCTGCCCCGCAAGGTTGCCGCCCGCGTCGGCCGGGGTGGACCCGACGCGCGGGAACGCTGTGGCCAGCTGTGGGAGCGGCCACAGCCGGCGGCGCCACAGTGAACCGGAGGGTGACGTGTGCGTGACCGCCGACCACTTCGGGCGTTGGGCCGGGCATGAAGATCACTCGCTCCGGCCTCATCCTTGCAGCGTCGCTCTCCGTCGCTTCCCTTGCAGCCGCAGTGCCGGCCAGCGCGGCGACGCGCGGAGTCGATTCCCACTGCGGCAGGTACATCTGCGTCATGACTGCACATCAGAACAAGTTCGTCCAGGACATCACCGTCTACACCAAGGACGGCCTGCCTGGGATTCTGCGTGCCTACTGGGGCGAATTCCGCTCCCCTCGAGTCAGCGCCGCATCCCACAAGTGGACGGTGGGCTACGAGCAGTCCAACCGTCTCGTCTGCGGCGGCCTGGAGCGCGACGGCCGCACCATCGAGGACAACATCTGCGTCACCCTCTGAACGGCTGCGCGTGACGTCTCACGTCAAGTGATGGGCGAGGCCCGGCCGTCAGGGGTCTCCCCGCTCTGAAAGCCGTTCGGATCGGCGTCACGGTGAGGGCGATCCGAACGGCTCTCTTACAGCCAGGCGGCCGTGCCGTGGACGTGCTGTGGCCGCTCCGCGCCCGGGTCAGCCGAAGTGCAGGACCCGCGAGTTCGATCCAGCGACGTACGGTTGCCAGTCGGTCAGGCTCTCCCCATCGGGGGAGCCGGTGGTCACGAATGAAGCCAGTGCACCCGCGAAGGACCGCCAGAGCGCCTCGGTCTCAACACCGATGCGGCCGAGCATGGGGCTGTCCGGGTAGCTGTCGAACGTGCCGAAGAGGAAGGGGAGTTCCCCGCAGTGGGTGGCACCCAGGTCGGCCACGTCGGGCTCGGGACGAAAGTCCCACTGGTAGACGTACACGTTGTTGCCGTCGGCGGCGTGGCGCGCGGCGACCTCGGTCACGCCCCCATGGAAGACCGCCTCGGTCTCCACGTCCGTCACGACCTGTGCGGGAGTTGCTCCGGGACGCTGTGCCTCGTGCCGCTCGTAGAGTGCCCGGGCGTCACCACCGTGCAGGCTGACAAGCAAGTTCAGTGCTTCCTCAGGCGTGAAGGCCTGAATCCGCTCGTTGAACCCGAAGAAGGCGGTCATCTCGTCCCGCGTCGATCCGATGAGCAGGTCCTTGCCGGCCAGGGCGCCTGCCTCGAGTGCCTGCCTCCACGCGTAAGGGATGCCCGATCCGCCGAGCACCGGGTACATCGGCGGCGCGACGCGGCCGAACTCGGCCTTGTCCACCATGAGCTTCGCGTAGGCGGCCAGCAGTTCCTCGACACGCACCTCGCGCAGCGCCCGGGCGAGGTCAGCCGTGTCTTCAAGACCCAAGATGCGCAGGTAGGCCTCGGTGTTCTCGGCCGCCAGCTCGGGGTCCTGCGGTTCAAGGCCCCACGGACCACTCTCGGCGATCACCCGGCGGATCATCTTGCCGGTCCCCGGGTCGACCGCGAGCTGAAAGGCGGAGAAGGCACCGGCCGACTGGCCGCCGACCGTCACGGTCCCGGGGTCGCCGCCGAAGGCCGCGATGTTGTCCCTCACCCAGCGCAGCACCGCGCCCTGGTCCTGGACGCCAAGGTTGTCGGCACCGATCTCCGGCAGCCGGAGGTTGCCGAGCGGACCGACCCGGTAGTTGGCGGTGACCACCACCATGTTGCCCAGCGCGGCCAGTCGGGCCCCGTCGTACCAGTCCCAGCCGCCCGAACCACTGCTGAATCCGCCGCCGTGAAACCAGACCAGGACCGGTAGGCAAGCGTTGCTGCCCAGCGCGTGCTGCGGACTCCAGACATTCACTGTGAGCGAACCGTCTTCATCCCCGTTCTGTTTCCGGTTGCCCATGACCAGCTCGAGCCTGGACGGCCCCTGGGGCACGGCCGGGCCCGCCCGCACGGCTTCCCGCGCTTCACTCCACGCGGGGTGCGGCCGCGGCGGCGCAAAGCGCAGCTTCCCGACGGGAGAGGCGGCGTAGGGGATACCGCGGAAGGATGCCACCGCGCCCTCGATGACACCGTGCACTCTGCCCTTGTCCGTGGCCACGATCGGTCGGTTCCGCTGCGTCATCGCTCCTACCTCTCATCCTGCGACGTGCTCTGCAACCGTTGTACGGTGAGATAGCAACAAGCAGCCAGAAATGGCACATGCGGACACGGAAACAGGACAGTAGGCGAGTCCAAAGTGCAGAAAGACCGCCATTCTCTCGACGAAACGGACCGGAAGATCGCCGCGGTCCTGATGTCCTCGCCGCGAGCGTCCTGGCGTGCGGTGGGCGAAGCCCTCGGCATCTCCGAACGCACCGTCGTGCGCCGCGCCGCCCCGCTGTACCACGACGGCACACTGCGTGCCACGGCCGTACGCAATCCGGCCTGCTTCCCCGACATGGTGCCGATGGCGCTGCGCATCCGCTGCCGCCCCCACCGCATCGCCGCTGTGGCCACGACTCTGGCACGCCGCCCCGACACGCTCTGGGTGGACGTGCTGGGCGGCGGAGACGAAATCTGCACCGTCCTCTTCCTCGACGGGGCCGCCGCACGCAACGCCCTCCTGCTGCGTGACCTGCCCGCAACAGCCGCTGTTCAGAGCTGGACCTCACATGCGCTGCTGCGCGTCTTCCCGGCCGGGTTCGCCTGGAACGCCGGCCTGCTGCCGAAGGAATTCGTGAGCCTCATGGACGACGCGCAGCCGCTCGCCCTTGCTCCCGAGCCGCTGCCCATCGATCGTCCGCTCATCGACGGGTTGATCGAGGACGGGCGCGCCACGTACACCGAACTGGCGCACCGGACGGGCACCACGGCCCTTACCGCCCGCCGCCGGCTGGACACACTGACAGGTGGCCAAGTCCTCAGGCTCGCAACCGAGATCGACCTTGCCCTGCTCGGCGTTCACGCGGAAGCACTGCTGTGGATCACCGTCGCGCCCGGCGGCCTCGAACAGGCCGGACAGGAACTTGGCCGTCACCCCCAGGTCCGCTTCACCGCCGCCACCACCGGGTCCAGCAACCTCCTGGTGGCCGCCGCCGCAGCCGACCTCGACGCTCTCTACACCTTCCTCACCGATTCGATCGGCGCTCTCGAGCACATCACCGGCATCGAGGTCACCCCCATCCTGACCACCGTCAAGCGGACCGGACTGGTCCGCCCGGGCAGTATCTGAATCCGTGAACCAGGTAATCCGACGATACCGGCGGGGGCCGCACGCACACCCTCGGATCGGGGTACCGGGCGCGGCGACGCCGAAACAGGGTGGAGCCCGATCGAGATCGGTGATCGAGTCGTCGAGCCAGATGAACGGGCGTCCGGCCACAGCTTGGACGAGGGCTTGGGTCTTCCAGTGTGGAATGAGAGGACGAGAAGACGTGGATGTGTATGAAGCCGTGGACAGTCGCAGGGCCGTGCGGGCGTTCAGTGACGAGCCGATACCCAAAGAGGTACTCGAACGTGTGCTGGCTGCGGCAACGCGGGCGCCGTCGAGTGGGAACCTCCAGCCGTGGCATGTGTACGTCGTCACCGGCGAGCCCTTGGCCGAACTGAAGAAACGCGCGACGGCCAGGGCACTGGCGGGAGACCCGGGTGATGAGCGGGAGTATCCGATGTACCCGGCCGAGCTGACCTCACCGTATCTGGACCGCTTTTCCGCCGCGGCTGCCCAGCGGTACGAGGCGCTGGGAATCAAGCGCGATGACCTCGACAGGCCCAAGAGGATCGCCGCCTTGAACTCGGAGGCGTTCGGGGCGCCGGTCGTGCTGTTCTGCTACCTCGACCGGACGATGGGGCCAGGGCAGTGGGGGGACGCGGGGATGTATTTGCAGACGGTCATGCTGTTGCTGAGGGCGGAAGGGTTGCACAGCTGCCCCCAGGTGATGTGGACGATGTTTCGCAAGACCGTCAGCCAGATGGTCGGAGCCGATGACGGGCTCATGCTGTTCTGTGGTGTCGCTGTGGGATTCGAGAAGAAAGGCGTGCCACGGCTGCGTACTGGGCGAGCGGACATGACAGAAACGGTGAGATTCATCGGAGTATGACCCGCTGACCAGTGAGTCTCGTCGGCGGCCTCGACCAGCGCGTTGACCAGCATGATGGCCAGGACGTACTTCACCCGGTAGCCCCGCCGTCGCGGCCTCGGTGCCCAGCGCGATCAGCAGGTGAGACTTCCCGGTGCCAGAGTCTCCTGTGAGGCGGAGCGGCAGGCCCGGTCGTCGCATTCGGCGAGCAGAAGTTCCGCCAGGAAGCCGCGGTAGATCGTCTGGCCCTTGGCCGCTTCGGTGGCGATGCCGGCGAACCGGCCCCGGATCGGGGGCAGTCGCAGGGCCATGCTGGATGCTTCGATGGCCACGTCGGCGGCCTGCTCGGTCAGGCCACGGTGGCGATTGACGGGTACGGCTCTTCTCCCTCGGGGCTGGCCCGGCCGCCCGGTCGGCGTCGTCGTGGTAACGGGTCGTAGACGGCCACCGAGGGCAGCGGCCGGGTGTCCGGCGGCAGGTGTGCCGGCCTCCGCTCGGTCAGGGACGCGACACTCGGCTGCCGGAACGGGTCCGGCTCGAAAGGCCCGGTGTGAACTTCCCCGCCGAGCGGGCCTGTTCCAGCGCGGTCGACCCGGGCAGAGCTTCTGGTTCGCGGACCAGCGCCTCGAGACAGTGGTCCGGCACCAGACGCGAGTCGGCTTTGGTCATCAGCCGTTCGTGCCGGGCGATTTCGACGCGGTCGTCATGGACCACCAGCTCAGAGGCGTGCGGCATCACCCATACCCGCCTTCCGATCAGCCGTATCGGCACGGAGCAGTGGTTGGTGCGGACGCTGATCTGGCTGTAGCGGCCCACCCGCGGTGCGCACAGCCGGCCGTCTCGAACGGTCGTGTCGGCAGCGGCCTCAGCAACGACTGTTCCCCGGCGAATTCTATCGCGTCCGCGTTCAGGCACGCGGACGCGATGAAGGCGATGCACACGAAGGCGACACCCCTGCGGAAGAGCACTTTCTGAGCGTCTGGCCTGCACCGCCGCAACCCGACACTGTCCACCACGCGAACGACACCTTCGCCCGCACGCACTACGACCCCACCCGGCCTCCCGGCCAACCCATTCACCCCTGAGCACGTTCACCTGTGCGCCGGGGAGCAGCCAAAGGTGTACGCCGACACTTCTGAATCTATGACGGCGTGTGACCGCCGTGAGCTTCGGCGGGGTCCGACGAAAACGAGCTGCGGCCCACCGGGCGAGAGACCACCATGACATGGCTCAGACCGTGTCCTTCATGGCTGTTGGCCGTTTTGAGGTGAGAGAGCAGACCCGCCGCGAACGCTGGGGTGCACATGACGTCCACTTCCCCTGACCGGGAGCCGATTCGCGTCGGTGTCGTAGGTCTGAGCGCGAGCGGCGGATGGGCGGCCACCGCCCATGTGCCGGCGCTGGCCGGGCTCGACGGATACGAGTTGCGGGCGCTGAGCGCCAGCAGCGCCGAATCCGCGCGCGCGGCCGGCGAGAAGTATGCGGTGCCGCTCGTCTTCGCCAGTGCAGAGGAGCTGGCCCGCAGTGAGGAAGTCGATCTCGTGGTGGTGACGGTGAAGGTTCCGCATCACCTGGAGCTCATCCGACCCGCGCTGGAAGCGGGGAAGATGGTGTTCAGCGAGTGGCCGCTCGGTGCCGACCTCGCGCAGGCCGAGGAACTGGCCGATCTCGCGCATCGCAGGGGTGTGCTTACGGCTGTCGGGCTGCAGGCCCGGTCGGCTCCGCCGCTTCGGTATCTGCGGGACCTGGTCGCTGAGGGGTACGTAGGGCGGGTGCTGTCGACCAGCATGCTCGGATCGGGCTGGATCGGGGGCGCCACTTACGACGACAACTATGCGTACGTGCTGGACATCGCGAGCGGCGCCACGCTGCTGGCGATCCCCTTCGGGCACTCGGTCGACGCGCTGACCATGGTGCTCGGGGAGTTCCGCGAGGTGTCGGCTCTCATCGAGAACCTGCGCCCGGAGGTCACGAACATCACGAGCGGGGAGGTCGCGGCCAAGAGCGCAGAGGACCAGATCGCCGTCACCGGTGTGCTGGAGTCGGGGGCCGTGGCTGCGATGCACTTCCGCGGTGGGACGTCCCGCGCCACCGCGTTTCATTGGGAGATCAACGGCACGGAGGGTGATCTCGTCGTCAAGGCCGACCGGGCTCAGTGGTGGTATGGGGGGACACAGCTGTACGGCGCCCGGGGAGAAGAAGGCGCGTTGACCGAACTTCCGGTTCCCGCCCGCTATCAGCGCTCGCTGACGCGATGGACCGAGCGATCCGCCGACCCCGCCTGCGGCGTCGCCCATGAGTACGCGCTTCTGCGCGACCAGATCACCGGGAGCCTTGCCCCCGACACGCGCGGCGTTCCCGACTTCCGGCACGCCGTGCGGCTGCACGGCCTGCTGGATCGGATCCGAGAGGCGGCACACGTCGGCCGGAAGGTCACCCTCACAGAGCAAGGCTCGTAGGCCCCGGAGTGAACAACGCCTCGCGCTGCGGCCGCCGGTTGGGGCGGGCGTCCACGCGGCGCGGACACAACTCGCTCGGGGGGCGACGAAGACGGTCAGGTCGTAGAACCCGGCCAGCTCCGGCCGGGCGGTCAGCACTCCTTCGACGGTCACCACACACAGGCATCACGCTGCGCGGCTCGCCCACTCGAAGAGCGTTCGACGAGCCTGGCCAAGCCCCAGCCCCGGATCAGCGGGAAGCCGACACCCATGAGGGAGTCGAGGTCGCCTTGCGTGAGCTTTTGATCCACGGGATCGACGCCCGTGGCGATCACGCGCACGAGGGCCGCGCCCGGAGTCATCTCGGGCTCCGGGCGGTCCGCCGACTCCAGGTCCTCGGCCGTGCCGCAGCGGTTCGTGACACCAGCGCGATGGGGCGATGCCCGCGGATGATCGAACTCCTGGACCGCGGTCGCGTTCCCCGGCCGGGCGGCGGGCACCTGGCACGAGGCCGGATCACGTACAACCTGCGTGAGGCTCACCGCCGCCCTCAGCCCGGCGGGTCGTCCCCGACAATCCCGTCCACCGACTCCCGGATGACGTCGGCATGGCCCACGTGCCGTCCTCGACCACGGCCAGGTGCTTGAGCAGGCCGCTCCGAGTGACCGAGGAGTCGGAGGGGTCACCTTCAGGTAGGACATGGACCTGTCGGACAGGCTCTAGGCGGTGCTGCTCGTACGCAGGACTGTGGCGCGGAACGACGTCACCAGGGGCCGCAGGTCGACTCGGTGCCATGCGGCCCACAGCTGGATACATGTGTCGTGCCAGGGAAGCTCGCGCACCGCGACATCCTCGGTGGTGGCGCGCACCATGCTCTTTTGCACGAGTGCGAGTCCGAGCCCGGAGGCGACCAGGCCGAGCGCGGTCAGTGGTTCGGCGGCGTCGAGGCGGATGTCGGGCGTGAAGCCGGCTGCCGTGCAGGCGGCGACGAACGTGTCCCGCCAGGCGGGGTCCTGGGCATTCTCGACTGCGATCCACGGCTGACCATCGAGGTCCCCGGGATTCACCTTTTCCTGGCCGGCGAGTGGATGCCCGGCGGGCAGGGCGAGGAGCAGCGGGTCCTCGAGCAGCAGCGCGGCCAGTAGGTCAGGGTCATCCGCGGTCGGAGGTTCATGGACGAGCGCGATGTCGAGGCTGCGCTGCCGCAGACCTTCGAACTGCTCGGTGGGCGGAAGGTTGTACAGAGCGATGTGGATGCCGGGGCGTTCGTTGTGCAGAGCGCGTAGTGCGCCGGGCAGGATACCGGTGTGCATGGCGTCTGCGACGTAGCCGATGCACAGGCCGCCCTCTTCGCCACGGCCCAGCCGACGACCCAGGTTCTCCAGACGATCCGCATGCCGCAGCAGCGCGCGGGCTTCGGCCAGGAACACCTGGCCGTCCCGGGTGAGCCGGATGCGTTGCTGGCCGCGTTCGAACAAGGCAAGGCCCAGATTCTGCTCGAGTTGCGCGATCTGCCGGCTGAGCGGTGACTGGGACATGTGCAGCCGCTCGGCGGCCTGGCCGACGTGTTCGGTCTCGGCGACGGCGACGAAGTAGCGGAGTTGCCGCAGGTCAAGCATGTTAGACCTCTAGGGACTCAAGTGTGTCCAAGTAAGTCTTGGACAGTCTCAAGTCTAGATCCTAGCCTCGAACGTGTCAGACCGACGGACCGCGCGAACGGCGCATAAGGCACATCCGTCGCAACTCGCACAGCAAGGATCCGCATCATGTCCATCACGTCCTTCCTGCCCGGCCGCCTGGGCTTCGGCACCGCACCGCTGGGCAACATGTTCCGGGCCATACCCGACGAGGAGGCCGCGGCCACCGTGGACGCTGCCTGGGACAACGGCATCCGCTACTTCGACACCGCGCCCTTCTACGGAGCCGGCCTGTCGGAGATCCGGCTCGGTGAGGCCCTGGCCGACCGCCCCCGCGACGAGTTCGTTCTGAGTACGAAGGTCGGCCGCGTCATCCTCGACGAGATCGAGGACCCCTCCGCCCGCGACCTGGGCGAGAAGGGCGGACTGTTCGAACACGGACGCCCCAACAAGATGGTCAACGACTACTCGGCCGACGCCACGCTGCGCTCCATCGAGGACAGCCTCAAGCGACTGAAGACAGACCGCCTCGACATCGTGTGGGTGCACGACGTCGCGCAGGACTTCTACGGCGACGAGTGGCTCGCCGCATACGAGACCGCCCGTACCGGCGCATTCCGGGTGCTGCAGAAGCTGCGCGACGAAGGTGTCATCAGGGCCTGGGGCCTTGGGGTCAACCGGGTCGAGCCCCTGGAGCTGACGCTGGACCTCGACGAGCCGAAGCCGGACGCGTTCCTCCTCGCCGGCCGCTACACGCTTCTCGACCACGAGCGCGCCCTGCAGCGGCTGCTGCCGGCCGCGCAGGCGCAGGACGTCGACGTCGTCGTCGGCGGACCGTACAGCTCCGGCATTCTGGCCGGCGGGCAGCACTTCGAGTACCAGAAGGCCCCCGCCTCGGTCATCACCAAGGTCGAGCGCATCAAGGCACTCGCAGGGCAGCGCGGCGTCGGCATCAAGGCGGCGGCGCTGCAGTTCTCCCTTGCTCACCCCGCGGTTGCCGCGGCCATCCCCGGCGCCTCCCGGCCGAGCCGGATCGTGGAGGACGCCGCCGCACTCGGGGAGAGGGTCCCGGCGGCCTTCTGGACGGCTCTGCGCGCGGAGGGGCTGATCGCTCAGGACGCGCCCGTACCCGGCGCCTGACCTCCATCGCACCTGTTCAGGAGACGACTATGGCAACTACGACCGCAACCATCGACATCCCCGTGTCCGCCGCGCGGGTCTGGCAGCTCATCGGCGGCTTCGACTCCCTGCCTGACTGGCTGTCCTACATTCCCACGAGCAAGCTCAGCGAGGGCGGCCGCGTCCGCAGCCTCACGAACGAGGACGGCGGCGTCATCGTCGAACGCCTCGAAGCGTTCGACAACCAGGCGCGCACGTACAGCTACTCCATTCTCCAGGCCCCGTTCCCTGTCACCGGCTACCGCTCCACCCTCGCCGTGCACGAAGTGTCCGGCGGGCAGAGCCGTGTGGAGTGGTCCGGCACCTTCACACCGGCAGGGACAAGCGACGAAGAAGCGATCACCCTGTTCCACGGCATCTACACCGAGGGTCTGGCCGCACTGAAGAAGACACTCGACGCGTGAACACTGACACGGGTTGTTCGGTGGCTCCGTCCGGCGTCGCATGGTGCCCGATGGGCGTCAACTGACCCCACGGGGCGGGACCTTGCAGGTTCCGTCCCGCTGCCCGTCATCCCAGCCCAGCCCCAGCCGGCCGGACTCCTGGAAGGCGAAGCAACATGAGCGGACCTGCCAAGGTCTACCTGCGCGCATACAACGGCTCACACACTGAGCCGAGTTGTCGGTGGTGCACGTCGATCCGGCACACATCTCGCGCACCTGCGCTGACCGAAATGCGGCATCACCCCCAGTGATGGGCTGGGCCTTCAGCTTGGTTGCGAAGCCGAGCTCGCGCGTCAGGCGGTGAAGCCGCCGTCGACATGGATCGAGGCTCCGGTGATGTACGCGCCGTCCGCACTTGCCAGATGGGCGACTGTGGCCGCGATCTCGGCGGCTTCCGCGTAGCGGCCGATGGCGGTGAAGCCGGCGATCGTCTCGGCGTTCGGCCCGTCGGCGGGGTTGGCGTCCGTGTCGGTGGGGCCGGGGTGCACCAGATTGACGGTGATTCCACGTGGGCCGAGTTCTCGGGCCAGGCCTTTCGTCATCCCGACCAGAGCCGTCTTGCTCATCGAGTACAGCGCCAGTCCGGGGAAGACGGCACGCTCGGCCACGTTGCTGCCGATGCTGATGATGCGGCCGCCCTGGTCCATATGACGCACTGCCGCCTGGGACGCCGCGAACGGCGCCCGGACGTTCACCGCCAGAGTGCGATCGATCTCTGCCGACCCCAGGTCTTCAAGTGGGCCAACGAGGAAGACACCGGCGTTATTGACCAGGATGTCGAGTCTGCCGAACATCGCGGCGGCCTCGTCCACCGCGGCGGTGAGTGCCTCAGGAGCCGCGCTGTCGGCTTGGATGGCAAGGGCCCGGCGCCCTCGGGCCTTGATCTGCTCCACGACCTCGCCGGCGCGCTCCGCGCTGTTCTCATAGGTCAGGACGAGGTCGGCGCCTTCTTCGGCCAGTCGTAACGCCACAGCGGCACCGATACCCCGGCTTCCGCCCGTGATCAAGGCCACGTTTCCTTCAAGTCGGTTCATGACGTTGAGCATTGCCGACGCCAGTGCCGGAAGCTGGCGGGAATCCGACCTCGCGTTCAACCGCCGGGAAGGCACCCTCTGGCGGGCGGGGACTGTCGAGTGTCGCCGGGATGTCGAACACACCGGCATGACGCCCTTCAGGGCCCCGGTCTTCGTGCTCACCCACCGCCCCCGGCCGGCCCTGGTCAAGGAGGGCGGCACCACCTTCACCTTCGTCACCGACGGCATCCACAGTGCGCTCGACCAGGCGAAGGCCGCCGCTGGGTACAGACACGTCGACATCGCGGGCGGGGCGAGCACGGTGCAGCAGTACCTCAGGGAGGGGCTCATCGACGAGCTGCGGCTGCACGTGGTGCCCGTGCTCCTCGGCGAGGGGCTACGGCTCTTCGAGGACTGGGCGCCGGGCGACGGAACCTTGAGCCGGTCAGGGTGGTCGACACACCCCTCGCCCCCCCACCTGAAGTAGCGCTTCGTGAAGTGAACCGGCGGCACGGATGGAGCTCGGTCCCGGTGGCCCGCTACTGCTACCGGGACCGAAGTCCTTCGGCGGTCTAGACCGTGTCCGGCGGATGATCTTGTTCCGGGTGCGAACGGGCATGCCCTTGCGAGATCTCGCGGAGCGTTTCGGCAGCTGGAAGACCATCTACGAGCGGCACCGGCGTTGGGCCACGGACGGCACGTGGGACCGGATCCTGCGTGCGGTGCAGGCGGTGCAGGCGGTGCCGATCTGGCCGGCCGGATCGACTGGAGCATGGTCAGTGTCGATTCGACGTCTTGCCGTGCCCGTCAGCACGCGGCCGGGGCCCCAGAAGAGGGCCTGCGTCTTCCAGGGAACCGTCGCCGTCACGGCGGTCCGCCTGTGGCTCCGCCCGCGATCCGTCAGATGGAGCTCAGGGGTGCATGACGATCTTTCCCACGTGCCCCCTGCGGGAGAGTTCTTCCTGCGCCCGAGCGGCCTGGTCCAGTGGGAAGGTCGCGGCGACGACGGGCTGGACCTCGGCCCGACGCGCCAGGTCCATGAGGAGGTCGAAGTGTGTGGGCGTGTGCATCGAGGACCCGATGACCTGGGCGTTGTGCAGGTAGAGACGGCGCACATCGAAGGTCACGTCGTATCCACCGAGCGCGCCGGCGATGACCCACCGGCCCCCTTCGCGCAGCAGCGGCAGCCCCTCACCCACCAGCTCGCCGGCCACGACGTCGAGTGTGACGTCGATGCCCTCCGGGGCGGCAGCGCGGATCTGCTCGGCGACGTCTCCTGCGCGGTCGATGACTTCGTGCGCGCCTGCTTCGCGCACCGCATCGGTCTTGGGTCCGCTACTGATGGCGAGCACCCTTGCGCCGCGCGCACGGGCGATCTGCACCAGCGCGAGCCCGACGCCGCCGGACGCTCCCGAGACCAGGGCGGTTTCCCCCTTCCGTAGCCGGCCTCGCTCGATCATGCCCAGTGCCGTGCCATAGGCGGTCGGCAACGCCGCGAGCTGGTCGTCCGTGAGCGGGGATTCCGTCACGTCGTGCGCACGCTCCACCGGCGCCGTCACGTACTCGGCGTATCCGCCGTCGCGTTCGCTCCCCATCAGGCCCACCGGGTTGGCGTCCGGCCCTTCGGTGTCGTAGATCGCGGGGTCGACGACCACTCGGCGTCCGACGAGGCTCCCCTCCACTCCGGACCCTACGGCCACGACGCGGCCGGCCACGTCGGCGCCCTGGATACGCGGGAAGCCGATCGGGCCGCGCCAGCCCGACATCGCCTTCGGGTCTCCCGGACGGCCGTAAGCGCCCTGCCGAGTCCACAGGTCGGTGTTGTTCAGGGCTACCGCGCTGACCTGGACCAGCACCTCTCCAGCCCGCGGGGCAGGGACGGCGACCTCCGTCAGCTCAAGAACCTCCGGTCCTCCGTGCCCTGTGATTCGCACCGCTCGCATGAACTGGGACGCACTCATCGCTTGAACCTCCTCGCAGGTATACTGATCTGTGAACATCGCTCACAGTACACCGATCAGTGAAGGGGCTCGCAGTGCAGGAATCGCGGCCTATGACGCCGGCCGGCCGCCGCATCGTGGCAGCCGCAGAGGAGCTGTTCTACAACCGCGGAATCACAGGGGTCGGCGTGGATCTGATCGCTGAGCACTCAGGGGTGACCAAGCGGACCCTGTACAACCAGTTCGGTTCGAAAGATCACCTCGTGGCGACTTATCTCACGGGCCGCGACCAGCGCTGGCGGTCACTCGTCCGTGCCGCCGTCGACGCCAGCGACACTCCTGCCGAGGCCGTCACCGCACCCTTCGAGGCGCTGCGGACCTGGAGCGAGACCAACACCCGCGGATGCGCCTTCATCAACGCACTCGCCGAACTCCCGGACCCCTCGCATCCAGCACACCGCATCGCCGCGAACCAGAAGCTCTGGCTGCTGAACCTGTTCAAGGAACTCGCCGTCACGGCGGGCTGCTCGCGCCCGGCCACCCTCGCCACCCAACTCCTCGTGCTGCATGAGGGTGCCGTCGCCACGCAGCCCCTCTCGCTCGACAGCCTTCCGGAGATCACTGACCTGGCACGAGCCCTGGTTCAGGCCAGCGCATCGCCCCGCCACTAGAGCGTTTTCGGCAAGGTGTTGCCCGTTCGGCCAGGCAGGACGGCGCCCGGTGCCTGCGATCGAACGGCGGAGGATCGTCCTCGTACGGGGTGTACGGGGGCAATTGCGACAACACGGCGAGGTGCGTGTGCCCGCCGGGGCCGCCAAATCCGGATGTGATCACGGCTGAAGACAGGCCCTGGGTGTCCCGCTGCGTAGTTTCCCGGATGCCGTGATCTCGCGGGAACCGTACGGTTGTTGGGTATCGGGCCCGGTTCAGAACGCACTGCGCCGAGGCTCGACCAGACACACCGGCCCCGCACTGACGGAGTGAGCATGAGGTCGAAGCCCCCGAGCCTGCTGTACGGGCTCCGCGCGAACGGATGGCTGGAGCTGTTCGTGGCGGGTTCCTCAGGTGTGGGGTGCGTGGGGCTGCTGATCGCGGGCGCCTCAGGCGCCGTCTCCCCGTGGTGGTGCCTGGTCGCGGTGCCCTTGGGAGCGTTCAATGCCGTAGAGGTCATCGGCTTTGTCCTGGCACGGCAGGGCCGCGCGGAGAACGGACCGTGACCGCGAAAGGGGAGACGACCTGATCGATGGGAGGGCCCGCCGAGTCGGGCAGGACCGGGCTGTCCGTCGAGGATGGTAGGGCGGTCTCGCGCCCACTGTGCGATGGGCGGCGGCGTCGTTGAACAGGGCCTGGGCTTCCTTGCCATAGATGGGTGCGTACGTCACCCAGTCGTCGTTGGCGTCGTTGCCGCCTCCGTTGTACCCGCCGGTGTTGCCGATGACCTTGCCGGTGCCGGTGGTGCGGTCGTAGTTCTCGATCCACGGGCCGCCGGAGACCCCTCCGTAGAAGCCGGTGCAGGTCATGCGCACCTGCCGATAACCGGGCAGGCGCGAGGTGGTGACGGGGCAGCGGATCGCCTGGTGCTTCGCATTGACGCTCTTGGAGCTGGGATACCCGATGACCGTGACGTTGTGGGTGTAGTTGGTGGTGGACGTGAACGTCAGAGCACCCGTCACATCCTCCACTTCCCCCCGGCTGTTGGGATCGACCTGTGCGAAGGACAGGTCCAGGTCGGAGGTGGGCTCCTTGGTGTTAGCCGCGTAGCGCGGATCGATGTACATCCGCGACACCGGAAAGACGCCGCGCGGCTGGTTCGCGGCGGACAGGCCGTCGCGGTACTGCGGCACGAAGATGCGATGGGTAGCCTTCTCCAGACCGCGGCCGCAGTGCCCGGCGGTCAGGACGATGTCATGGGCAGCCGTGTGCACCACGCTGCCCGTGCAGTACGTGTTCTTGCCGCCCAAGGGTTTGCCGTCATAGAAGAACGTGCCCACCATCGGGTGGCCGCCGAAGTGCTCGGGATGAGGCGTGCCGGCCGGCGGCGTGGTGCGCGCGCCGATGGCGGGCGCCGAGGCTGCGGGAGCCCGGCCCGGTGGGCTGTCGAGCGGGACCGCGTTGTCCATGCGGTTGGCTGTCCAGTACTTCTCTTCCTCACTCAGGCTCGGGCTCGGGCTGCCGGAGGAGGCCGGGGAGACAGGCGGGCGGCTGGGCTGCGTGGGTGTCGGCGTCACCGAGGGGGCAGGCGACACCGCCGACGGCACCGGAGTACCGGTCGAGGCAAGCGCCTGGCCCGTACCGAGCATGCCCGCGCACAGACCGAGCGCTAGGACCGGAATCCATCTGGAACTGGAACTGGAACTCAACGAGGTGTCTTTCCGTCTTGGAGAGGGCCGAACGGCCAGCAGCACACCGTGGTGAACATCGGCACGTCGACCGCCCCGGCCAGAGACGTGCCGAACCGCACCTCCAGCCGCTCACTGGGCTTGATCCACCCCAGGGTCCGCATGTGGCCGAACTCGACTCGCCGCACCCCGAGATGATCGGCGGCCTGCTCTGGAAGGAGCGGGGTGGCGGCGACCGGTGCGACCAGGCGGTCGTGTCGGTCCCGGACAGCCGCAGCAGATCGAACGCGGAAGCCCACGGGTTCGCAGATTCTGACAGCAGCTTGTTTTCGGGGAGCGCGATACCTGGCGTCGGGCACCCCCAGTTCATCGTGCCGACTGTGGCGCCGCTGGTAGACCGTGACCCGGCGGCCGCGTTCGTTGGTTTCGGAGTAGCGGACGAAGTGCGCCCGCAGGACACGTTGTTTGGCCCGGTCGCGATCTGTGGTGGCGGATGGCGCGTTCTCGTCGCCGACGACGACAATGCGGTGTACGGCCAGCATGGCGTCCGCTATCTGTTCCGGGGTGCCCTCCACGCCGTTCAAGGTGCCGGATTCCAGCGGGCCGCGGACCAGCGCCAGATCTCTGATCCCGGTGAATTCGGCGGGGGAGACAAGGGCGGTGTCACGACGTGCCGCGGGGATGTACAGCACCCCGTCACCCGCCGCACGGACCGCAGCGACGTTCTCGGCCGTGGACAGCACGTCGTCGACTCGGCCGGCCGCACTGCGCAGTGACAGCTCGACGGGAAGCAGCCCGAGGAAGGCGAGAGCCATGACTACGACGATCAGTCGGCGAGGTGGTATGCGGAGGCGGAACGCGAGTGCGCGGCACGCCGCGCCGATGAGGAGGGCGAGCCCAAGGTGGCTGAACAGGACGTAGCGGGCCAGGTAGAGGGGATGGGCAAGAGAGACGGCGAGCAGGAGAAGTGGAGGAAGGACAAGTAATGGCAGGGCAACCGCGGTGAGCGGGAGTCGGGCGCCGCAGGGCGTGCGGTGGTCCCCCCTCGGGCGTGCGAGCCATGCGCAGAGCGCGCCCGCGAGGAGTGTCAGTAGGAGGCCGAGCAGTGTGCTCTGGCTGATCGGGGGGATCCAGGCGACCTGCGCCGACTGTGCCTTGCTGGCCACGACGAGGGGCAGCGTGCCGATCACGGCGGCGGACGAGGCGACCGCCCATCGCAGGACGGTCGCGCGGGGCGGCCGGGCCAGGGCGATCGTCACCGCGTGAGCGAACAGCACCAGGAGCGAGAACAAGTTGAGCAGTGCACCCGCCAGCACAGCCAGGCCGTACGCGACCCAGCGGCCGGCGTCGGGGCTGTCGACCGCCGCGACCAGCAGCCCGCAGGCCAGCGCCACACAAGCCGCGACCAGAGCATACGGACGTCCCTCCTGCGCATACTGCTGGACCGCGGGGATCAGGGCGAAAGCCAGGCCCGCGGCCAGCCCCGTGCACCGGTCGGCCAGTCGGGTACCCAGGAGGGTGACCAGGGCGGCGGTGCCGGCCATGGCCAGAACGGAGGGCAGTCGCAGGGCGAGGAGGCTGTCTCCGAAGACGGCGAAAACGCCGTGCATGAACAGGTAGTAGAGGCCGTGGACGACATCGACCCGGTCCAGCAGGTGCCAGATCTCGGGAACGGTCCTGTGGGCCACCTGCCATGTCGCCGCCTCGTCGCGCCACATGCTGTTCTCGCGCCTGATCCCCCACAGACCAAGGAGAAGGGTGAGGGCTGCCGGACCGACCGCATCGGTTTTTATTGTGGGCATGACAAATTCCTGGATCGGCGTGAAGGAGGAGGCGAGCGGAACGCCAGGCAGTCGCCGGACGATCCCGATCATGTGCAGCACGCTAGGCGGCGGGAGGGATCGGGGTCGTCACCTGCGATGACGACCCAGGGGGTCCGCCGCGGGAACTACGGCGGACCCGGATGCGGCCGTTGGACGTAGTCCTCCAGTGCCAGGGCCGCCGGGAACCGCAGGGGCGTGTCAGGCGGCGGGCGTCACCGAGGCGGCGCGGCTGTTGTCGGGGCCCTGCGAAAACGGCTCTGACCGGAGTTCCGTGAACTCCCAGGGCAGCGAGGTGTGTGCGGGAACGCGTCGGCAGGGCACCTCTCGGCTGTGGGGGTCTGTTCGCCGGAAGTCGTGCTGTTCCCGGAAAACGATGTGCGGTTGGAGCGGGAGGACTTCACCGCGGAGGCTCTGGTCGTGGCTGCTGTGGCATGCGGGCCGGCCCCGCAGTGTCCCGGCTGCCGAGCGGCCACTGACGGGGAATCAAGTTGCAGGTCGGACTGCAAGGTGCAGGTCGGACTGCAAGTGCGGCCCATCTCCTGCCGCGACCGCTCCTCCTGCTGCAGGAAGACGTTCGTCGAGCAGGTCAGCGGGCCGAGTGGCTACGGTATCGGCCCCTCCCCATGCTGGGTGATGTGCGGCGCACGCGGCAGGACGTCATGCGTGACGCGCTTCATGCGGTTCTCGCGGCGCAGGGGTACTGGATGAGCGTCGAGGACAGCGGTCACGCACCGACCGCTGTCGGGACCGCCCGTCCGCCCGTCCGTCAATCTGGCTGCCCGTCCCCTTCTGGCCGGAGCCCGTGCCGCAACGAGGCGTGTGCGCAGCCGTCGGCCCTCCCGTGGGGAGGCCGGGAGGGACGGCGCGGGCCCGCCACGGTGACAGCACACGGACGAGGCCAGGGGCGGGGGCCTCCGCCTCAGACGAGAGGATCACCGCCGTCACAGCATGGCACTGGAATCGGCCAGACAACAGAGTTATGGCTGGAATACACCCACAGTTGTGGCACGTCCTCGCCGCCCGGATGCCGCCCTTGACCGCGAGGGACGTGGCGGGGCCTGGCCGGGCCCCGCCACGCGTGGGGGCTAATCCTCGGACGTGATGTAGGCGTCGTACTCCTTCGCGCTCAGCAGGCCGTCGGAGCTCGGGTCCTTGAGGCTGATCTCGATCAACCATCCGTCGCCGTACGGATCCGTGTTGACCAGCTCGGGCTCGTCGTTCAGCCGGTCGTTGCGTGCGGTCACCTGACCGGCGGCCGGCATGTAGAGCTCGGTGACAGCCTTCACCGACTCCGCAGTGCCGAACGGCTCGTAGGCCTCGAACTGCGCGCCGACGTTGGGTTGCTCCACATAGACGAGGTCACCGAGCTGCTTCTGGGCGTGGTCGGTGATGCCGACGCGGGCCTTGCCGCCGCTCATGGTGAGGACCCATTCGTGGTCCTTCGTGTACTTGAGGTCTTTGGGGATGTTCGTCACGCCCCAAGGCTGCTACAGAATGCGCGCATAAGGTAATAAATTCGACATGTCGGAGAGGTGTCGGCTGGAGAATTCCTCCCACCGGCTTCGAGTCCCTTGCGCCGGCACGTCTGGCAGAGGACCGGCAGAAGTGCCTCGCGGCCGGCGTGTACCCATGCGATGCCGACGGATCGCCGACTGGCGGGAGTCACCAGCCGTCACTGCCGCACTGCTTCGGCGCTCTCGTCGCAGGCCGGGCGTCGCTGTCCGAGCTGCTCCGATTGCCTACGACTGCTACGACTCGATCGCCAGGCGCAGCCCCAGCCCGACCAGGACAGCCCCGGCGATCTGCTCCATCCGGCGCTGAATCGACCGCCGCTGGAGCACACCGCGGACCCGTCCGGCCAGCCAGATCAGCGGAAGGTACCAGAGCAGGTCGATCACGGCCCAGATCACCGAGAAGGCGAGCAGGGTCGGCAGTACGGGAACTCCCTGCGGCGCGAACTGCGGCAGGAAGGACACGGCGAACACGCCCGCCTTGGGATTGGCGAAGTTGGTGACCAGTCCCTGCCAGTACGCCCGTCGGTGCGACACCGCCGTCGTTTCCGCAGGTTCCTCGTCCGGCCCGCCGGGCCGCCGCGCCCGCCACAACGCGCGCGCCCCCATCCACACCAGTAGCGCGGCGCCGAAGATCCGCATCGCGTCGTAGGCGACCTGCGAAGCCAGCAGGAGGGCGGAGAGCCCCAACGCCGCCGCGAGGCCCCACAGCAGCACCCCGCACTCATTGCCCAGGACCGTGGCGATACCGCTTCCGCGCCCGTTCATCACCGCACGGCGCAGGATCACGGCCGTACTCGGCCCCGGGACCATCGCAATCAGAAAAGCCGCACCGGCGAACGCGATTGCGGAACTCAACATTGGGTCAGCCTGACGAGCGTTCGGCTGCCTCACAACCCCCTACGGGTTGTGGCCGTGACCTGGCTCCAGGATTCAGCGCGGCGTCGTGCACAGCCCGGTTCGGCCCTCAGCCGAGGGACCTTTGTCCGCCAACGGCCGGAGCGGCTGCGCACGGTGGTGCGGGGGCCGGCAGGCGAGGGCGCTCACCGGCCACCGGAACGCGAGACGGGGGCACCCCCTACCAGGCGTGTGCGGCAGTCAGAACTGAACGATGCGGGAGGTGGAGGCCTTGCCGACGAGGCTGGACACGGCGTCCGTCCCGCGCGAGGGACTGCGGTGCCCGCGCGACCCGGACGCAATCGAGCCGGACGACGATGACGATGGTGGCGAGGACGTGTAGTTGTCGTGAGTCCGCTGATCGTGACTTCAGCGCCCCCCGCGGGCGAGGGCGGCGACATCGCGTACGGCCCCGGCGACGGCCGGGAAGTCCTTCTTGAGGATCGCACCGTGGTTGCTGGCGACCTTCGCGCCGATCTGGATGTTCGGGTTGTGGGCGGTCACCGCATCGAGGCTGGCGCGTATCCGTTCCTGCTCGTCGCCGCGGCTGCCGAAGGACGTTCCCGAAGCGACCACGTACCGCACCGGGACGGTGATGCTGTCCAGCACGGGGCCCAACTCGCGCTCGCGGGAGAGCCTGCCGAGCTCGATGTTGCTGTTCGCCTGCTGTTCGGCGGTCATCCGCGGGGCCAGGCCCGTCGGGCGCAGCAGCGGCAGGAACCAGCTCATCCGCCCGAACAGCTTCCGGATCCGCTGCTCCATGGCCTCGTCGAGCCAGTCGTACGGGAACGCGCCGTCGACCAGGACCGCGCCCAAGGCACGCTCCGGATTCCGGCCGGCCCAGTGCGCCCCGACGACCGACCCGTAGGACCAGCCCACCACCAGCGCCCGGTCCACACCCCGGGCCGCGAGCACGGCATCGACATCCCGGACGGCTGCCTCGAAGGAATAGTCCGCCGAACGCTTCGATTTGCCGCGGGCCCGCTCGTCGTAGGTGATGTGCCGCCACCCCGTCCCCAGTTCGGCGATGACCCGCCGCCAGTACCCCTGAGTGGCGAACTGGCCATTGAGGTAGACCACAGGGATACCGGGACCGCCGGTGTCGGTGACGGCAAGGGCCGTATCGTCGACCGGCACCATGCCGGTCCACTTCGAACTGGTCGAGGAAGTGCTGTTCTTCGTCATGTGTTCCCCCTGGTCGAGTGAGAGCGTCTTGTGCGACTTGTCCAGGCCCTGCACGTGGGTCGCAGGCCCCTCGGGACGGACGGCCGGGTCCTCGGCGACGACCGAGAGGATCCCGATCGCGGTGGACCCGGCCGCATAGTCCTGGTCCTGCTGCTTTCAGAGGCTGCGGGCGGTGATGTCGCCGCGGGAGGTGGTGGCGCGGATGTCGAGTTCGGCGGCGCCATCGTTCTTGAGGGCGTTGCTGACGCGGCCGTAGTCGGTGCCGGCGTCCAGGGCGGCCGAGACGCCGGCGGCGGCGGCGACCGAAATGTCGCCGGACTGGGTGCGGAGCACGACCGTGCCGCGCACGGCCTCGGCGATCCGGATGTCGCCCCTCGCGGTGCTGATCTCCGCGGGGCCGCCCAGCCGGCCGATCTCGACGTCGCCGTCGATCGCGGTGAGGCGGACGCTCGCGGCCTCGTCGATCTTGATCTGGCGGTACGCGCCTTCGAAGGCGATGTCGCCGAGACGTCCGACGCCGCGGAACTCGGCGCTGGCGGCCCTGGCCTCGATGCGGGAGCCGGCGGGCAGCTGGACGGTGACCTCCAGGGATCCGGAGGGGCCGAAGAGCTGGTTGTTGGGGGCCGAGGCCGTGATCCGCAGGACGCCGTCGGCGTAGGCGACTTCTGCCTGCTCAGCGGCCTTGGTGTCGCGGCTCTTGGAGGGGTCGGCGGGCAGGACCTCGACGGTGGTGTCGGAGCGGTCCGCGGCGATGAACTGGACGCGTCCGGCGGGGATGTCCAGAACGGCGGAGATCGGGGCGGGGGTGTCGAACTTCTGCATCGTGCTCTCCTGTGCTCGCTCGTTGTTTCTGACACCGGAAACGCTACGTTGCTTTCCATGATTCGACAACGTACTCGTTGCATAGAAATGACATCTGTGCAGCTAGATGCCATATAACTATTGCAATGGTCTTGAGGGTAACGCAACGACGGTTGCTCTGTCGTTGCAATGGATGAGAAGTGAACGCTATGGTGGGGGGATCAGGGACCGCCATGAGGGATCACCAAGGAGATCGCGATGCCGGGAGGCAGACTCACTCAGCAGGAACGCCAGCAGATCGCGCTGGGGCTGGTCGACAGCCTCCCCTACGCCGAGATCGCGCGACGCCTCGACCGTCCGACCTCGACGATCACGCGTGAGGTGATGCGCAACGGTGGGCCCACCGCCTACCGCGCCGACCTGGCCCACCGTGCCACCGAACGCCGCGCCCACCGGCGCAGGCCCGCCTCCTCCCAAGGGCCGGAGTCGGTCCCCCAGCCGCACGGACGCGACGCCGAGGCCGTGGCCGAGTATGAGGAGACGTTCACCACCGTCCTCATGGCTTCGGGCCTGACCAAGATGACGGCCCGGGTGCTGACCTGCCTGTTCACCACCGACGCGGGCAGCCTCACCGCGTCCCAGCTCGCCCAGCGCCTCCAGGTCAGCCCGGCGTCCATCTCCAAAGCGATCGCCTTCCTGGAGAGCCAGAGCCTCGTCCGCCGAGAACGCGACGAGCGCCGCCGCGACCGCTACGTCGTCGACGACGAACTCTTCTACCAGGCGACGATCGCCAGCGCCCGATCCAACGATCAGCTCGTCGAAACCGCACGCCAAGGCGTCGCCATCCTCGGCCCCCACACCCCCGCCGCCACCCGTCTGGAGAACATCGCCCGCTTCCTCGACTTCATCAGCGAAAGCATCACCCGCGCCGCCGAACAGGCCCGTGAAGTCCTCCACACCAAACCCGAGACAACCTCGAACGACACCGCCCGACCAAGTCCCGACCACGGATAGACAGCGGCGGCCGTCCGCGACAGCGCGCGGTCCACTGGCTGACCAGCGGGTGTCGGACGGCGGAGTGCGGCCAGCGGCGATGAGGCTCGGTGAGTCTTCGCGTCGGAAGGACTATCAGCAGCACTTGATCGCCGGCCTCGTCCTGCCCGGTGACGTGGCGCAGCCGGCCCGGCGAAAGTTCGAGCGACTGCGCGTCGGTTACGTCCACGGAGCGCTGTGCTACGCCTGTTCCCTGGTCGCGGACGCCGCCCAACTGCCCCTGGAGCAGGCGTCGGGTCCGGGCGGCTGGGAGTTGTGGCCGAGGGACGAACCTGGTGACGGCCCAGCCGAGGTGCCCGTTGTTCCAGGCTGCGTCGTCAGGGGGACTGGTCGCTGTATTGGGCGTGTTGGCGGACTACCAACATCCCCGCGCGGGCTTACCAGTTCATGGCCCCGTGCACACGCTTTAGAGCCACTGGGCAAACCGTGACGTCCTCGATGCCCGCCAGGCATGGGGAGTTTCGTGGTCATTCCCGTGATACCGGACCAACGAGCGCAGGATCGAGTGACCTTCGCATCACCCGTGACTCGCCAAATCCACCCGCACCGCTCCGCTAACATGATCGAACTCACGACGAGTGCCCTGATCGACCGCCCTTCACCGGAAAGTCACGCTATCCGGTGCGAATAGTGATCTATTTAACCAACGCCTAACAAATCGGCCAAAAAATTGATACCTAGAGCATCGCGGGTGTTTTCGCGAATAAATGGCAGGACTACGTTCGCCGCGTGGCGTCAACCGCGAGCGATGCTGTGGGCCATGGCAGGTGTGGCTGTCCTCGGATTCCTGATCATGCTGGAGATCGCCGCGCGTCGCTACAGCATGCCGGGGCCGATCACCAACCAGACGCGAGAAGTGATATTCGCCCCCAAATCGGGTCCGTTGTTGTACGCCGGTATGGCGTTGATGATGGTGGTGCTCACCTGGCGGCAACGGTTGATCGCGGCTGGTGCCGCGATCGGCATCGACGTCGCCTTCTCGCTGGTGCGGTGGGCGATCGACGCCGAGGTGACCAACGGCCACTCCTTCGGCAACGGCGCGTTGTGGGTGATTTTGGGCTACGCGGTCATCGCTGTCACGCGCCGCACCGGCCGGGAACGTGTCCTGCTGCTGAAGGGTGTCGGGCTGGGCCTGCTGCTCGTGTCCGGTCGCAAGACTGGCGATACCTGGCTACTCATCACGTCGAAGACCCGCCCGGCGGTGCTCGACCAGTACGTGGCAACCGCCGATCACGCGCTGGGCAACCCGTCGTGGCTGGTGGGTCGGATTGTCAAGGCCACCGGCCCGATCGGCGCCCATGTTCTCGACTACGTCTACATTCAGCTTGCGGTGGCCGCGGTCATCGTCGCGCTGTACCAGCTGCGTAACGTGGCGGTCGAGCGCCGCTTCCCGGGCCATCATCTGGTGCGCACCTTTCTGGTCATAGGCCTCGTCGGGCCGGCAATCTACATGATCTTCCCGGTGGTCGGACCGATCTTTGCCTACGGCGCCGACGGCGGGCACTGGGCAGCCGCCAACCTGTGGCCGGACACGCCGCCGCCGCTCAATACCCCGCACAAGATGCCATTCGACGAGATCACCCCACGCAACTGCATGCCCAGCCTGCACACAGCGTGGGCTACCGCGATCTTCCTTCACTCCCGCAAAGGCCCCTGGATTCTGCGATTCGCAGGCGCGTTCTGGCTCATTGCCACGCTCGGCGCAACGCTGGGATTCGGCTACCACTACGGCGTGGATCTCGTTGCCGGCGTGGTGTTCGCGCTCACGATCGAGTCAGCGCTGCGCTCGCTCGACCGGGGCTGGGATCGGTCAGGAATCCAGCTGGTCACCCACGGGGCCGCGGTCTTCGCTGCGCTCTTGATGTCGTATCGCTATCTGCCGATGGAGATGGCCAAACACCCGTTGGTGTCTGGGCCACTTCTCATTCTGGCGATGACCTCAGTGGTCCACGGCTACGTACGGACCACCAAAGTGTGGGAACCGAAGGCCGCACCAGCGCGGCATCCGGAACCGCAACCCGAGCTAGTTCGAGGCCTGTGACATCTGGAGGCGTGCGGGCTCCAGGCGCGACTCGTAGATCACGTGACTTTGCGTCGTCGCCGATCAGGAGGTCCTCGAGCAACGCCTTGCGACCCTTGTATCGGCGGAACGTCCGCCACGGAGCGGCGGTGCCCAACAGATCGAGCGAAGCGGTCGATTTGTACGGTGCCGCCGCTCCGTGGCACAGGCCGTGCTCGCTGACCAGCTGCTCGTCCGCTGCTCAGGCCGGTGGCGCAGCCGCCTCAGTCTCACGAACGTGGCATTTCCTCACGGTCTCGGCCGACCGGCACACCGCTCGAGGTCGTCACCACCGCCGTCAGCGCCAACGGCGTCATGCTGACTCTGGCCCTGGCCGACGGCATCCCACCCGCGCAGGCGTCCCGACATTGTTCGGTGCAATGGACAGAGCAATGCTCACAGATCACCAGTTGGGGATGGTCTAGTACGCCTTCCCATGCTGAACCCGCAGATCACGGCGGCCAGGGGTGGTCGGCGACCGCCACCGCCGCCTTCTCGGGCGCGCTGTTGGTCGCCGCCCTCACCGGCATCCTTGTCGGGCGCATCCTCGACTGCGGCGGTCCGCGGGCCGTGATGACCACCGGCTCCGTCCTGGGCGTTGTCGCCATGCGGGCCATCGCCTACGCGTCCAGACCTCGAGGTCTTCACCGCCGCGTGGCTGCTGGCCGGCGTGGTCCTGGCCCAGCCCGGCTTCGCCGTCCTCACTCGCTGCTCCGCCTGGGTGTACTCGTCACCCGATCAGCCGCGCGTCGACCGCTCCGGGCTTGGGCGCCGTCCTCGCACAGCGAGGATGGCCGGTGACTGTCGGCATGGCGTGAGCGGACCGCGAGCATCGGGAGACGGACGATCTGTGAGCATCCTTAACGAACCGCAACCCCACGGTGCTGCGGCAGCCGAGGACTCGTACCAGAACGAACTGCCGGTGAGGAGCAGGCGGCCCGGCAATCTGGTGGTGACGTGGCTGACGACCACGGACCATAAGACGATCGGCACGCTGTACCTGACCACGTCGTTCGGGTTCTTTTTGATCGGTGGCGTGATGGCGCTGCTCATGCGTGCCGAACTCGCCCGGCCTGGTCTGCAAATGATCTCGAACGAGCAGTACAACCAGGCGTTCACGATGCACGGCACGGTGATGCTGCTGATGTTCGCGACGCCGCTGTTCGCCGGTTTCACGAACTGGATCATGCCGCTGCAGATCGGCGCGCCCGACGTGGCGTTCCCGCGGCTGAACATGTTCGCCTACTGGCTCTACCTGTTCGGCTCGCTCATCGCGGTCGGTGGCTTTCTCACCCCGCAGGGCGCGGCCGACTTCGGCTGGTTCGCCTACAGTCCGCTGTCGGACGCGGTCCGCTCGCCGGGTGTCGGCGCCGACATGTGGATCATGGGTCTGGCCTTCTCCGGCTTCGGCACGATCCTCGGTGCGGTCAACTTCATCACGACCATCATCTGCATGCGCGCTCCCGGCATGACGATGTTCCGGATGCCGATCTTCACCTGGAACGTCCTGCTGACCGCCGTCCTGGTGCTGCTGGCTTTCCCGGTCCTGGCGGCCGCGCTGTTCGCCCTGGAGGCGGACCGTAAGTTCGGCGCCCATGTCTTTGACGCGGCCAACGGTGGCCCACTGCTGTGGCAGCACCTCTTCTGGTTTTTCGGCCACCCGGAGGTGTACATCATCGCGCTGCCGTTCTTCGGCATCGTCACCGAGGTCATCCCGGTCTTCTCGCGCAAGCCGATCTTCGGTTACATGGGCCTGATCGCCGCGACCATGTCGATCGCCGGCCTCTCCGCGACGGTGTGGGCGCACCACATGTTCGTCACCGGCGGCGTACTGCTCCCGTTCTTCTCCTTCATGACGTTCCTCATCGCCGTACCGACGGGCGTGAAGTTCTTCAACTGGATCGGAACGATGTGGAAGGGGTCCCTGAGTTTCGAGACGCCGATGCTCTGGGCGATCGGCTTCCTGGTCACCTTCGCCTTCGGTGGTCTGACCGGTGTCATCCTGGCCTCGCCGCCGATGGACTTCCACGTCTCGGACTCGTACTTCGTGGTGGCGCACTTCCACTACGTGGTCTTCGGTACGGTCGTGTTCGCGATGTTCTCCGGATTCCACTTCTGGTGGCCGAAGTTCACCGGCAAGATGCTCGACGAACGCCTCGGAAAGATCACCTTCTGGACGCTGTTCGTGGGCTTCCACGGCACGTTCCTGGTCCAGCACTGGCTCGGTGCCGAGGGCATGCCGCGTCGCTACGCCGATTACCTCGCCGCCGACGGCTTCACCACGCTGAACACGATCTCGACGATCAGCTCGTTCCTGCTCGGCCTGTCGATCCTGCCGTTCTTCTACAACGTGTGGAAGACCGCCAGGTACGGCAAGAAGGTCGAGGCCGATGACCCGTGGGGCTACGGCCGCTCGCTGGAGTGGGCCACGTCCTGCCCGCCGCCGCGCCACAACTTCCTCACCCTGCCGCGGATCCGCAGCGAGTCCCCGGCGTTCGACCTGCACCACCCCGAGATCGCGGCGGCCGAGGTCACCCACGGCGGCCGCGTGTGACCGGCCGAGGCACGCGTTGAATGGTCTGCCGAAGCGGAGAGCCGACGGCGAGCTCGGCAACACGGTGGAGGGTTACCTGCTGTGGCAGGCCCGGATCGCGGAGGCGGAGCGGCGGGCGCAAATGTTCGTCCGGCCGATGGAGTGGCTGACAACGTCGCAGCGCACGGAGATCGAGCGCCACTATGTGGCCGACAGTCTTCAGCGCGCCCGACGGGACCTTGAGCGCATCGCGGCCCGAAGTCTGTCCCTGCGTGTTGAGTACGAACGCCGCTACCAGCAGCTGCGGCGCCGCTGCCTGGCGCTGACGCTGACTGTCTGCGCTGTGCTCACCACGGTGGCTACCTTGTTGTCGGCCCTTTGACGGACCGGCTGGCTGCTCCGACGGGATCAACTGAAAGTGGTCACAGCCGACGTTTTCACGGAAGTGGCCGACACAGCGTGTGCCGACCTCGCCGTCCACGGACACGCCCACGGTGGCGGGGCCAGCCGCTCCCCACGGAGGCCACGCGGCTGTGCTGCGGCGGTACCGGTCGCGTGTCCTCAGCCGGCTTTGTGCTGTTCGCGGATTTCGTGGACGGTGGCGTTGAGGGTGCCATCCTGCTGTTCGTAGTGGGAGAGGGCGAGTCCGAGGCCGAAGAAGGTGGGGGCCCATTCGCCGACGAAGAGTCCCCACCGGTCGGCGCGGGCGAGGCCGAGGCCGGGTTCGAGTTGAAGCGAGGTGGCCCAGGCGGCGACACTGAGGCCGATGGATGCCATACCAGCCAGGTAGGCGTGTTCGCTGCGGATGCCCATGTCGTGCATTGATTTGATGATCATGACGTGCTCCGTTCGATGGATGGCTTTCCCTGGACGAAGTTCCCAGACCGACATGCCCTATTCAGACTTTTTGCCGTGTATGCCGCTTTCTGTGCGGGCTCGTTGGCCTTCTCGGGGCTTATCGCGGCGCTATGCCTCGAACCGTCTGGAGTGGCGCCATCAGCTTTGGCCTGGTCACGGTGCCGATTCACGTCGTGAGTGCCACCGAAGATCGCTCCATCCGCTCCATTAGGTGCACCTCGACGACATGGCCAGGGTCCGCGGCGCGGTGTCGTCTGTGGCTGTCAGTCGAGGATGCGGAGCTGGGCGTCGGGCTTGCAGTGGGTGCAGGCGCGCACGCCCGAGGTGAGGAGCCGACGTGCTTCGTCGCGCGGGGCGGGGCGCCGTCGTTTGCCCGCGGCGTAGCAGTCGCCCACGTGGACCTCGATGGGCGGGCGTCCGTTGCCGATGCCGAGTTCGACGATCCAGTCCGGCTCCTGCGGCCGGTTGTTCCGGCCCTGTTCCTGTTCGGCGTTCCGCTCCTGGAGGGCGGCGATCTTGGTGTCGATGCGCTGTAGCCACATGGCGTGCCACACCCGCAGGGTGAGCAGTCGTGCCAGGTCAGGCGGCAGGTCATCGAACATGTTTCCGATTCTAGATCCGCGGGCGATAGGGTTCGCCATCTCGCGTGTTCGAATTCTAGTTCGATAATGTGGGGTGGAGGAGGTGGGTGTCATGGAGGCAGGGACGGAGGCACGGCGGGTGGCGAGTGTGATGCATGTGCGCTGCCCGGACCGGCTGCCGGAGGACGTCTACCGGCAGGTCCTGGAGCAGTTGGCGGAGCTGTCCCCGGTCGTCCAGGCGCTGCCCCCGACGGCGGCCCTGGTGGAGCTGAAGGGAGCGCTGCGCTACCACGGCGTGGATGCGCGGCGGCTGGGGGAGGTGCTGCGGGTGCGGACC
Organism: Streptomyces sp. NPDC090798; assembly: GCF_044768965.1. Lineage (NCBI taxonomy): Bacteria > Bacillati > Actinomycetota > Actinomycetes > Kitasatosporales > Streptomycetaceae > Streptomyces > Streptomyces sp. NPDC090798. The sequence continues at coordinate 164,194 of NZ_JBIVXA010000022.1, forward strand.
ATCTCCCGGCTGGGTGTCGACGTGCGGGTCGGGATCGGCCCGACCGTCACGGTCGCGGCCACCGCCTCCGGCCAGATCACCGGGCCGGGCGGTGTCCTCGCCGTCGACCCCGGCCAGGTCACCGACTGGCTCGGACCGCTGCCCGTCGAAGCCCTCCACGGCATCGGCCCCCGCCAGGCCCAGACCCTGCGCGACTACGGCGTGCACTGCGTCGGCCTGCTCGCCGCGATCCCGCCCGCTACCGTGCAGCGCCTCCTGGGCGGCCGGGCCGGACGCCAGGCGGCCGACCGGGCCCGCGGCATCGACCCCCGCCCCGTAGCACCGCGCGCTCTGCCCGCCTCCGCGAGCGTGAGCCGCGCCTTCCCCCGGCACACCCTGGATGGCGCCGCCGTCCGCGCGGCCCTGCTCGACCTGGTCGTCACCCTCGCCGCCCAGCTCCGTGGTCGTGGCCAGGCGGCCCGCGGCCTGACACTGGCGCTGCGCTTCGCCGGAGGTACCACGTGGGAGATGACCCGTCGGCTCCCGGAGGCCTCCGCACACGATGACGATCTGCGCACGCTGGCCTACCGGTTGATCGATGCGGCAGGACTTCAGCGAGGCCGCCTCACCGGGATCACGCTGAAGGGCGAGGACCTGGTCGGCGCCGGCCAGGTTGCCGAGCAGATCAGCTTCGACGGTGCGCGCGAGGCCCGGCTGGTCGCCGAAGAGGTCAGCGACCGCATCCGCGCCAGGTTCGGGCCCGGCGCGATCCGCCCCGCCACCACACTTCTGCGCGTCTCCTGACCCGTCCGACCCCACCGTGGAGGCGAGAGCCGTGCTGCTCCAACCGCCAGGGCTTCCAGGCCTGTTGCCCCACACCTTGCCGCACTGGCCGTACGCCACCGCGGTCGACCAGGCGCTCGTCGACCGCGGTGTCCCGCCGGGCACCGTCCGCGTCGGCCTGGGCGGCCGTCCGGACGAGCGGATGCGCATCCGGCTGCGGTGGGATGTGAGCCGCTGCGTCGGCCCGGGCGGAATCCGTCTCCTCTGGGACGAGGAGACGGGCTGGGCGTACGCCTACGTCGGCCCTGGATACTCCATCCCCCGCGGCCCGGTCACCTCACTCCGGCGCGTCTACGCGACACCCAAGGCGGTCGCCGCCGCGGCCGACTCCCTCGTACACACCGGACGGCCGCCTGCCGAAGTACACGAAGAGGAGTGGCCGCAGGCGGACGCGGTACGGCCGCGATCGACGCGTGCCGTCCGCGCTGAGCAGGCGAAGAGGCCTGCGACGCCGCGGCATTGACCCCTTCGGGGGCGGGTACCTCTACGTGCCGAGCTCCTGTCGCAGGTCCAGGTAGCAGCGCAGCCGTACGCCGGGCACGCGTGTCGTACGGTCCGCCGTCGCGGTCGCCCATCGCGTGGCGAGTACTTCCTGCAGGGCAAAAGCTGTCTGGTCGTCGGCGGCCGCGACTTCCACGACGGCCAGCCCCGGCTCCGCCACATGCACGTCATTGATCTGCCTCATGTCTGGCACGACGTGCCGACGCCCCCGGAGGTTCGCCTGCCCGAGCGGCTTCACCCGACCGGTGTGCAGCTACGTGCGCGTGCTGACGTAGCGCACGGTCGGACCCCACCGTTCCATCACGGGCGCCATGCACCACTGGCACAGCGGACTGCCGCCACTGCCGTACTTGTGTGTCTTGCGCTGGCACCCGGCGCAGAGGCCGACCCGGTCCCCAGGGCAGGTCAGCGCAGACGGGTCGGGCTCCGTGATCGGAGGTATGGGCGTTGTCATCATGGATCCTGTTCTGGGTGACGATTTCCGGTCACCTCACCCACAGAATATCGGCCCGACTGGCACTGTTGTTCGATCTGTGTGCGCAGGTCGCCACCCCGTGCGGACGTGGTCGGGGGCCTGCACGGACGTGGTCGGGGGCCTGCGGGGGCATCGTTCGCCCCACGGGTCGCGGTTAATTCGGCACGCTGTCAACGTCCGTCACACTTTGCGTTCGTTGCGATGACTGAGAGTGATGCCTCAACTATGCTCGCCTCGTGTCCACTGCGTCCGTTATGTCAGCTTCTTTGATCCCTGCCGGGATCGATGCAGTGACGCGATACCTCGACCTTGCCGGCGTCTGCTCGTGCGCGCTGCTGGGCGGTGCTGTGGCTCGCAGGGCGGGCCTGGACCTGTTCGGGTTCTTGGTGGTCGGCATCGTCTCCGGCCTGGGCGGGGGCATGATCAGGGATGTGCCGCTGCAGCACGGCACGCCGGTCGCGCTGACCGATTACGCCTACCTGGCGGTCTCCTTCGCCGGTGCCGCGGTCGCTTTCCTCATCCAGGTCAGTGAACAGTCCTGGACGCGGCTGTTCACCGCTCTCGACGCCGCGGTGATCGGGTTCTGGGCAGTCGCGGGCGCCAACAAGACCTTGGCGGTCGGTCTGGGCTGGCTCCCGGCCATCCTGCTGGGCACCCTCACCGCCGTCGGCGGCGGCGCCCTGCGTGACGTCATCCTTGGCCGGGTGCCCGCCGTGTTCGGCGGCAACGGCCTGTACGCCACCGTCGCCCTGTTGGTCGCCGCGGTCACGGTGCTCTGCTCGTACCTCGGGATCCCCGAGGTCGGCATCGGCCTGGGCATCGCCCTGGCCCTGGTCTTCCGGCTCACCGCCGTGCACTACGGCTGGAACCTGCCCAGCGGCCTGGTGGCTTTGTACACGAGTCGCGACGTCGTTTTGACGCGACATTGGGAGTCGCACGCTCGCGCGAATATGCAGTGTTCATGAGAACGGGAGGCGGTCGTCCCCGGGCTTGGCTCCACGACCGCTTGAAATCCGCGTGTGGCGAGGAGGCCCGGGACTCCCATCGTTGTCCCAGAGTGCAAACTGCGCGGTGTGTCGCGGGTGAGGACTCCGACGACGCCCAACCTGACCTGGCAGAACGAGTCCCCAATCCCACCGCGGGCACCTGCTGAACCGGCGGACCATGGTGCTCCTTCCCCCGGAGCGCGTGGCCGACGGGTGGTCCCGTACCAGTTCAGCCACATGTGACGCTTCTGCGGCTGATGTTCTTTGGGAGCGGTTTGTGGGGGTCGGGGGGAGGGCATTCTTCCCGCCGGTTGTCGCCCTGCAATGCCAGCTCAGTGAGGCGTGGTGTGGGGGGCGTGGCTGCCCCCTCATGGGCAAGGCCCAGCCGGATCAGTGCGGACACGACACGCGTGGGCCGGGCAAGGCCCGGCCGCGCGGGAAAGGAGACACCATGGCGTTAGCTCCTGGCAAGACCTACCAAATCGTGAACAAGCGGTCCAGCTTGGCGCTCACTCCGAAGTCGTGGTCGACCGGACCGTCGACGGTGGACCAGTACGACATCCAGGCTTCCGGCGCGGGAAACGCGATCAGCCAGACGTGGCACCTGTTCCCGATGGACGGCAACGACTACCTCCTGGTGAACAAGCGCGGCGGTATGGCGCTCACGCCGGAGTACTGGTCGACCGGCCCGTCGGGTTTGGACCAGTACCACATCCAGCGTGAGGACAAGCGTCCCCATCAGCTGTGGAACCTGGTGGACCGGGGCTCGGGCTGGTACCAGATCATCAACAAGGCCAGCGGCCTCGCGATCACGCCGGAGCGCTGGTCCGGCGGGCGGTCGGCGGTGGACGTGTACTACGCGCAGCAGCCGGGCGACGCGAACTTCGACTCCCAGCTGTGGAAGTTCCAGCTCGTCGACACGTACAGGCCGGTCACGGATCTGCAGCCGGTGCCGTGGCCTGCGGACGGTGTGGGTGATGTCATCCGCCTGACCGGGCACACCATGCCGGAGCCGGCGCGGACTCCGGAGGTGCTGATCGGCCAGGTGGCCGTTCCCTTCGCCGTCCAGGACGGCGGCGGCTCCGCCGACCAGCAGGCGCAGCACAACCCGTACCTGATCCTCAAGCAGTACGGCTACTGGGAGCGGGTGTTCTACTACGAGCACTCCGGTCTCTCCCAGTACGAGGAGAAGCAGCGGACCACCATCGGGCTGACCACGTCGAACAGGACCGAGGTCGAGCGGACGACGAGTATCTCCGTCACGGCGGAGGCGGGTTTCGTCTTCAAGGGCTTCTCCGCCGGGATCAGCACCACCGTCACCGACCAGCTGCGGGTCCTGCGCGCCACGGAGGAGACCGAGACCAGCGAGAAGGAGGACATCATCACCCGGACGTATTTCGTCGGCGACCGGGTCACCGAAGCCCTCTGGTACCGGGGCGATCACTTCGTCCTGCAGCGCATGGACGGCGGCCAGGTCACGGAATGGCGTACCCGCGACAAGAGGAGCTCGGTTCTCGACGGCTGGCCCAGGGCGGGCGACGCGGCGTCCTGGCCGGAGCGCGGAGACGACGAGACCGCCAAGACCTGGCCGGAGTGACCCAAGCCGAGTCGTAGCGGCATCGAGCGGCCCGCAGGAGCGGGGTACCGCAACGCCCTGCCGGAGGTCATCTCGGACAAGGCCGAGCACCGGCGACCGCAGCCGGCCGGTGCTCGGCGTACGGCACAGCCTGAATGTATCGGCCGGATCCAGAGCCCCGCTCTGAGTTCTCCACCCCGAGCCCCGGGCCTGGGATCGTTTCCGCAGGTCGGCGGTCGGCAACTGCGGCGTCACGCCCGGATCGCCCCAGCTACTGGCCGGTCAGTTGCCCCGTGGTGTCCGAGCCGGGATTTCGGGGCCTGGTCGCCATGAGTGACTCCCAAACTCATCGACATCGATCACGGCGCCGGCTTCGGGGCGACTCCCGAAGTCGCGAACAAACGGCTCCCGTTCGCGCGTCGAAAGCCAGCCTGGACGGGCAGCCCCATTCCAAACTGGCTTCGCTGATGCGGCGCCGCTCCCGTCCCGCCACCCGCCGCGGGGGCAAGTCCCACTCGCGCAAGGAGGAACCATGAGCGACCGTGCCCATGCTGTGCTGGCCGGCCTCGAGGGCATCCGCTCCGACCTCGAGGACTTCTACAAGGACCTGCACAGACACCCAGAACTCGGCCTGCGGGAACACCGCACGGCCAAGAAGGCGTCCGACGCCTTGCGGAACTTCGGCTACGAGGTCACCGACGGCATCGGCGGAACCGGGTTGATCGCCATTCTGGCCAACGGCGAGGGCCCGACCGTCATGGCCCGCGCCGACATGGACGCGCTCCCGGTACGCGAGCAGACCGGTCTGCCCTACGCCTCCACCATCACCGTGACCGGCGACGACGGCACCGAGCACCCTGTGATGCACGCCTGCGGGCACGACGTGCACGTGACCTGTCTGATCGGCTGCGCACGGCTGATGGCCCAGGCCAAGGACGCCTGGCGAGGCACCTTCGTGGCGCTCTTCCAGCCATCGGAGGAGAACGGCGACGGAGCCGACGCCATGATCAACGACGGTCTGACATCGAAGGCGCCCCGACCCGACGTAGTGCTCGCCCAGCACGTCCTGCCCTATCCGGCCGGCTACGTCGGCACCCGTCCCGGGTCATTCCTGTCGGCCGCGGACAGCCTGCGCGTCACCGTCCACGGACGAGGAGCGCACGGTTCCATGCCCCAAGCCGCGGTGGACCCTGTGGTGATGGCCGCGATGATCGTCGTACGCCTGCAGACCATCGTCTCCCGGGAACTCGCCGCCACCACCCCCGCGGTGGTCACCGTGGGCAGCATCCACGCCGGGACCGGCCCCAACGTCATCCCTGACAGCGCCGTCATCCAGCTCAACGTGCGCACCTACGACGACGCCTCGCGCACCCAGGTCCTGGACGCGATCGAACGGATCGTCAAAGCCGAGTGCGAGGCGTCCCGCTCGCCCAAGGCGCCCGAGATCGAGCGGACCGCCTCCTTCCCGCCCACCGTCAACGACGAGGCGCCGACCCGGCGCGTCGCCGAGGCGTTCGCCGCCCACTTCGGCGATGACGCACACACCATCGACCTGCAGACCGCCAGCGAAGACATGAGCGAGATCCCCAAGGCGTTCGGCGCACCGTTCACCTACTGGGGCATCGGTGGCATCGACCCTGATTTGTACGCCGAGGCCGCCAAGAACGGCACCATCGCCCAGGACATCCCGGTCAACCACAGCCCCGCCTTCGCCCCTGTCACCCAGCCGACCCTGGACGCCGGCGTCAGCGCCCTGACCGTCGCAGCCCTCGCCTGGCTCGGCGCGTGACGCAGGCCCCGCACGTTTCGTTACGGGGGCGATCCGGGCTGAGGTCTGTCGCTCGAGGTCGAGGCGGGCAGGTCCAGGATTGGCGCGAGCCGTGCGGGACCGAGTTTGCGGGTCTGTCGGAGCCGGCAGACCTGGGCCTCCACGGCCGCCGGAGTGCGGTGCGGTGTCGTGCGGGGGCGGCTGGAGCGGTCGGCGAGGCCTTCCTCGCCCTCGGCCCGCCAGCGGCGGACCCACTTGTGGGCCGTTGCTCTCGAGACGCCCATTTCGGCGGCCACATGAGCGACCGGGCGGCCCGCGCAGACACGTTCGACCAGCAGCCGTCTGCCATGAACGGTCAGGCGGGCATTATGGTGGGACACGAAGACCTCCGTGCGGTGCAGTCCTAGACAGCTCCACCACACCGGAGGTCTTCGCCATGATCAAGCACCGGCGAGTGTCAACAACGCTCGTGATCAATACACCTAGGGCGTTTCTTTAGGATCATCGTGCCGGCGCTTGGCATGGATGATGGCCGGTGCAGTGACGGCTCACGACCGCTGGCCTGGTTTCATCGCCGCCGGCCGAGCAGCCTGGGCAGGTGCCCCGCGCTGGCGGTGTGGCCGAGCAGAAGCGCCTGTTCGTTCTTGAGGTGCGTGAATCCTTTGCGGGTGTATTCCCTCAACTCCCGGCCGGGGAAGGGTATGCCCGACAGGTGCTCTTCGTAGTGGCCCTGTGCCCATCGTGCGGCGGTGATTTCGTAGCCGGAGACGTGTGCGCAGAGCTGGAGGAGGGCGGGAGGCATCTCTTGCTCGATAAGGAGATCGGCCTTGGTGACCACCACGTCGCGCATCGCCTGAATGTTGGGGATGAAGACGGTGGTGGCCCATGTGCGCCACTCAGCGAGCTCATGCTCCGTGGGGGGTACGTCGTGGTCGAAGGGATCGCGGCCGTCGGGTCGGGCGTACCTCTCAGCGAAGGAGTCGTAGGTCCTGCTGTTGGCTTCCATGATCGCGAACAAAGGCCCGTAGAAGTCGCTCAACTGCAGGTTGACGCGCGCCAGACGAGCTTGTCGCTGTGCCAGTCGCACACCGTTGAGGTAAGTAGCCAAGTAGCCGACGAGCGCCAGCCCGACGGTCACGATCACAGTGTTCATGGCAGGTGATGCTAGGCCGCGCCGATCTGATCAGCGTGCGGACCAGAGGAAGATGCCTGCGAGGTGGAGCCCGGCCAGGTAGACCGTGGCGGTCTTCTCGTAGCGGGTGGCGATGCCTCGCCATTGCTTCAGACGGTTGATGCACCGTTCGACTGTATTGCGCTGTTTGTACGCCTCGTGGTCGAAGGCGGGCGGTCTGCCGCCTTGGCTGCCACGCCGTTCGCGGTGGGCTCGCTGGTCGGCGGGGATCGGGATGACTGCCTTGATCCCTCGCCTTCGCAAGTGGGCGCCCTTCCACGAGCCGTACCGCTCGGGCAGGTGCACCCACTGCGAACCGGTCTGGAACTTCCATGCGATCGCATCGATCACCTCGCGATGGTCACGCCACCGACCGCCTCGCCGCGGCGCCCGGTCCGGCAGTAACGGCTCAATCCGCGCCCACTGCACGTCAGTCAACGGCACACACGGACCAACGATCAGATGATCCGAAAGTAACGTCCTAGTAGTGCTTCGTTACGTTGAGTGATCTCGGCTGATCGTGGGCAGCTTCCC
>NZ_JBIVXA010000023.1:0-170025 GCF_044768965.1 Streptomyces sp. NPDC090798
GAAAGAGAGCGGTCCCACCGCGGTCGTACCCCCGCGCTCCTGACTTCGGGCCACCGTCTCGTCCGCACTCGCCACCGCGAAATACGGAGTCCACGTGGCCATCCTCGCTCCGAAGCCGGACATCGCCGAGACGCCGGCGACCGGCACCCCCTTGACCCGTGCGAACCGGTACTCCCTGCCCAGCTTGCCCGCGTGCCACTCCCAGCCCAGTACGGCGTGGTAGAAGTCCTGCGCGGCCCGCAGATCGCGGGTGGCCAGGCTGACCCAGCAGGGCGCTCCGAACACCGAGTGGCTGGAGACAACCGCACGGTCGAGTGTTCCGTCGCTCTTCATCGCTGTACCGTCCTGACCTCACTGGCCGGCAGCGGCTGGACACGAGTACTCCGGGATGTCGGAGCCGTACGGCACGCGACCGACATCCGCCCAGCCCGGGGAGGCCTTCCGCACCGGAAGGCCTCCGACGGCTCAGGAGTACCCGCGGATCCGCTGTCTCATCAACTCCAGCATCCCGCGCCTCGGCCTCCCACGCACCACACAAGGGCAGAAACGGGCATAAACGGATTTATCCTAGGGGTCGCTCGAAGGTCAGAAGCAGCCCCTCCACCGCGCCGGGACCTATGCGGCCCTTGACATCGGCGGACGTGATCGCCTTGAGCGCCCAGCCGTCCCCGGCGTGCTTGTTCAGAACCTTCTCCAGCTTGTCGCTGTCCAGCGCGTCGCCGATGAGCGACTCCCGGAAGGTGACGACCTTGTACTCGTACGTGTAAGCGCTGCTCATGACTGCGGGGTTCTCCTGCGGTTCGAACGGTATGGCCGGGCCCACCCAATCACTGTTCGATGCCGTGGCACAGGGGAGGGGCCGTCCGTACGGATACCTTTGGTGAAGCTTCATGGAGGGTCGGTCCGGGGCGTGGGGAAGGACCGGCCGGGCGGAGGGAACTCATGGACAAAGCACCGGGCAGTGGCCGCATACGCGCGACCGAGGGGACTTCCGGAGGCGCCGCCGCGGGCGAGGGGGGCGTGGACGGCTTCGCCGGGCTGCGGGCGCGCGACTTCGGCTACCTCGACGAGGGCGGCCACACCTATCTCGACCACACGGGCGCCGGGCTTCCGCCACGCTCGCTCGTCACGGGGAGTGCCGAACGGATCACCGGCGGGTTATTCGGCAACCCGCACTCCGAGAGCCCGGCCTCCCGCGCCTCGGGACTGCTGCTCGCCGAGGCCCGCCGCGCGGTGCTCCGGCACTTCGGCGCGGACCCCGCCGAGTACGCCGTGATCTTCACGGCCAACGCCACGGGCGCGCTGCGGCTGGTCGGCGAGGCGTATCCGTTCGCGCGCGGCAGCAGGCTGGTGATGTCGCTGGACAACCACAACTCGGTCAACGGTCTGCGCGAGTACGCGCGGGCCGGGGGAGCCGAGACGGCGTACGTCCCCGTGAGCGGGCACGGCCTGCGGATCGACGAGGAACGGCTGGGGGAGGCGCTCACCGCGCACGGACGCGGTCCCGGGCGTCACCTGAGCGGCCTGAGTCGCCTGGGGCGCCTCGGGCGGCGCGGTCGCGTGGAGCCGCGCGGGCTGCTGGCCTACCCGGCCCAGAGCAACTTCACCGGCGTCCAGCATCCGCTGGAATGGATCGCACGGGCGCAGGAGCAGGGCTACGACGTCCTGCTCGACGCGGCCGCCTTCGTGCCGACGAACCCGCTCGACCTCGGCCGGTTCCACCCGGACTTCACCGTCGTCAGCTGGTACAAGGTCTTCGGCCACCCCACCGGCATCGGGAGTCTGATAGCCCGCCGGGAGGCCCTCGCCAAGCTGCGCCGGCCCTGGTTCTCCGGTGGCACGATCTACGCGGTCAGCGCGCAGGCGCAGTGGCACGTCCTCGCGGCCGACGAGGCGGCCTTCGAGGACGGCACGGTGAACTTCCTGTCCGTCCCGGACGTCACCGCCGGGCTGGAGTGGATCGACCGCCTCGGCATGGACCGGGTGCACGCCCACGTCACCGCCCTCACCGGCCAACTGCTCACCGGCCTGGGGGCGTTGCGCCACAGCGACGGTTCCCCGATGGCCCGCGTGTACGGCCCCCTGGACGCCGGGGCGGCCCGTGGCGGCACGGTCGCGCTGAACCTGTTGGGAGCGGACGGCCGGGTCGTCGACGAGCGCGTCGTCACCCGTGACAGCGCCGCGCGCGGTATCTCGCTGCGGACCGGCTGCTTCTGCAACCCGGGTGCCGGCGAGGCGGCGTTCGCCCTCCCGCTGCGCCGGCTGCGCTCGGCCGCGGGCAGGCAACTCGGTTCGATGGAGGAGTACTTGGACCTGCTGCAGTTGCCTTCGGCGGGTGCCGTCCGCATCTCCCTGGGCGTGTCGTCCCAGCCGAGGGACATCGAGACGTTCCTGACGTTCGTGACCCAGACCTACCGCGACCGGGTGCCGGGGGTGACGGGGCTGGCGGCTCGGGTGGGGTGCTGAGGGCCTGGCGGGGGTGACAGCGGTCGTGGACCTGGACGCGCCCGGCGGACCGGCCCACCGGGTCGCCGAAGCCGCCCGTGGCCGCCGGGCCCGGCCCTCAGCGTCCCGCCCGGCTCCGCACCGCGCCCTCCCGGCACTTGCGCACCAGGACCGCCCACGTCACCGCGAGGAACAGCACCGCGAACCCCGCGAGGACCAACCAGCCGCGGCTCGCCGGATGACCGAACGAGTCCCCGTACGAGTCCAGCAGCGGCGGTCCCAGGGGCGACGCGCCCGTGCGCCACAGCGACTCCAGGCCGACCCCGCTGCCCAGTGCCTCGAACGCCCACCGGTTGGTCATCGCCCAGCTGATCGCCTCCCCGGCACCGGTCATCCGCGGCACCGGCACGAACGCCCCCGAGAACAGCACCTGAGGGAAACACAGCAGCGGCAGCATCAGCGTCGCCTGGCCCGGCTCCGTCACCGCGGCCGAGGCCAGCAGACCCAGCGCGAGGGCCGCCGCCGAGGCCAGCACGCTCGACACGAACAGCGAACCGTACGTGCCCCACCCGGCCGCGGGCAGCCGGTCCAGCGCCCGCAGCACCACCAGCAGCAGTACGTCGGCGACCGCGAGCACCGGCAGCATGGTGGTCAGCTTCGACGCGACGTAGGGACCGATCCGCAGCCCGGCCAGCCATTCCCGGCGCAGCACGGGCAGCTCCGTGCAGATCTGCAGCAGCCCGTACGTCAGGCCGAAGAAGAACGCGCCGAACGCGATCCAGAACATGATCATCGCGGTCGATCCGGGGTCGGGCGCCGCGCGATCGAAAGCACCCGCCCGGAAGAGCACCGCGAACATCGCCACGATCATCACCGGCGAACCGGCAAGGACGGCGACCGAGAGCCGGTTGTGCAGGAGCAGGGCGGTACCGCGACGGGTGAGCAGTGCCCATTGCCGTACCGCACCAACACGCCGGACAGGAGCCGGCGGCGGGGCGTCGGAGTCGAGCACGTCCGGCGGCGCGGCGCGCTCGACGCGTACGCCCTGGGCCACCGCCTCGTACACCTCCTCGACGGTGCCCACCCCGAACGCCCCGCACAGCGGGCCCGGTTCACCGGCGTAGGCGACCTCGCCGTCGGGGGAGAGGAACACCACCTGGTCGCCGCGGAGCAGATCGGCGAGCGTGTGGGTGGTGAGGACGACGGTGGTGCCGTCCTCGGCCAGCGCGCGCAGGGTCCGCAGCAGGGCGGCACCGGTCACCGGGTCGAGCCCGGAGGTGGGCTCGTCGAGAAAGAGCACGCGAGGGCGGGTGAGCAACTCGGCGGCGATACTGGCCCGTTTGCGCTCCCCGCCGCTCAGCGCGCGCACGGGCGTCGCCGCCCGGGAGGAGAGACCGAGAGCCTTCAGGACCCGGTCCACGCCCGCGGCCACCGACTCGGGCGTCGTGCCCGGCGGCATGCGCAGACCCGCCGCGTACACCAGCGTCCGGCGCAGCGGCAGCTCGCGGTGGATGATGTCCTCCTGCGGAACGAACCCGAACTCCGGCCCCGGAGGGCCGGGTCGCGCCCCGTCGTGCAGGACCGACCCGTCCGTCGGCGCGCGCAGTCCGGCGAGCGTCTGCAACAGGATCGTCTTGCCCGCCCCGCTGCTCCCGGCGATCACGGTGAGCCGCCCCGGCGCGACGTCGAGGGACACGTCGTGCAGGACGTTCCCCGCGCCGGGCATGCGCTGCCCCACCGAACGGGCCTGTAGGCGCAGGCCGTTGACCGAGGTGGCGGAGGCTTCGGCGGACGAGGACGGCTGCATGGGCGTCTGCATGGGTGCAGCATGCCAGGGGCCGGCGCACCGCGCGGCCCAACCGTACGTGCGGGCTCCTCGGAGGACGCGGCGTGCCGCGCGGGCTACCCCGGCGTCGCGAACCCCGGCGACCGGGCCGGCTCCGGGCGATGGACTGTCGATGCCGCCTCCGCGCGATGTGGGCATCGCGCCATGCGGCTCCTCCGCGTCATGCGGCCTGACATCGGGGGAATTGGCCCGGGCCGCGACCGCACACCCCGTGATGGTGTGCCGCCGCAGCACGGAACACTCCGTGGGATCCGCGTCGGAGCGCACACGGGCTCCCCCGTCCCCGCTGCGCGACGACCGGTCCGCACGTCGTGTGGTGATCCTGACAATCCCCGGCCATTCATGTCAACTGCTCTAGTCGAGTACGGCTATTGGAGTATCTTCCGCTCTGGCTGGCAGGGTCCCGCAGCGGCTAAAGTCTCGGAAGTCAACGTGCAGTTCGCGCCCCCCGTCCGACATCAGGAGACCTGCCGGTGAGAGAAACGCGCCGAGCGCTCGCCGAGACCCTAGGCCGTATCGGCTCCCTGATCGCGGACGGGCGCAGCCGCGACGACGTGCTCGACGTGGAACGGCTCTCGAACGAGAGCGGCGTCCCGCGAGACGTCATCAGGATGCTCCTGGACGGCGAGGAGCCCCCCGCCGAGGACGTCACCGACCGGATCGTCCGCCGCATCGCCCACCTGCGCGAGACGCGCCTGCGCCCCGACGGGACGCGGCACTCCTACGACGAGATCGCCGCCTCCTACGGCGCCTCCCGGGCATCGCTGTCGAACCTCGTGAACAGCCGGCGGAAGACGCCCTCGACGCAGACGCCCTCGACGCAGACGCCTTCGCGGCAGGCGTCCTCGCAGCAGACGGTGGAGCGGCGACCGGCCCGCTCCGGTGGCCCGCTGGCATCCACCCAGGCCGGCATCGAGACGTTCTTCTTCGGCCAGCCCAACGGCTGGCTCTCCGCCGAACCGCAGGCCTCGCTCAACAACGCCCTCCAGCCCATCCTGCGCGGCCTGGAGGGTCGGGCGACCGATCCGATGGCTCGGCTGCGCAGTACGCACGGACTGCGGGAGTTGGCCGCACGCGCCCCGCAATTGGCCGAAGAGGAGCTTCAGTTGGTGACTGACTGGATCGACACCATCCTGCAGCGCAGAAACGCTCAGCGGGCGCAGGGTCCGGGATCGGACAGTTCGCACACCGAAGGGCACTGATCATGGGGGCATTTGGTCGTACGCAGGCGTGTCGCCGCCCGAGGCGGGAAGCTCACGCCGCGCCGTCCGCCGGGCGCAGCCACCGGCAGACGTCCCGCGCGCGGGCCGGAGTGGGTCCGGAACGCCTCGGATGCGCCAGGCCCGGATGCGCGCGTATCCCATTTGATCGGTATTTGATCCCCCTCAGCTTGCTGCACACCGCAGAGCCTGGCGTGGCCGACAAGGCACCTTGTTTGGCATATTGACAGGCCGAGTTGGGCGTACCTTCGGCCGGGTGGGTGCAGGCAGGGTGGGATCGACGGGCGCCGTGCGGCGGTGCCCCATGCTGAAGTTCGCGGGGGAGAGCGGTGCGCACAGGCAGAGCCAAGGAGATGCGGAACCTGATCGGCCAGTTGGCCGACGGAGTGAGCCTGCCCGTACCCGCCGCTCCTGACGCGCTGTTCGACGCGCTCATCGCCGTGGTCGCCGACATCAGGGGGCGCGAGGTCGTCCTCCTCAAAGAGGAGTTCCCGCACCGCACCGCCACGGGACTGTGGCTCGACATGCCGGACCACGACATCGTCCTCGTCGACAAGCGCGCGGCGCCCGTCCACCAACTGGCCATCCTCTGCCACGAGATCTGGCACATGATCAAGGGCGACTGCGGCCACCACGCCGCCGGGATCCCCGTCGCCGCACGCGTGCTGAGCGACCGGGCCGATGTGCGGCAGACGGTGAGGGCCGTGGCCGCGCGTACCGAGTTCCACGAACGATCGGAGCAGGAAGCCGAGACCTTCGCCCTGCGGGCGGTGACGCATCTGCGGATCTGGCTGGAAGGGGAACCCGGCAGCCTCGCCACGGACCGGTCCCAGATCGCCGGCCGGATCGGCGCCTCACTGGGACACCGCCGGTCCCAGGTCTGAGCCGTGAACGCCTCGCGCTACTACATACCCGCGCTGGCCCTGTGGGCCGGCCTCGGAGTGAAACTGCCGGATCTGATCCGAACCTGGCGTGACCCACTGGTCCGTTCGGTCTGCTGGGTGATCTTCCTCGGGGGCGCCGGATTCCTCTTCGCCGCCCCGCCCACCGTCGCCGCCGTGAACAGAGCGAGCGGCGTCCCGAATCTCGCCGCCCCGCTCGACTACGTCATCGTCAGCGCCTACAGCGCCGCCTGCCTGCTGCTGATCCTTCACTGGCGCGGCGGGCCGGCCGACCATGTACGCCGTCTCGCCCGACGCTGGCAGATCGGCTACAGCGTGCTGATCACCTTGATCATCGTTCTCTTCGTGGCGGGGGACGCCCCGGTCGAGCGCCGTACGGATCTCGACACCTACTACGCCACCACGCCCTGGATCGGGCAGATGATCGCGCTGTACCTGCTCGGTCACATCACCGCGGCGGTGGCCACCACGGCGCTGTGCCGGCGGTGGGCGCTGGAGGTGCGCGGATGGCTGCGGGCCGGGCTCTGGCTCCTGGTGGCCGGATGGCTGCTGAACCTGTCCTTCAGCACCCTGAAGCTGACCGCGGTGGCGGCGCGGTGGGCCGGCGGGGACTGGGACGTGCTGAGCACGAGCCTGGCGCCCGGCATGGTGAGCCTGGCCGCCACCGTCGCCACCGTCGGCTTCACGGTGCCGCTGTTCGGGCCGCGGCTGGGCGTGCTCTGGCACACCGTGGTGACCTGGAGGCGGCTCGGCCCGCTGTGGCGCGAACTCAGCGGCGCCTCCCCAGGGAATCCGCTCGCCGCTCCGATCCCCTGGTCTTCGTCGTACGCCGTGCGGCTCACCCGGCGTGAGGCGGGCATTCAGGACGGGCTGAACCTCCTTCGCCCGCGTCTCGACGACCGGGTCCGTGCCCGGGCGCAGGCAGCGGCTCGGTCCGCGGGACACGGCGACGAGGACGCCTCCCGCATCGGCCTCGCCGCGATGATCGCCGCCGCCGTCCGGGTCCACCCCGGCGGCGCGGGCGCCGAGACCGCCGTACTCGACCACTCCGCGGGCCTCACGGCGCGCGCCACCTTGATGGGCGTGGCGGATGCCTTGCGTACGTCCCCCATTGTCGCGGCGGCCCGCGCGGCCGCTGTGGCCGCCGCGGCCCCCGCTGACGAAAGAACCCCGTCATGAGCCCGCACGACGTGCCCCCGCACCGGCCCGTCCCTCCACCGCACACGCCCCGATGGGCCACGGCGCCCTTTCCGCCGTCCGACGGACCGACCCCACGTACATCCCCGGAAGGCGGGCAGGCCTAGTGGACAGCGGCATCGTCTTCTACATACCCGGCACTCTTCTTTTGGTCGCCGCGGGACTGAAGCTGTCGGCGGGTACGGGCCTCTGGCGGGATTCCCTGGTCGCTCCGAGCAACGCGATCCTGCTGGTCGGCTCCGCGGTGTGCGTCCTGTCCGCCCCGCCCACGATCCGGTACGTCAATGACGCGACCGGCGTCGCCAACTTCAGTGCCCCGCTGGTGTACGCCGGCATGACGGCGCTCAGTGCGAGCTACCTCGTCCTCATGATCCGGTGGAAGGGCGGGCCCCCTGAGACGCAACAGCGCGCCGCCCGGCTCGTATTGGGCGTCTACGCAATGGTCATCGCCGGAATCTGGACCCTGTTCGGCCTGGCCGAGGTCCCCGTGGAACGGACCCAGGACCTGGACACGTACTACGCCAACACGCCCTGCATGCGTGAAATGATCGTGCTGTACATGGTCGCGCACACGGCCGCCACCGTCGCTCTCGCGGTCATGAGCGTGAGCTGGCTGCGAGAGGTGCGCGGCGTGACCCGCGTCGGTCTGATCCTGCTCATCGTCGGCCTGACGTTCGACGCGGGTTACCAGATCGCCAAGTACACGGCCATGGCCGCCCGCTGGAACGGCGTGGACTGGGATGTCCTCTCCACCAACGTGTCCCCACCACTCGTCATGCTCGCCGGCGTCACCACCGCCGCAGGCTTCGCCGTCCCCCGGGTCGGGCCGCCGGCGGTCGACAATCTGCGCGCGTGGAGGCGCTACCGGCTGCTGAAGCCCCTCTGGGCGGAGCTGCGGACGCTGCGCGCGCCGACCGAGGGGATCATCCGCTGGTGGGATCCGCCGGTCGTGCGTCTGGCACGCCAGGAGATCGCCATCTGGGACGGGGTTCTGGCCTGCTCGCCCTATCTCGATGACCAGGTGCGCGCGACCGCGTACGCCGAGGCCGTGGCCTCACTCGCCGCCGATGGCACCCGCGGTGTCCGGTCACCGCACCAGGCCACGGTGGTGGCCGAAGCGGCCATGCTGGCCGCGGCCCGTGTACAGGTCTCCCGCGATGGCGGCGCGGAGGTGCCGACGAGAGCGGGAACCCTGGAGTCCACTTCCCAGCCGCAGCTGATGGTGCTTCTGTCGCGCGCGCTGTCCTCGTCCCCCATCGTCGCCCAAGCACGACGGCAGGCCGCCGCCCGTACGGCCGCCGGCCGTGACTGAGACTCCCGCTCCCCGCAACAGAAAAGAGTGCACCCTATGTCGTCGTCTGCCAGCACCGCCTCCCGCCGTACCGCGGTGGTCATCGGAGGGGGTATGACGGGCATGCTCGCCGCGGCCGTGCTCGCCGACTTCGCAGACGTGCGGATCATCGAACGCGATGTGCTGCCCGACGGCCCCCACCCCCGCAAGGGGCTGCCGCAGGCCCGCCATGCCCACGTGCTGTGGTCCGGCGGCGTGAAAGCCCTCGATGACCTCCTGCCCGGCATCATCGACCAACTCGTCGACCAAGGCGCCCACACCCCGCGCATCATGACCGACCTGGTCTCCAAGGCCCCCTCGGGGCAGTGGTTCCGCAGGTTCACCCACACCCGCCACACGAACCTTCTGTGCAGCCGTGACCTCCTCGACGCGGTGATCCGCACCAGGGTCCTGCGGGACCCCCGCATCACCCTCCACGAGCAGACCGAACTGGTCGCCCTGCTGGGCGACGGGGACCGGGTGACCGGCGTCCGTATCCGCGCGGAACAGTCCGAGACGTCCCTCTCGGCCGACCTGGTGATCGACGCGAGCGGACGCGCCAGCCGCGCCCCCGTCTGGCTGCGGGAACTCGGACTTCCCCCGGTCCAGGAGCGCACGGTCGACGCCGGTATCGGCTACGCCAGCCGGATCTACCGCGCACCCGGCAGCGCCGCGGACGGCTTTCCCATCGTCAACGTACAGGCCGACCCCCGCCGGATCCCCGGCCGCGGCGGCGTCATCGCCCCCATAGAGGGCGGCCGATGGCTCGTGACGCTCTGCGGATCCCGCGGCGGGCAGCCCAGCAGCGACAACGACGAGTTCATGCCCTTCGCCCTGAGTCTGCCGCACCCCGTCATCGGCGAACTGCTGGCGAACGCCAAACCCGAGACCGACGTCATCACCACCCGTAGTACCGCCAACAAGCGGCGGTACTACGAGAAGGCCGCCCGCTGGCCCGACGGCTTCGCCGTGCTCGGCGACGCCGTCGCCGGCTACAACCCCGTCTACGGCCACGGGCTGAGCGCCGCCGCACAGAGCGTGATCGCCCTGCGCCGCGTCCTGCGGCAACAGGACCTCGGCGCACCCGGTACCGCCCGGCGCGTCCAGAAGGCCGCGGCGCGGCCGGTCGAGAACGCCTGGAGCCTGGCCGTGGGGCAGGACGTGTTCTACCCGGACGCCAGTGACCAGCCGCCCACCCGGCTCGAACGGACCCTCGCCGCCTTCGTCGACAAAGCCGTCGACGCCGGCTCACGCAACCCCTACGCCCTGCGCATCCTCCTGGACGTGATGAGCATGGAAAAACCGCCCTCCCGGCTGCTCATGCCCGACATGCTCGCGCTGGTCTGTCTCGGCCGAAAGACGCCGCCCCTGGAAGGCCCGCCCCTGACGAAGCACGAGCGCGAAGCCACCTCGTGATGTGTGAGCCGATTCCCGCGCGGGTTTGCCCGCGCAGGCGACGACCGGCTCAAGGCGCCCTCAGGAGCCGGCGGCGAGCCACGGCATCGGGTCGGTGTACGTGCCGTCGACGAGTACCTCGAAGTGGAGGTGTGGTCCGGTCGACAGGCCGGTCGAGCCGACGAAACCGATCACCGTTCCGGCGTCGACGCTCTGGCCCGAGGTGACGTGAAGGGCCGACAGGTGGTTGTACGTCGTCTCCACCCGTCTTCCGCCGATGGTGCCGTGATCGATCACGATGCGGTTGCCGTAGGCCTTGGTCATTCCCGCGAACACGACCTGCCCCTGCCGTGCGGCGGATATCGCAGCCCCCTGTGGCGCGGCGAAGTCGACGCCCGTGTGCAGCTTGGTCACGCCGGTGAGCGGGTGCTGGCGCGTGCCGAAGGGTGAGGTGACCACGAGAGAGGTGAGCGGCGGTGCCAGCACCGCGTTCGCCGTCCCGCCGCCGGAACTCCCGGGTTCCGCCCGGTCGTACGTCTTGTAGCGCGGGAGGAGTGCCTTGACCTCGGTGACGTAGGTCCGTGCCTTCGTGGGGACGTGCCCCGCCCGGGTCACCGCGTCCGTGCCCACCGTGTAGGCGGCGAGGGTGAGGTCGAGGAGCTCTCCGGTGACCGTTCCACGGGTTTTGAGACGGGTGGCCTTCTCGGCGAGAGCACAGTCCTCATGGGCGAGCGCCATGATGGCGTCCACCGGGTCGCGGGGCGAGGACCGTTTGTTGCCGTCCTCGTCCTTGCCCCAGGTCCGCCACTGCGCGTCGGTGAACCCGGCGATCCCCGTCTCACCCGAGAGCGTGGCGAAGTCGGTGTCCCAGCTGGAACGCTGTTCGATCTGGGCCGCGAGGACGGACGGCTTCAGGACCGTGCACGACTTGGCCGCCGCACGCAGCCAAGGGACGTAGGCGTCCTCGACGTGCTCGGCGACCGCGCCGTCCGCGACGACCGCGCTGTTCGTACTCGGGGCCGGCGACAGAAGAGTGGTCAACCGGCCCGTCGCCGTCATGAACCCGGCGAACCCCAGCACGGCGGTCAGCCCCGGCAGGACCAGCAGCGTGAACGGTCCGGGGCGGCTTCTGCGCCGGGTGCGCGCAACCCCGGGCTCGGGTGGCGACTCGGGGGTCCTGATACTCACCAGGGGACGCTAGCGTTTCGTCCGCCGGACTTCAGGAGGAGCAGAGGCAAGGTCACGTGCCCGTTCGGGCACACCGTGGCGGGCGAAGAAACCCCTCGCGGCGCTCATGCGGTCCTTCCTCGGCCCGGAGCGAGCGCGTCGATCCACTCGCGGACGGCCCGGGCCGTCGTGGGGGCGTTCTCCTCCAGCACACCGAGATGGCTGCCGGGAGCGTCCACCGTGTCGTGGGGGAGCGGCCAGGACGACCGCCACCGTTCCGGCATGTCCGGCAGTGGCTCGCAGGCGCGCACCAACAGGGTGGGAACCTGGATGGGTCGAGGGTCCCAGCCGCGGAACATGCGGGTGTACGCGCCCAACGACAGCAACGTCAGATCGTCCACCGCGCTGTCGAACCGCTCGCCGGCGGCCACGGGGATCCGGGCGGGCATCGCCAGCAGCCAGGGCTCGGCTTCCCGGTCGGGGGTGACGTGGTACGAGTCCACCAGCACGAGTCCGGCCGGGGGCGTGCCGTCGGCTGCCAGACGGGCGGTGACCGCGTGGGCGGCCGAACCGCCCATGGAGTGGCCCACGACGACGTAGGGGCGATCGCCGAGGTGCCGGCGGACGGTCTTGGCGTGCAGTTCGGCCAGTGTCTCCAGGTCCCGCGCCACGGCGACTCCGGAGTCGACGCCGGGGTGGCGCAGTTCGAAGACGTCCCGCTCGCCGTCGAAGGGGCGGGCGAGCCCCTCGTACCAGGGCCGACCGAGGTTGGTGGCGAAGCCGGGAACGCAGACGAGTGCCGGACCGTTCGCCCCCGAGGCCAGTCGCAGCGGCGGTATCGCGTGCCGGGCACCTTCGTCGTGGCCGAAGGTGGGTGCGGCGAGGGAGGCGCTGACGAGGAGATACATCGCGGAGACGACATCGCCCGTTGCGCAGACCTGCCGATAGAGGGTCGGCAGCGACATGCCGGTCCCGCGCCGGCGCTCAACCGTCGGGACGGCGGGGCGGGTCGGTTCATGACGCCGATCGCCCTCCGGCGGCCCGGCCGCAGTGGCCTTGTCGGCCAGGACGCCGCTCAGCTCGGCGTACACGTGATCCGCGAGCCGCTCCGCATTCGGCCAGTCGTACGCGACGGTGGCCGCCAGCGGGATTCCGGCCAGCAGGCTCAGCCGGTTGCGCAGCAGGACGCTCATCAGCGAGTCGAGACCCAGCTGCGGGAAGTCCCGGTCGACGGCCTCGGTCCGCGTATGACCGAGCACCGCGGCGACCTCGGCGCGGACCAGTTCCACCAGGGCGGGTGCCCGCTCGGACGGCGGCAGGGCCGCGAGACGGTCCCGCCAGGCCCCGGCGACACCCTCCGGCTCCGTCACCCCGCTCGCCACCCCGTTCGCCGCCGAGGGCGAGGCCGTCGGCCGGGCTGGGCGCAGCAGCCCGCGCAGCGGCGGTGGAACGGGTGCCCCGGCGGGCAGCGCTCCCGGCGAGCGGTCCAGCGGCAGCGGTGCGAGGACCGGCTCACCGCCGCCCAGCGCGGCGTCGAACAGTGCCAGCGCCTGTTCCGGGGAGACCGCGCGCACCGCCCCGCCGTGCACCCGGCCCGCGCGCGCCGCCATCCCGTCGTCGTCGGCCCAAGGACCCCAGGCCAGGGACAGCGCGGGGAGGCCGTGGGCGGTGCGGTGACGGGCGAGCGCGTCCAGGAAGGAGTTCGCAGCCGCGTAGTTGGCCTGGCCGGGATTGCCCAGCAGCCCGGCGGCCGAGGAGAACAGGACGAACCGCGACAGCGGCAGATCCTTCGTCAGTTCGTGCAGCTGCCAGGCCGCGTCGGCCTTCGGCCGCAGTACGGCCGTCAGCCGCTCGGGGGTCATCGCCTCCAGCACGCCGTCGTCCAGGACGCCGGCCGTGTGCACCACGGCGGTGAGGTCGAGCCCGAACTCCTTGATGAGAGAGGCCAGTTGATCTCGCTCGGCGATGTCGCAGGCCACCAGGTCCACCCGCGCCCCCGCTCCTTCGAGCTCGGAGCGCAGCGCCTGCGCCCCCGGAGCCCGCTCACCCCGTCGGCTGACGAGCACGAGATGCCGTACGCCGTGCCGTTCGACCAGATGCCGGGCCAGCAGCGCCCCCAGGGAGCCGGTGCCGCCGGTGATCAGGACGGTGCCCCGGCCGAGGGAGCCGTCCGCCACCGCCCCGGTTGTGGCCGCAAGCCGAGGGACACTCAGCAAGCCGTCCCGGATGGCCAGTTGGGGTTCGCCCGTGCCGAGGGCGGCAGGCAGCAGCCGTGGCGACTCGGGCCGGCCGTCCACATCCACGAGCGTGAGGCGCCCGGGGTACTCGGCCTGCGCGGCCCGCAGCAACCCCCAGAGTGTCGCGGCGGGCAGGTCCGGCGCCGCGTCGGCGGCGCCACGTGTGACCACGGCCAGCCGCCCGGAACCGGCGAGCCGCGCCCGCAGCGGATCCAGTGCCCGTACGGTCAGCGCGTGGGCCGCGGCGGCGGGGTCGGTCCCGTCGTCGGCGCGGGCGGACAAGGACACCACGACCACCTCCGGAGCGTCCGCGGACCCGGCCGCCGTGTCCCGTTGCGGCAGGAACGCGGCCAGCCCCAGGTCGTCGGGTTCCTCCACCGCGACGGCGGGTCCTTCGCCGACAGCCGGAACGCCGGTCCACCGCAGCCTGTACAGCTCTCCGACCGGGGGGACACCCGACTTCGGCACCGCTCGGGTCGTCATCGACTCCAGCCTGGCCACGGGCGCGCCGGAGGGCGTGGCGAGATCGACGCCGACCGTGTCCGGGCCGGTGTTCCTGATGCGTACGCGCAGCGCCGTGGCCCCGGTCGCGTGCAGCGTGAGGCCCTGCCAGGCGAACGGAAGCCGGGCCGGTCCGGAGGGCGGCTCGGCAAGCAGTCCCGCATGCAGGGCCGCGTCCAGCAGTGCCGGGTGGAGCGCGTGACGCCGGGCGTCCGGGAGCGACACCGGGCCGACTTCGGCGAACAACTCCTCGCCGCGCCGCCACAGGGCCCTGACCCCCCGGAACGCCGGCCCGTACGCGAGACCGGTGGCGGCCAGCCGTTCGTAGGCGTCGGTGAGATCCACGGGTGTGGCATCCGGCGGCGGCCACGCGCCGAGCGAGGCAGGGCGCTCCAGGACACCCGGAACCGCCGGTCCGAGCCGACCGGTCGCATGGTGCGTCCAGGCGCCGAGCGCACCGGACTCCTCCGGCCGCGCGTACACGTCCGCCGTGCGCCGCCCGGCGCCGTCCGGCTCGCCCAGGGCCACCTGGACCTGGATCCGCTCGTCGTCGCCGGCGGGGAGGAACAGCGGGGTGAGAAGGGCGAGATCCTCCAGTACGGCGAGTCCGCACGCGTCGCCGGCATGGAGCACCAGGTCGGCGAACGCGGCCCCGGGCACCAAGGCGTGGCCGCCCACGACATGGTCGCGCAGCCACGGCTGGGCCGCGCCGGACAGCAGGCCACCGCACAGCACACGCTCGGTGCCCGGCACGGTGACCGCCTGAGTGAGCAGCGGATGGCCCAAACCGGCTGCCGCGTCGGTGGCGGGCTCGGACAGCCAGTAGCGCTGCCGCTGGAAGGGATGAGTTCCTTGACCCGGCCGGTGACCTGGAGATGGCCGTTCGCGCCGAGCCGGCCCAGGTCCCCGGTGCGGTACCAACCGCCGGAGAACGCCTTCGCGGTGGCGTCCGGACGGTTGTGATAGCCCGTCATCAGTCCGGGGCCGCGGACCCAGATCTCCCCGTCGGCCCCGTCGGCCCCGTCGGTGACCTCGGCACCGGTGGACGGATCGGTCAGCCGCACCGAGAGCCCCGGCAGCGGAGGCCCGCTGGAGGCGTCGTCACGGGGTCCGTCGAGCCGCTGGACCGCGATCTTCCCGCAGGTCTCCGTGGAGCCGTAGCCGTCGAGCAGGGGAGCGCCGAGCACACGGCCGACCTCCGCCTTCGGCTCGGGGGGACAGGGCGCGCCGCCGGTGACACACAGCCGCAGTGACGCAGACACCGGGGCTGCCGTCTCCCGCGGCGACTCCAGCAGGAGGCGATAGGTGGCGGGCACCCCGGCCAGGATGGTGAACGGCTCGGCGGCCAGCGCCTGGGCGACGCTCGCACCCGGGGCGAGGAGGCGTGCGCTCGCACCGACCGCGATCACTCCCATCAGGCACAGCGAGTGCGCGAAGGCGTGGAACATGGGCAGGGGCCACAGCAGCCGGTCCCCCTCCCGCAGTCCGTGCGCCGGCACATAGGCCGCCGCCACCGACCACAGGGCGGCACGCTGGGTGGAGACCACGCCCTTGCTCTCCCCGGTCGTGCCCGAGGTGTAGAGAATCCACGCCGGATCGTCGAGACCGAGGTCGTCCCGGGGCGCCGCGCCAGGATCCGTCCCGGCCAGGTCCTCGAAGAGGAACACATCGGCGGCCAGGTCCTCGAAAGCGAGCGCGTCGGCGTGCACGTCGCCGGGGCCGACGACGGCCACCCGTAACTCGGGGCGCTTCGCCGCCAGTCGGGCGACCCGGGTGGCGAGCGACTCCTCGGTGATCACCAGGACCGCGCCGCTGTCGTCAAGGAAGTACCCCAGCTCTTCGTCCGACGCACCGGGGTTCAGCAGTACGCCGATGGCCCCGGCCCGCAGCACCCCGAGACAGCTCTCCACGAGCTCCACCCGATTGCCCAGATGGATCGCGACCCGCTCCCCGCGCCGCACCCCGAGCCGCGCCAGATGCCCCGCCAGCCGACCGGTGCGCTCCTCCAACTCCCGGTAGGTGACGGCACGGCGGCCGTCCACGTAGGCGGTCCTGCCTCCCCGCCGAGCCGAGTGTTCCCTCAAAGTGGTGGGCAACGCACGCACCAACTCGCCCTGGAACTCGGCCATTCCCACCCCTACGACTTCGACCGCAGACCACGTGCCGTAACCGTACGTCAGCCGAACGCCCGTTCAGCGGCGCCACAACCCCGCGGCGCGTCGGCCGCCGCTCCACACGAGCCTGCCTCCGATGTTCCGGAGCCGGGGGTTGTCGCTCAGTCCGAGCCCGGACCGGCAATGCGCGCGACACGCGGCTCGGCGAGCCTGGCGTAGTCCGCCCCGGACATGGCCAGCGAGCGATCAAGGCGAGCGGCGTTGAAGTAGAGGCACGGTCGCGCGACGACGTCCGGATCCGCGACGAGTTCGAGTGCGGGGTCGAAGCTGAAGGGCAGAACGGTGCCGGGGACGGCATGGGCCAGTCGCTCCGCGGTGGCCGCGTCGCTGAATCCGACGTAGCGGGCCGCGAACAGCGTGCGGATGGCGTTGAGGTCCACACGCCGGTCCCCGGGGACGACCGCGAGCACGTGGCGAGTGACCCGCCGGTCGATCTTGACCATCAGGACGAGGCACTTCGCGGCTTCGGACACCGGGTGCCCGCGCAGTGCGCTGACCGTCTCGGTGGTGCCTTGCGGTTCGTGGTCGATGAGTTCGTACGCGGTCGCGGTGCTGTCGAGCAGGCTGATCAGACGCCCATAGGTGCCGTTGTCCGGCATGGGGACTCCTCCATATGGGTGGTGCGGTGGGTGCGTTCGATGTGCTGTCCCCAGTACGTCCCGGTGACCATGAGCGCCGCGCCGAGGCCGGTGAGGACGGTGAACCCTTCGCCGCCGAGGCAGACGCCGACCACGACCGCCCAGACCGGTTCGGTGCCCAGCAGCAGACTGGCCCGGCTGGCAGAGCTGTTCTGCACCGCCCAGGTCTGGGCGAGGAAGGCGAACACGCTGCAGAACAGGGCGAGATACACGAGCTGGCCCCAGACCGCGGTATCGACCCGGGTCAGTGTCGGCAGGGCGCTCGCGGCGGGCACGGCGAACAGCGCCGAGCCGACACCCGTCTGGACGGCCGTGAGCTGCAACGGCCGCACAACGCGGCCCTTCGTGAGCCGCCCCACGAGCGCGACATGTGCCGCGCGCACCACCGCGGCGGCGAGCATCAGCAGGTCGCCGATCCCGGGAGTGTGGAAGCCGCTGCCGGACATGAGCAGTGCGACGGCCACCAGACACACACCCGTGGCGGCGAAGAAGCGCGGAGGCAGCCGTCCGTTGTCCGTCGTGCGGTCCAGTAGCGGGGTGAGCACGATGGTGAGGCTGATGATCAGGCCGGCGTTGGCCGCGCTGGTGTGCGCGACACCGTACGTCTCCAGAACCAGGACAGCGGCCTGAGTGACCCCCAGCACCGACCCGACACGCACTTCGTCCCGCGTGCAGCGCTCCTTCCGGCGGCGGGTGGCGACGAGGGCGAGGCAGGCGAGCGCGGAGATCGCGTACCGCGCGAACAGCACCACCAGGACCGGCAGGGCATGGGTGGCCGTCTTCGCGGCCAGGTAGCTGGAACCCCAGACGATGGCGACAAGGAGAAGCACTGCGTCAGTGCGGCGGGTGTGGAACACGCCCCTACGCTGCACTGTTCCCATGCTGAAGCCAAGAACGATGTTCTTCAGTATCTCTGAAGCATCACTACACTGAGCAGGTGAACGAGCGGCAGTTGCAGATCTTGCGGGAGCTCGGCGAGTCGGGAAGCGTCACCGCCACCGCCGAGGCGTTGTTGATGACACCCTCGGCGATCTCCCAACAGCTGCGGCTGCTGCAACGCTCGATCCCCGTCCCCCTCACCGAACGCGACGGCCGGCGGCTGGTACTCACCGATGCCGGGCAAGCCCTGGCCCGGGCCGCGATCGAGGTGGAGACCGCGATGGCCACGGCACGGCACGCGATCGACGACTTCGTCGACCAGCCGGACGCGGGCGTGTCGGTGGCGGCCTTCCACAGCGCGGCCTCCGCGTTCTTCCCGCTCCTGCTGCTCGCCCAGGCAGGACCTGGACGCCCGCGGCTCTCGCTCGCCGACGAGGACGTCGCGCAGGACCACTTCCCCGGACTGACCCGGGACTACGACCTCGTACTCGCCCACCGTCTCGACCAGGCGCCGCCCTGGCCGGCCACGGTCACCGCCGACACGCTGCTGCGTGAGCCGCTGGACGTCGCCCTGCCGGCCGACCACCCCCTGACCGCCAAACGACGTCTGACCCCGCGCGACGTCGCGGACCAGCCCTGGATCACCGTGCACGACGGGTTTCCGCTCATGGCCACCATCGACGCCATCGCGAGCGCCGCGAACCGACGGCTCGACATCGTCCATCGCATCAACGAGTTCGCGGTGGTCGCCGAAGCCGTCGCCGCCGGAGGCGGCCTGGCCCTCATGCCCCGCTGGACCACGCGCCCACACCCCGCACTCGTCCTCAGGCCTCTCAGCGGCGTGCACACCCGACGCCACATCGATGTGCTCCATCGCCCCGAACGCGCCGCACGAAGAGCCGTACGAACGGTGCTCACCGAACTCCACCGGGCAGCGGCGACGATCCAGCGGCGGGACGGCGGCGCGGTTGCGTGAACGCCGTCGTGTGCGTCGAAGCAGGTGACCAGACCGGTCAGGATTCGAGAAGCGCCGCTCGGTGAGCCGCGGCTACCGTGACGGCCACGGACCTCGCGATCCACGCCCCGACACAGGAAGACCTGACGTTACCCTCGGGGCTGGTCGGATCCAGCCAGGCGACGCCGACGGAGTCCGCGAAGGCGGCCCACTCGACAGAGGGAGACACGATGAGCATGGCCCCGAGGACGGACACGCAGTCGCCTGCGCCGCACGTTGCCGACAGTCACGATCTGATCCGCGTGCACGGCGCGCGTGAGAACAATCTCAAGGACGTCAGCATCGAGATCCCGAAGCGCCGGCTGACGGTGTTCACCGGCGTGTCCGGCTCGGGCAAGAGCTCGCTGGTGTTCAACACGATCGCGGCGGAGTCGCAGCGGCTGATCAACGAGACGTACAGCGCCTTCGTGCAGGGCTTCATGCCGACGCTGGCGCGGCCCGAGGTCGACGTCCTCGACGGGCTGACCACCGTGATCACCGTCGACCAGCAGCGGCTGGGCGCCGACCCCCGCTCCACGGTCGGCACCGCCACCGACGCCAACGCGATGCTGCGCATCCTCTTCAGCCGGCTCGGCAAGCCGCACATCGGCTCGCCCAAGGCGTTCTCCTTCAACGTCGCCTCGATCAGCGGAGCCGGCGCGGTCACCATGGAGCGCGGCGGACAGACCGTGAAGGAGCGCCGCAGCTTCAGCATCACCGGCGGCATGTGCCCGCGCTGCGAGGGCCGTGGCTCGGTCTCCGACCTCGACCTCACCCAGCTCTACGACGACTCCAAGTCACTCTCCGAGGGCGCGATCACCGTCCCCGGCTACACGGGCGGCGGCTGGAACTCACGGCTCTACAGCGAGTCGGGCTTCTTCGACCCGGACAAGCCGATCCGCAAGTTCACCAAGAGGGAACTGCACGACTTCCTCCATCGCGAGCCGACCCGGATGAAGATCGCGGGCATCAACATGACGTACGAGGGGCTGGTCCCGCGGATCCAGAAGTCGATGCTCGCCAAGGACCGGGAGGGCATGCAGCCGCACATCCGGGAGTTCGTCGACCGGGCGGTCACCTTCACCACCTGCCCCGAGTGCGACGGCACCCGGCTCAACGAAGGGGCCCGGTCGTCGAAGATCGAGCGGATCAGCATCGCCGACGCCTGCGCGATGCAGATCAGCGACCTGGCCGAGTGGGTCCGCGCTCTCGACGAGCCGTCGGTGGCGCCGCTGCTCACCGCTCTGCAGCAGACCCTCGACTCGTTCGTGGAGATCGGGCTCGGCTATCTCTCGCTCGACCGGCCGGCGGGCACGCTGTCCGGCGGCGAGGCACAGCGCGTCAAGATGATCCGCCACCTCGGCTCCTCGCTCACTGACGTCACCTACGTCTTCGACGAGCCCACCATCGGCCTGCACCCCCATGACATCCAGCGGATGAACGACCTGCTGCTGCGGCTGCGGGACAAGGGCAACACGGTGCTCGTCGTGGAGCACAAGCCGGAGACGATCGCGATCGCCGACCATGTCGTCGACCTCGGCCCCGGCGCCGGTACGGCGGGCGGCACGGTCTGCTTCGAAGGCACCGTCGAGGGGCTGCGGACCGGCGGCACCATCACCGGCCGCCATTTCGACGACCGGGCCGCAGTCAAGGAGACGGTGCGCAAGCCCACCGGCACGCTGGAGATCCGCGGCGCGAGGACGCACAACCTGCGGGGCGTCGACGTCGACATCCCGCTCGGGGTGCTCACCGTCGTCACCGGCGTCGCCGGCTCCGGCAAGAGCTCGCTCGTGCACGGGTCGATCCCGGCCGGGGAGGGTGTGGTGTCGGTCGACCAGGGCGCGATCCGCGGCTCCAGGCGGAGCAACCCGGCGACGTACACCGGCCTGCTCGACCCGATCCGCAAGGCGTTCGCCAAGGCCAACGGCGTGAAGCCGGCCCTGTTCAGCGCCAACTCCGAGGGTGCCTGCCCCACCTGCAACGGCGCCGGCGTCATCTACACCGACCTGGCGATGATGGCCGGTGTCGCCACCACCTGCGAGGAGTGCGAGGGGAAGCGGTTCCAGGCTTCGGTGCTCGACTATCACCTCGGCGGCCGCGACATCAGCGAGGTGCTCGCGATGTCGGTGACCGAGGCCGAGGAGTTCTTCGGCGCCGGCGAGGCGCACACGCCGGCCGCTCATCGCGTCCTCACCCGGCTCTCCGACGTCGGCCTCGGCTACCTGAGCCTCGGCCAGCCGCTCACCACGCTGTCCGGCGGCGAGCGGCAGCGGCTCAAGCTGGCCACCCACATGGCGGACAAGGGCGGCGTCTACGTCCTCGACGAGCCGACCGCCGGTCTCCACCTCGCCGACGTCGAGCAGCTGCTCGGTCTGCTCGACCGGCTCGTCGACGCCGGCAAGTCGGTCATCGTCGTCGAGCACCACCAGGCGGTCATGGCGCACGCCGACTGGATCATCGACCTCGGCCCCGGCGCCGGCCACGACGGCGGCCGACTCGTCTTCGAGGGCACCCCCGCCGACCTCGTCGCAGCCCGCTCCACCCTCACCGGCGAACACCTCGCGACCTACGTCGGCACCTGACGCAGACCCTCGCCCGACCGGTTTCGCTCGACCCCGTATGGGCGGGTGGCCTCCGTGAGTTCGTCCGACGGGGCACTACCGTGGTCGTCGTAAGGCTGTAATCACATGCTGGCCGACCCCTTGGTGACGCGATGTGTTGGAGTGCGACGGCCGACCTGGCCGCCGGTGTCGGGATCGGCGCGGTCGGGGTGGCCTGTGTGGCACGGGTGCGGCGGGTCGGTGATCTGCCGCTGGCCGCGCTGCCGTTGATCCTCGGGGCGCATCAGATCGTGGAGTCCGTGGTCTGGGACTCCGGCGGGGGTACGGGTCCCGCCACCGTCGCCTGGGCCGTCATCGCGCTGCCTCTGCTCGCGGTGTGGGTTCCGGCCGGTGTGATGTGCGCGGCGCCCCCGCACGCCCGGGGCAGGCTGACGGTGCCGCTGGCGATCGGCGTCGCGACCGCCGCCGCACTCGCGTACGCCCTCGTGACCCGTCCCGTGCGGGCGGAGGTCCGCGGCCACACCCTCGGCTACTTCGTGCATCTGAACCATCCTGAACTGCTCGTCGCCGGCTATCTCCTGGCCACCGTCGGCTCCCTCCTGCTCTCCGGTGACCGCGGGCTTCTGCTGCTCGGGGTGCTGATGGGCGCGGGCGCGCTGATCTGCTGGGTGCTGTGGGAGCTGGAGTTCGTGTCGACCTGGTGCGCGTTCGCGGCGGTGGGTTCGGTGGCGCTGTTCGGCTGGGTGCGTCGGCGCCCGGTCGGGCCGGACGCGCGGCGCTGACGGGCCTCCCGGCCGCTCGGGCGCGCCCGCGTGAGTGCGGGGGCGACCTCGACGTCAGCGGCGCACCCGGCCGGGGCACCAGGATCCGCGCCTCGGTGGGGGACTGCTCGAACTCACCTGACACACAAGGTGTTTGACGTGGACGAGGCATCCTCTCCGCACCCGCGCGGACCAGCTTCGGGCGGGCGCGGAGAGGGGTGGCGCCGTAGGGCTAGGAACCGGTCCCGGCGGTCTCGTCGGACACCGTCCACCGTTGGTTGGAGCCGGAGTTCGGCGTCCAGATCGTGACGGCGGATCCGTCGGCGGTGGCCTGGCCGCCCACCTCCAGGAGCCTTCCGGTGGCGGCGTTGACGAGAGTCCAGGTGTCGTCACCGGTCGTCGACATGATCCACTGCGTGGCCGCGTCACGAGGGCCGGTGTCCGCCTCCAGGACCGGGGCACCGTCGCGTACGGCCAGCCGCTTGCCCTCCACCGGGTTGGTGAACACGTACCGCTGCCGGTTGCCGGTCCGGCCGCTGATCTGTCGCAGCCGCCACCGCTGGCCGGTGACCGTGGCCGAGTCCGTCCTCGCCGTCGTGATGACGAGCTTGCCGCCGTCGTCCGCGACGGTGAGCGCCTTGCCGCTCTGGACGCCGGTCAGGGAGTAGGTGTGGCCCTTCTTCAGCAGAGCGGCGTCCTTGGCCACGCCCGACACGCCCTTGACGACGAAGGAGGTCACGGACTGGGCGGGCACGGTGAAGGTGGCCCGGCGGTCGGTGACCGCGACGGGGGTCTGGCGTGCCAACTTGCCGTCGGCACTGGTCACCACGGGAGTCACCGTCGCGCCCCGCGCGATGTGGCCGAACCTGGACAGGTCGATGGTGACCGTACGCGCGCTGGTGGTGCTGTTGACGTGGACGACGGTCGCCCCGTTGCCGTTCTTGGAGACCGCGGCGGCGCTGGACGTGTCGTCGGTCTTGATCAGCCGGTCGCCCGGCTTGATGTAGTGGGTGAAGTTGCGGGCTGTGTCGAACTTCGTGTTCGTGTGGATGGGGCAGGTCGCGAGGGTGTCCGCGGAGGTACAGCTGAACGGGAGTTGGATGCTGCCCCAGTTGCCGCCCTTGGCGGACTCACCGCCCGGCTTCATGTTGTCGTAGTCCTCGACCGGCTGCCAGAACACCCAGGCCTTGGGCTCGAGTTCGCGCAGGTCGTCGACCATCTGCTGGGCCAGGCCCAGGCCCGGCCGCATGTCCGTGAAGCTCTGGCCGTCGCCCCAGTCGCCCTCGACCTCGCTCATCCACAGCGGCTTGTCGGCCGCCTTGGCCAGGTCGCGCACACTGGTACGGCCGCCGGTGCCGTAGGTGTGGACGTTCAGCCGGCCGACGAGGTCCCGCACGTCCTGGGGGTAGGAGTTCCAGTTCTGCGTGAAGATGTTGGGGTTGGTCTCGTCCATCGCGGAGATCTTCGTGCCGGTCTTCGCCTTCCTGAGGGCGGGGGCCAGCGCGCGGATCACCTGCTGCTGGAGCCCGGGGCCGATGTGCGCCCCCTCCTGGCGGCCGCCGACCGGCTGCCCGTCGGCGCCCAGGCGCGTACCCCAGTAGTTCGTGTTCGGCTCGTTGAACGGGTCGAGGGTGTCGACCTTGATGCCGTGCGCCTTCTCCAGTCGCTTGGTCGCTCCTGCCAGATAGGCGGCGAAGTCGTCGACGGAGTCGGCCTTGAGCTGGTCGGCGGAGGAGTTGAAGCCGCCGGAGACATAGCCGCTGGTGGTCATGAACCAGGGCGGCGAGTTGCTGAACGTCTCCCAGTGGGTGATGTCCTTCTTGATCCGGTCCACCCACCAGCGCTGGGTGGCGTCGGCGTTCGGGTTCCAGTCGGCCGCGTCGTCGGCGCTCCACCAGTCGGTGTCCGTACGGGTGGTGCCGGCCGGGGCCTTCCACCAGCCCTCGACCGCGCCGCCGGCCCGGAGGTAGTTCTTGACGTCGGGGGCGTTGCCGCCGCCGATGTTGTAGCGGGCGATGTTGAGGTTGAGGCCGTCGTCGCCGAACAGGAGCTTGGCGAGCTTCTCGCGGATCGGCGCCGGGTAGTCGCCGGTGGCGTTGGCGAACCAGACCAGGCTGGTGCCCCAGCCCTCGAAGCTCTGCTCCTCGTACGAGGGATCCGGCCGGACGGTCACGGACGCGGCCGCTGCCGGCGCGGTCTCCGCGCTCGTCGGCGGGGCCGTGACCAGGGCTGCCCCGGTGGCCAGTGCGGTGCCTGCGATGGTTCCCAGAAGCCGTCTTGTGCGGGTGCGGCGTGCCAACGTGTGCTCCCAACTCGTAGGTGGTCGCTGCGATGGACCGGCGTGCCCCCGGGTGGGGGCACGCCGGCGTCACCCTCGAACGGGGGCCGTGCTCGCTGTCCGAGGGCTGTCAGAGGGCGGGCTGCCGCAGTACGGCGACGTCCCGGGGGGCGAGGACGACGGTGCCGTCGTCGTCCGTCCGGCCGACCAGCAGGTCTCCGGATACTCCGGTCAGCGGCACGGTCTCGTCGGTCCGGTTGACCAGGAACAGATAGCGGCTGTCCGCGCTCCGGCGCACGATCAGCTCGACACTTCCCCGCGCGCCGTCCGGCAGTTCACTGTGCACACCGGCAGGCGCGAGCAGCTTCGGCAGCAGCGCGGTGAGACCGTCCGTGCCGAGCCGGGTGGAGACGTACGCGGCCGAGCCCTCGCCCGTCGGGCGCCGGGTGACGGCGGGGCGGTCGGCGTACGTGCCGTCGCGGTAGTGCGCCAGCACCTCCACCGCCGGGTCGGTGACGCTGATCCGGTCGGTCCACAAGGTGCCCGTGGCGGCGCCGTCCACGCCGTCCAGGTCGACGTCGGCCGTCTCGCCGTCGAGCAGCGGGCCGAACTCCTCGATGCGGATGCCGAGCAGCTCGCGCAGGGCGCCCGGGTAGCCGCCGAGCCAGATGTGGTCGTTCTCGTCGACGACACCGGAGAAGTACGTGGTGATCAGGTGGCCGCCGTTCTCGGCGTACCGGGTGAGCTCCTTGGCGAGCGGGGCCGGCATGACATGCAGCACCGGCGTGATCAGAACCTGGTAGCGGTCGAGTTCGGTCCGCGTGGTGACGACGTCGGCCCGGATGCCGAGGGTGAGGAGCGCGGAGTACCAGTCCAGCGCCTCCTGCCGGTAGCTGAGCTGGGCGGTGGGGTGGGAGTCCTGCTCGCTCGCCCACCACGAGTCCCAGTCGAAGACGATCCCGACCCGGGCCGGCTCACGTTCGCTCCCGGCGACCGGAGCGAGGGTCTTGAGGGTCTGTCCGAGGCCGGCCACCGCGCGGAAGAGCTCGCTGTCTGCTCCGGCGTGCGGCACCATCGCCGAGTGGTACTTCTCGGCGCCCGCCGCCGACTGACGCCACTGGAAGAAGCACACCGCGTCGGCGCCGTGGGCGACGTGCACCAGCGAGTCACGGGCGAGGTCGCCCGGCCGCTTGGCCACGTTGATCGGCTGCCAGTTGACGGCGCTGGTGGAGTGCTCCATGAGGAACCACGGGCGGCCACCGGCGATGCCGCTGACGAGGTTGGCGGAGAAGGACAGCTCGTCGCGGTCCTGCGGGCCGGGCACCACGTAGTGGTCGTTGGAGACGAAGTCGATCTCGGCGGCCCAGTCCGCGTAGTTCATTCCCTTGGTGTTGCCCATCACCATGAAGTTGGTGGTGACCGGAACACCGGGCGTGAGCTCGCGCAGCACGTCCCGCTCCGCGCGCAGATGGTCCTTCAGCACGTCGGAGGAGAAACGCTTGAAGTCCAGCTGCTGGGTGGGGTTCGGGTGGGAGGCGGCCAGCCGGGGCGGCAGGATCTGCTCCCAGTCGCTGTAGCGCTGGGACCAGAACGCCGTGCCCCAGGCGTGGTTGAGGGCGTCGAGCGTCGTGTAGCGGGCGCGCAGCCAGTCGCGGAAGGCGCGGGCGGCGTCGTCGGAGTAGTCGTAGACGTTGTGGCAGCCCAGCTCGTTGGAGACGTGCCAGGCGACCAGCGCGGGATGGTTCGCGTAACGCTCGGCCATCTTGCGCACCAGGCGCAGCGCGTGCTCGCGGAAGACGGGCGAGGTGGGACGCCAGTGCTGGCGCGCCCCGGGCCACAGCGTCTCGCCGGAGGCGGTGACCGGAAGGATCTCCGGGTACGCCGTGCTGAGCCAGGGCGGCGGGGAGGCGGTGGCGGTGGCCAGGTCGACCCCGATGCCCCCCGCGTGCAGCAGGTCCATGACCTCGTCGAGCCAGCCGAAGTCCCACTCGTTCTCGGCGGGCTGGATGCGGGCCCAGGAGAAGATCGCCACGGAGACGATGTTGACGCCCGCCTCCCGCATGAGCCGGATGTCCTCCTCCCACACCTCGCGTGGCCACTGCTCCGGGTTGTAGTCGGCGCCGTAGGCGAGGCGGGGGGTGGGATCACCGTCCGGCCCGTGCCGCAACTGGGACAGGAGGGTGGAGATCATGGTGGTCCTTCCGGTTACTGCACGGGGTGGCGCGAGGTGCGTGGTTGCTTCCGGGAGCCGCCGCTGAGCGCCTGCTGCTCAGCGGCGGCTCCCGAGGGGAATGCCGGTCACTTCGAGACGGTGAAGCCCTGCTCGTTGCCGTACTTGATGGAGGCGTCCTGCCAGCTCTTCAGGCCGTCGGCCAGCTTGGTGCCGGAGATGTAAGCCTTGCCGACGGTGTCGTTGAAGATCGAGTTGGCGTACTGCTGGAAGGGCAGGTACGACCAGTCGCTGGCGACGTTGGCGGCGGACTCGGCGAAGATCTTGTTGGCTTCCTGGCCGCCGAAGTAGTCGAACTTGGTGTTCTGGAACTCGGTGGACTGGAGCTCCGCCTTGGTCGCCGGGAAGGCGCCCTGCTTGATACGGGTCTGCACGCCGTCACCGGAGTTGGCGTACTCGACGAACGCGTAGGCGAGTTCCTTGTTCTTGCCCAGCGCGGGCAGGGCGAGGGAGCTGCCGCCGTTCTCCGCGCTGGCCTTGTCGCCCTTGGCCCACTGCGGCATCGGGGCCGCTCGCCAGTCACCGGAGGCGTTCGGCACGCCGGAGACGAAGTTGGCGGGCATCCAGGCGCCGGTGGTCAGGGTGGCGATGGTGCCGTCGCCCAGGCCCTTGTACCAGTCGTCGGTCCAGCCGTTGATGGGCGAGACGAGCTTCTCGTCGATGAGCTTCTGCCAGGTGTCGGTGTACTTCTTGGCGCCCGCGTCCTCGAAGTTGACCGTCACCTTGGTGCCGTCGACCTTGTAGGGGCGCGAACCGGCCTGCCACAGCATGCTGGTGGTGAAGCCCGCGTCGCCGGCGTCGTTGGCGATGTAGACCTTGGGGTCGGCCTTGTGCAGCTTGCGGGCCGCGTCGACGTACTCGTCCCAGGTGGTCGGGACCGCGATCTTGTACTTGTCGAAGACCTTCTTGTTGTAGAACATCGCCATGGGGCCGGAGTCCATGGGCAGGCCGTAGACCTTGTCACCCTCACTCACGGCGTTCCACGGCCCCGGGGTGTACTTGGCGGCGAGCTTGTCGGCGCCGTAGGGGGCCAGGTCGCTGAGGCCCTTGGTGAGGGAGTACTGGCTCAGCGCGAAGTACTCGACCTGTGCGACGTCGGGGACGCCCTTCCCGGCCGAGATGGCGTTCGACAGGGCGGTGTAGTGCTTGTCGCCGGACCGCTCGCTGACGAGGTTGATCTTGACCTTGGGGTACTTCTTCTGGAAGTCGGCGGCGACCGTCTTCAGCGTGGGCTCCCAGGCCCAGACGTTGACCGTGCCGCCCTTCTTGAGGGCCGCCTGGATGTCCGCGGCGGAGACCGCCTTCTGGCCGGAGCCGCCGTCGTCGGAGCCGCCGCAGGCGGTCGCCCCCAGGGCGAGGACGGACAGGAGAGCGAAGCCGCGCAGCAGGCGGCCGGTGGTTCTGCGCATGGAGGTGCTTCCACTTCTTCGTGGGCGGGACTTCTTCATGGGTGGGACCGAGTGAGGGTGAAAGAGGTGAGGCTGCGGGGGGTGGGGGCCTGAGGGCGGGCTATTCCTTGACGCTTCCGGCGGCGAGCCCGGACTGCCAGTACTTCTGCAGCAGCAGGAACGCGGCGATCAGCGGCACGATGGTGAGCAGCGAACCGGTGATCACCAGGTTGAAGATCACGTCGCCGCCGATCGTCTGGGCCTGGGAGTTCCAGGCGTCCAGGCCCAGGGTCAGGGGGTACCAGTTCGGGTCCTTGAGCATGATCAGCGGCAGGAAGTAGTTGTTCCAGGTCGCGACTGTGGTGAACAGCAGGACGGTCACGGTGCCAGGAGCGAGCAGCGGCATGGCGACCTGGAAGAAGGTGCGGATCTCGCCCGCTCCGTCGATGCGGGCGGCCTCCATCAGTTCGGTGGGGATGGCCTCGGTGGCGAAGACCCACATCAGATACAGGCCGAAGGGCGAGACGAGCGAGGGGATGATTACCGCCCACGGTGTGTCCGTCAGCCCCATCTTGCTGAACATCAGGAAGGTGGGCACCGCCAGGGCGGTGCCGGGGACGGCGACGGCACCGATGACCACGGCGAAGACGGCGCGCTTCCCGGGGAAGCTGAACTTCGCCAGCGCGTAGCCGCCCAGGATCGCCAGGAGGGTCGCACCGCCGGCGCCGAGCACGACGTACAGCAGGGTGTTCAGCAGCCAGCGGACGAAGATGCCGTCGTGGTACGTGAACGTGTCGTGGATGTTTTCCCAGAGGGCGAACTTGTGGCTGAACCACAGGCCGGACGAGTCGGCGAGCCCTTCCTGGGTCTTGGTGGCGCTGATGACCAGCCACACCAGGGGCACCACGGTGTAGAGCATGATCAGGCCGGTGAGCACGGTCAGCAGAACGCTGCGCTTGGGGCGCCCTGGGGTGTGCTTGCGCCGCGTGCGCAGTCGGGGCGTGTGCGTGGAACCGCCGGACTGAGCGGAGGGGGGCTGGGAGGCGGTGGTGACGGGGCTGCTCGTGCTGCTCATCGGGTCACGCTCCCTTGCGCATGCCGCGAAGCTGCACGACATAGGCGATGACCATGGTGATCAGCCCCATGATGATGGCGACCGCCGCGGAGTAGTTGTGCTGCTGTCCGTTGAAGGACAGTGAGTACGTGTAGTAGTTCGGGGTGTAGTCCGTTGTGATGGCGTTGCGCGCCAGCGGCCGCAGGATGCTCGGCTCGTTGAAGAGCTGGAAGCTGCCGATGATCGAGAAGATCGTCGCGATGACCAGGGCGCCGCGGATGGCGGGGAGTTTGATGGCCGAGATGATGCGGACCTGCCCGGCGCCGTCGATCTCCGCGGCCTCGTACAGCGAGTTCGGGATGACCCGCAGCGCGGAGTAGAAGATCAGCATGTTGTAGCCCACGAACTCCCAGGTGACGATGTTGCCGATCGACGCCAGGACCAGGTTCGCGGAGAGCGGGTCGGGCAGGGTGACGTCGAAGGCGCTGTTGATGTCACCCACCAGACCGAACCGGGTGCCGTACATGAAGCCCCACATCAAGGTGGCGACCACGGCGGGCACCGCGTACGGCAGGAAGATCGAGATCCGGAAGAAGTTCCTGCCGTACAGACGGCCGCTGTCCAGTGCGAGTGCGACGAGCAGGGCGATCCCCAGCATGATCGGCACCTGGATCAGCAGGAACAGTGAGACCCGCTCCAAGGAGGACCAGAACTGGTCGTCCTGGAGAGCCTGCTTGTAGTTGTCCAGGCCGACGAAGGACGTTCCCCCGATGAGCTTGTCCCGGAAGAGGCTGAGGTAGATCGAATAGGCGATCGGAGCCAGGAAGACGAAGGCGAAGACCACCGCGAAGGGGCCGATGAACCCCCATCCTGTCCAGGAGCGGCGGTCCCTTGTCGGAGGCCGGTCCGGGCGCCTTGCCACGCCCGCAGGGGGTTGAAGCGTCGTCATGTAGTTCCTCGCTCGTCCATCTCGGAACCGGCGTCTCACGCCGTCGCGATGTTTACGTAAACATGCCGTCCCCCTCGGCGTCGAGGGCTGTTATGTTTACGTAAACATCTGATGGCGGCATGTCTACACTGCGCCAATGTCGGTGGTCAAGGGTCGTCTGACGAAACGGCGACCCGGGCAACAAAGGAGACGGGTGGACACTGCGGACAGCGCCTCGACGGGAATGGAACGGTCCCGCGGGCGCAAGGGAAAACGGGCGGTGGGTCGCACACAGACCGCGTCCATGGCGGATGTCGCACGCCTGGCCGGGGTCTCCTCGCAGACGGTCTCCCGCGTGTCCAACGGTTACGCGGGTGTGAACGAGGAGACCCGTGAACAGGTGCTGGCGGCGATGAAGGAACTGGGCTACCGGCCCAACAGCGCCGCCCGGGCCCTCAAGCGCGGTGAGTTCCGCACCATCGGCGTCATCACCTTCAACCTCTCCACCACGGGCAACATGCGCACCCTGGAGGCGATCGCCACCTCCGCGGCGCAGGAGGGCTACGCCGTCACG
Organism: Streptomyces sp. NPDC090798; assembly: GCF_044768965.1. Taxonomy (NCBI): domain Bacteria; kingdom Bacillati; phylum Actinomycetota; class Actinomycetes; order Kitasatosporales; family Streptomycetaceae; genus Streptomyces; species Streptomyces sp. NPDC090798. Next base: position 30,700 of record NZ_JBIVXA010000023.1, read on the forward strand.
CTGCTGCCGGTCGCCGTGCCCACCCAGGACGAGGTGCGCGGCGCCTTCTCCCGGCTCGGGGAACTCGCCGTCGACGCCGTCATCGCCATCATGGAGGTGCATCTGCTCGACGCGGCGACCATCTCGCTGCCCCCGCACGTGCAGGTGGTCGTCGCCGACTCGGATGCGGGCGACCGCTACGCGGTGGTCGACACCGACCAGGCCGGGGGAGCGCGGGCCGCCGTGCGCCACCTTCTGGACCTCGGCCACAGTACGGTCTGGCATCTGGCCGGGCCCGAGGAGTCCTTCGCGGCACAGCGCCGCACCGACGCCTGGCACGCGGCCCTGACCGAGGCGGGCCGCGTCCCGCCGCCCCTGGTACGCGGCGACTGGTCGGCGGAGTCCGGCTACCGCGCGGGCCTGCGGCTCGCCGACGAGCGCGACTGTACGGCGGTGTTCGCCGCCAATGACCAGATGGCACTGGGCCTCCTGCGGGCGCTGCATGAACGCGGCCGGAAGATCCCCGACGACGTCAGCGTCATCGGCTTCGACGACATCCCCGAGGCCGGTTCCTTCCTGCCGCCGCTGACCACGGTCCACCAGGACTTCGCCGAGGTGGGACGCCTGTGCGTCGAGGGTGTCCTGCGGCGGATGCGCCATGGCGGGCCGGAACACGGCACCACGCTCGTCCCCACGAAGCTGGTGGTGCGGGGGAGTACGGCTCCGCCGTCCGGGGATGCGTGAGGTTCCCTGCCGGGTCGTGGGGGCGGTTGACGGTGCCGATCGGCGCTCGAACCGTCTGCCGGTGGGCAAAGGCCGCATGGAATGATCGCGATCGCCTTCATGACAGCCGTGCCGAGAGCCGAGCGAGACCGAGTGACACCGAGTGGCGGGTTTCAGTGACCGCTTCGGCCTCGCCCAGGTCGCCCTCGCGCCGACCTGGGCGAGGAGGGCGAGGCCGCCTTGGGCTGATCACGGATTTTCGATGGCGCCTCCGGGCGGCCTCCGGCTACCGCGGTGCGATGGCTTTGAGCCAGTCCTCGACGGCGACGACATCCGCCCACTGCGGGAACAGCTTTTCGGTGAGGATCCGGTGCACCTCGGGGTCGGTGTCGAGGCAGGCATCCCCCAGGACGGTGAGGTCGAAGTCCAGATCGATGGCGTGGCACAGAGTGGACAGCACCACACCGCTGGTGGCGATGCCGCTGAGAACAAGGCTGTCGATGTCACGAGCCCTGAGTACCAGGTCGAAGTCGCTGCCCGAGAACGCGCTCCCTCGCCTCTTGGTGACCACGACGTCGCCCCGCTGGGGCGCGATGTCGTGGTGGATCTCGGTGCCGGGGTCGCCCTCGGTGAACAGGCCGGCCCGCACTGCGGCGGTGAGCACCCTGTTGCGGGGGCTGACCTCCGGATTGCCCGGCCGTAACCCGATGACCACGTAGATCACGGGGATGCCCGCCGCGCGGGCCCCGTCGATCGCCCTGCGCAGGCGCGGCAGATATCCGGAGCCGTCGTCGGCGATGCCCACGATGTCCCGTTGGACGTCCATCACGAGGAGCGCGCTGTTCGCCATACCTGCCGTCCCTTCGGCGCGGGAAACAACAGCAAGTCTGGGGGATCGACCGAGCCGCGGTGGGGAATTGCGGAGATCCTCATCGGGTGCGGTGCACGGTCAGGCGGGGTCGACGCCGTCGATCTCGACCAGAAGATGGCGGGGGCCGCGCAGACTGGGGCTCGCGCGGTAGGGCGGTGGGTCGGCGACGAGGCGGGGGTTCTTCAGCCGGTGTGCCAGCTGGGTGAGAGCGATCTGTGTCTCGGGGCGGGCCAACGGGGCACCGAAGCAGTAGTGGACGCCGCCGCCGAAGCCGAGGTGCTCGTTGTGATCGCGATCGGGATCGAAGCGGTCGGGGTCCGGGACGAAGTCGGGGTCGCGGCTGCCGGAGGCGAGTACGAGGGCGACCGGTGAGCCCCTGGGGATGGTGGTGCCGGCGATCTCGATGTCGTCGAGGGTGTTCCGGCCGCTGGACAGAAACTGCACCGGTGGTTCGTAACGCAGGAGCTCCTCGACCACCCGGGCGGCCAGATCGGGTTCGTCGCCGAGACGCAGCCGGTCGAGTACCTCGGGGTGGCGCAGGAGCGTGAGCATGCCGTTGGTGACGAGGTTGACGGTCGTCTCGTGGCCGGCGACGAGCAGCAGGGCCGCGTTGCTCAGTATCTCCTCGTGTGACATCGGCGCCTCGTCGCTGTCACCGCTGAGGAGTCCGGAGAGCAGGTCGTCGCCCCGTCGGCCATGCCGGGCGTCCAGGAGCTGGGCGAAGTACTGGCCGAGGTCGGCGACGGCCTTCGCGCGTCGGCGCTGCCGCTCCGCGAGCCCGCCGGTGGTCGGGTCGGCGGTTTCGATGACCGCGCCGGACATCACCTGGAATCGCGGTTCGTCCTCGCGGGGTACGCCCAGCAGCTCGCAGATCACCGCGACCGGGAACGGATAGGCGAAGTCGTCGACGATGTCGACCCGGACCGTGCCGGACCCGTCCGTGCCGGACCCGTCCTTGGCTGTGAAGTCGTCGATCAGGCTCGTCACGATCCTGAGCAGGTCGGGCATCATGCCGTCGATACGTCCCGGGCGGTGGGGTGGGCCGAAGTCCCGCGTCAGCAGGCGCCGGATGCGGTCGTGCTCGGGCGGGTCGATCCGGATGAAGTTGGGCGGCAGCCCGGGAAAACCCTCTTCGTCCGCGTGCGCCGCGGCATCGGCGCCGACCTCGGGGAGGTTGCGCGCATCCGAGCTGAGCCGTGGGTCGTGGAGCAGGGAGACGATCTCCCGGTAGGTGCTCACGACGTAGGTCCCGTCCTCCACCCGTACCACGGGCGTCTTGCGCAGCTCGGTGTAGAGCGGGTAAGGGTCGGCGCGGTGGGAGGGATCGAGGATCTGCTGCCAGGTGCTGGTCCGGGTCATGGAGGGCATCTCCCGCAACTCGGGGATCAGAGACGTGCGGTGGGCTGGGCGGGGGTCACAGGTACGTTCTGCGGACCAATGTGGCCCGCCGTTCGCTGGGTCCGTGACCGGTCACCACGACCGTGGCCTGAGGGGTGGGCCGTTCCGGAACCCCGGCCGCGACCGGGCGCCCGTCGGCGGGCTGGTCGACGGTGCGGAAGGACGGCGGGAACGGCGCCGCCCGGTCGATCAATCCCGCATAGAACTCCAGCCACTTGGCCTGGTTGAAGGCGACCGCCGCGGTGATCCGCCCGCGGTAGCCGTAGACGGCGACGAAGCGGCGCTCGGCCACCGATCCCTGGGCGATGACGACGTGATCGGCGTGGGTGGGGACGCCGACGGACTTGATCTCGGTGCCGAACTGGGTGGACCAGAACTCCGGCAGCGCCAGGTGCGGCCAGCGCTCACTCTGGGTGCTGATCATGTTGTGCGCGGCGATCCCCGCCTGGGCGACGGCGTTGCCCCAGTGCTCCAGGGCGAGGTACTGGTAGTCGTAGACGGGGTGGGGGCAGCGGGCCACGTCGCCTGCGACGAACACGTCGTCGGTCACGAGACCGTTGACGTCGACAGCGCGGCACCCCGCATCGCACGCCACGCCCCAGCCCCCTGCCGCCAGCCCCGAGCCTTCCAGCCATTCGACGTTGCGGATGCTGCCGAGAGCGGCCACCGCCACGTCGACGTCCAGAGTGCTGCCGTCGGACAGACGGGCGCGCCGCAGCCTCCCACTGTCATCGCCTTCCAGCGATTCGACTCTGACGCCGCACCGCAGGTCGACGCCGTTGTCGCGCTGCATCTGCGCCGCGATCCCGCCGATCACCGCGCCCAGCGCCCCGGCCAGCGGGGCCGGCCCGCGCTCGAGGACGGTCACCGGCAGATCCAACTCGCGGCAGGCGGAGGCGACCTCACAGCCGGTGAACCCGGCACCGATGACCAGTACCCGACTGGGTCCGGCCGCCAGCCGTTGCCGCAACCCTTCCGCGTCTTCCGGGGTGTGCAGCGCGAACAGCCCGTCGAGCGCGGCCTCCGCCTCGTTCGGCCACGGGCGCGCCCGCACTCCGGTGGCGATGAGCAGCCGGTCGAATCCCACCTTCGCGCCATCGGCCAGCAGCACCTGTTTGCCGCTCAGGTCGAGGCCCGTGGCCGCGACCCCGAACCGCCAGTGCACGTCGAGCTCCTGGTGGCGGGGCAGTCCGGTCCGCCGCGCCGGAACCTGGCCCATGAGGACCTGCTTCGACAACGGTGGCCGGTCGTAGGGTGCGTGACGCTCGTCCCCGATCACGGTCAGCGAGCCGGTGAAGCCCTCCTGGCGCAGCGTCCGAGCAGCCCGCAGTCCGGCCAGGGACGCCCCGACTATGACGATGCGCCCCGTACGCCTGAACGCTTCCCCGGGGCCGGGGGCGGCCACGTGCGTCTCGGGCGTGGGCTCCCGGATCCGGGTGTCGTCACGGTCGAGGAAGATGGCCTGGACCGGGCAGGCCGCCGCGGCCCGCACGATCTTCTCCCGCTGGGCGTCGTCCGGATCGGTGTCGTACAGCAGCGCCTCGTCCCCCTGCATGACGAACACATCCGGCGCGGCGAAAGCGCACTGTGCGTATCCCTGGCACCGAGTGAGATCCACGACAACCTTCATGTGGACGCCCCTTCCGAGCCCTGCGGATCGGCGTTTCGTCCCACGCCCGCGTACGGACGCCGTCACGTCTGCTCTTTCAGTGGATCACGGCACGCCCGGGGCCGCACGCGCAGGAGTCCCTGAGGGAACTGACCGAGACCATGGGGCCCGGGCCGGCGCCGTGGGCTCGTGCCGGCGGCTCCCTGATCACGGCCCGGCGGGGTTCTTTCCCCAGACGAAGACCTCGGTGCCCGGAAGGCGTTCGGAGAATCGGCCCGACGGGGACACCTCCCGCAGCAGGCGACGCAGGTCCGACTCGAAATCGTCACGGCGCGCGCCGAACAGGTGCGGAGCCGAGAACGACATCGAGAACACCCCCGCGACGACGTCATCGCACGTGCGCTCAAGTGCCTGCCCGCCGGGAACGACATGACGCTGAGGACCGGAGAATCCCGCGCGCGTGAGCACCGCCGCCTCGCCGCCGGGCGTGCCCTGCGGCAGCACCCCGCGCCCGGCTCGTCGTACCGGTCCGAGATAGTGCCTGACCAACTCGTCCATCGCGGGAAAGGGCACCACGGGATATGAAAGGCCGTCGTCTGATCGACGCTCCGTCTTCAGATCCGAGATGTGCACGAACGCCCCGCCGGGCAGGAGCATGTCCCTGATGGTCGCCGCCACCAGATCCTGATCCATCCAGTGGAAGGACTGGCCGAAGGTCGCCACGGTGAACGTCCCAAGCCTTGCGGGCAGGTCCTCGGCCCGGACCCGCACCCACCGCGACTTTCCGCTCACCCCCGCCTCGGCGGCTCCGCGCTCCGCTTCGGAGAGCATCCCGCTGTCCGGGTCCACACCGACGATCTCACCGAACAGGTGCGCCAGACTCAGTGCCAGGGTGCCCGGTCCGCATCCCACATCGATCAGGCGCCCTCGACCGTCGAGTCGCAGAACCTCGGCGAGCACATCCGCGAGACCGGGTGCGAACGGGAGCCTTCCCCGCTGGTAGTAGGGGGCCGTCCCCGAGAACAACGTGTCGTCCCACTCCCAGCCGGCCACCACCGCCACCCTTCACAGAGACACAGGATTGCCCGACGGCGGTCGCCGCACCGGTCAAGATAGCGAACGCGCGGACTGCCCCCGCTGATCCGGAAGCGGCCGGGGAACCTTGCGACTCCGACAGCTCCCGACCCAGCGGTGGTCGTCAGCGCAGACTATGGGACTGCACTGACAATCAACCCCGGACGTGCACGCTGTGAACCGTGATCGGCCAGGCAGCTCCTACGGGCGTTGGCCGATGCGGTCGACCACAGCGATTTGCTGGAGGCCCTTCGTTTCGAAATACGGGTTGGTCTCCTGCCAATGACCGTGCACCAGCTTGACTGTGCTGCCTTTTAGCCGCATGCCCAGATATACGTAGGTGTCGCGGTCGAAGAGGAAAGTGAAGTCGATGCCCGGGTAGGACACCCCAACTCCCCGGCGGCCGAGGATGTCCACCTCGTCGCGGTCGACGCGCACCCGCGGGATGCCGGCGAGTGCCCCGAACGCGGCGGCCTGAAGCCCTGGCGGCATCACCCGCGGTCCCTGCATGAGCAGACACGCGTCGAAGAACGCGTCTCGGTCCGTCTGCGGAGTGCTCTTCTGTCCGTGGCGGAGCGTTTCGAGGAGCTTGTCAGGGTCTGTGGGCAACTTCTTGAGTTTGGCGTAGACGGTGGGCGGCCACCGCACTTCATGCTTGGTGAGCGGCGGGTCGTGGTGGACCTTTCCGTACTCGTGCCGGAGAGAGGGCTTGGAGCCGTCGACCGACATCCAGCTCTCGTCCGTCCAGGTGCGTGTCCTGCCGCCCTTCCGGGGTGTCCGTGCGATGTAGGTCCTGGTGTAGAAGTACTGGTCGTCGCGCGGGATGGGCAGCCGGCTGCGGTCGGCTCTTGAGGCGTCCGCGGCCTTCTGGAGGATCTGGGCTGCGCTGAGCATGGTGAGGTTCGGCGTGCCCTCATGGTCGCCGTCTCTCGTGACCGCGACGGCGATACCAGCCACGGCTGTGGCGGCAGCGCCGACGAACGCGCCCCGCAGAACGAGGCGTCGGGAGAGTCGGCTTCTCGTGCTCCGACGCGTTTCATGGTCGATGGCGCCGAGCAGGCGGGCCCGAGCCGCAGCGCGTGCCTGCGGAGTGAGCTGGAGGTTGTCGGCTTCCCACTCCCGCAGCTCAGTGAGGTCATCCATGATCGTGCTCCTTTTGGAGTGCAGCCGCGGAGGGGGCATCCTGGGCGCCCGCTGTCTTGCGTAGTTGCGCACGTGCCCGGTGCAGGCGTGAGCGCACGGTGCCGATGGGGATGCCCAAGGACTCCGCGGTCTCCGCGTAGTCGAGGTCGCCCCAGGCGACGAGGAGCAGCACGTCACGGTGACGGGCGGGCAACCTCGCGAGCGCGCCCGCCAGCGCTGCCGAGGAGCGTTCGGCGCTGACTCTCTCGGCGACTCGGTCCTCCATGGGCTCGCCTTCTTCGCTCTCCTCGCTGGATGCCAGGGAGGCCGCACGTGACATGGCACGCAAGCGCCGTGCCTCGGCTCGCCGGTGGCGTCCGACGAGGTTGGTCGCGATGCCGTACAGCCATGGACGTGCTTGGGCCTGAGAGAGGTCGTAGCGACGGCGCTGCTGGAACGCGATCACAAACGTCTCGGCCATCAGATCATCGGCCGCATCGACACCCAGCCGCCTGGCCACATAACGGTGGATGTCGCCGGCGTGGCGGTCGAACAGTACGGCGAAGACGTCCGGCGTCTCCCAGGACTCCTTGACGACCAAGGCGTCGGAGGCAGGCTCGTTGTCGTCCCGGGTGCCGTGCCAGGCGCCGATGCCCGGCGACAGCGTCACCAGTTGCCCCTTCGGTTCATGTACTTCCCTTGAAGTCGTTCGCATGGACACCAGTGGTTCGCCGATGACCTCGCACGAGTTCCACATCCGCGATGTGACGTGAGCCACATGCGAGATGGCTCTGTGTGGTCGGCTCGCCCCGGGGCCGGCCGATCGCGTCGAGCACCTCGCGGTGATCGCGCACGGCGTGGCGCCCCGCGCATCACAATCGGCGTCGCGCAAGTCGCCACCAACTCCCGTCGTGGGGGTGGCACTGAGCCGTTGGCGGAGCCCCGTGGTCTGCCCGGACGCGGACGGCGTGAATGCCTACGTAAAGTCCGAGTACGCGAGGTGAGTTGCGCAGACGCGGCATCGGAAGAGGTAGGCGGTGGGCCGGCCGTCCTTGTCCAAAGTGCTGAGGTGGTGCTCCACTTCGTCCGGAGGCCACCCCCAACCGACGGCCTCCTTTCGGAGCGTCTCGATCGCGTCGGGATGGGCGGCGAGTTCGGCGGCCCCGACCGCGCCGAGGAACGCCGCGCCGTCATCGCAGTGGAAATACCACTGAGGGTCCTGCCATGCGGGAAATCCCGGCGTACGGCTGTCCACCGCCACGAATACCTCGATCGGTACGTCGTCGCCGACAGCGCCTCCCGTAAAACCGGCCTCGTGGCGGCCGGCAGCTGTTCCGTCCGCTCGTCGAACTCAGCCCCCGGGAACGGCGACAGATCGTCACCCTGCCGCCGACCATCGCCAAGCTGACGGCGGTCAAGCACCTCATGCTCCACGGTCGAACCGCTCCGGCGTTCTTGACCAGGTCCGCCCGCCGCACCGAGGGTGCCGGCGGGGAGGGGTTCGGGTTCGGTGACGCCGAGTACGGCGCCGATGCGGCCGCTCACCAGCTCGGAACAACTCCGTGTCCTCGGCTTCACCGGCATCGAGGACGCCCCGGGTGACGGGGCCGCGGTGCCGTCAGCCGATCCGTGCCTCGCCGTACGGCACCAGCCGCACCGGCCCGAGCAGCCCGTACGCCTGACGCGCCGTACCGCCGTAGACCGCGGGGTCGCTGACCCGCAGCCGGTTGGAGAGCGGGGTGGCGACCTCCACCTCGATGACATTGACCCCGCGCTTGAGCAGGTCGCCCAGGTCCACCACCGGATGGATCTGGTCCACGGGGTCGAGGCGGCGACCGTTCACGGTGACCCGGCAGGTGTCGGTGACGGTGCCCAGTTCAAGGTGGGCGCCGTGGCCGCCGGTCCAGCCGTCGTCGAGGGTGACCGTGGTGCGGTAGCGGCCGATTCCGGAGACGTCCGCGAGCTCGGTGATCTGCGACCAGGGCAGCAGCGTGTCGAGGGTGAGGTCGTGCTCGACGACGGTGGTGCGGCAGGCCGTGTCGCCGGGCCGCCAGTCCTGCACGTGCAGCTGCCAGGAGGCGAGATCCATCGGCGCGGGGACCCTCTTGACCGTCGTCCGCACGGTGCGGCCGCAGGAGAGGACGGTGCTGTACGTGCCTGCCGTGGTCGACCGGACGGTGAGTCCGGCGTCGGTGAAGCGCACCTCGTCCGCCTCGCTGTCGACCGCGTGTGGACGGCTGCCGGTGCGGTCGCCGAAGAGCCCCGGGCGGCCGAGGGCCAGCATCAGGGTCTCGCCGGGCTGGAGGACGACGCGAGCGGTGACGGTGTCGCCGTCCTCGGTGTAGCGGGCGAGGCGCTCGGCCTTTCCGGTCCACGGGTCGAGGAGGTAGGGCACGGCGCCCGCGGTCGTGCGGCGCAGGGTGACCTCGTGGTCGATCGAGGCCACCGGCGGTTTGACGGTCTCGGCGTGCTTGCCGTTGCACAGGTAGTAGTAGTCGACGCCGTCGGCCACGCGATGGGCGTTGAGCAGGGTGGAGGAGGTCGAGTAGCGGACGTCCGGCACCACCCCGAGGTCGGCGAGAGCGGTGGGGACGGCCGACTTGTCGGCGACCTGGCGGACCAGCGGCTGGGCCAGCAACTCGGTCACCACGGAACGCAGTTCGTCGCTCTCGCCGCTGTCGGGGACGCCGGGCGGCACGACGGCGTCCCAGGCGCCGAGCAGCACGACGGGCAGTCCGGCGTGGGCGAGGCGCAGCAGGGCGCGGGCGTCGGCCAGGGCCAGGGTGACCGTGGAGCCGTAGAAGAAGTCGCCTTCGACGAACAGGGCCTTGTACGCCGGGCCTTCGGGTGCGAGGCGCCCGTGGCGCACGATGGCGGCGGGCAGGTCGAGCAGCGGGCCGCTGAGGAACTGGTGGGTCCAGCCCAGGGGGATGCCCGTCGCGGTGAACCAGGAGGCGCCGATGCCGGTGGCGGTGTACCCGGTCTGCCGGAACACCGCGACGTCGACGCGCGGACGGCCGGTCTGCAACACGTGGTGAACCCGGCCCAGATACCCCGACACGTCCGCGACGTGTCGCCAGGTCGGATGCCGCGGGCCCCAGGACTCTCCATAGCCGACCGTCCCCTTGTACGGGGTGAAGGCGGCGTATCCGGGCCAGTTCGCGCCCGGCAGCTCGGCGTAGGAGAAGCCGTGGACGACCGTCTGGTTGACTCCCGCGGCGTAGGCGCCGCCCATGGTGCGCAGGAACTTCTGCCAGGTGGTGTTGTACGCGCCGCCCGCGTAGGCGCCTGCCTCGCAGGACAACACGGTGTGCCCCGCCATGTCTCGGCCGCCCGCCAGACAGCGGTAGTCGTCCAGGTTCTTGAAGCCGAGGGACTCGCCCTCGGGGATGTCCAGGAGCGCGGCCGAGGCGATCGCGTCGGTCTGCAGACCGTAGGGCTGGGAACGCAGTTCGAGGCCGAGGGAGTGGGCCCAGGTGCGCAGGGCCGTCACATGGTGCCGGTTGAAGAGGACGGACACCGTCTCCCAGAAGTCGTGCCGGATCTGCCGGGTGACGGCGGCTTCGAACGCGAAGACCTGGCTGCCGTGGTTGAGAATCACGGCGGGCAGCAGCGGCAGCAGGGAGCGGCCGGTGTGGGCGAGGAACGCGTCCGGGAGGCCGGGCGTCCACTGGAGCCCGTCGGTCTCCAGCTCGATGGAGTCCTCGAACAGCGCCCCGCCGGAGACCTTGAGCAGGCGCCGGACGCTGGGGGAGAGGAGGTGCGCCTCCCAGAAGTCGGTCACCGCGCGTGTGCCGGCCTCGCTGAAGTGGTCGACCACGTACGCGGCCGGGGCGGTGTGCGGGCCGCCCTCCGGAGTCTGCCCGGAACCGCGTACCCAGTAGGAGATGATCGCCCAGCTGCCGTCGTCGGGCGCGGTCCAGGTGAGCGTGCCGTCGGTGACGGCTCCGGTGAGGTCCCGGACCGAGTCCAGGTCGAGCCCCGTCTCCTTGCGGGTGGAGTTCGCGGTGTTCACCCGGGCGGCCTGGACCAGGAGCAACTGCTGCCGGGTCACGCCCGAGGCGGCGGCGTAGACCGGGGACGGCACCGGACCGGAGTAGGCGGCTCCCGCCGTCAACGTGGCGGTTCCGTAGGCGAGTTCCTTGACCGCGGCCTCGCTGTCCGGTGTGATGCCGGGGACCGCCGCCGGCCAGCTGGGGCCGATGGTCAGATCGACGGTGAGGCCGCGCCGGGCCGCCTGGCCCAGTGCCGCCTCCACTCCCGCCACCCACGCGGCGCTGCCCCAGCCGTGCCGCGCGGTGTCCAGGACCGAGGAGTCGGTGACGCTGTGATGGACCGCGGCTATCTCGGCCCCGCCGAAACCGGCGTCGGCGATCTGGTCGATCTCCCGTCTGATCTCGTCGGGCCGCACGAGGCCGTCGGGCCACCACCAGCGGAACTTCGGCCGTACGGCGCGCCCGGGCGTCGCGAAGGGCGGACCGACGGCGGTCGAGGCACCCGCCACCGCGGGCAGGCTCCAGTCGAACGCACCGGCCGCGGCCGTGGCGACGGCGGCTGTGAGGAGAGCGCGGCGGGGAAGCCCCGAGCGGCGGGCCGGGGTGACGTTGCTCATGGATCTCGTCCACTCTCTCGGAGGGCAGCACAGACAGGACCCCTTCGGGGCCCATGTCTTTGAATCGTTTAAATCCTCCGGGAAGCTACGGCCCCGGATCGGAGAGCGTCAAGATCCGTGCACACCGTCGACCACAGTCGCGTCTGGTGGCGTGCCCGAGCTTCGCAGGCGGACATGAGGAAGTTGTCAGGGTGTGGGAAGACCCTCTCGCCTCCCCTTTTCCGGGTTGCAGGCGCTTACTATCGGCCGCGTGTGCGCACATGTGCTGGTCGCTGAGGATGACGAGAAACAGGCGGAACTGATACGCCGCTCACTGCTCCAGGAGGGACACACCGCGACCGTGGTCCACGACGGCGGGGCCGCGCTCGACGAGGTACGGAGGCACAAGCCCGACCTCGTCGTCCTCGACCTGATGCTGCCGGTGATCGACGGCTTCGGGGTGTGCCGGGTGCTGCGCCGGGATGACGACATTCCCGTCCTCATGCTCACCGCCCGCTCCGCCGAGGAAGACGTCCTGCTCGGCCTGGAGCTCGGCGCCGACGACTACATGACCAAGCCGTACAGCCCGCGCGAGCTGATGGCCCGTATCCGCACGGTCCTGCGGCGCAGCGGGCGCCCGGCCGACGAGCAGGACCGGGCCGTACGGGTCGCCGGAATCACCGTCGACCCGGTCCGGCACGAGGTGCACTGCGACGGCGCGCGCGTGGAGTGCACCCCCGGCGAGTACGAGATCCTGCGCGCCATGACCGCGGAGCCCGAGCGGGTCTTCTCCCGGCGGCAGTTGCTCCAGTGCACCCGCGGTATCGACCGGGCCTCCACCGAACGGGCCATCGACGTGCACATCATGAACCTGCGCAAGAAGATCGAGCCCGATCCCCGCAGACCGGTGCGGCTGCTCACCGTGTTCGGCGTCGGGTACAAGCTCAGCGGCGGGCGCGGGTGAGCTCCGGCATACCGCTGCGCAAGAGGCTGCTCGTACGGCTGATGATCACCTCGGTGCTCATCGCCCTGTGCTCGGTGGCAGCGACGGCGTGGCTCGCGGTGCAGACGACGACCCGCGCCATCCAGGAGGAGCAGGGGCAGGCCCTCGCCGACGACACGGACATCCTCCGGCAACTCAGCGGATACGCCGCCACCCACCCGAGCTGGTCGGGCGTCCAGGCCACCTGCACCGGCTGTCGGCCGCCACGGGGCGACGGATCGCGCTGACGACGGCGGACCGTACGCCGATCGCCGACTCCGCCAAGTCCCGCACCGCCCTGCCGCCCGGGGCCGCCGCCACTGTCGACCCCCTGCACACCGACACCTACTCGGAGCCCGGGGCCCAGCTCAGCGGCGTCGATCCGCGCGCGGTCGGTCCTTACCGGCTGACGCCCCTGGAGCGGGCACGGCTGGGCAAGCTGGCGACTCTGCGGCAGAAGTGCGCGGCGCGCAACGGCGTCGACACCACGATCACCTGGACGCCGAGTGGTCGGCCCGTCCTGTCGGACGAGAACGGGATCCTTCCGAACTCGACCGTGCCCGAGGTGTGCGCGGACGGCCAGCTCAACACCCTGACCCACACCGAGGAGACGGCGCTGACCACGCTGACGAGCCTCGCCGAGGCATGCCTGCGGCGCGTGGACCTCGCTCTGCCCGCGAAGGGGTTCATCTCGCTGGAGTTCTCCAGCCAGGCCCCGCAGCCGCAGTTCGTCCTGGAGGGAAGGAGCTTGGGCGGACATCCCACGGCGTTCGAGGCGAAGGGGAACGAATGCATCGCCGAAGCGCGCCGCGAGCAGCTCGATCCCGATGTCGCGCCCGTCGCCGAGCTGTTCCTGGGCACGGGGGACAGCGCCGTCCCGCACTTCGACATGTCGGACGCCAACAAGGCCAAGGTGGTCGGAGTCACCGGTCTCGTCCTGGCCCTCACCGTGGCCGTGACCGCGCTGGTCGCCACCCGACTCGTACGCCCCTTGCGGGCGCTCACGCTGGCCGCCCAGCAGCCGTTGGAACAGCATGTACGGGTGCCCGTCACCACCCGCGACGAGACGGGCATCCTGGCGGTCGCGTTCAACGAGCTGACCGAGCGCCGGCAACGGATGGAGGCCCAGCGCAAGGCTATGGTCAGCGACATCGCGCATGAACTGCGCACCCCGCTCACCAACATCCGTGGCTGGCTGGAGGTGACCCGCGACGGCATCGTCGACCCCGATCCGGAACTGCTCGCCTCCTTGCACGAGGAGGCGGTGCTCCTCCAAAGGGTCATCGACGATCTCCAGGACCTCGCCGCGGCCGACGCGGGTACCCTCACGCTGCACCCCGAGGCCGTCCGCGCCGACGAACTGCTCGCACAGGTCGCCGCGGCGCACCGGGTGGGCGCGGAGGCGGCGGGCATCGGGCTGCGCACGGGGACGGACGGGACGTCCGCGCCGGCGGGGAGCGGGACTCCGTGGCTCGACGCGGATCCGGTGCGGATGCGGCAGGCGCTCGGCAATCTGGTGTCCAACGCGATCCGGCACACACCGGACGGCGGCACGATCACCCTCTGCGCCCGGGAGGAGCAGGGCCAGGTCGTCCTCGAGGTGGCCGACACCGGCAGCGGTATCGCCGCGGAGGATCTGCCCAGCGTCTTCGACCGGTTCTGGCGGGCCGAGAAGTCCCGCAGCCGGCGTACCGGCGGCAGTGGGCTCGGCCTGTCCATCGTCCGCCAGCTCGTGGCCGCCCACGGCGGTACCGTCGCCGTGGCGAGTGAACTCGGCGCCGGTTCGGTCTTCACCCTGAGGCTGCCCGGCACCGATGCTCCGGTTGACGCGGAGGAGAACCCCTGACCTGCGCAGGGTGGTGGTGGCGGTACCAGGATCCGCGTTCCCCCTCACAGGAGGGATCTGGTTGCCCCGACGTCCTGGGAGCACTGTGGTCACATGAACACCACCAGGATGCCGGGGGCCAGAATCCGTGTCACGCCCCTGCGGTCGCTCGCGGGACGCACCTATGTCCCGCGCCGCGGAAGAAGTGGAAGAGGCGCGGAGAGGTCACGAGGGTCGGAAAGTCAGGCTCCAGCTGTCCAGGCGGCCGGGGTCGACGGTGAAGACGCCGGGTGTCGTCCGTGACGCGGTGCCTCCAGGCGCCGTCGGCGGGGAGTGCCGAGGCGTCGGCGTCTTGGCCGCGGAGTTCTTGAGGGAGACGGCCGGTGTGAAGGCACCGGCCGTCGTCGGCGTGCCGGAGATCGGCCCCGGTGGCCGGGTCGGTCGACAGACCGGTGGGCAGGCGTGGGTGGCGCTGCGCAGGCCCAGACCGGGGCCGGGCGGACCGTCGTAGGTGGGGCTGTCGTAGTCGACGCCGTTGATGGCCCGCTGCCCGCTGCCCTCGGCGAGCTCGCCGATCCGGTGGTCGGGCACATCGTCGGGGGCTGTCGGCGAAGAACTCCACGGCCGTGCCCATGACGTCGCCGGTGGCCTCGTTCAGACCGCCGGACTCACTGGAGTGCGCCAGGTTCGCCGTGGCGGACCTGGCGCCGTGTGTCATCTCGTGCGCGGAGATGCCGAGTTCGGTGAGCGGACGCCCGTCGTCCAGTCCGTCCCAGAACGCGTTGGCGTAGTTGCTGCTGTAGCGCACGCGGGAGAAGGCCCCGACCCCGTCGTCGGCTCTCCTCACCGTCGCAGCCGCTACGGCGGCCTGGGTGGTCCGTACGGTCGCGACGGCGGACACGTGCCGCCGGACGGAGGCGACACGGCCACTTCCCGACCGTGGGAAGTGGCCGACGCGGAGTTCCTCAGCGGAATACGTTGTCGGAATCGTCCCAGATCGAGGGCTCGCTCGGCGTGTACTCCCGCGGCACCCTCGACGAGGTCTGGTACATCGCGTCGATCTCGGCGGCGAAACGCCGTGAGACGGCGTCCCGGCGCAGCTTCATCGACGGGGTCAGCAGGCCGTTGGTCTGGTCGAAGGGTTCGGAGAGAACACGGAACACCCGGATGGACTCGGAGCGGGACACCGTGCTGTTGGCCGCGGCGACGGCGCGTCTGACCTCCTCCCGCAGCTCGTTCTCCTCCCGTGCGTCCCGTGCCGAAGTGCCCCCCTTGGACCAGGCCCCGCGCCAGTGCGCGAGGAAGTCTGGGTCAAGGGTGATGAGGGCGCCCACACACGGCCGGTTGTCGCCCACGACGACCGCCTGATGGATCAACGGGTGGACGCGCAACCGCTCCTCGAGGGCCGCCGGAGCCACGCTCTTGCCGCCGCTCGTGATGATGATGTCCTTCTTGCGGCCGGTGATGGCCAGATACCCCTCGGCGTCGAGGTGCCCGAGGTCGCCCGTCGCCAGCCAGCCGTCCTGGAACGCGGCGTACGTCGACGGGGGATCGTTGACGTAGCCCTGGAACACCGAGGGCCCCCACACCAGGATCTCCCCGTCCTCGGCCACCCGGATGTCGGTACCGGGCAGGGCGCGGCCGACCGTTCCGAACTTCTCGCGGCCCACGGGGTGGGCCGTGACGCCGCCGCTCGTCTCGGTGAGCCCGTACCCGTCGTGGACGAAGATCCCGATGCCCGCGTAGAAGAGGGCGAGTTCACGGTTGAGCGGGGAGCCGCCCGACACCGCGCCGCACACTCGTCCCCCCAGGGAGGCCCGCAGCTTCCGGTAGACGGTCTTCTCGTAGAGCGTGTGCTGCAGGCGCAGGTCGAAGCCGGGGCCGGGGCCGGTGCCCAGTCGCTGGCGTTCGGTGGCCGCGGCGAAGTCCTTCGCTGTCTGGACGGCACGCTCGAACAGGACTCCGCGGCCCGTCCGTTGCGCGGTACGCAGGAAGTTCTTGTAGATCTTCTCGAAGACGAACGGAACGGCGTAGAGATAGGTCGGGCGGAAGGAGAGGAGCGCCGCGGAGAGCGTCTCCTCACTGAGATCGGGCTCGTGCCCCAGCAGGATGCCGCCCCGCAGACAGAGCCCCTGGACCATGATGCCGTACACGTGCGAGAAGGGCAGGAAGGCCAGGATGGCGGGCTGCTCACCAGGGGGAGCAGTCGTGTGTCTCCAGCCCGCGAGGAGGGTGTCGCAGGGGCTGGCGAGGTTGCGGTGGGTGAGGGCACAGCCCTTGGGGTGCCCCGTCGTACCGGAGGTGTAGGCGATGACCGCAGTCGAGTCGGGCAGCACGATGCGGCGCAACGAGTCCACCGTCGTCGTCGGGATCGCCCGGCCCCGCTCGACCAGCTTTGCCAGGGCCCCGGTGTCCAACTGCCAGACGTGGCGCAGCGCCGGGAGCGACGCGCACGCCGAGCCGACCGTCATGACGCCCTGCTCGTCCTCGACGACCACGGCGACACAGCCCGCGTCCTGGAGGATCCACGCGACCTGCTCGTGCGACGAGGTCGGGTAGATCGGCACGACCTCGGCGCCCACCGCCCACAGCGCGTAGCTGAGCACGGTCCACTCGTAGCGCGTACGCACCATGACGGCCACCCGGTTCCCCGGACGCAGGCCGGACACCACCAACCCCCGGGCCAGATCGACCACTTCGTCCCACAGCTCGACCGCGGTCACCGTCGTCCAGATGCCGGGATCGTCGTCGAGACGGCGTGCGATCTGTGGCAGCTCCGGCTCACGGCGAGCCGTTTCGAAGAGACTGTCGGCGAGTCCACCCTGCATCACTGTCGCAGCCGGTGAAGGATTTTCGAACGCGTGCATCGCCGCTCCAGAATTCTCCCCGACATGACCTCACCGAGGGGCTCCGGTGCCGAGGATTCACGAATCTAGCCCAGTCCGACCACGACTGTGCCGGATTCAGGCAGCAGTTCGTCTACCGATGAGGTTACGGTCTGATCAGGGACCTCCCACGCTCGGGAGTCGGGCATGGCTGAGCTCCGTGCGCGGCCGGGCGGGGGGTGGCCGCGCGGTGGCACGCGGCCGGCCCCGGTCGGGACGGTCAGGACGGAGCGGACGGTCTGCGGGGCGGCGGCAACGCCCGCAGCAGCTTCCACAGCGGCTGCGATCCGGCCGCCCAGGAGGCGAGCAACCGGCGGTCCACGAGGTGCGGGCGCTGCTGCTCCGCGAAGTCCCGGGCGGGCGTGGTGATCCGCCCGTTCGGGTCATGGCGACGGCCGCGACCGAGGCCACTGTCAACCCCAACAGCTTTGCTTCCGCCTTCTGTCGACGCCTGCTCGGTCGCCGCTGACATCGAGTAGGGAAGGCTTCCGGTCATGCGCGGCTCAGGAGCGCCTCCCGGGAGATGAGGGCGGTCGAGCCCGGTGCCGTACAGGCGTGGGCGCCCGCGATCGCCCCGAGCCGGGCGCACTCCCGCACGTCCCGGCCGGCGAGCCTGCCGTACAGGAAGCCGCAGACGTACGCGTCACCCGCGCCGTTGGAGTCCACCACCGGAGCGGACGGGACAGCCGCCGGAATGTGCCGCGGATCGGGGCCGCCGTCTTTGGTGAGGACCCAGGAGCCGTCCGCGCCCGCCGTGGCGACCACCGTGCGGGCCCGCCCGGCGCGCAGGATCTTCCGCATCAGCGCGGGGGTTTCGTCGCCCACGCCCGCCGCGCTGAAGAAGACGAGATCGGAGCGGAGGGCGAACTCCCGATGGTGGTCGGCGAGGCCGTCCCAGTCGTGCAGATCGGTGGAGACGGGGACGCCGAGGTCCTCGATGTCGTCGTAGAGGAAGCGCCCGAAGTTCATGATGGAGAGGTGGACGTGGCGGGCGCGCCGTAGCCGCGGCAGGTAGAAGTCCCGTGGCATCCGCAGATCCGCCGGGTCGCGGCCGTCGTAGAAGGACATCCGACGGCCGGACGCGTCCACCAGGTTGACCGCGCGCCGCGTTCCCGCGGGAGAGATCAGCGGGAGGAACTCGACACCGCCCTTGGCCATCCGCTCGCGCACCTGTGCGCCGATCCAGTCGTCACCGATGCAGTCGAGCAACCCGACCTTGAGGCCCAGCGCCCGGGTGCCGAGGGCGACGTTCCCTCCGGTGTGACCGGGCCACTCCTCGATCGGGCCGACATGGAAGGAGTCGGCGAGCGGGACCGGCAGGGTGTCGACGCGGACGATGGTGTCCACGCCGCTGCCGCCGATCACCAGGACGTCGTATTTCCCGTGCTGGTCGTATGCGCTGTACCGATCGTGGTCGCCGTTTTGACTGTTTTCCGCGTGCTGTGGGATCACAGATCCATCTGCCCTCTCCTTCCCCGCCGTTCCCAGTATGGCGGGCGGCCCCGCAACGTGGCGGACAGTGGGGCGGTTCACTTCTGCCGGAGTCTGTCGCCGAGCGCGTGCACATGGTCGGCGAGGCGCGGACCGTCGGCTGCCCTTCGACGACCGCAAGCGGGTTCTGGTGTGTGGGGGCAGCATCAAAGTGCCGCCCCCGTACCGACCGGCGTAGCCCTTGACTTCACAAGACCACCGCGCGACATTCCTGACTCCGCATCAGAACCGGGATGCCGAAGGCCTGTTGCTTCCCGGGGCCCAGCACCCTCGCCCATTCCTTCGCCCGGCTGGAGCGCCCTGCCATGTCCACAATCGCGGACCCTGCGAGACGTACCGAAGCCTCCCCCGCGTACTCCACCGCTTCCACCTCCGGACCTGGCCCGTCGCGTCGCCAGGTGCTGGGCGCGGCGACGGGAACCGGACTCGCGCTCGCGGCGGGTCTGCCAGGTGCCGCGGACGCGGCCGACCTGCCTCTGCTCGGCACGTACGACGTGGTGGTGATCGGCTCCGGAGCGGCGGGGATGACCGCCGCGCTGACGGCCGCGAAACAGGGGCTGAGCTGCGTCGTCGTCGAGAAGGCGCCCACGTTCGGGGGATCGGCGGCGCGTTCCGGGGCGGGCGTCTGGATCCCCAACAACCCGGTGATCCTCGCCGCGGGGGTGCCGGACACCCCGGCGAAGGCCGCCGCCTACCTCGCCGCGGTGGTCGGCCCCGACGTCTCCGCCGCACGCCGGCAGGCCTTCCTCGGCAGCGGCCCCGCCATGATCTCCTTCGTCATGGCGAACAGCCCGCTCCGTTTCCGCTGGATGGAGGGGTACAGCGACTACTACCCCGAACTCCCCGGCGGGCTGCCCGGCGGCCGCTCCATCGAGCCCGACCAGCTCGACGGCAACATCCTCGGTGCCGAACTCGCCCATCTGAACCCGTCGTACATGACCGTACCGACCGGCATGGTCGTCTTCAGCTCCGACTACAAGTGGCTCACGCTCGCCGCGGTCAGCGCGAAGGGCGCCGCCGTCGCCACCACCTGTCTGGCCCGCGGCACCCAGGCGGCCCTCCTCGGTCAGAAGCCCCTCACCATGGGCCAGTCGCTGGCGGCCGGTCTGCGCGCCGGACTGCTCGCGGCCGAGGTTCCGGTGTGGCTGAACACGCCGCTCCGCGACCTGTACCTGGAGAACGGAACCGCCACGGGAGCCGTGGTCACCAGGAACGGCACCCCGGGCCTGATCAGAGCCCGGCACGGGGTGATCGTCGGCTCCGGCGGCTTCGAGCACAACGCGGCCATGCGCGAGCAGTACCAGCGACAGCCCATCGGCACCGAGTGGACGGTCGGCGCCAAGGAGAACACCGGCGACGGCATCCAGGCGGGTCAGCGGGCCGGCGCGGCGCTCGACCTGATGGACGACGCCTGGTGGGGCCCGGCGATCCCGCTGCCCGACCAGCCGTACTTCTGCCTCGCCGAACGCACCCTGCCCGGCGGGCTCCTCGTCAACGCCGCCGGCGCGCGCTTCGTCAACGAAGCGGCCCCCTACAGCGACGTCGTGCACATCATGTACGACCGTGACAGCAGCGCGCCCGACATCCCGGCGTGGCTCATCGTCGACCAGAACTACCGCGACCGCTACCTCTTCAAGGACGTGCTGCCGACCTTCACGTTCCCCGACGCGTGGTACACGTCGGGCGCCGCCCACAAGGCCTGGACCCTCGACGCCCTCGCGGCACAGATCGGCATGCCCGCCGCCGCCCTCCGCACCACCGTCAACCGCTTCAACACCCTGGCCCGCAACGGCAACGACCCCGACTTCCACCGCGGCGACAGCGCCTACGACCACTACTACACCGACCCCGCGATCCTCCCCAACTCCTGCCTGGCGCCCCTGTGGCTCGCCCCCTTCTACGCCTTCAAGATCGTCCCGGGTGATCTGGGCACGAAGGGCGGCCTGCGCACAGACGCCCGGGCGCGCGTCCTGCGTCCGGACGGTTCCGTCATCCCGGGCCTGTACGCCGCCGGAAACGCCAGCGCGGCCGTCATGGGCCATAGCTACGCGGGCGCGGGTTCGACGATCGGCCCGGCGATGACCTTCGGCTACATCGCGGCGTTGGACATCGCGGCCGGCGCGGGCGCCTGAAGGAACTCGGGTGCCAGGCAGTCTTTGCGTGCTCAGTTGCGTTTCTTGGGCATTACGGGACGCGCGAGTCCGCTTCCGTACATGTTGCGCGACTCCTATGTCGGTGCATGGTTCGCAGGTTTCACATGCTCCGCACAGCCAGAGGAGAACCACCCGTGTTCCGACGTCCTGTCCGTCCCGTCGCCGCGGCCGCCGCCGCGCTCGCAGCCGTCGGCGGCCTCACCGCCACCGCGGCCGCCGCCACACCCGCTGCCACATCCACTTCCGCGCACTCGCCCGCGCACGTCGCGCGCCATGTTTTGTTGTTGTCGATCGACGGTCTGCACCAGTCCGACCTGGCCTGGTACGTCGCGCGTCACCCGAAGTCCGCTCTCGCGCGGCTCGCCACCGGTGGGGTCGAGTACACCCACGCGAGGACCACCGACCCCTCCGACTCGTTCCCCGGCCTGGTGGGCCAGCTCACCGGCGGGAACCCGGGCACCACGGGCCTCTACTACGACGACGGATACAGCTCGGCACTCCTCCCGGCCGGAACGACCCACTGTGCGGGCGCCAAGCCCGGCGCCGAGGTCGACTTCACCGAGGACCTGGACCGCAACAAGGACTCCATCGACGCAGGCCAGGGCCTCGCCGGCCTGCCCGGCAGCATCCTCAGGATGACCGGCGCCGCCCGCGGCCTCATCGACCCGTCGAAGCTGCCGGTCGACCCCAAGACCTGCAAGCCCGTGTACCCGCACTCGTATCTGAAGGTGAACACGGTCTTCAACGTGGTCAGAAAGGCCGGACTGCGGACCGCCTGGTCCGACAAGCACGTCGCGTACGAGATCCTCAACGGCCCCTCCGGCGACGGCGTCCAGGACCTTTTCGCCCCCGAGATCAACAGCCAGGCGATCGGCTACCCGGCAGGCACGGACTGGACGAAGGACAACGCGGCGACGGAGCAGTACGACGGTTTCAAGGTGAAGGCCGTCCTCAACGAGATCGACGGCTACGACCACGGCCGCACCCACAGGACCGGCACCCCGGCGGTCTTCGGCATGAACTTCCAGTCCGTCTCGACCGCCCAGAAGCTGCCCGCCTCCGAGGGGCTGACGGGCGGCTACGCGGCGAAGGGTGTCCCCGGTCCGCTGCTGGCCAAGAACCTGGCCTTCGTGGACCAGGAGGTCGGAGCGTTCCTCACCGAACTGCGCAAGCAGCACCTGGACGGCAACACGACCGTCATCCTCTCCTCCAAGCACGGCCAGTCACCGACCGACCCCAAGGCCCTGATCCGTATTGACGACGGCCCCCTGCTCGACGGCCTCAACGCCGCGTGGAAGAAGGCCCACCCGGGCGCCGGTGACCTGGTCGCCCACTCCGTGGACGACGACGCCATGCTCCTGTGGCTCAACGACCGCTCGCAGGCCGCCACCGCCTTCGCCAAGGCGTACCTGCTCGCCCAGTCCGGCACCGGCAACGACATCGCCGGCAAGGCCAAGCCCTTCACCGCGAGCGGCCTGAAGACCCTGTACGCCGGTGCGGCGGCCGCCAAGTACTTCCACGTCAAGGCGGCCGACTCGCGCGTGCCGGACCTGTTCGGCATCACCCGCTACGGCGTCGTCTACACCGGCGGCAAGAGCAAGATCGCCGAGCACGGCGGCGCCCACGCCGACGACCTCGACGTCCCGCTCGTCGTCTCGGGCGCCGCCACCCCGCACGGCGTGCGCGTCAGCGGCCCGGTGGAGACCACGCAGATCGCCCCGACGATCCTGCGACTGCTCGGCCTCAACCCCCGGTCCCTGGACGCCGTACGCGTCGAGCACACCGCGACCCTGCCGGTGCGCTGACCCCAACCCGGCGCTCCACAGACGGGACCGTCGCCACGACGACGGTCCCGTCACCCGGGTTGCGGGCCCATGGGACTGTCAGTGGTGGCTGCGAGACTGTTGGACATGATCGATTCGAATGCGAAGGCGGATCTCCTCCGCTATCTGCAAGCCGCCCGCGACGCCCTGCTGTGGAAGCTCGACGGGCTGTCGGAGTACGACATCCGCCGTCCGCTGACGCCGACCGGAACGAATCTGTTGGGGCTGGTCAAACACGTCGCCGGCGTGGAGCTGGGGTACTTCGGCGACACCTTCGGGCGGCCGTTCTTCGAAGAGCCGCCGCTCTGGTTCGCGGCCGACGCCGAACCCAACGCGGACATGTGGGCCGACACGGACGAGTCGCGCGAACAGATCGTCGGACTCTACCGCCAGGCGTGGAAGCACTCGGACACCACGATCGAGACCTTCGCGCTCGACACGATCGGTCGCGTGGCGTGGTGGCCCGAGGACCGAAGAGAGGTGACACTGCACCACGTCCTGGTGCGCGTGATCGCCGACACCCACCGGCACGCGGGCCAGGCCGACATTCTCCGGGAGTCCATCGACGGGGCTACCGGGATGTGGGAAGGCAACGACAGCATGCCCTCGGGCGATCGAGCGTGGTGGGACAGCCATCGAAGCCGACTGGAGCGCGTGGCGCGGGAAGCCGGCCGCGGCTGACGCCGCTCCACTGAGCCGTAACGCCTCGATCTCGGAAGTCAGTTCCACAAGGGAAGGTCGACCCATCGCTCGAATCCGTCCGGCTTCCCCTTGGTGTAGACGAGACTGATCTGGGTGTAGTGCGACAACTCAGGGTGCTTCTTCCAGGGCTGTGGGTCCTCGAGCCGCACGATCACCGCGTACGAGTGGAATTTCCCCGCGGCGCAGTACGGCTTGCAGTCGTTCACCACGTTGAAGCCCGTGGCCACCGCGGAGTCCGGGTGCCAATGCGACCACTGGAGCGAGGTGAGGCGGCTGTTGCCGTCACCGCACGCGAGGATGAAGTCGGTGGGGCGCACCTGCGCGTGCCAGAAGCAGTCGACGATCGCGGGCTGCCCGGCCGCCTGGTGCTTCACGGCGTGCGTGGACGGCGGTGACGTGGCAGGGGCGGAGGAGGCCGTTCCCGTGATTGCTGCGAGCGACACAGCGGCACAGAACGTGACCGCTGCCCTCACTGTGCGTTTTGGCATGTTCGCTCCCAGTCGCAATCGCTTTCGACCAGCAGGCCAGGCGCCTGGTGCGCCCCTTCTTGCGGCGGTCGGCTCCATTACTGACGCTACGACGCTGCCGGAGGATGCACCACTCGCACGGAGTAACGCGTGCTCCCTCCCAGCGACGAGGCGCCGGATGTCCACATCGCACCGCCGTCACCGCTGTCACCGCCGTCACCGACGAACCCCGAAGGAGAGACAGCATGAGTACGACGAGTCCACGGAGACGAGCCGCCATGTTCGTCGGCGGCGACGACGATCCCCGGCTCGGTGCTCCCTCGACCGGCGAAGAGCGAGCCATGCTCACCGGATTTCTCAGGACCCAGCGGACGACGCTGGAGCTGAAGTGCGCGGGCGTGGAAGGGAAGTTGGACCGACGCTCCGTCGAGCCCTCCACGCTCTCGCTGCTCGGACTCGTACGCCATCTTGCCGATGTGGAGCGCCGATGGTTCCGACAGGTTCTCGCCGGCCAGGACGCGCCACCACGCTTCTCGTCGTCGGCGGAACCCGACGGCGACTTCGACGGCGCGGTTTCCGCTCCCGACCTCGTGACCGGAGCGTGGCAGGCGTGGCGCGGGGAGGTCGCGTTCGCCGACGCCTTCACCGGGGACGCGCCCCACCTCGACATCGCGGGCCAGGACGCATGGCGTGGGACGGTGTCGCTGCGCTGGGTGCTGATCCACATGATCGAGGAATACGCCCGTCACAACGGACACGCGGATCTCCTCCGTGAACGTATCGATGGGGCGATCGGCGTCTGAGGAGGTGATCCCGGAGCTTGGGCCACCACACCAAGTCGGCCGTTGAACTGTGCGTGTCGTCAGCCGCGCGGGTTCTGTGACAGCGCGTCCGCCGCGGGAGAGATGGTGGAGCGAGTGGACGAGCAGGACCACACGCTGGGGGTGCGGAGAAGGCGGGTCCACGCGGCTCCTTGCCGCGGCGCTCGGCGCTCCCACCGCGTCCGGAACGCTCACTCTGACCGCTCCCAGCTCGGCTCGATCCGCCGTCAGCCCGGTGCGGGACAGCAGGTCCGAGCGGCGTGGAGAACGTCCCGAACGCTGCCGTCCACGCCACTGGCTCGCTGACCGCTCGCCTCGCCATCCACGCGCCTCTCTTGCCTGCCACGCCCGGCGGGACACATGCGGCGCAAGCACCGGGGCCGCCACGACCTTGGTGCACCCAGGCACCCGGCACATCTGTGAAAACACGTATGCCACCACGTATTCGGGGCCGCGGCTCGACCGCACGGGTCCCCGCGCGCGGACTACGACACCGGCGATGCGGTCGGCAGGGCGATGCGCGCCGTCAGCGCCATATGGTCGGAGAGGAACGACTGCTTCCCGCCGCCGAGTTGTACCGGGTCCGTGAACAGCAGGCGGGGTTCGGTCACCGGGTAGCGTTCGGCATCGCCCGCGACCAGGAGATAGTCGACGCGGTGCGCCGAGGCGTCCGGCGGCAGCAGCTCGGTATGGAACGTGGGGCGACCGACCGCGTGGAACGGGTCCCGCCACGCTCCTGCGTCCACGACCGATGGGTAAAGGGGGCTGCTGTCCGGGATGTTGAGATCACCGCCGACGATCACCAGTTCGGTATCGCTCCGGCGGGCTCTGCGAAGGGCCTGATGGAACATGGCCAACTGCCTCTGCTGAAAGCGGTGGTGGCGGTTGTCCACCGACCAGTCGCCGTCCTTGTTCGCACTCAGGTGGACGTTTCCCACCAGAGTGCGGCGCTCCGCCAACTCGAAGGTCAGCACGCCCTGTAGACGTCCCCACAGGGCCCTGGATCCGCGGAACAGCGGGCTGGATTCCTCGGGCCGGGAACCACGGAACGACTCGTACGACACCGACCGCAACGGGAGCCGCGAAAAGGAGGCCAGCCCCCCGGCCGGCTGACCGACCACTCCGGTGACGCGGGCGACGAAGGGATACGAGGGCAGGTGCGTGCGGATGGTTCTGAACAGCGTGGCCGTCCAGACCTCCTGGAAGTTGACCACGTCGACGCCCGATTCCTCGATTCTCCGGCAGAACTCGAGCGCGCGATCCTTCGGCGGAGGCAACGTCGACGAAAACCCACAGCAGACATTCATCGACGTCAGTCCGATCGTCGCCGGTCCGCCGTCCATGCGGCACCTCCCCCATTGAGCCCGCCCCGAGAGTGTCGGGGACCGACCGTACTGCACTGGGAATTCCCGAGAGGGATGCGACTCCAAAGGTGAGCCGCGGTCAACCGCCACCGGTGATCGCGGCGGTGGACAAAAGGTGTTGGCTCTCGACTGGACCCGGAACCCTCGGGGCAGCCAGGGCGGCCGTGGAGCGGGATCGGGGCGGACGAAGCGGAAGCCCGGGGCGTGTTCGCGCCGGTTCACGCCCTGTCCTTCGGTGCGCCGGGAGCGATCGTCGTCGCACCGGGTGACACCCGCGGCACCGTCCTGATCCCCGAGCGATGCGACGGCTACTGCATGGGGCTGGACGGGAGGGACGGCCCCAACCTGGCCGGCGCGCACCGCGGGCGGGGCGTGGCAACGGGCATCGACGACTGCTCCTTTTGGCAGGCGGTGTGGCTCGACCCGCAGGCCGTGCGCCGCATTCCCATCGAAGGCCGCGTGCACCGGAAGGTCGACTGGGAGACGTTGGCCGAGGAGCGGCAGGGCACGCCACCGGTCGAGCCGCCCGGAGTGTGGAGCCCAAGGTGGGCGGAGCGGTCGGGGCTGCGCTGGCCCACCTGTTGGCGGTCTCGGCGGGCACGCCCGTGGCCGTCCCTCACGGCCTCCTTGCCGACACGTTCGGCCGCGCGCTCGACGCGCTGCTGCCGCCGGGGCCACCGGTGAGGAAATCTGGCCTTCCAGCACGACCGGTTGCCCGTCCCCGTGACGGGCGGGATGCCCGATGGTGTCTTCCGTGACGATCCGCTGCCGATGCATCCATGGGGGCCGTTCCGGCCTGACGCGAGAGCGTTCCTCGACACGCTGGCACGGCTGCCCGCCGTCCGCCGGCCGTGGCTGCGCAGGATCTACGACCATGTGAGCAACCACCACTACGCTCGCCCGTTCCAGCGGAAGACGCTCTCGGTGACGAGGCGACGTCATCGCACTCGCGCCGGAAATGCCATTCTCGGATAGTAGAGTAAGATTCTCGAAACTGTGGGGTCGGCTTGCGGAACGGCCGATGAGGGCGGCTACCCGGTGTGTGGTGACCGTGTTCGAACCGGGCGCCATCTGATTCTGTACGTCGATGATCTCGACGGGATCATCGAACGTGCCGCGGCCCGTGGCGGACGTGTGCGGCACGGGCCCTCGGCCGGGCCCAGCCCCCTTGCCCCGCTGGACCTGATGGACGGCCCTGCTCGGGTATACGATCAGATTGTGCGCGGTGAGCAGGGCGGATTGCCTGTGCGGCGCCTTCCTGAAGGGCCGCGCGCCTGGGAAGTGGTGAGCCATCGCCTCTGGCGCAGGCCCTGGCGTCCGCCGGGAACCCCAGCCCTGACGAGCGCCGCGCAAGGAGTGCTCATGACCAGTTCACACGAGATCGATCCGCGCGCTCTCGAAGATCCGCGCAACGTCTATCCGACCGACGAAGAGTTCTACAGGAGCGGGCGCCCGGCCGACGCCGCACTGCCGGAGGACCGGCCCCGTGGAGGAGCGCCCGGGACGCCGCTGAAGCGGCGGGGGACGTGGGCGACCGTTGCGCTCGTCGCCGGCATCATCCTGCTGATCCTCGTCGGGATCGCACTGTTCCCGTGAGTGATCGAGGCCGAAGGAGCGGGAGCCGGACACTCGGACCGGCTCCCGCCCCGGAAGGGCCCGCTCAGGTTCGGTAGGCGTAGTACGCCGCGTTCGGGTACGACGCGATGATGCTCGCCACCGACCTGTTGTAGGTGTTGGTGGAGTGGTACGACACGTACGGCACGCCCTGCGGGCTGCGGTACGTGACGATCATGCTGTGGTCCTTGGACCCGTCCTTGTTGAAGTCCATTTGCAGCACGTCACCCACATCCAACTGGTACACGTTGGCGAGGCTGGTGACCCGCTTGGAGGACAGGGCGAACCACGAGAACTCGTTGACGCCGACGAACGAGTCCGACTGGATGTCGGAGTTGCCGAACCACTTGTGGAAGTCGTCCGTGTAGCCGGGGACGTGCTTCCAGCCGCCCGCTTTCAGGGACTGGCTGACGAAGTTGGTGCAGTCGCCGCCGGCACCCTGCCCGTTGAAGTTCGGGTAGGCCGGGTTGTAGTTGTTCCAGTACTTGGCGGCGTACGCCGCCATGGCCTTGTAGTCGTAGCCGGAGGCCGAGAAGTTCTTCGGCTTGGCCGGCGCGGGCCACGTGGTGACGGAGCGGGTCGCCGCGGGCGGGGCGTCGTCGGCGGCCGTCTTCGGCGCGGCGACGAACGTGGTGGCGGCGACCTGGTTGACCGCGACGCCGTCGTCCGTGTCACGGATGCCGGTCAGCTGCCAGTCGCCCTCGCGGTCGGCCTTGAACGTCAGCTCGTGGTGCGCCTGGAAGCCGGTGGTCTTCGGCTCGTTGCCCTTGACCTTCTCGTACGTCAGCGTCGTCGTCTCGGTGACGTTGACCGTGGCGTGACGGCCCTTCAGCCGCGTACGGTCCAGCGAGACGCTCGTGTTGGCCGAGCTGTACTTCTCGCCGAGCGACTCCAGGCGGGACTTGCGGCCCCGCAGCTGCGACAGTGCGGACTTCTCCTCGCGCGACAGCGTGGAGGACACCCGCACATCGCCGGAGAACCGCGACGACAGTGACGTGTTCCGACCGCTCTTGGCGCTGTCCACCAGGGCGTCCGTACGGTCGGTGAAGACCGCGTCCGCCAGCCGTTGGAAGGTGGCTTTGGTCGACGGGTCCACGGCGGGGTCGGCGACACTCGACGCGCCCGCGCTCCAGTTGGGCAGCAGCGCGGCACCGGCGACGACCGAGGCGGCCGCTGCCGTGACTATGGTCGCCCGTCGCCGCTTACGGCTCAGTTTCCTTGATCTCAATGATGTTCCCCTCTACGCCGGTACTCGATACCGGGAGCCGCATCCTCGCACGGCATGTGTGGCTCCTGTGAAGGGGGTTGCCGAAGTGGCCCAACCGCAACATGCGACTCGTCGACGGGACCGTCGACCCGCTGCCCGGCTCCGGCGCCGCGCCGCACGTCCTCACTCCGATGCCGCTCACCCACACCGGGGCGAAGTTTCCCAAATCGCTGCTCTGTGAGGGCGTCGCCCTGCCACCACTTCGTCCTGGTGGCCTCCAGCTCCGCGTCCCGTACGCCGACCTCCGCAACGTGCCGTACGGCGAAGGGCTGTTACGGCGGCCGAGGACACGCGGGCTGTGCTTCTCAGGAACTGACGCGGGCGAGGAAGTCGCGGATGTACCCGGTGATTACCTCCAGGTGGCTCTCCAGGGCGAAGTGCCCGGACGGCGACGTTGGTCGGATAGTTCCGGAACGGCGCGAGCTGGATGGCGTCGTTGCCGGGGCGGTCGAGCAACGCCTGGTCGATGGTCCAGCTGTCCGGGCTGACGAGGCGCGGGTCCCCGACCCCGTTCAGGTACTGCCAGCGGGTCAGTTCGAGGGTCAGGGCCGCGCGGAGGGGGGCTTCGTTCCCGGGCGTCGGGTTCTCGGCGTAGGCGAACAGCCCGTCCCAGAATGCCTTGACGAATCCGTCGGTGTAGCCGTTGCCGTTCTGCGTGATGATCGCGGTGATGCGCTCTGGAGACCGCGTGGCGAGCCGCCAGGCGAGGGGTGCTCCCTAGTCCTGCGCGTAGACCGCGAACCGGTCGACGCCGAGCTCCAACAGGCCGGCGGTCACGTCGGTCAGAGCGTCGAAGGTGTAGTCGAACTTGTCGACCGTCGGCATGGCCGACTGTCCGAATCCGATCATGTCGGGCGCGATGACGCGGTAGAACGGTTAGGCGCAGTCCAGCATGCTGGACGTAACCTGTCAAAGCGCGTATGGTGGTTAGACTTGCCGTGTCGCCCGAAGGCCGTGCTCGGCGCGGCCGTCCGCGGCGCCCGGTCGCCGCCACGGCGGAGTGCGGCAACCGGATGAAGGTCGACACCACTGTCAGCGCTTCAGGGAAGCGCGCAACGCCTAAGACCCTCCACCGGGGGGCTCACAGATCCAGCAGGACGTCAGTGCTGGGAACGCTGCAACACGGCAGCACTTCACCCGGGGCGGGATCCTCCAGGGGCTGCGTCGTGTACTCGACCTGACCGGTGAGCAGGGGAGTGGCGCAGGTATGGCACACCCCTGTACGGCAGGACCAGCGCGTGGGCACCTCGCATGCCTCCGCCAGCTCCAGCAGCGTCGCGTACCGTTCCGACCAGCCGGTGGACAGGCCGCTGCGGGCGAAGGTGACGGAGGGCCCTGCGCCGCGGGGGCCGGTCGGCTGGTGAGGATGTCCCGAACCCGTGCGGGCGATGCCGGGGTTGATGGCTGCGAGCGCCCCGAAGACTTCGGTGTGAATGTTCGAACTGCTCAGCCCCACCTGTTGGAGCGCGGATGTCACCGTCGACATGAAGCCCTCGGGGCCGCAGAGATAGGCGTGCGCATCCGCGGGGATGCCGAGTTCCCGGATCCCGTCGCCGGTCATGCGTCCGTGCGTGATGCCCGGCCCCCCGGCGATCTCGAGATCCGGGGCGGTGTAGTAGATGTAGGCGCGGGCGCGCGGCAGGCGGGCGAGGAGTTGCCGGGCCTCTTCCGCGAAGGGCTGCTGTCCGGGGTCGCGCGCGGTGTGCACCCACCACACGGCGCGGGGACTGTGGTCGAGTGCCAGTTGGTGCAGCATCGCCAGAACAGGCGTGACGCCGATGCCCGCCGAGAACAGCGCCACGGGCGTGTGGTCATCCGCCAGCACGAACGTCCCGCGGGGGGCTGCCGCGTCGATGACGTCGCCCGTGTGCACATGGGTGTGGAGGTAGGCGCTGACCTTGCCGCGGTCTTCGCGTTTGACGCTGATCCGGTACTCGGCGGCACCGGGGGCGGAGGACAGCGAATAGGAACGCACCGGACCGGGCCGGCCCTCGTCGGGGATCCGCACGGTCAGGTACTGGCCGGGCGCGGCCGGGGCCAGCGCCTGGGAGCCGGTGGGGCCCAGGCGGAACGAGGACACCGTGGGCGTCTCGGGTACGACCTGGGTCACGCGCAGCTGTTTGAAGCCCCTCCAGCCCGGCGTGGCGGGTGCGGGGCCGGGCGGCTGGTCGAGTCGGTGGCTCATCTCCTGGAAGGACTGCTGCCATCCGGGGCTGAGCGCCTCGATGGTCGATGCGGCACGCAGTTTGGCCGGGTCGGGGTCAGGAAGGTAGAGCAGGGCGTCCGTGTCGGCGACGGTGAGGGCCCCTCGGCCGGTGCGGGTCCGTGTGATCCGGTCTCCCGCCCGGACCCGGCCCTCGGCGACGACGCGGAGGTAGAAGCCGGGGCGGTGGTGGGCGACGAGGAGGGAGGCCATGCGCGGCTCGTTCAGTCGCATGCCGACGCGGTAACAGGTCACACGTGGCTGGGTGACCTCGAACTCGGCTTCGCCGATGCGGTACCGGTCGCCGATGCACACCTCGTCGTCCGCCAGCCCGTCGACGGTGAAGTTCTCCCCGAACTGGCCGAACTCCAGATCGTCACGCTCGAGAACCTTGCGCCAGTACGCGTAGGACTGCGTCTGGTAGACGAGGACTGCCCGCTGCTCCCCGCCGTGGCCCTGAAGGTCGCCCTGGCCGTCACCGTCGATATTGAGGCGGCGAACCATCCGGGGGCCGTCGACGGGCTGCTTCCACGCTCCCGTGTGTACCGTCCTGTCGCGCCAGCGCACGTCCTTCGGCCGTCCCACGTTGACCGAGAGCAGGGTCGCCATCTCATCCTCCCGGCGCGGCGCCGCCGCACGGCGGAGTCGGTCGCCTTGGCATGCTGCTCAGCGATCCGGCCGATCGGAGCCCGGCTTCGTGGGTCATGCGCACGATTTCCTCCGGCGTGGGAGGCGAAGAAGCCTGCAAAAAGGTACAAAAGTAGTGTGAGCAAGAATCCTGAAACCCCGCAAGACATGGATGCATGGGCTGACCGGATCCGGACGGTCTCCTCGACTTCCGATCCTCAGGCCGCCCGCAAGCTGGCCGGTGACATCTACCGTGCCGCACAGGAAGATCTCGACGCCGAACGTGCCCGGGCGGAGTACGAACGCGAGGAATGAGCCGGTCCGCCCCGTCGGCACATCACGCCTCACGGTGAGGGGGCGACCTTCGCCGTGAGGCGCTCGACCGGCAGTGTGCGGCCGGCCGCCAGTCGGCGAGCCCGTCCGCCGTCGGCGGGTGATGCCTGCCGTCCGTGGTCGATTCCGTTTCAGTGGGAGAGGACCTGAAATCGAGCCATTGGGTGACTCTCCGCGAGCACGCACACGATGGCCGCCACACCAGCCGCAGGGCGCGTCTGATGTGGGGCTACCAGCAGGTCATCGCGCCGGGCTCCCGCCGGGGCCGCGTGGGGCCGCGGCCCGTCGACGGCCTGGCCGGCGTTTGGTTATGCGCTGGTCGGCGCCGCCTGCTGCACGACCTCGAAGGACCACAGCGTGGACCCGCTCGCCGCCGGCTTGGGGCGCTCACCGCTCCCCGCGTCACCACCCTGGTGGGCCGCCTTCATGGGGCCCTCCATCCAGGCCTGGAAGGACTCCTCGTCACGCCACCGCGTGTACACGAGGTAGCTGTCGGTGCCTTCGACGGGGCGGAGGAGTTCGAACCATTCGAATCCGTCGGAGTTCTCCACGGCATGGGCACGGGAGGCGAAGCGCTTCTCCAGCGTCTCCCGCTGCTCGGCCGGGACGGTCAGTACGTTGATCTTGACTACGCTCATGGCCCCATCCTGCCGCACGGCGCTCCACGGACGAGGAGCGGCTCGTGCTGAGCGGCTCGGTGAATTCCGCAGTGTCAACGTCCCGGCCGCTGGTGGCGGATGCGCTGGGCGACTTCGCTGTTCTCGGTCTCCCACCAGGGACGTACGAGTTCGGACGTCTGTGCCGCTCCCGGCGCTGACACCGCCGGGACCAGCTCCGCCTCCAGGCGGCGGTCCAGCGCGACAGTCTCGGCGCGTTCGGTACGGGCCCACTGCGCCAGGATCGCGAGGAGGAAGGGCAGCGCCACCAACTCGGCGATGCTGATCATGGCGCCACCGCCCAGCTGCTGGTCATGCAGCACGTCCGGCGCCCAGGACGGCGCGTGACGCAGATACCAGGCTCCGGCGATGAGCGTGCCGTGGGTCATCACGACGATGCCCGGTACGGCATCGATGATCCCGTCGAGGAACACCAGCGCCGCCCGGACCGGATGGGTACACCACTTGGGCAGCGCCTCCTCGCGGGTGAGCATCGGCATGACGAACAGGCTTCCGGCGAGCAGCAGGTGCAGATACATCACCTCGTGCAGCCAGTCGTTACCCAGAGCGGTTTCGAAGTACGGCGTGAAGTACACCGTCAGCTCCGTCGCGAGCACCAGAGCCGTGCTGACCAGCGGGAAGGTGAGCAGGCGTACGAGCCGTCCGGTCAGCGCCCGCCGCACACGCCCGGCGGCACCCTCGGGCAGGGAACCCAGCGCCAGCCGCAGCGGATCGCCCAGGGCCAGTCCGAGCGGTGCGATCAGGTCGAGGAGGACGTTCTGGACGGCGGCCGGCCAGAACAGCACGTGGTCGTACACGGCCAGCGCGGACATCGTGGCCACGACGAGGGTGCCCAGGCCGAGCAGCGCGAAGGCGCCGACGCGCGGCAGGGGCCAGTGCTCGCCCCGGCGCTCCAGACGCAGCACGCCCCAGCCGTACAGCGCGCCCAGGATGACGACCACCAGCAGCGCGGGCACGTCCGGTTGCCATGAGGTGAGGAGTCGTCCCACGGTGAGTTGTGGTGGATTCCCCATCGCGTTCTACCTCCACGGCATGCCAGATCTGCCGTGGCACTCTATGCCGTGCACGACCGGCCCCGGTCGCGCACGCACCGGACTCGCCGCGGTCACACCGAGCTCATAACCAGCCCATACCGAGCACGACGGACGTGCTTGGACGTGCTTGAACGTGCTTCGACGTCAGAGAGCGGCAGCGGGCTGGCCTATCTGGCGAGTTCGGCCGGTTCGTCGAGTCGCGTCAGCTTCTGCGGGTTGGCGATCGCGTGGATCCGGGTGACTTTCCCGTTCTCCACCACGAAGCTCACCGCGGCCACTCGGCCGTCGATCTCGATCCGGCCCGCGGGCGCGCCGTT
This sequence comes from Streptomyces sp. NPDC090798, assembly GCF_044768965.1. NCBI lineage: Bacteria > Bacillati > Actinomycetota > Actinomycetes > Kitasatosporales > Streptomycetaceae > Streptomyces > Streptomyces sp. NPDC090798. The sequence continues at coordinate 64,652 of NZ_JBIVXA010000023.1, forward strand.
GAGCCACACGGCCGACACCACCCGGTCCGGGCGAGCGAGCATCTTGGCCACCAGTGCGGCCCCGTGGATCGGAGCCGGAGCGGCGGCCGCAAGCCCGCCGCCGTCGGCGATCAGAACCACGTCCGGTGCCATGACGTCCAGCAGTTCCTGCAACTGCCCGGTGCGCAGCGCGGCCAGGAACCGCTCCACCACGGCCTGCTGCTCCGACCGGCTCACCGGCACCCGCGGTCGCCGGGCCGCCACGTGCTCGCGTGCCCGCCGCGCGATCTGGCGCACCGCGGCCGCGGACTTCCCGACGGCCTCGGCGATCTCGCCGTACGGCATCTCGAAGACCTCGCGGAGCACGAAGACCGCGCGCTCCGTCGGTCCGAGCGTTTCGAGCACGGTCAGCATCGCGATCGAGACGTTCTCCGCGAGCTCGACATCCTCGGCGACATCGGGGCTGGTCAGCAGTGGCTCCGGCAGCCACTCCCCGACGTACTCCTCGCGGCTGCGCGACAAGGTCCGCAGACGGTTGAGCGCCTGCCGTGTGACGGTTCGTACGAGGTAGGCCCGCGGGTCACGCACCTGCGCGCGGTCGACGTCGGCCCACCGGAGCCAGGACTCCTGCAGTACGTCCTCGGCGTCGGCCGACGAGCCGAGCATCTCGTAGGCGACCGTGAACAGCAGGCTGCGATGGGCGATGAACGGGTCCTCGGTCATGCCGTCGACGCCACGCCGAAGTTCCGCGGACGCGCGGCCAGCGGAATCTCGCAGGCATCGGAGTAGCCCTGCGACGTGATCCCGTGCGCCGTGTTGCACCTGGTGGCCATGTTGGCGAAGCCGATGAACACGGTGAGTTCGACCAGCGCCGCCGGGCCGAGCCGGTCGAGCAGCCGCGCGGACAACTCGTCGGTGACGGTCGGCGGTGTGTTCGTCATGGCCTCGGCGTACTCCAGCACGTCCCGCTCCAGCGGAGTGAACACCTCCGACTGCCGCCAGCGCGGCACCTGGCTCGCCTTGGTCAGGTTCAGGTTCTGGTTCAGCGCATGGAAGTAGTTGATGTCGAGGCACCAGCTGCAGCCGACCTGTGCCGCGACGGCCATGTGCGCGAAGGTCTTGAGGCTCGCGTCGGCCGCGTCCCAGGTGCCCACCTTGGCCGAGAACTCCTGGTTGGATTCGGCGAGTTCGGGGTTGTTCCACAGCACCTCGACGGGCTCGGGTACGGCACCGAGCTGCTTGATCATGTTTTCGCGGAGCTCGACGGGGAGCTCGGCCTTCGGGACGCGCAGCGTCACGATGTCCTCCTTGTACGTGTGCCTGTCCGGCCGTTCGCCATGAAGACACCGCCGGCCCCGCGCATGTGACAACGGGGGTTTTCCCCACCGTGGGCGGGGCTGGCACCACCCCTGGTCCGGGGGGTAAGGCCATGGGCCCTGGGTTCGGGGTCGGGTTGGCTGGTTGGCGTCAGCGGACGGTGGTCCACCAGCGCGAACCGGAGGTTCGAACCATGCGTTCTCTCAAGGTCGGTACGAAGCGCACAACAGCCAAGGCCAGGAAGAAGAACGCATCGGCCGCCGCCCTCGCGGCGGCCGCGCTGGTCGTCGCCGCCGCGCTGCTGCCGGAGGCGGCCTCCGCGGCCTCCGGGCACCGTCCCGCACGCGCCGACTACACCCGGACCGAGCTCCGCCGCGACCTGGCCGCCGTGCGCGAAGCGGGTGGCGGGGACGTGAACGTGCTGGCCAGGGTCGACGGCCTGCCCGGAGGGCGCTTGCAAGCCCGCCTCGGCACCGTGTCGGCCGGCTCCCGCGCCCCCGTGCCGTGGGGCTCGCACTTCCGGACGGCCTCCACCACCAAGACATTCGTCGCCACCGTGGTGCTGCAACTCGCCGCCGAGAAGCGGCTCTCGCTGGACGACACCGTCGAGCACTGGCTGCCCGGCGTGGTCTCCGGCAACGGCAACGACGGTTCCCGGATCACCGTGCGCGATCTGCTCCGCCAGACCAGCGGGCTGTTCGACTACGTGGACGACCCGGACATCCAGCAGAAGATCCGCGAGCACTTCGACGAGAACCGTTACGACGACACCTCCGCTGCCGACCTGGTGGTGACGGCCGTGGCCCACAAGCCGCTGTTCGTGCCGGAGGCCGGCCGCACCCGTTGGGCCTACTCCAACACCAACTACCTGCTGGCGGGGATGATCGCCGAGAAGGCAAGCGGCACCGGTTGGAGGGAGTTGGTGGAGCACCGCATCATCGCCGGACTGGGCCTGCGGCAGACCTCGGTGCCCGGTCTCGACCCGTTCCTGCCCACGCCGTACGTGAGCACCTATCTGACCGGCGCGGACGGCACCAGGCTCGACGTCACCACGAACAGCTACCTGCACACCGCCGACTCCGGGGTGGTGAGCACCACCGCGGACCTCAACACCTTCTTCCGCTCGCTGGCCGACGGCCGCCTGCTGCCGGCCGAGCAGTGGCGGGAGATGCGGCAGACCGTACAGCGCACCGGAGACCCGGACGATGTCGCGGAGCTGCCCGAGGGTACGTACGGCCTGGGCCTGCGCGAGATCCCGCTGTCCTGCGGCGGCCACTACTACATGCATGAGGGAGACGGGTTCGGCAGCTACACCCGCCCCGCAGTCAGTTCGGACGGGCGGCGTGCGGTCACCGTCTCCGTCACCACCACCTCCGCGATGCCCGACCTGCCCACGCTCAACCGGGCCACCGGTACCCTGATCGACCACGCGCTGTGCGCCGCCAACCGGTAGGCAGTACGGTGGCTGACCGCAGACCAAACATCACGATCATGCGCGGGGGCACTACTGGCCCGCACCTGCGCCGATACGTGACGCCACCGTGGCCACCGGCACCGCCGCCATCGGGGAGGCCCTGCGCCTCTACGCCCGCGGCACTCTCCGGCTCGTCCGATCAGTCGTCCTGTTTCCATGACCCGCTGGGTCGGCCGCTCGCGCAGCGCACGCGGAGCTCGACCTTGCCTGCGGTGCCCTCGAACCTCACTTCGGCGTGTTCGTCGGGCCCCGCGTCCGCGCGTTCGACGCCGAAACCCTGGGCGGGGGCCCACGACACCAGCCGCACCACCGCGCCGTCGCACTCGGCGATGACCGTCCCGCCCGGAGTGGAGAACACCTCCTTGACCGTGGTGGCGGAGGGACCTACCGCGGACGATGAGGGCGTCGGAGTCGCAGCGCGCGACGCCGTGCTCGGGCCGGCCGTTGGTGCAGCCGTCGCCGAGGCGAGTTGTCGCTCGACCTGCTCCGGGGTGAGCACCCCGCCGTCGGTGGAGGAGGTGATCCCGTCGCCGATGACCTGTACGGCGGCCAGGCCCGTGAGCGTGGCGGCCACGGCGGCGGTCGCCCAGCCGGCCACGGCAAGAACAGTGCGGGAAGGCATGCGGACGACTATGCCGCGGCCGTCGTTAACGACAGAACCGGGGGACCCTAAGGGACGGTTAAGGGGGTTGGGCCGCCCGCCGACTCGGATAGCGTGCCTGCTGTGGTGCGCCTGCTGCTGATCGAAGACGACCCGACGATACGTACACCGCTGATCCGCGCTCTGAGTGAGCGCGGCCACGCGGTCGCCGCCGCGCACACGGCGATGGGCGGCCTGCAGACCGCGTTGGACGAGCGTCCGGATCTCGTGGTCCTCGACCTCGGTCTGCCGGACCTGGACGGCATCCAATTGCTGCGCATGCTGCGAGCGGTCAGCTCCGTACCGGTGATCATCGCGACGGCGAAGGACGACGAGGCGGAGATGGTCCGGGGGCTGGACGCGGGCGCCGACGACTATGTGGTGAAGCCGTTCACCGCCGCCCAACTCGAGGCCCGGGTCCGGGCGGTGCTCCGGCGGGGCGCAGGACTTCAGGAGGGCACGGCCGCGACCGTCGTCGGTGATCTGCGCATCGACCCGGGCGCACGCGAGGCGAGCCTGGCCGGCGTCATGCTGGACCTCACACCCCGCGAGTTCGACCTCCTGCATCACCTCGCCGTCCGGGCGGGACGGGTGGTCCCCAAGCGGGAACTGCTCACCGAGGTGTGGCGGGTGCCCTACGGCAGCGCGGACAAGACGGTGGACGTGCACCTGTCCTGGCTGCGTCGCAAACTCGGCGAGACCGCTCAGGACCCCCGCTACCTGCACACCGTACGGGGCGTGGGGGTCCGGTTGAGCGCACCTGCGGACCGGCGATGAGGCGCCGGCTGACGCTGCTCGTCGGCGCCACCATGTGCCTGGCGCTCCTCGCCTTCGTGGTGCCCTTGGCGCTGTTGCTGCGAACGGTGGCGCAGGACCGCGCGGTCGTCGCGGCCAGTGCCGACGTCCAGAGCCTTGTCTCCCTGGTGGGGACCGCCGACCCGGACACCCTGCGCTTCAGCGTCGAGCACATGGCCGCCGGATCCCGAGGCCCCGTCACGGTCTTCCTGCCCGACGGGTCGGTGCTGGGCACCCCGGCACCGCGGACCAGCGCGGTGCGGCTCGCGGCCCGAGTGGGCGTGAGCAGGACCGTGGAGCGCCCCGACGGCCGTGAGATCGTCGTGGCCGTGCTGGGACGGCAGGACGGGACTGCCGTGATCCGCGCCTTCGTTCCCGCGGCCGAACTGACCCGCGGGGTGACCCAGGCCTGGCTCGTCCTCGTCGGCCTGGGCGTCGCACTCCTGCTGCTCGGCCTGCTCGTCGCGGACCGGCTCAGCCGCACCCTCGTCGCCCCCATCGCGGAACTGTCCGCCGTCTCCCACCAACTGGCACGGGCCGACCTCACCGCACGGGCCCGCCCGGTCGGACCGCCGGAACTGCGCGAGGTCGCCGGGGCGCTCAACCACCTGGCCGGGCGGATCCAGGAACTGCTCCGGGAGGAGCGCGAACAGGTCGCGGACCTGTCCCATCGGCTGCGAGCGCCGCTGACCTCACTGCGGCTGGAGACCGAGTCACTCGCCGACGCCGACGAGGCAGCCCGTATCGCCGCACGCGTGGACGCCATGGAACGCGCGGTCACCGGCCTGATCAGCGAGGCCCGCCACCGTCGGGTGGCGCGCGCCGACGCGGCCTGCGAGGCGACGGCCTCGCTGCGCGACCGGGTGGCGTTCTGGACCGTGTTGGCTGAGGACACCGGCCGGGCGGTCACTCTGGACGTGGCGGCGACCGGCCCGCTGCTCGTCGGTGTGGCGGCCGACGAACTCGCCGCCGCCCTGGACGCCCTGCTGGGCAATGTGTTCGCCCACACACCGGACGGCACCGGGTTCGCCGTCACCCTGGCCCCCAGGGCCGGGGGCGGCGCCGTGCTGACGGTGGCGGACGACGGCCCCGGTCTGTCGGCCGATCAGGTACGGCGTGGCGCGAGCCGGGGCGGGTCGACCGGCCTCGGGCTGGACATCGCCCGGCGCGTCGCCCAATCCAGCGGTGGACGCCTGGACCTGGCCACAGGTCCGACCGGCGGTGCGCGGGTGACGCTGGAGCTGGGTCCGCCCGCCTCCGGTCCGCACCCGCAGGGCAGGCTTTAGCCCGCTCTTAGCACTGACGCAGTGCGGCCCTATCCCGGCTCGGGCGAACCTCTCAGCACCAAAGGGCAATCGCAGGAGGTTCGCCATGAAACGCACGTCCATGATCCTGCTCACCGCGGGAGCGCTCGCTGTCACGGTCACCGGCACCGCTCTCGCCGGCGGTGGCAGCCACGACATGATCCCCAGCCGGAACACGTCGCCCGTCGCGACCGCGACCGTGAGTCCGGCGATACTTCCCACGACCCCGAACACGCGGGTCAGCAGTTCCCGCGCCGCCGAGATCGCCGTCGGCCACGTCGGCGGCGGGCAGGTCATCGAGGTCGAGCCGGAAGTCGAGCACGGCCGTACGGCGTGGAGCGTGAAGATCCTCAAGAGCGGCAGCCGGCACACCGTGTACGTCGCCCGGAGCAACGGCCAGATCATGAGGGCGGAACAGGAGCCGGCGGGCGACGATCACCGCCGCGACGACCGGGGCGGCGCCACCGACGACCGTAGCGACGATCACCACGGTGGCAGCGACGACAGCGGTGGCGACACCCACGGTCGACACCACCACTGAGGGCAGCGGGTGTTCGGGCTGGGCCGCCTGCCCGTGCGCACGCCGTCTCTGGGGCAGATCCTCAGCGGGTGAGATCCCCTGCGCCTACAGGGCCGGTCCCTCGCCCTCGCGCTCCTGGTGGGAGTAGCGCTGCTCCTTCCAGGGGTCGCCGACGTTGTGGTAACCGCGCTCCTCCCAGAAGCCGCGCCGGTCCTCGGTCAGGTACTCGATGCCGCGCAGCCACTTGGGGCTCTTGTAGCCGTAGAGGTGCGGGACGACGAGACGCAGTGGGAAGCCGTGCTCGGCGGTGAGGAGCTCACCGTTGTGGTGGGTGGCCAGGAGGGTCTCGGGAGCCGTGAAGTCGCGCAGACGCAGGTTGGCGGCGTAGCCGTACTCGGCCCAGGCCATGACATGCGTGACGGCCGGCGAGGGCGGTGCCAGGTCCAGGACCGTCGTGGCGGCGATCCCGAACCACTCGTGGTCCGTCGAGGTGGGGCCGGTCGCGCAGTGCAGGTCGGCGACGACCGTGGTGTGGGGCAGAGCGGTGAACTCGTCGAAGGTCCATGTCCGCTCGTCGCCGGAGGCGGTGGCGCCGAAGACGCGCAGGTTCCAGCGCTCGGGGCGGAAACGGGGGACGGGGCCGTAGTGCGAGACGGGCCAGCCGTGCACGTGGCGCTGGCCCGGGGGAACGCGGCGGGGTGTGGTGGGGGCGCTGCCTCGTGCACCAGAGTGGTCGCTTCCCACAGGGACTCTCCTTCCTCCGGCCGGCCCATCCACTGTGCAGCCTAGGTCCTGTCGTCCAGGGGGCCGAGGCAGGGGCACTCCGCGGTCCACGCGCGTCGTGCTCGTTCGGTTCGTGCTGGTCGCGTCGTGGCAGGGCTCACTAGAATGTCGATGACGGCGCCGCGCTGACCAGGTGGTTCCCGGGTCGGGCAGGTGGTTTCCCGGTGCCGAAAGCCAGGGACGAGGAGGGCCGCGATCATGCGTGAGCTGGCGGACACGGCACGGCGATGGGCAGCTCTGGGGCGCCCGGCCGTACTGGCCCGGCCGATCACCGAGCAGGGCTTCGGGCCCCGGCACCCTGCTGACGCGCTCCTCATCGACGAGGACGGGAACTGCCAGGGCACCTTGTACCGCGGTGCGTTCGACGACCAGCTGGCCGCAGCGGCGGCGGCGCTCCCGGCCGGGCACACCGCGCGCGTGTGCGAGGTGGCCGTACACGACGACGAGGTCAAAGCGGCACGGCTGACCTGCGGCGGACAGGCCGAGATCCTGCTCCAGCCGCTGCACACCGTCCCCACCCGCTGGTGGGACCTCCTGAGTGAGGGCGCCGACGCCGCGCTGATCACCCGGATCGACGAGGAGCGCACCCACGCTGTCAGCGACGTCATCACTCCGGGACGGCAGGGCGATGATCCGGCGGCCGTCGCTCAGGCCGCCGAGCAGGCCCGGCAGCTGCTCGCCCGCCACCGCGCCGGACGCGAGGCCCGCCGTGCCGACGCCGGACTCGTCCTCGTCGAGACCTGCCCGGCCGTCCCTCACCTGGTCATCGTCGGCGGCGGCGAACTCGCCGAACTCCTCACCGTCCAGGCGCAGGTGCTGGGCTGGCAGGCCACGGTCGCGTTCGCCGCCGGGGAGGCCCGCAAACTGCTGGCCGACCGTCCGGCCGCGGCCTGCCTGATCGTGCTCAGCCACGAGCCCGACCTCGACATCCCCGCCCTGCACACCGCGTTGACCGCCGGCATCCCCTACGTCGGCGCGCTCGGCTCACGCCGCACCCAGGCCCGCCGCGCCGCAGCCCTCACAGAGGCGGGGCTCAGCGAGGAGCAACTGCGCCGCATTCACGGCCCGATCGGACTCGACATCGGCGCCCGCACCCCGCCGGAGACGGCCTTGGCCATCTGCGCCGAGATTCTCGCCGCCCTGGGGCGCCCGTAGGTGCCCGGTCCGGGCCCTTATGGGCTGCTCACCCCAGCCGCGTCGAGGGCCAGCCACACCCGGTCGCGAGTGAGCGGGAGTTCGGTGAAGCGGAGGCCCGTCGCGTCGCGCAGCGCGTTGGCGAAGGCCGGGGCGACCGGGTTGAAGGGGCTCTCGCTCATCGACTTGGCGCCGAGGGGACCGATGGCGTCGGCGGTCTCCATGAAGTGGACTTCCGTGCGCGGGATGTCGGCGTACTGAGGGAGGCGGTAGCGGCGGAAGGCGGCCGTCTCGACCTCGCCGCGGGCGTCGACGCGCACGTTCTCGAAGAGCGTCGCGCCCAGCGCCTGGGCCACTCCGCCCTCGACCTGGCCGCGGCACTGCATGGGATTCATCACCTTGCCCGCGTCGGCGGCGTGCACACTGCGCAGGATGCGGATCTCGCCGGTGCCGGGATCGACGGCGAGGCGGAACCACTGCGCGTTGAAGGCGACCGAGCGCGGGGTGCCGCCGAAGTGGCCGTCGGCGGCGCACGTGACACCGACCGCCCTGGCGGCCTCGTACAGCTCCTTCAAGGTCAGGCGGCCGCCCGGATGCGCCACCGCCTCCTCCACGAGCCGGCAGTCCGCGCGCGGTACGCGCAGGGTGGCGGCGGCGAAGTCCAGCAGCATGTCCGCGAGGGCACGGGAGGCACGCAGGGTGGCCTTGCCCGCGACCACCACGCCGGTGGAGGCGAACGCGCCGGTGTCGTGCTTGACGACGTCCGTGTCGGACTGGCGGACGGTGATGCGCTCGACGGTGGTGGCGAGTTCACCGGCCGCGATCTGGCGGTGCACCGTGGTGGTGCCATTGCCGAACTCGGCCGTGCCGACGGCCAGGTCGAAGGTGCCGTCGGGCAGCAGCGCGGCCCTGGCATCGGCGATGTGGCCACCCGGCGGACCCGTCGCGATCATCGCGAGCGCGGCGCCCTCGCCGACCAGCCAGCCGTCCGGGACGGGCTCGGACACGGGCTCTTCCTGGGCGCGGCGGACCACGCCGAGGCACTGGTCGAGGCCGTAGCTGGCGATGTGCAGGTCCTCCTCCTCGCCGTCGGCGGTGATCATCGGCTCGCCGGGGCCGATGATGTTCTTCGCCTTGAACTCCAGCGGGTCCAGGCCCACTCGGCGGGCGAGTTCGTCGAGGGCCGACTCGACCGCGAACATGACCTGCCCGAGTCCGTAGCCGCGGAAGGCGCCGGCCGGGACGGTGTGGGTGTAGACGCAGAAGGCGTCGACCTTCTTGTGCGGGGCGCGGTAGACCGCCATCGACTCGCCGACGCTGTGGAACATCACCGCGGGACCGTGATTGCCGTACGCGCCCGTGTTGGCGACGACCCGCAGTTGCAGCGCGGTCAGGGTGCCGTCGCGGCGGGCGCCCACCTTCACGCGGATCGCGAACGGGTGCCGGGTGGTCGCCCCGTAGAACTGCTCGGCCCGCGTGTACTCCAGCTTCACCGGGCGGCGCAGTCGCAGCACCGCGAGGGCCACGATGTCCTCGACGAGCATCTCCTGCTTGCCGCCGAAGCCGCCGCCGACCCGGCCCGCGACCACCCGCACCTGCTCATGAGGCAGGTCGTACAACGCGCACAGCGCGCGCCGCGTCAGGAACGGCGTCTGCGAACTGGTGCGTACGTTCAGCCGGTCGTCCTCGTCGAACCAGGCGACGGCTCCATGTGTCTCCAGGCTGGCGTGCTGGACACGCTGGGTGCGATAGGTGTCCTCGTAGACGGTGTCGGCCTCGGCGAATCCCGCCTCGACGTCACCGATCTCGCCGTGCGCCTCACCGACGACGTTGTCCTGGGGACGGGAGATCCGGGCCGTCGCCGCGTCCTTGTCGTGCACGACCGGTGCGCCCGGCCGCATCGCCTCCTCCGGGTCGACGACCGCGGGCAGCACGTCGTACGTCACCTCGACGAGGAGGCAGCCCTGCTCCGCCGCCGCCTCGCTGTCCGCGACGACGGCCGCGACGCGCTGGCCGATGTAACGGACGGTGTCGTCGAGGACGCGGGTGTCGTCCGGATCCTCCTCGGGGTGCTCGTGACGGGCGGTGGAGAAGTGCCGTTCCGGCGCGTCGTAGTGGGTGAGAACCGCGTGCACGCCCGGTACGCGCAGGGCGGCGGACGTGTCGATGGAGAGGATGCGGGCGTGGGCGTGCGGGGAGCGCAGCAGCTTCATGTGGAGCATGCCCGGGATGTCGACGTCGAAGGTGTAGCGGGCGGTGCCCGTGACGACCTGCGGTCCGGCGGGGGCCGGAAGGTTGCGGCCCACGGCCTCGCCGGCCGAGGGAGCCTCGGCGTGGCACACCCCTCGTACCGCGTCCTCGATGGCCCGGTAGCCGGTGCAGCGGCACAGATTGCCCTTGAACGCCCGGGGCAGATCGGCCAGTTGATCGTCGTCGAGCGCCGCGGTCGTCATCAGGAACCCGGCCGTGCAGAAGCCGCACTGGAAGCCCTGCGCGTCCAGGAACTTCCGCTGTACGGGGTGGAGTTCGCCGTCCTCGGAGGCCAGGCCCTCGACCGTGGTGACCTCGCGGCCGTCGGCCCGGAAGGCGGGGAAGAGGCAGCTGTGTACGGGCTCGCCGTCCACGTGGACCGTGCACGCGCCGCAGTCGCCCGCGTCGCAGCCCTTCTTCACGCCGAACCAGCCGCGCTCGCGCAGATAGGTCCGCAGGCACTGGCCGGGGCGCGGCTCCTGCGTGAACGGCCGGCCGTTCACCTCGATCCCGAAACTCACTGCGGCTCCTCACCGTGGGACAGCTCGCGGCGGATGTCCTCCGCGTACCGGAATGTCATGTGCCGCCGCCATTCGGGAAGCCCATGGATGTCGTCGAACCACTCGTCGTCGGCGACGGCCGCGTCGATCGCCGCGCGCAGTCCGTCCGCCGTCGGCGGCAGCGGGAACCACAGCCGGACCGGGCGGACGGTCGAGGCGGTGATCGTGATCGTGAGGGAGTGGTCGACCGGGTCCAGGGTGCCGATGACCAGCGCGCCCGAGCGGCCGAGCCCGTACAGGGACGCCTGCCGGAAGGCCGTACGGCGGGCGAGGGAGCGGGCGGGCAGAGTGATGGACCGCAGGAGCTCGCCCTCGGTCAGGACCTCGCGGCCCACGCCGGTCACGAAGTCCACGACGCGGACCCGGCGGCGTACGCCGTCCTGGCCGTGCAGCAGGCACTCTCCGTCGAGGGCGGCGGTGAGGGAGATCATCGGGCCGGCGGGGAGGGCGTTGCAGACGTTCCCGCCGACCGTGGCCATGTTCCAGATCTTGAAGGAGGCGAGGAACGCGCGGCAGCACTGCTCGAACAGGGGCGCCGCCTCGGCCCGAAGCTCCCTCGCGAACCGGGACAGCTGAGCGATCGTGCAGGTCGCGGCGATCTCCAGCGAGCCGTCCGGGTGCGGCCGCACCGGTGCCCAACCGGTGCGGCTCAGGTCCACCAGCCGCCGCAGGTGCGGTTGCGGCTCGGAGAACAGGTATGTCCCGCCGCCCAGCCAGGCGTCGCCCGGCCGCCAGGGCGCGGGACGCCGTGCGTCCCGTATCTCCACCACGGTGTTCAGGTCCATGACCGCCAGTGAAGCAACGCGACCGGGCTCGGGACGACTGGTTCACCACACGGAAACGCCGAGTTTTCCGGCAGGCGTCCTGGAGGATCAACCAAGAGGCATACCGCTCGCCTCACCTTGCACTTACGATGCGATGACTCGCATACACCTGGTGAATGTGAGATGCCGGGCACGCGCCCCTCGTGCCCGGCTGCCGCACAAGGAGCCAGCGCACATGCACGTCGACCACCTGCTCAAGGACGAGTCCCTGGGCCTGCGCCTGCTGTGGGCCGAGGAACCACAGCTGAGGCAGGAGATCAGCGGGGTGACCGCCACCGACCTGGAGGACCCCGCCCGTTTCGTGCGCCCCGGCGAGGTCGTGCTCAGCGGACTGGTGTGGTGGGCGTCCGAGGGCGGGCGGGACAAGGCGGAGCGGTTCGTCTCCGCGCTGCGGACGGCGGGCGCCGCCGTGCTGCTTGCGGGCGAGGAGACCCATGGCTCAGTGCCTGACGACCTCATCGAGGCATGTGCGCGGCACGGCGTCCCGCTGGCGGCGGTCCCGGCCCACATCATGTTCCGCGCGATCACCGACACCGTGTACTTCCAGCAGTGGGGCGAGCTGAACCGCCTCCACGCGCTGCCCGAGAACGTGCGCGTCCGGCTGAGCCGACTCGTCGCCCAGGACGCGGGCCCGGACGTGATCGTCGCGAACGCCTTCGCCCACGTCGACCGGGCGGCCGCGTACGTCTTCACGCCCGCCGGGCGGACCGTCGCGGCCACGGAGGGAGCCCGGACGGTTCCGGCGCGGGAGGCCGTCGCGCTGCTGGCCAACGGCGCGGGGATCACGGTGTCCGTCGACTCCGACGCCGTCTCCCCGTACGAGCGCTGGCACCTGTATCTGCCGGAGCCCGGCGGTACCCCGCCGCGCATGCTGCACGAGATCGCCGCGATCCTGGCCCGCTGCCAGGAGTCTCGAGCCCGGCGCCGGGCCGCCGAACATCAGGCGGCGGACGAACTCGGCGCCCTGCTCTCCTCACCCGGCGCCGAGGTCGCCGCCGTGGAAGGAGCGCTGCGGACCTGCGGGCTCCCGGCCGAGGGCCCCTACCGGGTGATCGTCGCCGGGACGGGATCGCAGCGGGCGGGACTGGCGGAGGGGGCGCTGACGGAGGCGGTCGCCCATGCGGGGCCGGGGCGCGCGTCCGTGGGGCGGCTGCCGGAGGGCACGGCGTTCGCCGTCGTACCGGAGACTGAAGACACCGCAGGGGGTTGTGCGGAGTTCTGGCCGCTGGTCGCCGCCTGCGAGCCGTCCATCCCGCTGCACGGCGGTATCGGCTCGGCCGCCGCCGGGCCGCAGGACCTGAACGGGGCGCTGTCCGAGGCCCGTTACGCCCTGGCCTCGGCCCGCACCACCGCCCCCGACTCCTCGTCCGTCATCGACTCCTCGTCGCTCACCGGACTCGACACCCTGCTGACCGGCATACCCGCCGAGGTCCGCACCGCCTACAGTCGCACCGTCCTTGGCCCCCTGCTGGACACCCGGAACGCCTCCGCCGCCGCACTGCTGAAGACCCTGGAGACCTTCCTCGCCCACGACGGCTCATGGGCCCGCACGGCGGAGGTCCTGCACCTGCACGTCAACACCGTCCACTACCGGATCCAGCGCATCGAGCACTTCACCGGCCGCGACCTGTCCCGCCTCTACGACCGCCTCGATCTCTGGGCCGCTCTGCTGTGCCGTACGCCTTCGGCTACGAGCGATCCACTTGCACGCTCGTCGACTTCACCCGCGCGGTGACCGTGACGCCGACCGCGAGGTCCAGCTCCTCGACCGCCTCCCGGGTCACGAACGACACCACCCGGTGCGGCCCCGCCTGGATCTCCACCTGTGCCACGACGTCGTCGACCGTCAGCGCCGTGACGATGCCCGTGAACGCGTTGCGCACCGACGTGGGCGGCCCGCCGCCGACGGTGCCGCGTTCGTCCTCGGCCGCACGCTCCCGCGCGAACCGGGCCAGCCCGACGCCGTCGATCACCCGGTTCCCCGAACCGTCCCGCCCCATGGGAAGCCGGCCCCCGTCCGCCCAACGGCGCACGGTCTCCGGACTCACCCTCAACAGGCGCGCGGCCTGGCCAATGCTGTACGACGGCACACCGGCACCCTAACCGCGTCTTCGGCGAGTCCGGGTCCATCCGGTACGACGCTGTTGGCCAACGGGCGGAGTACGGTGGGGGATCCGAGGCCAAGAAGCCCCGCCTGCCGCCTGATTCGTCCTCACCACTCTCCTCACCGGGGCTGTCCCGTCGTTCCTTCCGTCCGCCGTCCGCCGCAGACAGCCCCGGGGGCAGGCCACGAGGCCATGCCCCCAGACAGGAACGCCTTCATGGCCTCCGTCCCTCAGCCCCCGCCCGCAGGGCCCGTGGCCCGCCTACGGCTGGCGCCGCACAGCGCGGTGCCGCGGCGCATCGACGGGGCATGGTGGCCCCGCTCACGCAATCTGCTGGTCGAACTCCCCCTGTTGATCGGCGCCTTGCCCCGGGACTGGGGGCAGATCAACGGCGTCACCGTGAACGCGGAGATGTGGTCCGCGTCGCCGGGACGGATACTCGTCGCCAACCACGTCGTACGACTGCGCAGGGAGCCCGTCTCGCGGGACCGGCACACCGTCCGCCTGCTCAGCCCGGGCCGTGGCCGATGGGACCTGTTGGTCGTGCCCCCGGAGGTCGACGCGGCGGACGCCGAGTACCTGATGGCCGCCGTGGCGACCGACATCCACTGACGAGGGCCGGGCCCGGCAGGTCGCACTGACCACCGGTCAGCGCGGCTCGGCGGGGGAGCGGAGGTCGTGAAGGAGAGAAGACGGCACCGGAGCCGCCGGAGCGTCGAGGAGCAGGGGAGTGGAACCGGTGCGCGCGAGGAGCCGCGCCGTGGGTGGGGACGGGTGGTGCCACCGCAGTGAGGCGTGCGCCGACGGGAGATCCGGTCCCGGCTTGCGCGCATGCAGGCCAACCGGCGGTGCGTACGGCGGCCTTGGGGCGGTACGGGTCACCGCTCCTTGTGGGTGGTGCGGTTCCGGTGGCGGCGCGGCGGGAAGCGGCCACGGACTCCGTCGCGGTGGTCACGTCGCGCGCCCGACCTCGCCGCGTCGTGGCCGCGCCGGCGGCTGGGCGGCAGGCCAGCCGACCTCCACGACATGGCCGTCCACGGGTATCCGGTGCGGTACGGTCTTCAGCGCGAGGCGGGCGGGGCGGCGACGGGTACACGCCGCGGCAGAGCCGCTTCGGAGGTCGCGGACATCATGCGGACGCGTCTTCGGGCCGTCCCCTGAGGTCACAGCCCGGGCTCATCGCTCACCGAGAACGACCCGGCGTGAGGCCGGTGTGCGGAATGCCCTCGGTACTCCGCACCGTACTCCCGCCCGCGTTGTAAGGGCCGGCGGGAGCGACTGGAGTACCGTGGGAGCCACCGAGGGCACGTCGTATGCCGGTGACCTGACCGGTCTCGTCCTCGTCGCGCAGCAGACACGGGCCGCTCCGGTCCGGGGCAGGTTCCGCCCTATGACATCCGAAGCCACATACCCATCGGACTGCGCCGCGTCTTCGGACGAGCTCCACGGGCAGGGCCGGGTGGAGGTCCGCCTCGTCTCCGAGAACCCCGAGGCGGCCCGACGTGTCGCCGAAGCGCTCCGGCTCCTGTTCGCCGGGGACGAGCAACGGAGTTATCCCGGGGGCCGATCGGGGACGGGGGCGCGACTGCATCTCACGATCGACGCCTCGCGCGCCGCCGGCCCGCTCCGCTCCTGGCTCGACACCAGCAGACCGCCCGCCGACCGGACCCACCACGGCGAGACGGCCTGACGGTCCTGGCCGCCCGTACCCACGACCGGGTTTGACCGTCGGCTTCCACCGCGGCCTCACCCACGGTGGCTACCGGGCCGTCCGGTCGACCTGGGGGTGCGGTAGGTGTCTACAGGCGCAGCAGCCGCTGTGTGATCTCCCGGTACTGCCTCAGCGCGTGCCGGAGTTCGTCCGACTGTGTTCCGGGCTCCTGGTCCTGCCAGGTCGCGTGGAGGACTCGCCGCCGGTCCGCGAGAGTGCTCATGAGCTGGGCGGTGACCTCGTCGAATGCGGTCTCGGCCTCTTCCAACGCCTCACGCGGGCTGTCGGCGAAGGTGTTGAGGGCGTGTTGGAGGCGATGGGCGAGCTTGTCCCGTTCGTCCGACGGGAGCAGCGGCTCGGGGCCCGGCGTACGACGCCCGGCCGAACCGGGCTGTTTGTCCGGAGGCTGCTGGGCGCGTGACTGGTCGTACATCATCGTGTGCCGCTTTCCTGTACGCCGTACCGGCCGCTTCGGTGTCGTCGCCCTGGGCGGGGCCGCGTCGTGCACAGGCCCGAAGGGTGCTACACCCGCCGGTGATCACGGCTGTCGTGGTCAGTGGAGTGTGTCACCGGAATGGTAGGACTCCGCACCGTGCTGTCAGTCAACGCCGGGCAACCGGCCGTGTCAACGCGATGTCGACAGGGGCGAGTTCCGGCGGCAGCGCGTGCCACGGCGGGGGCGCCTGTGCGTCGGTGTCGAGCATGGGGCCCCGCCGGCCTGGATGGCCCCACACCGGGTGCCGATGGCTTCGGCGGGCAGGTCGGGCCAGGTCGGGCACGAGGGCTCCTGGACCGTGCCGCCGGTGTCGCTGCGGTCGACGGACAGGATCCTGCCCTGGTTCGAGTCCAGCGCGATGTCGCGGAGGACGTGCAGGGGAGCCACTCGGACAGGGAGATGTCGCTCGCCGACCCGGCCACCGGGACGTCGGCGGCGGACCCGCTGCCCGAACCGGTGCTGACCACGGCAGGAGTGCGAAGAGCGCCGCCCGTGATCTGACGGGATAATGGCGAGCACCATGGCTGGGATCGAGGAGAGCGGCCAGGGGTCGACCGTCGGATGGGTCGATCCCATGGGAGACCCGTTTCTGCGCACGCGGTTCGCGCCGCCGACGAGGCCCGTCACGTTCCTGCGGCGGGAGCGGCTGGTCGAACACCTGGACCAGGCTCTGCTGACCCCCCTGACGGTGGTCAACGGAGCGGCCGGGGCGGGGAAGACCCTGCTGGTCGCCGAGTGGGTCACTGGGCTGGGGCAGCCGGTCGCCTGGTTCACCGCCGACGCGGCGGATCAGCGGCCCGGGATGTTCTGGGCGTACGTGATCCAGGCCCTGCGGGCCTCGGGCGTGCCGGTCCCCAGCGAGATTCGCTGTCCCGCCGACGCGAGCCGGGTGGACCGCAAACTGCTGGCACGGCTCGCCGCCGAGCTGAGCGGACGCGACCGGCCGGCGATCGTCGTGCTCGACGAATACGACCGCGTGACCGCGCCGGAGATCGCGGAGCAGCTGGAATTCGTCCTGCACCACGCCGGACCGGGAATGCGCCTCATCCTTGTCACCCGCACCGAGCCGCTGCTGCCGGTGCACCGTTACCGGGCGGCCGGTGACCTGACGGAGATCCGGAACGCGGAACTGGCTTTCAGACCCGAGGAAGCGGCCTTACTCCTGGAGCTGCACGGCCTGCGCCTGCCCGCGCACGCGGTGGGGGCGCTCGTGGACCGCACCGGAGGATGGGCGGCCGGCCTGCGGCTGTGCGCCCTGGCCGCGCGGGAGAGCCCGGATCCGGAGAGGTACCTGAAGGAATTCGAAGCGGGGCGGAGTACGGTCGCCGACTACCTCCTGGCCGAGGTGCTCAAGCGGCGAACCGCCGAGACACAGGACCTCCTGCTGCGGGTCAGCGTCCTGGAGCGACTCTGCCCCGATCTGGCCAACGCGCTGACGCGGCGCACCGACGCCGAGCCCATTCTCGCCGAGCTGCACCGCGAGAACGCGTTCGTCGAGGACCTCGGACACTCGTGGTACCGACTCCACCCGCTGTTCGGGGAGATCCTCCGGGCCCATCTGCGGGAGCGCTGTCCGGGACTGGAGCCCGAACTCCACCGGCGGGCCGCCCGGTGGCTGCTGCGCTCCGGCTCCCTCCCGGAGACGATCGCCCACGGCGCCGCCGCGGGCGACTGGGAGTTCACCGCCGGTGCCTTCGTCGACGGTCTGGCGATCGGGCAGCTTTTCACCGGTCTGCGCCGTGACGAGCTGGCCGAGCTGTTCGCCCGGATGGGACCCGAGGCCACGAGCCCCGCGACGGACGTCGTCCGAGCGGCCCGTGACCTGTCTCAGTGCGACCTCGACCGCGGTCTGGCCCGTCTGCGCCACGCCGAGGCGAGCCTGGCCGCGGACGTGCCCGACGCGGCCACCGGCGTGCCCGGCCTGGCGGCGGCACGGCTGAGCTGCGCGCTGCTGGAGGCACTGGCGGCCCGTCTTGCCGGGTCCCCGCTCCAGGCGGAGACGGCCGCGGAGGCGGCCGAGGAACTGAGACGGGCGGTTCCCGCCCACCTCCTGGGGCAGCATCCCGAACTCATCGCTCTGCTGCTGACGCATCTGGGCTCGACGCGCCTGTGGGCCGGGCGCTTCGAGGACGCCCGTACCGCGCTGTCCGCGGCGGCGGGCTGTCCCGGCGGAGCCTCGACGGCGCTTCCGCGCGAGGACTCCCTGGGGCACCTGGCGCTGATCGACTACCTGTACGGCCGGCACGGCAGGGCGGAGCGCAAGGCACTGGCGGCGACGGCCGACTCGGAGCGGTTCGGTCTGTGCGGGTCGTCCGGCTCGGACATCGGGCGGGTGGTCCTGGCCGCCGTGGCCGTCGACCGGAACGAACTGGATCAGGCCCAAGCCCTCCTCGACGAGGCTGTCGGCTCACGCCTGGCGACACGGGACCCGGTGTCGGCCACGGGCCGGTCCATCGTGACGGCACGTCTCCTGCTCGCCCGAGGCAAGACCCGAGCCGCTCTGTCGGCAGTGGACCCGGCGCTCGCCACGGACATGGCATCACCCTGGGCGCAGGCTCATACCGCTCTGGTGGCCTCCGCCGCCCACCTGGCCGAGGGGCGGCCGGACGCGGCCGCCGAGGTGCTGCGACAGGTGCCGGACGACCAGCCGGCCTGTGTGGTGGAGGCCGCGCGGGCCCAGCTGGCGGCGGGCCGCCCCGCCGCCGCGCTCGACCTGCTCGGCCGTCTGCGCCCCGAGGGTCCGGCCGGTCCGGCGGTGACCGTGCGGGCCATGCTGACACGGGCGCAGGTCGCACTGGAGGCGGATGACTCCGCCGCCGCGGGCAAGCTCGTGGGCCAGGCGCTCCTGGAGGCCAGGCGCGAGCGGCTGCGGCGCCCCTTCCTCGAGGCCGGACCGTGGATCCGACGTCTCCTGGGCACGGCGCCACTGCAGCCACTGGCTGCGGGCTGGTTGACGAACGGCGAGGCGCCCCGGCTCGAAACGCCCGCGCCGCTTGTCGTGCAGGAGCTGAGCGAACGCGAACGCGATGTTCTCCGGCGACTGGCCCAGATGATGTCGACGGAAGAGATCGCGGCCGACCTCTGCGTGTCGGTGAACACGGTCAAGACCCACCTCAAGAGCGTCTACCGGAAACTGGCGGTGAACCGGCGCAACGAAGCGGTGCGCCGGGCGCGCGAGCTGCGGCTGCTGTGAACCCGTATCGGTGAGCACCCTCGCCCGTCACGGGTGAGGCGCGGGACGAGCCGTTCGGATCCGATGGGAGTGGCGGCACCATGCACCTCCCGGCCGGGCGGGGCGCCCGAAGCATCCCGAATCCGGCGATGCGGCCGAGGCCCTCGGTCCGGTGCGCCGAATCGGAAAGAAGGCCCTGATGTCACGGACCGAACCCGCCGTACCCTCTGCGGCCGACGCCGACCATCGGGCGCAAGCCGACTACACCGGTGGTGTCTACGGGTCCATGCTCGCCGCATCGGTGGTGATCGGCACCGGCACGCTGGGCTCGTTCCCCCACCTGGAGCTGGCGGGGCTGCTGTTGGGCACCGGCGTGGCGTTCTGGATCGCGCACGTGCACGCCCAGCTCTTCGGGGCACGTCTGGCCCAGCAGTCCCTGGACCGGAGGGCCGTCGTCGAGGTGTGCCGTGCGGAGTGGCCGATCGTCAAAGCCGCCGTCCCGCCGACCGTGGCCGTGGCCGTCAGCCCGCTCCTGGGCCTCGATCTCCAAGGCACCTTCTGGCTGGCGCTCGCCGTCGCTGTGGCCGGGCAGGTGGGCTGGTCGGCGGCCGCGGCACGTCGTGCGGGCGCCTCCTGGTGTCTCACGGCCGTCGCCGCCTCGATCAATCTGCTGCTCGGACTGCTGATCATCTCGTTCAAGCTCTTCCTGACGCATTGAAAGGTCGTTCTGAGCCCATGCGCTACGAGATCCGTGTCGAGGGACACATGACGGAGACGCTGACCAAGGCGTTTCCGGAGATGGATCACGTGGTGATGTCCGGTCAGACCGTCCTGTTCGGCCCCGTTGTCGACGAGGCGCACCTGTACGGGCTGCTGGCCCGCTGTCAGTCGCTGGGACTGCACGTCGTGGAGATGCGCCGTCTACCGGAGTGACCGGGCGTACGCCGGGCCGAGGGTAGGGACGATCACCCACGGCCCCCGGGGTAGGGACGATCACCCGCCGAGGGTGACCCGGCAGCGGGCGGCGCGCGGGACGCTGACCCGGTGAAGTCCCCGCACACCGTCCCGTCGGCGGTCCGGCGACGACCCGCTCGACCGCGTGAGGAGGAGCCATGACCGAATCGCGTGGTCCGGCGCCGCGTACCGAACCCGGCCCCAGGTCCAGGCCCGAAGGGTCGGCCGCCGCGCCACCCGCCGACCCCGAGGAACTGCTGGCGGGACTCGGCCGCTCATGGACCTGGATCCTGGGCTCGGCGATCTCGACGCTGGTTCCGGGCATCCTGGTACTGGTGTGGCCGGACGAGACCCTGCACATCCTGGCCGTACTCATCGGTCTCTACCTGGTCGTCACCGGGGTGTTCCGCTTCGTGGCGCTCTTCGGCCGTGAGGAACACGGCGAGCGGCTCCCCGGGCTGCTGCTTTCGGTGCTGTTCGTCCTGGCCGGGGTGCTGTGTCTGCGGAACCCGTTGCAGACCATCGCCGCGCTCTCGCTGATCGTCGGCGTCGTCTGGCTCGTGTCCGGGATGCTGACCGCCTACACGGCCATCGCCATGAAGGCCCTCCCGCACCGTGGCGTCGTCTTCTGCGCCGCGGCGCTCGGCATCGTCGCGGGAGTCGTGGTGCTCGCCCTGCCGACCGAGTCCGCCCGCGCCCTGACCCGGCTGCTCGGCCTGTGGCTCGTGCTGCTCGGCCTGATCGAACTCGTCCTCGCCTTCGCCTGGCGGGCCGCACTCCGCCGCGCACGCGCCGCGGACCCGCACGGCTCCGCCCAGTCGCTCTGAGACTCCGCAGGGACGTTCACCCGTCCCGGGTGAGGCCGGACGAACCTTGCCGTGCGCATGGTGAATCGGGAGGGACGACCGCCGGGCGAGCGCCCGGGATGGAGGAGCGACATGAGTACACAGATGTACCTCGCCTACGACTACCCGCTGCTGAGCGTCTTCTGGAGCATGCTCTGGTTCTTCCTGTGGATCATGTGGTTCATCCTGCTCTTCCGGATCATCGTCGACATCTTCCGTGACGACGAGCTGGGTGGTTGGGCCAAGGCCGGCTGGCTCCTGTTCGTCATCCTCCTGCCCTTCCTGGGTGTCCTCGTCTACGTGATCGCCCGCGGCAAGAACATGGGTCGCCGAGAGGTGAATCAGGCCCGCGCGCAGCAGGAGGCCTTCGACTCCTACATCCGGCAGGCGGCGGGCGGCGGTACCGGAAGCAGCAGCGTCGACGAACTCGCCAAGCTGTCCGAGATCCGCGCCCGCGGCGACATCACGGACGACGAGTTCCGCAGGGCGAAGGAACTCGTCCTGAGCGGTCAGGGCCCGTCCAGCGGCTCGGGCACCGCCACCGCCGGCCAGTGAGTCGGCGGGTTCGCGCACAGGCCAGGTCGTCCTTCCGGCGTCGGCCTTTGCTGCGCAGCCCCAAGAGGTGAGGGCCTTGCTGAGGAGGGCCTTGCGCCCATCGGACGCCCCTGACGCTCTCCGGCGTGGCGGGCGCGACGCGGTGCGGTGAGTGGTGGGCTCGGAAACGGTCCGGTACGAGCAAGTCCACTGTCGGGCCGAGGAGTTCCTCGCGGCCGTTGCCGAAGAGCGCTTCTGTGTCGGCGTTGACGAGTCTGAACGTCCCGAGACGTAGTCGGCTTCCTCGAAGGGGCGTCGGGGAGAGCCGCCGCCTTTTGGCGCGGTCGCGCGGGACAGGCCCAACAGCCCTCGCGGACAGGGTCGTTCGGCCCCACGGTCACGGCCCTTCGGCACCCGGTGCCACCTGTCCCGCGCCACCAGAGCGGTCGCCGTCGGGCACCGGTCCGGCACTGTCCGATCCCCGAAGGGATCACACGGTCACGCACACCCTGCGGGCCTGCTCCTTCGCCGCGACAAGACCATCGGGTTCGGCTACGCCACCCCCCTCCGGCAAGGGCTGGACCGACGGTGGCTCGTCGGCCAAGGGCTTCCTCAGCGGCGTCGCGGCGGGGCCGATGGAGTCCACCGTCCACTCCAGGGCGGGCGACACCCGGACGGGCCGCCCTTCCACGCTCGCCCCGCGGGTTCATAGGGCCGGTCGGCCCCTGCCGGGGACCTGCGGCCCCTGCACCGCGAACCCTCATGACACGACGCTGGAACCGGGATCGAGCGATCCCGGTTCAGGAGGTGGAGTTCATGCCCCGCACCGTCACCGCAGGCCCCGACGGCTCGCCCGAGAGCCGTGCCGCCGCCGACTGGGCGGCCCGTGAGGCGAAGCTCCGCGGGCTGCCGTTGAAGCTCGTCAACGTCTGGGAGCCCGCTCCGGCCCCCGTCGCCCAGGCCCCGCTGCTCGGCCCCGAGACCCACCAGCACTGGAGCGAGCGAAGCGAGAGGGGGGCACCCCCGGCCGAAGGCTGGGGGAGGACACCGCGGGAAACGGCAGAGGAACTGCGGGCGGCCCACCCGGAGGTCGACGTGTTCGTCGAGCACGTCACCGGGCAGCGGCCTGGGCGGTTTCATCGTCGGCTCCGTCGGCCTGGCCGTCGTGGCACACGCCGAGCGTCCGGTCGTCCTCGTACGGGCCGCGGAAGGCATCGCGGGTACCGATTCCGCCGTTCAGCCCTCGCGGCCGGCCTTGCTCGGGCTCGACAGCACGGCCCCCGACGACACCCCGATCGGCTTCGCCTTCGAGGCGGCCGTCCTGCGCGGCGCCTGCCTGCGCGTCGTCCACGGCTGGAACGAGCCGCCCTACATCCGTTCGGCACTCGGCGCCCACATCGGGCCGGTCACCCACGCCGTACTGCACCACGCCACAGCCCCCGTCGCCGTGGTCCCGCACGACTGACGCCCGGCACGACCGATCACCCGGCACGACCGATCACTCGACACGACTGACCAGCAGACACGCCTCACCATCCGAGGAGGGACATCCATGAAAGCGGCAGTCGTACGAGCGTTCGGTGAGCCCCTGGTCATCGAGGAGCGCCCCGACCCCGACCCCGGTCGAGTCCGCATCAGGGTGGAGGCTTCCGGGCTGTGCCACACGACGGCGTCACGCACCCCGCGCTCGGGCAGCGCGTCGCGGTGCCCCGTCTTCGGCACCGTGCTGAACGGCACGTCGGTGATCGGCTCGATCGTGGGTACCCGGAAAGACCTGGCCGAGGTCTTCGAGCCGCACGTGGCGGGCCGCACCCGGGTCAGCCGCGAGTCCCGGCCCCTCGTCTCCGTCAGCGAGTCCATCGACGCGGTGCTGCGCGGTCAGGTCAAGGTCCGGATCGTCTTCGACTTCGGTGAAGACTTCGGCGAAGGGCGGTGAGGACGGTGGAGCTGCCCCTGGTTGTGGGCGTCGACGGCTCGGAACCCAGCCTGCGCGCCGTGGACTGGGCGACGGACGAGGCCGCGCTGCGCGGCGCACCGCTGCGCCTGGTGTACGCCTCGCTGTGGGAGCGCTACGAGGGCGCCGCGCTCGCCGAGGGCATCGGTGGGTCCTCGGAGCAGGCGATGGCCGACGGCATCGTCCAGACCGCCTCGCGGCGCGCCCACCGGCGGGCCGCCGAGGTGAAGGTCGCCACCGACGTCCTGCCCGACGACGCGGCGAGCGTGCTGCTGAACGAGGCGCACACCGCCGCCGCGCTGGTCGTCGGGTCGCGCGGCCGCAGCGGCCTCGCCGAACTGCTGCTCGGTTCGGTCAGCCTCACGGTCGCCGGCCGCGCCGCGTGCCCGGTGATCGTGCTGCGCGGCGACCAGGACAGGCGGGCAGGGGCCGGGACGCACCGGCGCGTGGTCCTCGGCGTCGGGGAGGGCCCGCACAGTACGGCCGCCACGCGGCTCGCCTTCGAGGAGGCCGAGATCCGCAAGGCCGCCCTGGACGCCGTACGGGCCTGGCGCTGCCCGGCGTACGAGAGCACCGACGACCCCCTGCTCGAGGGTGAACCGGCCCGTTTGCACGAGCAGCGGGCCGCGGAGATCCTGGAGTCGGCGCTGAGCAAGGCCGCGGTCGAGCATCCTGCGGTGGATCTGCGCCGCAGGACCGCCGAGGGCAGCGCTCGCCGGATCCTGCTGGACGCCTCGGACGACGCCGACCTGCTGGTCGTCGGAGTCCGGCGCCACCACGGACTCGCCGGCCTCCAGCTCGGCCGGGTCGCCCACACGCTTCTGCACCACTCCGCCTGCCCGGTCGCCGTCGTACCGCAACGGGGGTGAGCGGCTCAGAGGGTCGCCGCGTGGTCGGGGACGTACGTCTGCAGATCGCGCGGCGGACGCACATAGCCCGTCGACGGCGGCCGGGGCGGCAGTTCGAGAACGGGTGGCTTCACCTCGTGGTACGGAACGGAGCCGAGCAGGTGGGCGATCATGTTCAGGCGGGCCCGGCGCTTGTCGTCGCTCTCCACGACGTACCACGGAGCCTCCGAGACGTCCGTGTGCACCAGCATCTCGTCCTTGGCCCGGGAGTACGCCTCCCAGCGGGTGATCGACTCCAGGTCCATCGGGGACAGCTTCCAGCGCCGCGTCGGATCCTTCAGCCGGCGCCGGAACCGCTTCTGCTGCTCCCCGTCGCTCACCGAGAACCAGTACTTGCGCAGCAGGATCCCCTCCTCGACCAGCATCCGTTCGAAGATCGGGCACTGGCGAAGGAAGAGCTGGTGCTCCTCCTTCGTGCAGAAGCCCATGACGTGCTCCACGCCGGCGCGGTTGTACCAGCTCCGGTCGAACAGCACGATCTCCCCGGCGGCGGGCAGATGCTCGACATACCGCTGGAAGTACCACTGGGTGCGCTGGCGCTCGGTCGGCTTGGGCAGCGCCACGGTCCGTGCGACGCGCGGGTTGAGAAGCTCCGACACCCGTTTGATCGTGCCGCCCTTGCCCGCCGCGTCCCGGCCCTCGAAGACCACCACGAGCCGGGCGCCCTCGGTGCGCACCCACTCCTGAAGCTTCACCAGCTCCGTCTGCAGGCGCAGCAGCTCCCGCTCGTACGCCGCAGCCGGCACCTTCGCCGTCTTCTCGCCGGCCATGCCGCCTCCTCCGCTCGATCACGCACACCGATGCCACGTCCTGCGACACGCCTCGTGACGCACCTCGATGACTTACGGAGTCACCATGCCCCAGGCCGAACCGCCCAAGGTCGAACACCAGGACAGCACCGTACTGACCGACGACGAACTGCGCACCCTGGACGCCCACTGGCGAGCCGCCAACTACCTTGCCGTGGGCCAGATCTACCTGCTCGCCAACCCGCTGCTGACCGAGCCCCTGACCCCCGCGCACATCAAGCCGCGGCTGCTCGGCCACTGGGGCACCTCGCCCGGCCTCAACCTGGTGCACACGCACCTCAACCGGGTGACCAAGGCCCGTGGTCTGGACGCGCTGTGCGTGTGGGGGCCCGGTCACGGCGGGCCCGCGGTCCTCGCCAACTCCTGGCTGGAGGGGACCTACAGTGAGACGTATCCGGGCGTCTCGCGGGACGCGGCCGGCATGGAGCGGCTGTTTTGCCAGTTCTCCTTCCCCGGCGGGGTGCCCAGCCATGTCGCGCCCGAGACCCCGGGCTCGATCCACGAGGGCGGCGAGCTCGGCTACTCGCTGGCACACGCCTACGGGGCCGCCTTCGACAACCCGGACCTGCTGGTCGCCTGCGTCATCGGTGACGGCGAGGCGGAGACGGGGCCACTGGCCGCGTCCTGGCACTCCAACAAGTTCCTCGACCCGGTCCACGACGGCGCCGTGCTGCCGATCCTGCACCTCAACGGCTACAAGATCGCCAACCCGACCGTCCTGTCCCGGATCCCGGAGGCCGAACTCGACGAGCTGCTGCGCGGCTACGGCCACGACCCGATCCACGTCGCCGGCGACGACCCGCACGAGGTCCACCGCGCGATGGCGGACGCCTTCGACCGGGCCCTGGACCGCATCGCGCTGATGCAGCGCACCGCCCGCGAGGAGGGCGTGGCCGAGCGGGTCCGCTGGCCCATGATCGTGCTGCGCACCCCGAAAGGCTGGACGGGACCGGCGGAGGTCGACGGTGTGCCCGTCGAGGGCACCTGGCGCGCCCACCAGGTGCCGCTGGCCGCGGTCCGTGAAAACCCGGAACACCTGCGGCAGTTGGAGACCTGGTTGCGCTCGTACCGTCCCGAGGAACTCTTCGACACCGAGGGGCGCCCCGTCGCCGACGTCCTCGCCTGCGTACCCGACGGCTCGAAGCGACTCGGCGGCACCCCGCACGCCAACGGCGGCCTGCTCGTCCGTGATCTGCCCCTCCCGTCCCTCGACCGCTACGCCGTCCCCGTCGACAAACCGGGCGCCACCCTGCACGAGCCCACCCGGGTCCTCGGTGACCTCCTCGAACAGGTCATGAAGGACACCTCCCACCGCCGGGACTTCCGCCTGGTGGGCCCCGACGAGACCGCCTCCAACCGACTGGGAGCCGTCTTCGGCGCCAGTGGCAAGGCCTGGCAGGCCCAGACCCTCCAGGTGGACGAGCATCTGGACCGGCACGGCCGAGTGATGGAGATCCTCTCCGAACACCTCTGCCAGGGCTGGCTGGAGGGCTACACGCTGACCGGCCGGCACGGGCTGTTCTCCTGCTACGAGGCGTTCGTGCACATCGTCGACTCGATGGTCAACCAGCACATCAAGTGGCTCAAGACGTCGAGGGGACTGGCGTGGCGGGCCCCGATCGCGTCCCTCAACTACCTGCTCACCTCGCACGTCTGGCGTCAGGACCACAACGGCTTCTCGCACCAGGACCCCGGCTTCGTCGACCACGTCCTCAACAAGAGCCCCGAGGTCGTACGGGTCTATCTGCCGCCGGACGCCAACACCCTGCTGTCGGTGGCGGACCACGTGCTGCGCAGCCGCGACTACGTCAACGTCGTCGTCGCGGGCAAGCAGCCCTGCTTCGACTGGCTCTCCATGGACCAGGCCCGCGATCACTGCGCCCGCGGCGCCGGGATCTGGGAGTGGGCGGGCTCGGCCAACGGGGACCGTGAACCGGACGTCGTCCTCGCCTGCGCGGGTGACGTCCCCACCCAGGAGATCCTGGCCGCCACCGACCTGCTCCGACGCCATCTGCCCGAGCTCGCCGTCCGTGTCGTCAACGTCGTCGACATGACCCGGCTGCTGCCGCGTGACGAACACCCGCACGGAATGGGCGACTTCGAGTACGACGGGCTGTTCACCACCGACAAGCCGGTGATCTTCGCCTACCACGGCTACCCCTGGCTGATCCACCGTCTCGCCTACCGCCGCACCGGCCACGCCAACCTGCACGTACGCGGCTACAAGGAGATGGGCACCACCACGACCCCGTTCGACATGGTGGTCCGCAACGACATGGACCGCTTCCGCCTCGTCATGGACGTGATCGACCGCGTCCCCGGCCTCGGCGTGCGCGCCGCCGCCGTCCGTCAGCAGATGGCCGACGCCCGCACCCGCCACCACGCCTGGATCCGCGAACACGGCACCGACCTGCCGGAAGTCGCCGACTGGACCTGGTCCGGCTGAGCCCCCCCACTCCGCTCCGGCCGAAATCCCGGACCCAGCAAAGGAGTTCAACTGCATGACCGGTCGCGTCGCCGTCGAGTCCGACGACCGATGAGCCCGGAGCGGCCCGCGTACCCGTGCGCTGCGGGGGACGCGGGCCGTGCTCCTCGACACCCACGGCGTCATCACGGACTCCGCGCGGGTGCACGCCGCCGCGGCCTTCCTCGAAGCCCGGGGGCTGCGGCCCTCCGAGGCCGAGGTCCGGGCCGTCGCCGCACACACGGAGTGGCTGCTCACCGAGGACGGCGCGCGGAGCCGTGGACGTTCGTACACGAGGCCCTGGCCGGGGATGTCGCCGATCTGAGGGCGGCACCGCGGTCGGTTTCGCGGCACCCGCCGCCCCCAGGGCGCGGAGGCATCGACCTGTCAGGGCCCGGAGGCGCGCTGCGCCATCGGGCTCGACGAGGACGACGCACCCACTTCGCGGCGGGACCCCGACGTCCGCCTGATGTCTGAACTACGTGCAGGATTCCTGTCGTCGGAGCAGTGCCTCGCGCTGCCGCGGGCTGCCAGGCAGTACGGTGAGGGCAGGCGAACTGGCGCGCGGCCTCCTGTGCGCCGAATGGGCCGGAGGAAGCGATGGGCGCGGAGACACACGGGGGATCCGAGCAGCATCTGCCCAAGCTTCGGCTCGACGAGCTGCTGGGCGAGCTGCAGGTGCGCATCGACGCCGTCCGCGGCACCCGGGATCGCCTGCACAGCCTGCTGGAGGCCGTCCTGTCGGTCGGACGGGAGCTGGACCTGCCACAGGTACTGCGCAGCATCGTCGAGGCCGCCGTCGTCCTGGTGGACGCCGAGTACGGGGCTCTGGGCGTGATCGGCGGCGACCGGAAGCTGTCCGCCTTCATCACCGTCGGCATCGACGAGGAACGGCGGTCCGAGATCGGGACGCTGCCCAGCGGGCACGGACTCCTCGGCGAACTGATCCGGCACCCGGTGCCCCTGAGGCTGCCGGAGCTCTCCGAGCACCCCGAGTCGTACGGCTTCCCCGCCCACCACCCGCCGATGCACTCCTTTCTCGGCGTACCGATCCGGG
Organism: Streptomyces sp. NPDC090798; assembly: GCF_044768965.1. NCBI lineage: Bacteria > Bacillati > Actinomycetota > Actinomycetes > Kitasatosporales > Streptomycetaceae > Streptomyces > Streptomyces sp. NPDC090798. The sequence goes on from NZ_JBIVXA010000023.1 coordinate 93,241, forward strand.
TGCGCGACGAGGTGTTCGGGAACCTGTACCTCACCGAGAAGCGCAACGAGCGGGAGTTCGACGCCGAGGACGAGTCCGTCCTGTCGACGCTGGCCGTGGCCGCAGGCGTCGCCATCGAGAACGCGCGGCTGTACGAGGAGACCAGGCTCCGCGAACGCTGGCAGCGGGCCAGCGGGAAGGTCACCAGCGTCCTGCTGACCGGCGCGCCGGGCGCGGAGGTGCTGGGGCTGATCGTCGACGAGGCGCGGAAGATCGTCTCCGCGGACATGGGGCTGATCGCGGAGCACGTGGCGGGCGAGGAGGAGCTACGGCCGGCGCTGGCCGTCGGGCTCGGCGCGCAGGAGCGCGGTGGCCTGGTGATGTCGGCCAGGAGTGGTTTCGTCGGAGCCGCGCTCGGCTCCGCGGAGCCGGTGGTCAGCGCCGACATCGAACACGATCCCCGTGTGGGCGCGGGCGAAGCCCAGTGGACCGGGCTCGGACCCGTCGTCGCGGTGCCGCTGGGTACCAGCGGCAAGGCGCGGGGTGTGCTGCTGCTGGGGCGGGTGCGGAGCGGCACACCGTTCGGCGACGCGGACACCGGACCGCTGCTCGGGTTCGCCGACCAGGCCGCTCTGGCACTGGAGCTGGCCGAGCGACGGCGGGACGCGGAACAGATCGCGCTCCTCCAGGACCGCGACCGCATCGCCCGGGACCTGCACGACCTCGCCATCCAGCGACTCTTCGCGGCCGGCATGACCCTGCAGAGCGCCCAGCGCTTCATGGAGCATGCCGAGGGCATGGAGCGACTGACACGCACCGTCGACGACCTCGACGACACCATCAAGATCATCCGGTCCACGATCTTCGGCCTGCGGACGCACGGCGGGGCCGGCCGGGACGGCAACGGTCTGCGCGGCCGGGTCTCCGAGGCGGTCACGGCTTCGACCACGTCGTTAGGGTTCGCGCCCGCGCTGCGGATCGAGGGGCTCGTCGAGACCGAAGTCCCCGGCGACATCGCCGATCATGCCGTCGCGGTGCTCGGCGAGGCGCTGAGCAACGCGGCCCGGCACTCCGGAGCGCACGCCGTGGACGTCCGACTCCAGTGCGCCGGTGGCGAGTTGACGCTCACCGTGACGGACGACGGCTGTGGGGTGCCGGGTGACGTGCGGCGCAGCGGGCTGAAGAACATGGAGGAGCGGGCCGTCGCCCTCGGGGGCGTGCTGACGCTCGGCGAACGGCCCGAGGGCGGTGGCACGCGGCTCGTGTGGCGGGTACCGGTGAGCGCACCCGGCGTGGGGCCGGGGGGCGGTCCGGCGCGTGGCTGAGACCGCCGCCGATCTGCGCGACCGGTGTCCGTCGGCTGCGGGTGGTGGGGGCTGGTCGCGCAGGTCACCGCGCCCCTGAAAGCGCACTCCTGGGGTCAGCGAGTCCGGTGGTCGGCGGTGTCGGGGTGCTCCAGCCGGCTGGCCAGGACCGCCGCCTGAACCCTGCGCTGGACGCCGAGTTTGGCCAGCAGCCGGGAGATGTGGTTCTTCACCGTCTTCTCGGACAGGTAGAGCTTCTTGCCGATCTCACGGTTGGTGAGGCCGCCCCCGATCAGCGCGAGGATGTCGCGCTCGCGGGGCGAGAGGCCGGCGAGTTCGGGAGCGAGCGCAGGGGTCTCGGCCGGGTCCGCGCGCAGCGACCGCATCAGCCGGGCGGTCGTCGTGGGGTCCAGCATCGACTGACCGGAAGCCACGGTGCGTACCGCGGAGACCAGATCCGAGCCCTTGATCTGCTTGAGCACATAGCCCGAGGCTCCGGCCATGATCGCGTCGAGCAGGGCTTCCTCGTCGTCGAACGACGTCAGCATCAGACAGGCCAGCTCCGGCATCTGGCTGCGCAGCTCCCGGCAGACGCCGATCCCGTCGCCGTCCGGCAGGCGTACGTCCAGGACGGCCACATCCGGCCGCAGCGCCGGGCCGCGCACCAGCGCGTGCTCGACGCTGCCCGCGTCGCCGACCACCGAGATGTCCGGCTCGGCGTCCAGGAGATCGGTCAGACCGCGGCGCACCACCTCGTGGTCGTCCAGCAGGAAGACCCGGATGGGGTTCTGTTCCGTGAAGGTGCGCGCCTCGGCCATGACGACCCCTTGTTCGGTTCCAGCGCCGGACTGTGGACCACGAGCCGACTGTGACGACGATCATCGCCCTCCGGGGCCGAACACACTAGGGCCGACCGGCCCAACTTGACCGCGGTCGTCCCATCGGCCCCCGGTCACTGCTCCGGTCCGCGGGCCGGCCCCGTGAGCTCGAAGTCCACGTCCCACACATACGACACCACCTCGCGGCGCACCCCCTCGCGCCATGGCCCGTGCGGCCTGCGCGAGAGTCGCGTTCGCCCGGACGGTGACGGCCGGGGCACTGACCTTCCACACTGCTCCGTCAACCGCACGATCTCCTTGAAGTGGGCCTCGCGGCCGACGGCGGCGACGGTGTGGGTCATCACGCCGCCGACCATGTGCGGGGTGCCTGCCCGGTGACTCCTCGTTGGATTTGGAATGCGACGCGGTCAGCGAAGGCTTCCGCTGCCGTAGGGCGCGTACATGTCCAACAGCCGGGTCCTGGCCGACCGCAGCCGGCGGGCGACCGTGTCTCCCGCCCACTGGCTCACGGCCATGCCCAGCGCCGGATCGGCCCGGCACATGGCGCGTACGACTTCGGCGTCGAACTCGTACGCGCGCACCGGACTCGTCGCCTCGGCGCCCAGGTGCCAGGTGTGCGGTCCGAACAGCCAGGACCAGCCGACGAGTTCGTTGTGCCCGACGGTCTCGATCACGGCCGGGCGGCGGCCCGGCACGCGCATGTCCAAGGCCACCGTGCCGGTACGGACGATCCAGAACCGGTCCGCTCGCCGTCCCTCCTCGAACAGGCGGGTCCCCATCGGGAACGAAACCTCACGGGCGATGTGCATCAGTCGTTCGCCGTGCTCGGCGGGCAACGCCCGCAGCATGCTGGAAGTGGGGGAAGCGTTCATGATCGTGTCCTCTTCCTCGGGCTCCTTTCCAGGAGCGCGACCCGGCCACCTTCAATCTCTTCTCCAGGCCCCCCTTCCGCCATGGGCCGAAGGGCCCCTCGGAAGGGCCCGCCCGACCCCTGCATCCGGGCCGGGCCGGTACCAGGATTGATGGGAGAAGAGCAATCCACCGGCATGTACGCAGGAGGTGCGGACCATGCTTCGACACGTCGCCGCAGGGATCGACGGTTCTCCCGAAGGCCTGGCCGCCGCGCACTGGGCGGCCAGGGAAGCCCTGCGCCGGGGTACGGCGCTGCGTCTGGTGCACGCCTGGGAGTGGCAGCCGCGGCCGGCTCCGACCGTTCCCGCGGACATGTCGCAGCGGTCCTGGGCCGAGGACATGCTGGGGCAGGCGTCGGACAGCATGCGCGCCGCGCACGCCGGCCTGCAGGTCATCACCCACTCGGTCGACGAAGCACCGGTCGGAGCCCTGCTCGCGGCGGCCGAAGAGGCCGATCTGCTGGTCCTCGGCTCCCACGGGATCAGCGGCGTCGCGGGCTTCCTGACCGGATCGGTGTCACAACGGGTGGTCGCCAGGTCACCGCGCCCCGTGGTGCTGGTACGGGCGGGGGAGTGCACCGCCGACGAGCACTTCTCGGCCGTGGACGGAATCTCCCCCGACGAGATACCCGAGACCCCGTACCGCGATGTCGTGCTCGGCCTCGACACGGACCGGCCCTGCGACGAACTGATCGAGTTCGCCTTCGACGCGGCCCGACGCCGTGCCGCTCCGCTCCGCGTGGTCCATGCCTTCAGCGGTCCGTCCGCCTACGCGGCGATCGACAGGCTCGCCCCCGAGAACGGCCCCGAGCTGCTCGCCGCGCACGAGCGCGCCGTGGTCGCGACGCTGCGCACCTGGCGCGGGAAGTTCCCCGCGGTCGCCGTGACCGAGACCGTCACCGAAGGGCGCGCGGCAGGCGAGCTGGTCCACGCCTCGGCCGGCGCGGCGCTCCTCGTGGTGGGACGCCGGGCGCGCGAGGCCCGGCTCGGCACCCACCTCGGCGCCGTCGCGCACGCCGTACTGCACCACGCTCCCTGCCCCGTCGCCGTCGTCCCGCACGTCTGAACAGGCCCGGACGATGAGCGATGAGGGTCGGTGTCCAGGGCGCCGTACGAGGAGCAGGCGACCCGCCGGATCCACCAGAGCCAGGGGCGTCCCGCGCCCGTGTCCTGGCCTGGGGGTCGGTCCCCCGCACGGTCGTTGTGTCTCACGTGGTCTTACGTCGCCACTGTGGTCCGGCCTGGTCCCACTCACGACCCCACTGGTCGTAGCGCCGCTGGTCGAGCCGCCACTGTGCGACGCGCCCGGCGGCGAACGCCAGGCCGCCGAAGGAGACCCCGGCCGCGATGCCGAGCGAGGCTGCCTCGACGTCAGCCGCCGAGGCGGTCGGCGGCTGCGTGGTGAGCTGCTCCTTGCTGTTCAGCCAGACGACGACCTTCGACCCGACCCGATGGCCGTAGTCCACCAGGGCCCGGCCGGTATGGGTCGAGCCGTCCGTCGCCGTCCAGCGGACCGTCGCCCGGACACGGTCGTAGGGCGTATCGACCCCGATCCCCACCGCCTGGGCCGTGCTCGCGACGAGGACGGCCTGCACCGCGTGCCGCTCGTGCCGAAGCCGCGCGAAGGACGCGTCGGCGGCATGGGCCGTCAGCAGCCCGGTCAGGGTGCCGCCGATCGCGATGACCAGCCATACGGCCAGCACGATCCAGGCCTCGACCACGTCGTCGTGCCGGCGCAGGGGGTTGTTCCGCCAGCGCCACAGGAGCCGCCTCACACGCTCGGTTCTGCGCATCCGACCGCACCTCCTCGGCGTCATGGACTGGACGGTCGCATCGGGGAGTGCGCGGCGGCAGGGGCCGACCAGGCGCCATCGCGACCCCGGCCGGTCCCGCGACGGGGACCGACCGGCCCAAGCGGACGGCGACGCTCACGCCCAGACTGGACGTACGAGGTCGATCCACGCGCGAACAGGCCGTCGAGCGGCGCACCGCCATCGTCGGAGTCGACGACTTCGACGGCAAGCGATGGCCGCACGGCAAGGGGCGCCTGCTCGACGTAGTGCCCCGCGACCGGCATCCGCAAGAGCCAGGAAGGGATCGTCATGAAAGCACTCGTGTTCCACGGTTCCGGAGAGTCCGCGTGGGAGAACGTCACGGACCCCGGAATCCAGGATGCCACCGACGCGATCGTCCGCGTCGACGCCGTCACGATCTGCGGGACGGACCTGCACATCCTCAAGGGCGACCTACCGGAGGTGCGCCCCGGCACGGTGCTGGGACACGAAGCCGTCGGGGAGATCGTCGACGTGGGCGGCGACGTCCGCACGGTCCGCCCCGGCGACCGTGTCCTGGTCTCGTGCATCACGGCGTGCGGCCGCTGCCGCTACTGCCGGGAAGGCATGTACGGGCAGTGCCGCGGTGGCGGGGGCTGGATTCTCGGCCACTTGATCGACGGCACGCAGGCCGAGTACGTCCGCGTACCGCATGCGGATCTGTCGACGCATCCGTTGCCGGGGGCGGTGGACAGCAAGGACGCCGTACTGCTGGCCGACATCTTCCCCACCGCCTACGAGGTGGGTGTGCTGAACGGGCGGGTACGGCCCGCGGACACCGTCGTCGTGGTCGGAGCGGGGCCGGTCGGGCTCGCCGCGATCGCCACGGCCCGGCTGTACACCCCCGGGAAGATCATCGCCGTGGACCTGGCCCCGGCCCGGCTGGACGCCGCCAAGCGCTTCGGCGCCGACGCGGTGGCTGCGGCGGGGGACGAGGCGGAGCAACTGGTCGCCGACCTCACCGAGGGCCTGGGGGCCGATGTGGTCATCGAGGCGGTGGGGGTGCCTGCGAGCTTCGAGGCGTGTACGCGCATGGTGCGGCCCGGCGGGCACGTGGCCAACGTCGGCGTGCACGGCAAGCCCGTGACGCTCCACCTCGAAGACCTGTGGATCAAGAACGTGACGATCACCACCGGGCTCGTCGACACGTACTCCACGCCCGCCCTGCTGCGCATGACGGCCGCCGGGCAACTGCCCACGTCGTCCCTGATCACCCACATCTTCCCGTTGGACGCGATGGAGGAGGCGTACGACATCTTCTCGCGGGCCGCCGACACCGGCGCGCTCAAGGTCGTCCTCGGCGGACCGCAGCACGACGTCCTGACGGTCAGGACGCCCTGACAGGAGGAAGTGAACGGCCATGTGCGAACAGACACCGCCGAACGCCGCGTCCGCCACCGCGGACAGCGCGCGGGGCGACATCGGGCGCCGTATCGCCCGACGGCGTGAGGAACTGGGCCTGACCCGGGAGGAGACCGCCTACCGGGCGGGCACGGCTCCCGGCTACGTCCGGTACCTGGAGGAACAGTCCACCGCCACGCCGGGCATCGGCGTGCTCATCAGGCTCGCCGACGTCCTCGAGACCAGCGTCGAGGCCCTGCGTGGTGGCGAGGCGGACCTGCCACCCGGGACCGGTCGAGCCGCCCGCCACCCCGCGCTGGTCGAATTGAGCGCCGAGGAGTGCCGGGCCCGGCTGTCGACGCACGGCGTGGGAAGACTGGCGATGGAGACCGCCGAAGGGCCGCTGATCGTCCCCCTCAACTACAGCGTCGTCGACGGCGCGATCGCTTTCCGGACGGCACCCGGCACGACTCCCGCCAAGGCCGTCGGAACCGACGTGGCCTTCGAGGTGGACCACATCGACGAGGCGCTCAGCCAGGGCTGGAGCGTCCTCGTACGGGGTCGTGCGAGGGCCGTGACGGACGCGGACGCGGCGCGACGGCTGGAGGAACGCGCGTACAGCGATCCGTGGGCGGGCGGCGAGCGGTCCCTGTGGGTGTGTGTCGATCCGGTCGCCGTCACTGGGCGCCGGATCGAGGTGCCCTGACCGCCGGCGTCGAGGGGCGGCGCTCTTCGGCCGCCCCGCGCCGGTGGGCTCTCTTCCCGGCGCCCGCCGCCCCGCACGCTGAAACGCGTACCGCTGTACCCCGTGAAGGCTGGAACCGGTGATGAATCCCAACGACGGCTTCCGTGAACTCGACCGCGAGGAGTGCCTGCGTCTGCTGGAGCGGGCACCGATCGGCCGCGTCGTCCACACGCGCCACGCCCTGCCCGCGGTCCTGCCGGTCAACTTCTGCCTGGACGTCGACTCCGCGGTACTGATGCGTACTTCCGCCGACTCGGAACTGGCCGCCGCGGTCGACGGCGTGGTGATCGCCTTCGAAGCGGACGAGGTGGATGCGACGGCGCACTGCGGCTGGAGTGTCGTGGTCACCGGCCGCGCGACGGTGGTGACCGATCCCGTGGAGCACGGCCGGCTGGCCCGTACCGGCCCGCGCTCATGGGTGGCCTCACCCAAGGAGGTCTTCATCCGCATCGAGCCCGAGCTCGTCACCGGCCGTCGACTCGTCGCAGGGCTCGCCGCGTACTGAGAGTCCGGCCCGCGTGTGTCCCGCAACCGCGTGCTCGGCCGGACGACCGGTCGGTGCCCGGTTCCGTGCTGTCCGGCGCGATACGGATCCCGTAGCAGCGCGATGTACCAGTACCCCACGGTGTCGAACGCGGCGACCGCCCCCGCGACGTCCCCGCTGACGGGACTGACGTCCCGGGTCAGCGCGTGGCCGCCGTCCGTGTGGTCGGCGCGCCGGCCTGTCGTAGACGGCAGAACGCCCCGTGTCACTTTTCTGCGAGCCTCCACACCACTGACCGGATCGTTCCGGTGTCGGCCTGGATCGGGCCTGCGGATCCAGCATCTGCCCAGGCCAGAATGGGAGACATGAACCGAGCGCTGATCGTGATCGATGTCCAGGAATCCTTCCGAGCCCGCCCGCTGTGGGAGCAGATCGCCAATCCGAAGATCGCGGAACCGGTCAACCGTCTGGTGCGACTCGCCCGTGCCAACGGCGACCTGGTCGTCTGGGTCCTCCACATCGAGCCCGGCAGCGGCGGCGCCTTCGACCCGGTCCAGGGGCACGTCCGCCTGCTGGACGAACTGGAGCAGCCGCAGTCCGGTGAGCCGGTCCTGCACAAGACCTCCCACAACGCCTTCACCACCACCCATCTGCAACAACTGCTCACCGAGGCGGGCGTGCGCGAGCTGACGGTCTGCGGCATCCGTACCGAGCAGTGCGTGGAAACCACCACCAGGGTGGGAAGCGACCTCGGGTACCGCATGGTCTTCGTCACCGACGCCACCACCACCAATCCGATCGGCGACCTGAGCGCCGACGCGATCATCGAGCGCACGGAGGCCGTCCTGCGCGACCGGTTCGCCCGGATCTCCACGGTGGCCGAACGGGAGGCGGAGCTGGGAGCATCCGAAGCGTGAGCCATGTCGTCTTCGTCCTCGTACCCGGCGTCCACCTGCTCGACCTCGCCGGACCGGCCCAGGTCTTCAGCATGGCCGGGGACTTCGGACAGCCCTACCGGCTGAGCTACGTCGCCGACCAGGAGCAGGTGTGCAGCGCCCAGGGCCTGCCGCTGGCTGCCCGCACCCAGTGGCCGGAGCTGAGCGCCGACGACCTGGTGGTGGTCCCGGGGTGGAGAGCGACCACACTGCGCGGCGGGCCGGAGCTGAGCCAGTCCGTGCTGGAGCGGCTGCGCGCCCACCACACCGCCGGGGGTGTTGTCGCCAGCGTGTGCGCCGGGGCCGAGGCCCTCGGCCGGGCTGGGCTGCTGGACGGGCGAAGGTGCACCACGCACCACCACGTCCAGGACGAGTTGGCGGCCCGCCACCCCCGGGCGATCGTGGTGCGGGATGTGCTGTTCACCACCGACGACCGGGTGGTGACGTCGGCCGGCATCGCCAGCGGCATCGACCTGGCGCTGCACCTGGTGGCCGTCCGTCACGGTCCCGCGCTCGCTGCCCAGGTGGCGCGGGACATGGTCGTCTACGCCCGCCGCAACGGCGACGAGCCGCAGGCGAGTGCCATGCTCCGGCACCGGTCGCACCTCGACGACACCGTCCACCGCGCTCAGGACCTCATAGACGCGCGATTCGCCGAACCACTGCCGCTGGCCCATGTGGCCGCCAGCGTCGGTGTCAGCGAACGCACGCTGACCCGGATGTTTCACCGTGCCACAGGTGGCCTGACGCCGCTGCGCTACCAGCAGACACTGAGACTGGAACGCGCGGAGCACCTGATAGGCCACGGCACCACGGTGGAAGCCGCGGCCCGCGAGGTGGGATTCCAGGATGTTCGGATGCTCCGCCGTCTGCGTTCCCGGGCCCCTTCCGAGACGACGAGGTGAGCCTTTCCGGCTTGGCACGGCGTCTCATGACCTAGGACATGACCCAGCGGTGGCGGACGTACCAGGCACCGCCTTCGGTGGTCGCCCCGCGCAGGCCGTGCAGGGTGTCCGGGCCTGCGAGCGCGGGGAGGCGGGAGTCCCGCAGAGAGGCGAAGGCGAAGGTGCGCGCCGGGTCCCAGTCGGTGGAGTGGCGCAGACGGCGGGCGAGTTGGGCGAAGCCCAGCGGGGCCCCGGCCATGACCCAGGCGTCGGGTGCTTCGGCAGTCAGCCTTCTGGCGGGGCGCAGCCAGGATGCGGCGGTCTCCGGCCAGTCCACCGACGCGAGGACCTTTCCGCCACACGCCTCCCACGCGGCGGCGAAGGCTTCGGCAGCCGCCAGGGAAGCCGCATCGCGGCTGTGGCCGATGGTCACGGTCTCGATCCGCGACTTCGGAACGGTCAACAGGTCGATGAGGGAAGCGAGTTCGGCCTGCGTGTGCGGCGTGGGCGGGCAGGACGCCGAACTCGGCCAGTTCGGCGGCGCGGATCAGGGGTGAGCGGGACCGCTCCCGCTCGGCGAGGATGTTCATGACGAGGCGCTGCTGCTTTCTCTGGTCGCTTTCCAGTGGGCGTACTCGGCGGGCAGGCAGACCGCGCAGGGCCGGTATCCGGCCGCGATCGCGGTGGCCTCGTCCGGGAAGAACACGCGGTGCTTGACGTAGTGGCCGCGGGCGATGGCCCGGAGGGCGGAAGGGCAGTCGAGACGCCCGTAGAGGCGCCCGCGCTGGTGTCCGCCGAGCGTGCCCGGCGTGCCGCTCCGACAGAGCTGCCCGTCCGGACCGAGCAGTGTGTAAGTGCGGCGTGCGGCGGCCGGTGTGGTGATGGTCATGCCGCGTCGTGGAAGGCGCCCGGCGGGCTGTCCATCGGCGAGTGGGCCGTCATCGGTCTCGATCCTTTCCTGACCAAGGCCACAAGTGGTGTTGCATCCACAACCTTGCGGCTTGTGGATCCCCTTGCCCGGCGGGATTCGGACGTCACGCTGTGGAGACGGCGGTGCTCGGTTGCCCCGGCTCGCCGCTGGGCAACCGAGCACTCCTGCGGCCCGAACCGCGGGACACATGCCCCTGAGCGGGTGACCAGTTCCTAAAGAGGCTGGGTTGTCGGGGGTCCCGCGACGAGGCGTCGGACGGCTTCGACGACCGCGTCGCGGTGCTGCCGGGTCTGCTCGGCCGCGTGGTCGTTGGTGGCCATGGGGCTGGTGGGCATCCATGCGTTGGCGAGGGCGAGGGTGAAGACGAGCAGGTCTTCAGGGGTGAAGGACGTGGTCAGCAGGCCGTCGGTCTGCGCCTGGGTGATCGCGGCGGTCTTCTGCCGCATGGAGGCTCCCAGCCCTTGAGGCTCGCGGTCGGTGCCCGAGCGTTCGAGGCGGTGCCAGGTGGCCAGCCGGAGCTGGTGCGGGTTGGCGAGGAGGAAGTCGAAGAGGCGGCCCGCGTAGCCCGGCAGGTCCTCGGGCGTGAAGGGGACCTCGTCGAGGATGCGGGCGACATGTGCGTCCATGACGGCGTCGAACAACTGTTCCTTGTTGCCGAAGTACGTGTAGATGAGGGCCTTGTTCACCTCTGCCGCGGCGCCTATGCGATCTACTCGGGCGCCGGCGATGCCACGGGCCGCGAACTCGTCCGTCGCGGCTTTGAGCAGGCGGGCCTTGGAGGCCTCGGAGTCCCGGGTGCGGGCGGGGGGCTGGTGCTGGGGCATGACTCCAGAGTAGTGCAACTAACTGTTTATTTGACACGCCTCACGGGTGGCCGCACTATATAAATGACTGTTTAGTTAGCAGGCTCCGGCCCTCTGTGGCTCGGCCATCCCGGAAGCGAAGACACCTCATGACAAAGACCTGGCTCATCACCGGCAGCTCCCGCGGCTTCGGCAGGGCGCTCGCCCGCCACGTCCTCGACAGCGGCCACCGCGTCGTGGCCACGGCCCGCCGCCCCGAGCAGCTCAAGGACCTCGTCGAGCGCTACGGCGACCGAGTCCGCGCCGTCGCCCTCGACGTCACCGACCCGGCAGCGGCCCGCGCCGCCGTGCAACTGGCCCTGGACGCCTTCGGCAGGCTCGACGTCGTCGTGAACAACGCCGGGTACGCCGACAGCGCCGCCATCGAGGACATGCCGGACGACGCCTTCCGGGCCCAGATCGAGACGAACCTGTTCGGCGTCGTCAACGTCACCAAGGCTGCCCTGCCCGTACTCCGCCGACAGGGTTCCGGCCACTTCCTCCAGTTCTCCTCCATCGGCGGACGCGTGGGCGGATCACCGGGCCTGAGCGCCTATCAGACCGCGAAGTTCGCGGTAGAAGGCTTCTCCGAAGTCCTCAACGCCGAGGTAGGGCCCCTCGGTATCAAGGTCACCATCATCGAACCCGGTGGCTTCCGTACCGACTGGGGCGGCTCGTCCATGACCGCCCTGCCCGTAAGTCCCGCCTACGAAAAGACCGTTGGCGCGATGAACCGCTACCGTGAACAGACCGCCGCCACCTGGCCCGGAGACCCGGCCCGGGCAGCCAAGATCATCACCGACCTCGTCGGGCTCGACGAACCGCCGCTGCGTCTGCTGCTCGGCGCCGGAGCCGTCGAGATGGCGGCCACCGCCTCCCGTACCCGTGCCGCCGAAGCCGAGCGGTGGGCCGATGTCAGCCGGTCCGCGGACTTTCCCGCGGGCGAATGACGGCGACGGCGGGTCGGAGCACGCGCATCGGATCAGCCCCTGCGGCGGCTTGGTGACGTTGCGGACCTGGTCGAGTTGCTCGGCGCCTGCCCGATCGTGACGGTACCCCCGCCGTGCTGAACCTCACGAAACGGACCCGGTGTTGTGACTCATGACGTTGTCGACGGCGGGGTTGCGGCGGTCGGCCGGTCGGGATCGGATACGGAGGGTTTCGCGCGGACCACGGCTTGATCGCCTCGTGGTCCGAACAGGTGCAGGATTTCGACGGCGCTGTTGTTCGCCGGACCGAACCAATGTGGTTCTCGGGTGTCGAACTCGGCCACTTCGCCCGGGTGGAGTGTGCAGTGCTGCTCTCCGAGGATGAGGCGGAGTTCGCCCGCGAGGACGTAGAGCCACTCGTAGCCGTCATGGGTCACCAACGCCGGCTCGCGGGGAGCCAGTACCTGCTTGAACACCTGCACCCGACCCGGGTACTGCGTCAGAGGCACGAGGACGCTGCCGTGACCTTTGCGCAAGGGCTTGAGATGCACCCGAGGATCACCGGTGGCCGGCGCGGCCACCAGCTGGTCGAGTGCGACGCGGTGCGTACGCGCGAGGGGGATGAGCAACTCCAGGGTCGGGCGCCGCTTGCCCGACTCGAGACGCGACAGCGTGCTCACCGACATTCCGGTCGTCGCCGCGAGCGCCTCCAACGTGAGCCCCCGGTCCCGGCGCAGCGTGCGCAGCCGGGGGCCGATGCCGTCGATGATCTGTTCCAGTTCCGCGTCCATGGGGTTCAGTTTGCGGCCTTCGCAAATTTGGTGGGCGGGGGGTGCGATCCGGCCCGAGCCTTGCCGGGCAGCCCCTTCCGGACGTGAGAGGTACCAAGTGACCACAACCACCCGTCCCATTCAGCCACTGGACCCCATTCAGCCCGTTCTGAGCGCACGCAGACGCTGGACGGTGCTGGCCGTCTGCTGTCTGAGCATGTTCCTGGTGGGCCTGGACACCACCATCGTCAATGTCGGATTGCCGGCGATCGGGCAAGGTCTCGGTATCGGGACCCGCAGCCTCGAATGGACCGTGGACGCGTACACGCTCGTCCTGGCCGGTCTCCTGATCTCCTCCGGCGCGCTGGCGGACCGGTTCGGACGCCGACGGTTGTTCCAGGTCGGCCTGGTCGTGTTCGGTACGGCCTCCCTGGTCTGCGCGATCGCCCCTTCGGTGGGCGTGCTGATCGCGGCCCGCGCCGTCCAGGGAATCGGCGCCTCCATGCTCAGTCCCGTGGCTCTCGCGATCGTGGTGAACGCGATGCCCGATCCGAGGGAGCGAGCACAGGCGATCGGTGTCTGGGCGTCGGTCTTCGGGCTCAGCATGGCGGCCGGCCCTGTCACGGGCGGCGCCCTCATCGCCGGCTTCGGCTGGCGATCGGTGTTCTGGATCAACGCGCCGGTCATCGTGGCCGCCCTCGTGCTCAGCGCGCTCTTCGTGCCGGAGTCCCGGGCACCGCGGGCACAGCGGCTCGACCTCCCGGGGCAGGCCCTGCTGACCGTGGTCATCGGCGTCTCGGTCGGCGTCCTCATCGAGGGACCGCGCATCGGGTGGGCGTCGCTTCCTGCGATGGTCGCGTACGCGATCGCTGCCCTGGCGGCAGTCGGATTCGTGTCGGTCGAATCCCGCCGGAGCGAGCCGCTGATGGATCTACGGCTCTACCGGCATCCGGTCTTCAGCAGCGCCGTGCTGGGCGCGGTGGCGGTCTTCGTCGCCCTGAACGTGACGCTCCTGCTCAACACCCTCTACCTGCAACACGCCCGAGGATGGACACCACTGGCGGCCGGGGTGGCGACCTTGCCCATGGCTGTCGGAGCGACCGTCTGCGCACCCCTGTCCGGCCGCCTGGTCGGTCGCGTCGGACCACGGTTGCCGCTTGTCCTGGCCGGCGGTTTCATCACGGCGGGCGGACTCTGCCTGGTCGGGCTCGACCAGCACACGAGCGTGCTCCTGCTCCTGGCGGCCTACTTGCTCATCGGCGTCGGGTTCGGCTTCGCCAACGCGCCGATCACCAACACCGCGGTGAGCGGACTGCCTTCCAGCCGCGCCGGCGTGGCCGGAGCGATCACGTCCACCGCACGCCAACTCGGCTCCGCGCTCGGCATAGCCATCGCCGGCGGCCTGGTCGCGGGCACCACCCCGGCGGGACTCGCGCACGCGTCCCGCCCGGGCTGGATCCTCGTCGCCACCTGCGGACTGTTCCTGCTCCTCGTGGCCCACGCGGCACGGCCGAAGAAGGACACGACGCGCCCCACCTCCCCGCAGTCGCGGTGAGCCGAGTGCCCCCCGCAACGCACCGCCATCCCCGGAAGGCCGAATGTCGTGGCGGGCCCGGCCGAGTGCTTCCAGGGCCGGCCACCAGGTCGCGGGTCACCTTCACCATGCCGAGGGAATGCGATGACGCGAGTCATAGGATGAACTGCTCGACCGCGTGCGCGAATCCCTCCTCCTCGTTGCTCGTCGTAACCCGCCTGGCCGCCCGCTGGACCTCGTGGCTGGCGTTGCCCATCGCGATGGACAGTCCCGAGTGGGCGAACATCAGTACGTCGTTGGGCATGTCGCCGATCGTGGCGATCTGTTCGGGGGAAATCCGGAGCTTGGTGGACCAGTACTTGACGACGCCGCCCTTGTTGGCCTGCGGATGGGTCACATCGAGGTAGTAGGGCTGCGAGCGCGCGGCCGAGACATGCTCGCCGAACTGCGCGCGAGCTGCGACCGCGGCCGCCTCCACGGCCTGGTGGTCATCGCAGACCCCGACGACCTTGGCGGCGCCCTGCTCGAGCCCGTCGAAGCTGGGAACGAGCGTGGGCGCGAACTGCACCGTCCAGCTCTCGCGATCCACGTGCGGCCCCTTCATGTCGCGGACGTACCAGTCGGCGCCCCGGTAGATCCAGACACTGAGGCCGAACGACTCCATCAGCGAGACGACCGGGGCCACCACCTCCGCGGGAATGACCTGCTGTTCGACAACGGTCATATCCGGGTTGACGATGAGACCACCGTTGAAGGCGGCGAGTTCAGTGGTCAACGCCAGGGGATCGATGATCATGGACATGCCGCGCGGTGGTCTCCCGCTGGTCACCGCGAAGAGGACGCCGGCGTCGTGGAGCTTGTGGACCGCCTGGACGGCGCGGTCGGTGAGGACCTTGTCGCTCGTGACCAAAGTGCCGTCGACGTCGGCAAGAAGCAGGCGGATCGGTCGGGTTGGCATCACGCCTCCGTAAGCTCAGGTCGCGGCCGGCATGCATCGCAGTCGCGTTCCTCTCGAACGGAGGGGAAAGCCAATGCTCTTGTGCTCCTGCGGGCGCGGCGCGCAATGCTTGGATTTACCCTTAACCTTCGATGTAATCCTATAAACCTGATGTGGCGAGCATAAGAGACATGTGCGAACGTTAAGTATTATATGGCGAAGCTCTTGTTGGGGCCCAACGTCCAAAATTCACACAACACATTTTGGGCCAGCCCCTGAGGGGAGCGGGCAGTGACGCAGGAAAATCTGGACAAGACGGCCCACGTGCTGGGGGTCGACATCGGAGGGACCGGTATCAAGGGAGCGCCGGTCGACCTTGAGCTCGGCAGCCTCATCGGTGAGCGGGTCCGGATCCCGACACCGCATCCGGCGACCCCGGGGGCAGTCGCGGACGTGGTCGTGAAGGTCCTCTCCCAGATCGGCGTCCCAGGACCGGTCGGGCTGACGCTCCCGGCCGTCATCCGGGGCGGCAAAGTCCAGACGACGTCCAATATCGACCCGGCCTGGATGGAGACGGACGCGGCCCGGCTCTTCGCAGAAGCGACAGGCCGCCACGTGAGTGTAGTGAACGACGCCGACGCGGCCGGGATCGCCGAGATGCGCTTCGGCGCCGGCAAGGGACGCAAGGGCGTCGTCGTGATGGTGACGCTCGGCACCGGAATCGGCAGTGCTGTCTTCTCCGACGGGAACCTGGTGCCCAACAGCGAGCTGGGGCACCTGCCGCTGCACCACGAGGACGCCGAGGACTGGGCCGCGGAGTCGGTGCGTGAGCACGACGACCTGTCCTGGAAGAAATGGGCGCACCGTCTGGAGAGGTATCTCGAGCTCGTCCAGCGGCTGCTGTGGCCCGACCTGATTATCATTGGCGGCGGCGTCAGCAAGAAGGCCGACAAGTTCCTGCCGTACATCGAGCTCAGGACCGAGATCGTGCCGGCGCAGCTGTTCAACGACGCGGGCATTGTCGGCGCGGCGCTCTTCGCCCCGGCCGGGAAATCCCAACCCTAGCCTGCCGCGCTCGATATGAGGGCACGGGCGGCACCTTCAGGGAGGCTCGCGTTGAGCAACAACGACCTGGAAATTCCTTCCGTCAACACGATCCGCACTCTGTGCGTGGACGCCGTCCAGGCGGCCGGCTCCGGCCATTCGGGAACGCCGATGGGAATCGCCCCGGTCGCGTACACGCTCCGGCAGCGCTTCCTGCGCTTCCTGCTCTTCGACCCGGCCCACCCGATCTGGCCCAACCACGACCGCTTCATGCTGTCGGAAAGACCCGCCTCCGCGTCGCTCCGGTCGCTGCTCCACCCCACCGGTGTGCGGGCTGCCGACCCCGACCATGAGATCCCCGGCCGACCCGCCCTGACCCTCGACGACCTCAGGACATTCCGCCAGCTCGGCTCACGCCGCCCCGGGCACCCGGAGTACCGGTGGACCAGCGGAGTGGAGACCACGACCGGTCCGCCCGGCCAGGGCGTTGCGACCTCGGTCGGGATGGCGATCGCCTGGAAGTGGCTCGCCGCCCGGTACCACACAGCGTGTTCACCCAGGGACTAGGAGGCGCCACATGGCGACAGACAAGCCCATGCAGCTCGGGATGATCGGGCTCGGCCGGATGGGGGCGAACCTGGTGCGTCGGCTGATGCGAGACGGTCACGGTTGCGTCGTGTCCGACGTCAACGAGGCGGCCGTCGCCGAACTGGCCGGCGAGGGCGCGACGGGCGCGGACTCACTCCAGGACTTCGTCGCGAAACTGGACAAGCCACGGGCCGTATGGCTCATGCTTCCGGCCGCGATCGTCGACTCCATCCTCGACCAGCTCGAGCCGTTGCTGGATCCCGGCGACATCCTGATCGACGGCGGAAATTCCTACTACCGCGACGACATCACGCGCGCCAAGCGACTTGCCGGCAAGTCGCTGCACTATGTCGACTGCGGGACCAGCGGTGGGGTCTGGGGGCTGGAGCGCGGCTACTGCCTGATGATCGGCGGCGAGGACGAGGTCGTGGCTCATCTGGACCCGATCTTCAAGACGATCGCTCCCGGCGAGGGCAGCGCCGAGCCGACGCCGAGCCGGACCCGGACCGACGGCACCGCCCCGCTCGGGTACCTGCACTGCGGGCCGAACGGCGCCGGGCACTTCGTGAAGATGGTCCACAACGGGGTCGAGTACGGGATGATGGCCGCGATCGCCGAGGGCCTCAGCATCATCAAGCGTGCGGACGCCGGCAAAAGCCGGCAAGAGGTCGACGCGGAGACGACGCCACTGCGCGATCCCTGGGCCTACCAGTACGACATCGACGTCGGCGAGGTGGCCGAGGTCTGGCGGCGCGGCTCGGTCGTCAGCTCGTGGCTGGTCGACCTGATCGCCGACGCCTTCGCCGGCTCGCCCTCCCTCGACGACTTCGCCGGGCGGGTCTCAGACTCCGGGGAAGGCCGCTGGACCGTCCTCGCCGCGGTGGACGAAGGCGTCCCGGTACCGGTCATCACCACCTCGCTCTACGAACGCTTCGAGTCCAGGGAGGCCGGGGAGTTCACCGACAAGATCCTCTCGGCGATGCGCTCGGAGTTCGGCGGGCACGCCGAAAAGAAGGGCTGAGGGCTGTGCATCACGAACTCGAGGTCGTCGCCGATCCGGATGCGGTCGCCGGCACCGCGGCGGCGTTCGTGGCGAGGCTGGCCCGGGCCCGCGTGCAAGCGCACGGCCGATTCACGTTCGCCGTCAGCGGGGGGCACACGCCATGGGCGATGTTCGCACGGCTCGCACATGAGGACGTGCCCTGGGAGCACGTGGTGGTGTTCCAGGTCGACGAGCGGGTCGCGCCCGACGGTGACCCGGACCGTAACCTCACCCACCTGCGGGAGAGCCTCGGTGCGGCCCCGGCCGAGGTCATCGCGATGCCCGTGAACGACGCCGACCTTGACGCGGCGGCCGCCGCCTACGGGCGGTCGCTGCCCGAGCGTTTCGACCTCGTTCACCTGGGCCTCGGTCCGGACGGGCACACCGCCTCGCTGGTGCCACGGGACCCGGTGCTCGAAGTCTCGGACCGGCCGGTGGCCCTGACGGCGCCCTACCTGGGCCACCGGCGTATGACGCTCACCTATCCCGCGCTCGCTCGCGCCCAGCAGGTGCTCTGGCTCATCACCGGAGCGGACAAGCGCGAAGCGCTCTCGAGGCTCCTTGCGGCAGACCGTTCGATTCCCGCCGGCCGGGTCGAGGCGGCGGCGTCGCTCGTCCTCGCGGACGCGGCGGCGGCCGGCCGGGATCCTGCTCGCGAAGGCGTCCGGTCGCCGACAGGACCATGATGCCCGACCCCATTGCCGTGCCGGCTCCGTAAGGAGGATGAGGTGGCTTCGAACTCGTCGAACGTTCCCGCAGACGTGCTGGTCATTTTCGGGATCACTGGCGACCTCGCGCGAAAGATGACGTTCCGCTCGCTCTATCGGCTCGAGCGGCGCAAGCTGCTGACCTGTCCGATCGTCGGAGTGGCGCGCGACGGCTGGTCCGAAGACGCGCTGCGTGACCACGCCCGCACGGCGATCAAGGCAACGGGCGAGCCGCTGGACGAAACCGTCTTTGCCCGGTTCGCCGCCCGACTCAGCTATGTGCAGGGCGACTACGCCGACCCGGAGACGTTCCATCGCCTCGCCCAGGCGGTCAACGGCAAGCGGCACCCGGTCTTCTACCTGGAGATCCCGCCGTCGCTGTTCGCCCGGGTGGTCGAGGGCCTGGCAGGCGTCGGGCTGACCAAGGGCGCCCGGGTTGTCGTGGAGAAACCATTCGGGCATGACCTCGCGTCGGCGCGCGCCCTCAACGCCGAGCTGCGTCAGCTCCTCGACGAGGATCAACTGATGAGGATCGACCACTTCCTCGGCAAAGAGCCGGCGATGGACATCCTGTTCCTGCGGTTCGCCAACTCCGTGTTCGAGCCGGTGTGGAACCGCGACCACGTCTCCTGCGTGCAGATCACCATGGCCGAGGACTTCGGGGTCGAGGATCGCGGCCACTTCTACGACCCGGTCGGCGCGCTCCGCGACGTCGTGCAGAACCATCTGCTGCAGCTGCTCGCCCTGGTGGCGTCCGAGCCGCCATCAGCCGCCGATGCGGACGCGCTCCGAGACCGCCGGGTTGATGTGTTCCGGGCGATCCCCGACGCCGACCCGGCCCACTACGTCCGCGGGCAGTACGAGGGGTACCTGGCGGTCCCCGGCGTCCAGCCGCGCTCGCGCACCGAGACCTTCGTCGGGTTGCGGCTGGAGGTCGAGAACTGGCGCTGGTCCGGGGTGCCGTTCTTCATCCGCGCCGGCAAGTCGCTCCCCGAGCGAGTGACCGAGATCCGGATCATGTTCAAGCGCCCGCCGCGGCTTGCGTTCGCGGAGCGGTTCGCGCCCGAGCCCGACCAGTGGATCCTGCGGATCGATCCGAGCCCTGGCGTGAACTTCCGTATCCAGGCCAAGCAGCCGGGCAAGCAGGACACGCAGCTGGTGGACCTTGACCTCCTCTTCGCGGCCCAGCTGGGTGAGGCACCCGAACCGTACGAGCGCCTGCTCAGTGACGCAATGCAGGGCAACGCCAGCCTGTTCACCCGGGAGGACTCGGTGGAGGAGACGTGGCGAATCGTCCAGCCACTGCTGGAGGCGCCCGGCGACCCCGAGCGCTACCGGCAGGGGACCTGGGGACCGGCGGGAGCGAGCAAGCTCGTCGCCGGATACCCGAGATGGCACGAACCATGGCTGCCGGCGAGGTCCCCCGACTGACCCGGCCGCGCCCCGGACCTGGTCCGACGGGAGCTTCCACACCGGTGCCTGGGCGGGACATCGCGAGCCGGTTGGCAACGTCTCCGGTAGGTCTGCACGACGACGCTCCGGGGCCTTGAGGGCCGGCCGGGGCGTCGTTTGCGCTCGTGGTGGTTGGTTGCCGTATCCGTCGCAGTCGGCCGGCGCCACGGAACGCTGGGTCAGCCACACCTCACTCCGTCGACTGGCTGGAGAGAGGAGCGCGTAGCTCGACCCGGAGTCGGATCGACGTGTCGATGGCCAGTCCCATACGGGAGTAGCGAAGATCCTCTGAGTAGCGTGTGATGAGGCCGAGATCCCGTAGCTGCCGCCGCAGTTCAGCAGCGAGTGCCTCGTCCGGGTCGGGAAGGTGGTCGTCTCCTTCTTGGTCAGCCAGGTACTGGAGACGCTGGTCAATGGCCTCCACCGCCCGGCCGCTGGTCCAGATGGCGAAATCCTGGCAGCCGAACAGGTAGGCATGCGCGGCATGCAGCGCCGCCGCCGCAGCGGACTCGTCCGCGTCTTCCGGCCCGTCCTGGCCGTCGTTGTGGCAGTACTCGCTGAGCATGTACTCGGCGACACCACGCTTGACTGCCGAGAAGGCCGTTGAGTCACCAAGAACGCCCTCCCACACGGAGTTCAGCAGCGGCCGCAGGCTCACAGTGAACGGTGCCTGCTCGTCCTCAGGCAGTGCCTCGTGCCAGCGCATAAGCCGTTCGGCGACACCGGCGGCGAACACGGCACGTTCGCCCGCCGACACCGTCTTCAGCCGCTTCTCCGCCAGAGCTGAGAGCTCCTGCCACGTATCCATTCGAGCCACCCCAGGTCGTGATGCCGGCGCGCTCACGCCAGCAACGGCGATCATCGCAGTCACCAGTGACAAGCTCTTTCCAACCTCACCCTGAGGCGGCGAGGTGGAGGCTGAGGACGGCTATGACGAGGTCGGCGACGCGGTCGGTGCTGCACCGCAGTTTGAAGCCCCATCAACTTCCGGACGTGGTGTTCCACCGGGTCGCGGATCGACTCGATGCGGTGGCGGCACGGAACGGGGCGAAACGCCTCGGTCGTCAGACCGGTCTGCCGTGGCGCCATGCATGGCGGGAGTTCAGCTGCGCGGAACCAGAATCCGGATGCGACGACAGGAACGATTCGACGGAGCCGCAGCCCCGGCCGCGCCGCGTCCTCCGTTCGCCCCTCGGGGCGAGTCAATATCTGTGCCCGTGAGGTGAGAAAATGGCGGAAGGTGCTACGAGGTTTCCTGTATCGACAGCGGATCGCGATTATTTACCGCACATGATCGATCGCAACGTGCTACTGTAGATCTCAGTTGCAGTTGTGGTTCCCGAAATCTTGCAAGTGCCCTCACCGGTTTCATCTGCCGGTGGCGCTCTTTTTCAGCTCCGGCGATTCTTCCGGCGGGATAATCATCACGGCGACGCGGAGTACGCACAGTGCGGAACTCCGAACACCGTCCCGAAGGAGATTTGACATGGCAGCCGGTACCGTGAAGTGGTTCAATGCGGAAAAGGGCTTCGGCTTCATCGAGCAGGACGGCGGCGGCGCGGACGTCTTCGCCCACTACTCGAACATCGCCGCCCAGGGCTTCCGCGAGCTGTCGGAGGGCCAGAAGGTGACCTTCGACATCGCACAGGGTCAGAAGGGCCCGACGGCCGAGAACATCGTTCCCGCCTGACGCTGACACGTACTTCGCAGCTGGGGCCCGCACCTTGGGGTGCGGGCCCCAGCTCGCCGCTTTCCGGGGCGCAGTCGCTCCGTCAGGGCCGTGGTGACGTCACCCACGGCATGATCCAGGGGCGCCGAGGCCCCGCCCCTTGGGAAAGCTCCACAACCCCCGGGGGATGCTCCACCCCAACGCTCCGGATGCACATCCGCCAAGACCTCACTCCCGGAATGCCCGATCTCACTGTCGAGATCGCGCCGCTCTCTTCGATGACGTATTCCGAGAGCATTCCCTGCCGATCCGGCTGATCTGACTGATCCGGCTGATCTGACCGATCCGATCCGACCGATTCGGCTCCGCATTATCTTCGGCTCGTTCTTGCGATTCTCTGCGCTGTTCATTCGCTGCGGGAATTCCTTGATACGTGCCACATCAAGGAAGGTTCCACATGAACCGCACGCGTACAAATGATCGCTTCGCCCGTACCCGCTCCCGCGCCGGAAATTCTGGTTCCCAAAGGAGCGGTAGCCGCTTCGGAGCCGCATCCTCCGGCCGCTCCGGTGCTCCCAGCCGTGCGAAGGGTTACGGACGCCAACAGACCGCACCGCAAGGTGAGTTCGCGCTGCCGACGACGATCACCCCGGCGCTGCCCGCCGTCGAGGCGTTCGCCGATCTCGCCCTGCCGACGCCGTTGCTGGCCGAACTCGGCCACGCAGGCGTGACCGTACCGTTCCCGATCCAGGCGGCGACCCTGCCGAACTCCGTCGCGGGCCGTGACGTACTCGGCCGTGGCCGCACCGGCTCCGGCAAGACCCTCGCCTTCGGTCTCGCCCTGCTGGCCCGTACGGCCGGTCGGCGCGCCGAACCGCGGCTGCCGCTGGCCCTGGTCCTCGTGCCCACCCGAGAGCTGGCCCAACAAGTCACCGACGCGCTCATTCCGTACGCCCGTTCCGTGCGACTGCGTCTGGCCACGGTGGTCGGTGGGATGCCGATCGGCAGGCAGGCCAGTGCGCTGCGCGGCGGGGCCGAGGTCGTCGTAGCGACGCCGGGCCGGCTCAAGGACCTCATCGACCGCGGCGAATGCCGTCTGGACCAGGTCGCCATCACCGTCCTCGACGAGGCCGACCAGATGGCCGACATGGGCTTCATGCCCCAGGTCACCGCGCTGCTCGACCAGGTGCGTCCCGAGGGGCAGCGGATGCTGTTCTCGGCCACCTTGGACCGCAACGTCGACCTCCTGGTCCGCCGCTACCTGACCGACCCGGTGGTCCACTCCGTCGACCCGTCCGCGGGCGCGGTCACCACCATGGAGCACCACGTCCTCCACGTGCACGGCGCGGACAAGCAGCGGACGACCACCGAGATCGCGGCACGCGAGGGCCGGGTGATCATGTTCCTGGACACCAAGCACGCGGTGGACCGGCTGACCGAGCACCTGCTGAACAGCGGCGTCCGCGCCGCGGCCCTGCACGGAGGCAAGTCCCAGCCGCAGCGCACGCGGACCCTGGCCCAGTTCAAGACCGGGCATGTGACGGTGCTGGTGGCGACCAATGTCGCGGCGCGCGGGATCCACGTCGACAACCTCGACCTGGTCGTGAACGTGGACCCGCCCAGCGACCCCAAGGACTATCTGCACCGGGGCGGCCGCACGGCCCGCGCCGGCGAGTCCGGCAGCGTCGTCACCTTGGTGACGCCTCAACAGCGACGCGACATGAGCCGACTGATGACTGCCGCCGGCATCACCCCCCAGACCACCCAAGTGCGCTCGGGCGAAGCCGAGTTGAGTCGCATCACCGGCGCCCAGGCCCCCTCGGGAATCGCGGTCACCATCACCGCGCCGGTCGTGGAACGTCCTCGGCGCGGCTCCTCTTCCCCGTCCCGGGGCCGGCGCGGCCGTACCGGCCAGGGCCGCTCCACCGGCGAGGCGGCACGCCGCACGCCGCGGTCGTCCGCGGCCTCAGCGGCGGCCTAGAACCTTCGCGATCGGAAACTTCATCCATCCATTCAGGAGGCCCCCTTTGACACTGGTTCAGACGCAGCAGCGCCTGGTCGGTCCCGCTCCCACAACCGTGTTCGACGCCCTGGACGCATCCGGGCCGCGGGTCGGTGACGACATCACCGTCGAGGTGGCCCTGTTCCTCATGACCAGTGCCCGTGTCGAGTACCTGCTCCTTTGCGACCAGGACGAACACTGCACAGGCTCGGTCACGCGGGCCCAACTCGCCGTGGTCCGTGACAGCCCCGCCTATACGGACCGGATCCGTGTACGGGACGTCCTCGACGCCGGCGGACCGCATGGCCGCGGACCGGGCGCCCTCGCCGGAACCGTCTCCCGCTGATCCGGCTCACCCGATCGGCATCAGCCCCGTTCCTCCCTCTCCCTTCTCCCTTCCCTGCGAGGCATCATGCGCTGCGTCATCGCCCGGTTCCCCTTCGACCTCACCAAGAGCGGGGTGCTTGCCTCCATGAAGGGCGTCAAGCCGCAGCCCATCACGGGGGAGTCCGTGCTCATCGGCCGCCGCTACTACCCCGCCAAGCAAGTGGGCGTGGTCATCACCCGGCAGGACCCCCGTGACTTCACCAGCGGGGAAGTCACCCGGGCCATGACGCGCCTCGGCTTCACCTGCCGAGGCACTCATGAGGCCACCCGTGAGCCGGCGACCGCCATGCGGGCCCTTACGCCGTTGCAGACCGCGTCGGCGATGCTCGGCAGCCCCACGCCTCTGGGATTGTGAGAACCGACGGAAGCTGACACCAGGACAGCGAGGGGGCCCTGCCGACGCGCGTCGGCAGGGCCCCCTCGCGTGTCACCGGCCGGTCGACGGCTCCCGGGCGGCCAGAACGGTCCGGGTACGGTGCCTCACTGGTCGGAGTAGCTGAAGTCGCCCACGGTCCAGGCGCTGACGTCCTTGATGGCGACGCGATACATTCCGCCCGTCTCGGGAATTCCGACGCTGCCCTGCAGGATCCGGGCGAGGTGGAAGTGCAGATGCGTGGGGGCCTCGCCGGGTTCGGGCCGGCCCACTGTCCGGTCGGCGGAGAAGACGTCGGAGAAGGGGCCCAGCCGGTCCGAGTCCTTCAGGACCTCCGACACACGCTCCCTCCACACGGCTTCGGGAGCCAGCCGCCCGGTGATGACGGCACCGCCGACCACCACGGTCAATGACATCTGATTGCTCTGCTCGGACTCCACCAGGGCGCAGAGATCCACGAGCAGCTCGTCAGGGTTCGACATGAGAGCCGATTCTATCGCTGCGCGATCCGTGCGCTGGAGTCTGTCGACCGCAGTCTCTCCGCCACCACCTGCCCATATGGCCCGTGCGACACAGGATATCCATGCCTCGGGCAACCTAAAATCTGTGTTTGACAGAGTAGACATTGGGCGGCGGCGTGATTAGTGTTTCTCTCGTAGTGCAGAAGTTCGCAGGTCGGGGTGGCCCTGGAGTCTCGAAGCCGAGTCGTCCGTAGGACGGTGACGAGACGGACGGTCGCGCCGCCTGACAAGTGAGTTGATCCAGCGGAGGAACGGAAGGAGCCGACGCCATCGGGATCGCCCGGCCGACAAGCACGAGGTCGGGTGCCGCAAGACCCCGGAATGGAAGGTGGTCCCCGGTCACGCAACCGCGATCCCCGCATTCCCGCCCCTCACGGGGGCCAGGTAGCGGAAACAAGAGGTCGGCAGAGCAGTAGTGCCGACAGATGGTGTTCAATTTCCTTCGGGGCCCTGGTGCCGTACGGCATCGGGGCCCCTCGACGCGTTGCACAACGAGGTGAAATGACAGCAGATACTCCACTGAGTGGTCGCCTGGACGACGACGACTACCCCGCGTACACGATGGGCCGGGCCGCCGAGATGCTCGGCACGACTCCCGGTTTCCTCCGGGCCATCGGCGAAGCCCGCCTGATCACTCCGCTCCGCTCGGAGGGTGGGCACCGGAGGTACTCCCGCTACCAACTCCGCATCGCCGCTCGCGCCCGCGAGCTCGTCGACAAGGGGACCCCTGTCGAGGCCGCTTGCCGCATCGTCATCCTCGAGGACCAACTCGAGGAAGCGCAGCGCATCAATGCCGAGTACCGTCGCGCCGCGAACGAGGTGTCCGACACTTCCAGTTCCGGCTGAGCGCGAACGGCTCAACCACGCATGCCCCACCGTGAGTCCCTCAACGGGACCGCGACCGTGCTCCGTGGTGGGCCGCTGCAACGGAGTTGACGCGCTGTGTGGAGGATCACCCGTGTGGGTCATTCGCCTCGCCGACGCGGGTGCGGCCGTGGAGCTACTGGTCGCTCCGGCCGCTTCGGTCGCTGGGATCGGTGCGGAGGCTGGCCGCCAACCGGGTGATGCTCTGGACCGCGAGCTCCGCGAAGTTCGAGCGGGCGACGATCGCGGTGGTCTCCCCTTGCCGGCGGACGCTGCGCAGGTCGCGCTGGACCTGGCGCGAGAGCTGATGGAGCTCGCGCTGGGCGGTGGCGAGTCGCTGCTCGGCGGCGCCGCGGATCCGCCGGTGCTCACGTCGGGTGCGGGGGACGGCCGAAGGGCTCGGTGCGGGCATGTCGGCGCTCGCTTCTGTGCGGTGCGGCTGCGTCACCGCCACGGGGCGGATACCGACGGCGTCGAGGTAGGTGGCGAGTGAGCCGAGGTCGGCCGTGCCGACCACGGCCGCGACATACCCGTCCGGACGGACCAGCACCCACTGCTCGGCCGACAGCCCGTATGCGCTGTGGACATGGCCGCCGGTGTCGAGGATGTCGCCCCCGCCGCCGACGATGTGGATGTGCAGGCCACTGCGCGGCGGCGGCGCCGGGGCATCGTCGACGTCGTAGCCGAGCAGGGTCCAGTGGGGCCCCTGGAACAGGCTGAACAACCGCGTGGGAAGGCCACCCGCGCCGGTCACGGGCGCGTCGGGCGCGCGGTCGCCGGGCAGGACGCCGTTGTCGCGGTCCGGACCGGTCATCGACAAGGGCGAGTCCAGATAGCCGAGATCGAGCTGACTCACCTCGCGGCCCCGATGGGTGTTTCGGTTCTTGGCCGCTTCGAGCAGCCTCTCGGAGAGGCCGAGGACAGCCTCGGCGATCGGCCGGCGCTCCTTCTCGTAGGTCGACAGCAACGATTCCGGAGCGCCGTCGAGCACCGCGGCGAGTTTCCAGCCGAGGTTGTAGGCGTCCTGGACGCTCGTGTTGAGGCCCTGTCCGCCGGTCGGCGGATGGCAGTGAGCCGCGTCCCCGGTCAGGAACACGCGCTCGCGCCGGTAGGTGTCGGCCAGCCGGGCGTTCATCTCGAACGCGGACGCCCAGGACACCGAACGGATCACGACGTCGTTCCGGCCGGTGCGGTCGCGGAAGAACGAGGTGAGGCCCTCGGCCGAAAGGTCGATGTCGACATCGAACGGAATCGGGGCCTGGAGCTGGAACATGTCGGTTCCGTAGAGCGGGCACATCGACACCTGCGCCGCCGTGTCCTCGCCCCAACGGTGCCAGGCGTCCGACGAGACGCCATCGACGAGTACGTCCGCGACGATCGCCCGGACGCCGAGGGTCTTGCCGGGGAAGCCGATGCCGAGGGCCTTGCGGACGAAGCTCGATCCGCCGTCGGCGCCTATCAGGTAGGCGGCCCGCACGGTCCGCTCGCCGTCAGGGCTCGCGATCCGCGCGGTGACGCCGTCGGCGTCCTGGTCGAAACCGACGAGTTCGTGGCTGTAGTGCGGGGCGTGGCCGAGCTCGGTCAGCCGTTCCCGCAGCCGGCGCTCGGTCAGGAACTGCGGGACGAGCAGCGGGATCTGGTACGGCTCCTCCGGCGTCGGATCCGACATCTCGACGGTGGCCTTGTCGACCGGTCCCTCGTCGGTGTGGAAACGCTGAACGGGGTACTCACCGCCGGAGGCGACGATCCGGTCGATCACGCCGAGGTCCTCGAACACCTCTTGGCTTCGGGGCTGAATGCCCTTGCCGCGCGAGCCGATGAACGGATGCGCCGCCTTGTCGATCAGTAGGAATCCGACATTCCGGCGGGCGAGGTCGAGGGCGAGGGTTAATCCGGCCGCTCCCGTTCCGCAGATGAGCACGTCAGTGTCCGGGGTGTGAGTCATGGCTCAGCTCTCCGTCGGCAGTAGTTGTCCGGGCGGTTTCAGCACGCTCGAAGGCGACGCACCAAGATTGGTTCGTGGCACGTACTAAAGTAGTTCGCGTCACGTACCTTTGCAAGTAGAATCGGAGCATGACTTCGCCCAACGACACGCCGCCCCCGGACGCTCCGTCACGCCCAGGTGAGGATCCCGGGCTGGTGGACGTGGACGCCCTCGCCCAGCTGTCGTTTCTGGTGCACAACGCCCTGGACGAGATCGCCGGGCAGCATGATTTGTCGATCATCCAGGCGCGACTGCTCGGGGTGCTGCGGGACCGGGAGCCGACGATGAACCAGCTCGGTCGGCTGCTCGGCCTGGACAAGTCCTCGATCAGCGGCCTGGTCGACCGCGCACAGCGTCGCGGCCTGGTCACGCGCACCGTCAGCGCGAACGACCGCCGCGCGTTCCAGGTGTCGATCACCGATGCCGGCCGACAGCTCATCGAACAGCTCGCGGCACAGTTCACCGAGCGGATCGAGCTGTCCGTCGCGCCGCTCCCGGGCACCGACCGGCAGCGGCTGTCCCAGTTGGCGGCCCAGGTCGTGGCCTCGGACGCACACCGCCGCGGCATCGACCTGCGCACCACACCCCGCTGACGGGGCCTCAGCCACTGGACCGCGGGGGTGCCGGGCACGGTAGACCAGGTGCGGCGCGCTCGGGGTGGCAGAGTCGCATCTCGGGCGTCTTCATGGAGGACCCGCTCGTGTTCATGGAGAACCCGCTCGTGCTGGGGGAGGGGGCGGCCCGGACGACAGCGCCTGGCTCTCCGACGCCGGACCTCCGAGGCCGCCCCCTCTTCACCGCGTGTGGATCACCAGCCGATGCCGAGCGTCAGCCCGGTCGGCGGGTTCGCGTTGCCCAGGATCTGCACGGACGACTGGTCGTTGATGTCGTCGTAGGGGAAGGCGTAGGCGCGCTGGTCGAGGCCGACGGTGTGGAGGAAGGCGGCGTAGTCGTTCTTGATGCCTCCGGTGTAGTAGGCGGACGGGGTGTACCAGGCCGAGGTGTCGAGGGCCACGCCCCGGTTGAACGCGGCGCAGAACTCCGCGCCGAGCTGTTTCTCCGGGTCGCTGCCCGAGGCCAGCGCGCCCGCGCAGGCCACGACGTCCGGGGAGGACGGCTTCTGGAGCGCATAGGGACCGGCACCGTTCTTGGTGAAGGTGAGCGTGGTCCCGGAGACACCGCCGGTGAAGGTCTCACCGAGCCGGGTCAGGCTGAAGGGGTGCGTGGAGTAGTAGGACCAGGTCTGGTCGATGGTCGACTGGAGGTAGTTCGCCTGGGAGCCTCCCGCGAGGAAGAGGTTGGAGGAGCGCGGCGCGATGATCCGGTAGGTGTTCTGCAGCGGCTTGAAGGCCGCGCCCACCGAGGCGGCGTACTGGGACATCACCTGGGCGCGGGTCAGCGTGATGCCCCGTGTGGTGTCGTAGCCGCTCGACGCCTGCGTCAGACGTGAGGTCATCGGGAAGCCGAACTGGTCGACCTGGGTGGTGTTACCGCCGAAGGCCACCTGCCCGAAGACGTACGTGTACTCGTACCAGTCGTAGTAGACGTCGGTGTTGGGGTCGTTCGGGTTGCGCAGGTCGGGGCCGCCCCAGCCCTGGTCGTCCGGGGAGACCGGGATGTACAGCGGGGAGCCGAGGGAGACGTAGATCCGCCCGCCGCGGATCGGCGTCGGTGAAGGTACCGAACCGCCCGACTGGGCGAGGGTGAACGACATGTCGGGGTAGTTCACGCCGTTCTTGGTCAGGTGTCCGGGCGCGTTCGCGTCCAGGTGGTTGATGTGGGTCATGGTCCCGTCGGCCTTCATGTACGACCACTGACCGGGCGTCACCTGGCCGAGCACGGTGACGTAGATCTGTGCGTTGGCGTACGTGCCACGGGTGTTGTTCCGGAACGTGATCGGGAAGCTGCCGCCTCCTCCTCCGCCGATGACGTGGGTGAAGTGCGGGGTGTCGTGGAGCGGGCCGCTCTTCTCGTACGTGAACCAGTACTCCAGGGTGAAGCCGCTCGGTAGGCCGCTGACGTTCTGCTGCCAGGTGCCCGCGTTGTTCGTCATCCGAAAGTTCTGCTGGCCCGCGCCGGCCGACAGGTAGTGCGCGTCGACCAGGGACGCGGGGGTGGTCGGGTTGAACCAGATCCGGACCGAACCGGCGCCGGTCGAGGTGACGCCCTGGGTGTAGTCGGCGGCGGCCTTCGCGGGCACCGCCCCGGCCAGGCCGAGCGCCAGCACCGTGAGGAGGGCGGTCAGGACCGCCGTCACCAGCCGCCTGACCTCCGGGCGTGACTTCTTGGGCCTGGCCGGGAGATATGCGATCATCCGTCAACTCTCCCGTCAGTGACCGAAGTCGAACCAGTTGACGTTCACGAAGTCCGCGGGCTGGCCGCTGGTGAAGGTCAGATAGACGTCGTGGGTTCCCGTGACGGCGCTGATGTTCGCGGGGACCGTCTTCCACGCCTGCCAGCCGCCGGTGTTGGCCACCGCGAAGCTGCCGATCGGCGCGCTCGTACGGCTGTCCAGACGCACCTCGACCAGTCCGCTGACACCGCCCGCCGCCCCGCTCGCGACCCGCCCGTAGAACTGCCTGGCCGCGGTGGTGCCGAAATTGACACCCTTGTAGAGCGCGTAGTCGCCGTTCGCGAGCGCGCTGATGTTCTGGCCGCCGTCCGTGTCAGTGGTGGTCTCCGTAGCGACGCCCCCTTGGCCGTCGTACGACTCGGCCTGGATCGCGCTGTACGCGTCACGGTTGCCGGAGGGCGGCGGGGTCGTGGGCGGCGGGGTCGTGCCGCCACCGCCGGTCGACTGGAGCACCTGGACGTAGTCGACCACGAGCGGATGGCCGGGGTCCGTGCCACCGTCGGGGCCGCCGCCGAAGGCCGCCGGGAACTCGCCGCCCATCGCGACGTTCAGGATGATGAAGTAGCCGTGGTTGGTGGCGTTGGCCCAGGTCGTCGCGTCGACCTGATTCTGCCTGACCGTGTGGAAGTTGACGCCGTCGAGGTAGAAGCGCATCTCCTCGGGGCTGGTCGACTTGTCCCACTCCACGGCGTAGGTGTGGAAGCCGCCCTGGCAGGTCGTGCCCTCACAGACCTTCTGGCCGCCGATGCCGGACTTCTCGTTGCAGGGGCCGCCCGGGCTGGTGCCGCAGTGCATGGTGGCCCACTCGTTGTTGATGCCCTGGACGTTCTCCATGATGTCCAGTTCGCCGACGCCGGGCCAGTTCCACCAGTTGCCGCGGTACGGGGCACCCAGCATCCAGAAGGCGGGCCAGTAGCCCTTGGCGGCGGCGCCGGTCACGTTCGGCATCTGGAGCCGGGCCTCGACGCGGAGTTTGCCACCGGCGGGCGGCTGGAAGTCCGAGCGGTTCGTCTCGATGCGGCCCGACGTCCAGTTGCCCGCGGCGTCGCGCCGTGGGGTGATCCGGAGGTTTCCGGCGCCGTCGAGCGCCACGTTGTTGGTGCCGGAGGTCATCGTCTCGACCTCGCCGGTACCGAAGCCGGCGGGCCCGCCGGGGTAACTCGTGCCCGTCGTGTACTGCCAGTTCGAGCTGTCGACGCCGGAGCCGGCGGCTCCGTCGAAGTCGTCGAGGAAGACCTGGGACCAGCCGGACGGGGGCGTGGGGGCGGACGCGTCGGCGGGGAGGGAGGCGGCCGCCGCGGCGGCGGCCGCGAGGCCGAGGGCACTGAACACGGCGACGACGACGCGCCGTAGGGAGCCGCGTCTGACCGGTGTGCCGGAGGGTTCACTCATGGGTGCCTCTTCGGGTACGGAGTGGTGTGCGCGGGTGGTGGTGAGAGCGCTCCGACGCTCTTTGAGAGCGCTCTCAAAGCAGCTGCGCGGACAATGTGCTCCCCGTCACTCCGCACGTCAAGAGGTGAAGTCGGGAAAGTCCTTCCGGCTTAGGTGAGTTCACGTCGTGAAAGAAGGGGGGTGCAGGGAGCTCCCTGCCTTCCAGCCGGAAGACGGGGAGACGGGGAGACGGGTGGCGATCTCGGCGGCGGAGGCTGTGCAGGCTGCGCAGCCGGGACTCAGTCCTCACCGCCCGCGGGTTCCTGGCGGCCGCCCATTGATGGTGATGCCGGCACTGGTTCGTTTCAGGGGCGGCCGAGGGGAGCCGTCGACGGAACCCTCAGCGCCACCGCCCGCGACCCGGCTGCCTGCCGGCGCCCTCGAAGGCCGCGGTCTGATCCGGGGCACCGCCGGGGGGTCAGGACGGACCGTCGGGCCTCGCCGCGGCGACCAGGCTCGGCTGGAGCCGGCGGGCGGCGTCGAGGTGGTCGGCGGTCCAGATGATGCGGACGGCCGTGTCCGTGGCCTGTCCGCGCTCGTCGCTGAGGTCGCGGCGGAGGGACTCGACCAGCTGCGCCTCGGCCGCGGGGTTGCGCGGCAGCGGATCCCGGACGGAGGCGTTGTGCCCGAGACCGGCGGCCAGATCCCGGTACCAGCCGGAGATCTGGCCGGCGGCGCTCAGCAGGACGAGGCTGGCTTCCGCCCGGTTCGGCTCGCTGTCCCGTTCGCCGGCGCGTCTCCACAGCCCCAGGACCGCGTCCGCCGCGAGGCGCAGCCCCACGATGCCGGTCACCAGGGTGGTCATGTCTGCCAGGGGTACCGGTTTGGCGCCGCGTTCGGCCAGATAGCTGCGGAACGCGTCGTCGAGCCTGTGCGCGGCCGCGGCCGCTTCGACGCCCTCCCGCAGCGCGACCTCGGCCGACGCGGGCGTGGTGCCGCAGTGGCCGATGGCGTACTGCACCGCGCCCGCCAGATACCGGGCGCTGTCCGTGTACGCCTCGGCGAGCGCCCGGTCGACGGCCGCCGTGGCGCCGCGTGGCCAGAAGAACAGGCCCACCAGCACGCTCACCGCGCAGCCGATGGCGATGTCCTGGATCCGCAGCAGCACGATGTGCCAGTCGGGATCCTGGCCGATGTTGAACAGGATGACGAGGGTGATGGTGAAGGACGCCTGACCGGCGGCGAAGGAGATGGCGGCGGGGGCGATGCCGGCGAGGAACACGGCGAGGGGCAGCAGGAACCAGAGCGCCGTGCCGTGGTGGCCGATGAGTTGCAGCAGCCCGGTGCCGATGATCGAACCCGCGAGGGTGCCGCCCAGGGCGCGGACCGCGTTCTGCCCGGTGTTGAGGGCGTTCGAGCGCAGTACCGACAGGGTTCCCAGGAGCACCCAGAACGAGTGCTGGACGCTGGTCACGTTGGCGAGGCCGACCGCGATGCCGAGGCCGAGTGCTCCCCGCAGGCTGTTGTGCAGCCAGACGGACTGCGGCTGAAGGTGGGCGGCGGCCCGCTCGCGCGCCGCCGCCAGCGGTCGGGTCACGGCGTCGGGCTCGCGGCCCAGCAGGCGTTCGAACCAGCTGCGGCGTTCGGCGGCCGCGGCCAGGGCCACGTTGTCCGCGATCTGCAGCGTCGCGAAACCCAGCTCCTGCGCGCGGAACGAAAGGTCCAGCGCTCCGATGACGGGGTGCACCCGCGAGGGTGTGCCGACGCCGCCCCGGCCCACGGGCAGCCGGGTGGTGGCGTTGCGCTCCATGTCGGCCATGGCCTTGCGCAGGCTCTCCGAGGCTGTGTGCAGCCCGTCCGGCGAGCCGCGCGGGGTGTCCAGCAGCCCGGCCACCTCGTCGAGCACGGCCGCGGCGGCCCGCCGTACGGACTGGGCGTCGATGTCGCAGGCCGGTCGACCGTCGAGCGGGGGCGCGCTGTCGGCCAGGATGCTGCTGAGCCAGGTCAGTTCGTCGACCAGACGGACGAGGGCGCGCGAGCTGGTGGACAGACCGGTGGGGCGGTACGGGGTGGCGTCGAAGACGGTGCGCAGCTCGGCCGCCGCGGCGGCGGCCTCGTCGGCTCTGGTACGGCACTGTCCGGTGCTCGGCGCGGCAGGGCCACCCGCCAGGAGGGACGCGTCGGTGCGCAGTTGCCCGGCGGCCGCACAGCAGACCCGGGCGGCGGGTGCGCTGAGGGGGTCCCCGCTGGGACGGGGCCACAGCAGGGTGACCGCCAGCATGGAGGCGGCTGCCGCGAGGCCCGCTCCCGCGAGCCGGGCGGGAAGGTCCGCGAACGGGACGGGCGAGGTCACCGGGAGGATGAAGGCCAGCAGCAGCGCCGTCGAGGCGCCCGCGAGGACGGAGCTGACCACCCCGGAGAACAGCACCAGGAAACCGATGACGAACATCACGGCGACCGCGAGCCAGGTCTCGTCGGCCACGAGCGTACCCAGACAGATCAGGACGGCCCAGGCCACCGCGAGGCCGAGGTGGGCGCGTAGCCGCTGCACCATCGGACCGGTGAAATCCACGAGCAGCAGCATCGAGAACGCACCGAACGCGGCGAAGGTCGCCATCGTCGGTGACCCGACGACCTGGCTGCACAGGGCGAACAGCGCGGGCATGACGAGCGCCGTCCGCCCGGCACGCCGGGTCGCCGCCAGCTCGGGATCGCGGTCGCGCAGCCACGACGCGACCGCCCCGGGACGGATGCGGCTGGATGTCCGCACGTGCCAGCCCACCTCCTGACGACAGGCCTACGCCCCACCGAGTGTGACGTCTCCTCCGCAGCGACGTCACCCGAACGCGACCCCTGCTCATGATCCACCCGGGCGAGGTGTGCCCGCACCGGGTGGATCACCAGGTCGTGGCGACGGAGCGGAGCGCGGTTCAGGTGTCACTCTCGTGGGCGCCCTTTCCTGGCGGGCGCGGGTGCCGCCCTACCGGTCGGAGCCCGGCCCGTTCACGAAAACGGACGCAGACGTCGTCGCCGAGGCGGACGAGGTCGCCAACCTTGGGGAGGCCGGTGGTACGGCTGACGACGTGCGCGGGGCCCAGCCGCAGGCCTTCGAGCAGCAACTTGATGCCGGGCCGTACGGTGCGGCCCGGCGAGGTCGGTGCGGGCAGCTGTGTCTGGCCCGGCGAGCGCGTCGAGCGTGCGGCTGACCATGTACGCGGGACAGGGCCGCGTCTTTGACGGCCTCCTGCTGTCGGGTGAGCGGGAAGCGCGGTCAGTGAGCGAACGCCTCGTTCAGGCGGACGTTGTAGCCGTCTTCTTCCATGAGGACGACGGTGACGCCGAACGGGGAGGGATGGTCCAGTTCGAGCGGGATGAAGGAGTAGTCGACCGCGGCCTGGACGGGAAGGACCAACTCGCCGCCCGGTTGCGGCTCGATGGCGGGCTGCCATGCGGGCTCGGCCGAGTTCCGGCCCTCGGGGGAGCGGGCCGAGGGCTGCTCGGCGTAGGGGAACTGGTGGAGCACATGGCCGTCCTTCGTGGCGTGCACCATGTTCAGACACGGCACCGGGCCGGTGATCGGCAACTGGCAGACGGTGGCGACGTCGTGGGTCTCCCAGGCGAGAACGATCTCGTCGGCGTCGGCCGCCGCGGCGATGTTCGCGAGTTCGGCGATTGCGGTGAGCGCGTCCTTGCCGGGCTCGGTCGGCCGCACCCAGATCAGACCGACCAACTCGCCGCGCACCAGCGGCATGATGACCGGCCGTGGCACGGCACCCTCGGCGAGCCCCGCGGCGTACGCGCTCTTCATCGACTCCACCAGCGCGTCCCACGTCTGTGCATCCATGAACTCACCCTCATCGCCTGCCTGTTTCCGATCAGGCTGACCCTGTCATGCGGGCCGTTCCCTCCGCCAGCGGCTCGGACCGGTCAGACGGGCGCTCCGGCCAGGACTTCCACCTTGCCGGTGTCGAGCGAGTAGTAGGCGCCGACCACGGCGAGGGCACCCTTTTGCACGAGGGGGGCCAGGTCCTGGTTGGAGCGCAGGTCGGCAGCGGTCAGCGTGACCTGCGCACGGGCCATGGAATCCACCGGGTCGCCGCCGCCCCCATGGACCGCCTGCTCGTACGCCGGACGCAGGGCCTTGGCGATCGCCTCCAGATTGCCGGGCAGCGGTTTGCCGTCACGGATGGACTTGTACGCCGCCTCGATGGCGCCGCAACGCTGATGCCCGAGGACCACGATGAGCGGAGTGCCGCTCGTCATGGGCCCGTACTCCACGGAACCCGTGACCACCGGGCCGATGGCCTCCCCGCCCGTGCGCATCACGTACAGGTCACCCAGCCCGGTGTCGAAGAGGAGTTCGGGCGGCACCCGGGAGTCGATACAGGAGAGGATCGAGCCGAAGGGTTCCTGCATCTCGGCCACGAACTCGCGCCGGTCCGGATCCCGGTCGGGATGTCGAAGATCGCCGCTCACCCAGCGCTTGTTGCCTTCCATCAGTCTGGTGAACGCCGCGGCCGGCGTGGTCGGCCGCGGTTCCGGCGAAGCGCTGGTCACCGACGGGGCGGCGCTCGTCGGCGCACACCCCGCAAGCGTGGCCGTGGCGGCCACGAGACCGCCGACGAGAAGAACTCTGCGACCGGGATGTCCCGCTCTGTCCATCAGCCCTGACCTCTCAGTCCGCCGAGACGTCTCCGTACGTCTTGAGCAGGGGCGATTGTGCAGTGCGGTGAGGGAACCGGACGGGAGGCACACGCGGGCGCGGGCCTCATTGCCACCGATGGCCCAGGACCAGGAGACCTGGAACGGTCTGTGACGGAGCGTCACGGCCGCCAGGTCAGATGCCCATCGACGCCATCTCGATCGCCGACCGGTAGTTCGCTGCCGCGGTCACCACGCAGGCCCGGTAGGTCCGGTTGTCCTTCACGACGAGGAAGTAGTCCTTGAGGTTCTTCCAGTAGCTGAGCAGATAGCCGATGCCCGGGAGGAAACCGGGCGGCCGGGGCACCAGCGCGAAGGCCTCGGAGCACCGGAGGATCTCCCCGGTCGCCTGGGAGAGGACGTCGGCGACGTCGGGGTTCATGTTCCAGCCGGCGGCCAGGTCGGCGTTCCAGATGGAGGCGGCCACCTCCCGCAGGTGCGCCTCCTCCTCCGGGGAGAAGTCGCTCTGGCCGAAGGCGTGCATCGCTGCCGGGGGTGTTGCGGTCGGGGAAGGTCCGGCGGCGGCCGTGGCCGCCGTGCCCGAGACTCCGAGAAGAAGCGCCGCTGTCGTGGCCGCCGCCACCGTGTACGTGGCCCGTCTGCCGCCCATGCCGATCGGTCCCCTCCGCGGATGTGCCCGGGGCCTGCCGCCCGGGCAGGGCCGACGCTGTCATGTGCCGTACATACGGGTCAACGGCGACAATCTGCCAACCTCGGCCGACGGCCGCTTCTTGACGCAGGTGCACCAGGACACCGCCCGAGACCCCGTCGTACAGCGCCAGGTACGCATCCGTCGGAGCATGCGGGGCACCATGATGGTGGCGGGAACCACCCGTGCGGGCGACGACGCACGTCCGCCCTGGACGGCCCACCCCGAATTCGCGGTGTTCCGAGAGGGACATGGGCGGGAGTGGCCCGGCTCACATGGCATAACGGGGGCGTCACCGACAGCATGGTCCTCGTCACCGGCAGGCCGAAGGGATCCAGGATGTTCCGCAAGGTGCTGGTCGCCAACCGCGGCGAGATTGCGATTCGCGCGTTCCGCGCTGGCTATGAACTGGGCGCGCGAACCGTGGCCGTCTTCCCCTACGAGGACCGCAACTCGCTGCACCGGCTCAAGGCCGACGAGGCCTACGAGATCGGCGAGCCGGGGCATCCGGTGCGGGCCTATCTCTCCGTGGAGGAGGTCGTCCGTGCCGCACGCAAGGCGGGTGCGGACGCCGTCTACCCGGGTTACGGGTTCCTGTCCGAGAACCCGGAACTGGCACGCGCCTGCGAGGAGGCGGGCATCACGTTCGTCGGCCCGGACGCCGCCACTCTCGAGCTGACGGGAAACAAGGCCCGCGCCGTGGCGGCCGCCCGGGCGGCCGGCGTGCCGGTCCTCGGCTCCTCGGCGCCCTCCACCGATGTCGACGAACTGGTCCGCGCCGCCGAGGACGTCGGCTTTCCCGTGTTCGTCAAGGCGGTCGCGGGCGGCGGAGGGCGCGGTATGCGGCGGGTCGAGGACCCGGCCACACTGCGCGAGTCCATCGAGGCGGCCTCCCGCGAGGCGACGTCGGCGTTCGGCGACCCCACCGTCTTCCTGGAAAAGGCCGTCGTCGATCCGCGCCACATCGAGGTGCAGATCCTCGCCGACGGACAGGGCAACGTCATCCATTTGTTCGAGCGTGACTGCTCGGTGCAGCGCCGCCACCAGAAGGTGATCGAGCTGGCGCCCGCGCCGAACCTCGATCCGGCGCTGCGGGACCGGATCTGCGCCGACGCGGTGCGGTTCGCCCGCGAGATCGGCTACCGCAACGCCGGCACCGTGGAGTTCCTCCTCGACCGCGACGGCAACCACGTCTTCATCGAGATGAACCCGCGCATCCAGGTGGAACACACGGTGACGGAGGAGGTCACCGACGTCGACCTGGTCCAGGCCCAGCTGCGCATCGCCTCGGGCGAGTCGCTGGCGGATCTCGGACTCTCCCAGGAGACGGTCACCCTGCGCGGTGCCGCTCTCCAGTGCCGTATCACCACCGAGGATCCGGCGAACGGCTTCCGCCCGGACACCGGCCGTATCAGCGCCTACCGTTCGCCGGGCGGTTCGGGTATCCGTCTGGACGGCGGCACCACCCACGCGGGTACGGAGATCAGCGCGCACTTCGACTCGATGCTCGTCAAGCTCACCTGCCGGGGCCGGGACTTCAAGTCCGCGATCGGCCGGGCCCGGCGTGCCGTGGCCGAGTTCCGCATCCGGGGCGTCGCCACGAACATCCCGTTCCTCCAAGCCGTACTGGACGACCCGGACTTCCAGGCAGGGCGGGTCACGACGTCGTTCATCGAACAGCGGCCGCACCTGCTGACCGCCCGCCACTCCGCCGACCGCGGCACCAAGCTGCTCACCTACCTCGCCGACGTCACGGTGAACAAGCCGCACGGCGAACGCCCCGAGCTGATCGACCCGGTCACCAAGCTGCCCCCGCTGCCCGCCGGTGAGCCGCCCGCGGGTTCCCGGCAGCGCCTCGTCGAACTCGGCCCGGAAGGCTTCGCCCGGCAGCTGCGCGAGTCACCGACCATCGGCGTCACCGACACCACCTTCCGCGACGCCCACCAGTCCCTGCTCGCCACCCGGGTGCGCACCAAGGACCTGCTCGCCGTCGCCCCGGCCGTGGCCCGGACCCTGCCCGAGCTGCTGTCCCTGGAATGCTGGGGCGGCGCCACCTACGACGTCGCCCTGCGCTTCCTCGCCGAGGACCCCTGGGAACGTCTGGCGGCCCTGCGCGATGCCGTGCCCAACATCTGCCTCCAGATGCTGCTGCGCGGCCGCAACACCGTCGGCTACACGCCCTACCCGACCGAGGTGACCGACGCCTTCGTCCAGGAGGCCGCGGCCACCGGCATCGACATCTTCCGCATCTTCGACGCGCTCAACGACGTCGGCCAGATGCGCCCGGCCATCGACGCCGTACGGGAGACCGGAACGGCGATCGCCGAGGTCGCCCTGTGCTACACCTCCGACCTGTCCGACCCGTCGGAGCGGCTGTACACCCTGGACTACTACCTCCGCCTCGCGGAGCAGATCGTGGACGCCGGCGCGCACGTCCTGGCCGTCAAGGACATGGCCGGACTGCTGCGGGCACCCGCCGCGGCCACGCTCGTGTCGGCGCTGCGCCGCGAGTTCGACCTGCCGGTGCACCTGCACACCCACGACACCGCGGGCGGCCAGCTCGCCACCTACCTCGCCGCGATCCAGGCCGGCGCCGACGCGGTGGACGGCGCGGTCGCCTCCATGGCGGGCACCACCTCACAGCCGTCGCTGTCGGCGATCGTCGCCGCCACCGACCACTCCGACCGGCCCACCGGCCTGGACCTGGGGGCCGTCGGTGACCTGGAGCCGTACTGGGAGAGCGTCCGAAAGATCTACGCGCCCTTCGAGGCGGGCCTGGCCTCGCCGACCGGACGCGTCTACCACCACGAGATCCCCGGCGGCCAGCTGTCCAACCTGCGCACCCAGGCGGTCGCCCTCGGCCTCGGCGACCGCTTCGAGGACATCGAGGCGATGTACGAGGCGGCCGACCGCATCCTCGGCCACCTGGTCAAGGTCACCCCCTCCTCCAAGGTCGTCGGCGACCTCGCCCTGCACCTGGTGGGTGCCGGGGTGGCGCCGGAGGACTTCGAGGCGACACCCGACAGGTTCGACATCCCCGACTCCGTCATCGGCTTCCTGCGCGGCGAACTGGGCACCCCGCCCGGCGGCTGGCCGGAGCCCTTCCGCACCAAGGCGCTTCAGGGCCGAGCGGAGGCCAAGCCCGTACCGGAGCTGACCGCCGAGGACCGTACGGGCCTGGAGAAGTCCCGGCGTTCCACCCTCAACCGGCTGCTGTTCCCCGGGCCGACGCGCGACTTCGACACCCGCCGCCAGGCCTACGGCGACACCAGCGTGCTGGACAGCAAGGACTTCTTCTACGGGCTGCGCCCCGCCAAGGAGTACGCCGTCGACCTGGAGCCCGGCGTGCGGCTCCTCATCGAGCTCCAGGCCATCGGCGAGGCGGACGAACGCGGTATGCGCACCGTGATGTCCTCCCTGAACGGCCAACTGCGGCCGATCCAGGTCCGTGACAACGCGGCGGCTTCCGACGTACCGGTGACCGAGAAGGCCGACCG
Source organism: Streptomyces sp. NPDC090798 (assembly GCF_044768965.1). Classification (NCBI taxonomy): domain Bacteria; kingdom Bacillati; phylum Actinomycetota; class Actinomycetes; order Kitasatosporales; family Streptomycetaceae; genus Streptomyces; species Streptomyces sp. NPDC090798. The sequence continues at coordinate 133,642 of NZ_JBIVXA010000023.1, forward strand.
GGCCAACCCCGGGCACGTGGCGGCGCCGTTCGCCGGTGTGGTGACCCTCGCGGTCGCCGAGGGCGACGAGGTGGAGGCCGGCGCGACCGTGGCCACCATCGAGGCGATGAAGATGGAAGCCTCCATCACCGCCCCGAAGGCCGGCCGGGTGACCAGGCTGGCCATCAACCGGATCCAGCAGGTGGAAGGCGGCGACCTGCTCATCGAGGTCGGCTGAGGCTCGCGTCACTGAGCACGCGTGCACGGAACACGCGTGCGCCGTCAGGACCGACCTGCGGCCGCCCGCCTGATCTTCGACAGGCGGGCGGCGAGCGGGGTGCGACGGGTGTCGCGGCCGGTCGTGTGACGACAGGGCCTAGCCGACCACGCCCGGTCTGTGGACGACCAGCTGTGCCACCTCGAACGCCATCTCGGAGACCCCGGCGGCAGGCGGTGGGTGGTAACGCCCGGCGCAGACGGACAGGTTGACGATGAGGTAGGCGTGCCAGCTCCTCCCTACGCCCCGCCGGTCGGCGTAGGCGCGATTGCCGTTGACCCACCAGACGACGGAACGGGCACCGAACTCGACGCGCAGGTCCACCCAGGCACCCGGCTGGACGGCCTCGTCGCGGTAGTACCGGTGTCCGCCGCGGACGTGGTTGGAGAGTTCCAGGAGATCGGGATGGTCGGGGTGGTACTCGAAGACGTCGACCTCCTGGTTTCCGTCCCGCCATGTCCAGATGGCCGGCCAGGCGCCGATCTGCGTGGGGAGTCTCACCCGGGTCTCCAGTACGTCCCCCGCACACAGGAGAAAGCCGTCCTCGCTGTCCTCGGTCGTCAGGAGGCCGGTGTTCCAGCTGCCGTCCGGGCGCCGGGTGGCGCGGAAGGTGCCGGTGCGGCTGTGGTCGGGGTCGGTGACCAGGTGGTCGAGCTTGTCGTCGTCCGGGTTGACGGGGCCGCCGTCGGGATAGGCCCAGGAATGCCCCGCGACCCACTGGCGCGTCGAGGCGAAGTCCGCGGTGAAGACGACATCGGACACGCGCGGCCTCCTTGATGTCGGCTTTCGCGTACGCCACTGGTTCTCCCCCGAGGGACGTGACGCATGCTCCGTTCGCCTCGACCGGCGGGGAAACAACTCTTCGGAGTGAACTCGGCGTGAACGAGGTCCCGGGTGCGCTCGGCATCGAGCCGGTCGCCCGGTATGAGGCCAACTGCTCAACAGGTACGGACCGGCCCCGAACGGGGTGGGGAGTACTCACCCAACGGGATTTCCGCCTGCTCTGGGCAGGCGAATCCGTGAGTGGTTTGGGCAACGCCACCACATTTTGTGAGCTGGAGACGCTGCCCACCGACAGAAGTCCCTCACCGAATTCCCGCGACCGCGCATCACACGCCGGCGCCCTCGGTCACATGGGGAGCGAGAGCAGGCGAACCCGACCGGTAGGCCAAGTCGTGTCGCGCAGTGGCGTCCACATGGTCCGCAGCGGCATGATCACGGGTCCCTCGGGTTGGTCAACTTGGACGTCACCTTCAAGCGTGCGCCAGCCGAGTCTCCGGTAGAGGGGGACGAGAGGCGGTCGGCAGAAAAGGAGACCGAACTCGGGCCCCATCGTCCGTGCGTGGTCCAGGGCCGCCGACACGACTGACCGTGCCAGTCCCTGCCCCCTCAGGTCAGGAGCGACAGCGACTCCGCCGACGCCCACCACCTGTGTGCTCAACCCGCCGATCAGCATGGGCAGTTGCAGCAGACCCGCGTGCGCGACGAGGCGGCCCTTCTGCCTGATGCCGAAATGATCCTTCTTGGGCAACCACGTCAAGCCGGCGTCCGCGACGCCGAAGGGATCGGCGCCGGCACCCAGGATTTCGGTCTGCTCGGACGTCGTGTACTCCGTGAGCCGCACCACGGTTGGCGATGCGGAGGGCAGGCGATCAGTCATCCCTCCATGATCCTGTTCGTGCCGGCGCCCGGCCACCTCATCGGCCGAAGAGGCCGGTCGCCGGTTCAGCCGATCTTGCGAGCCACGCCCCCGTAGAAGCCGATCTCGCCGGATCGTGCCGGCGGCGGGGTGTCCGGGCGCCAGAACGGGACCTGGGCCAGGCCGGGTTCGACCAGTTCGAAGCCGTCGAAGAACCGCTCCACCTCGGCGCGGGTCCGCAGGTTCAGCGTGGCGGTGGCGTTGTTGTAGACGGCCTGGGCCTCGCTGCGGTCGGCGAAGTCGCCCGTGGCGTGCGAGAGCACGAGGAAGCTGCCGGCCGGCAGCGCGTCGCGAAGGGCGGCGACGGCCTGACCGGGCTTCTCCGCCTCGGTGATGAAGTGGAGGATGGCGACGAGGAGCAGGGCGACCGGCTCCTCGAAGTCGATGACTCGGCGGACGTCGGGGTGGTCGATCATGGCCCGGGGGTCGCGCAGGTCGGCGAGCACGATACTGGTCGCGCCGGAGCGGCTGAGCAGCGCGTCGCCGTGCGCCTTCACGATCGGATCGTTGTCGACGTACGCGACGCGCACGTCCGAGGCCACCTCCTGGGCGGTCTCGTGCACGTTCGGGGCGGTGGGCAGCCCGGTGCCGACGTCGAGGATCTGGCGGACGCCGCTGCCGACGACGTAACGGACGGCGCGTTGCAGGAAGGCGCGATTGGCCTGCACACCTATCCGCACCTCGGGTGCCGCGGAGGCGAGTTGGTCGCCGGCCTGTCGGTCGACCTCGTAGTTGTCCTTGCCGCCCAGCAGGTAGTCGTAGATCCGCGCAGGGTGCGGCCTGCTGGTGTCTATCTGCTCGGTGCGGAAGCCGTCCTGACTCACACTGCGATCCTCTCGACGACTGCCCCGGCCACCTTGCCCGCGAGCGGCTGACGACAGCTTCGCATATCAACTGCCGTGCCCATGAACGCAGTTACCGGTGCGAGCAATGCGGTCACGGTCGGTGCGCGCAGGAGGCCACCTCGATCGGCGGGCGCATTCGATGCCACCGTCGTTACCGCGAGGCGGCATTGAGCTGAGCGGTGATCTTGGCCAGCGCCTTTTCGGCAGGGTGTTGTTTGATGAGCCCTTCACGACCTGCGGCGCGCAACTCCACCACCGCTACGCCTTCGGGACCTGCGGCCACAACAGCGGTCACCACGGTGGGGTTCAGGCCCCCAATCCCTACACCGACCATCGCTCGTACGACGATGCCCCCGTTGTCCCGGGCCTCCGCGCCTATCAGACTCCCCATGCCGGCCAGAGTCGTGTGCACCAGCTGGGTGACTGCCGTCACCGTTCCGGACAACTCGACAAGAGTGGTACTGACGTCCTTCTTTGTCCATTTGAAGCCTCGCGCGCCTCCACGAGCACCGCCCCGCGCCCCTGCTCTGCCCAAACCGTGCACTCCGGTGGCAGCCCCTCCAGCGGCAGCTCCTATCGAGCCGCCCTTCGCACCGAGCTGCATCATCGCGGCGAGCAGGAGCTCGTTCTCGCTGGCCTCATCGAACATGCCCGCCTCCTCAGCACCAACAAGACGTGGTTCTACGACCTAAGTCACCCAGTCTTACCACTGGCCGGCAGCCTCCTCGAGATCGGCTGCCGCATGCGGTCCGGCGGTCACGCGCAGCGAGTACCCCCAGGAGATGCCGTTCGGCCGGCGCTGCGGTCCTGCCACCGACAGCATCTCCGGCATGGCAGAGTCATGCCATGCCTCTTTCGATGTCCGGCCGGCCCGGCAGCCGAACGATGACGGGTCTGGCCCTCGTCGCCGTCCTGTGTCTCAGCGGCTGTGGTGAGCAGCGCGCCACGGGCTCGACGGCCGGAGCCCCTACGGGCACATCTCGGAGCGCCGCTGCCGGCGCATCGGGAGCCTCCCCGTACGTGGAGCCGGGGGCCGGCGACGGCGCTCCCCACTACAACGAGAACAACGGCTACCGCCGCCCGGGAGCCATGTCGCCCGCCGACGCGATGGACGCGGGGAGGGAAGCCGACCGCATCAGGCCGGTCCTGAAGCGGCTGTGGGAACAGAAGAAGTGGGACCCCGCGACGGTGCGCGCGGCACTGCTCCACCTCGGCTACGAAGAGGAGCGGACCGGGTCGAACGGGAAGCCGCTCGGCGGGACGCTGATCGTTCGGGCCATGAACTCGCGCTTCACGGACGGTCGCGAGGTCACGCCCGAGGGGGCGTTGGTCGGCCTTCGCGTCCACGGCGATGCCTGCGTCACGGCGTTTGTGCAGAAGTCCAACTACGAGGTGACGACCAACGGTCCGTACCCGGAGACCGGGTGCTTCGAGCCACCCTACGGCCACTGAGCGTCCCACCAGGCCACCGAAGGCTCGCTCGGCCCCAGGCCGGCCCGGCGGCCTGATCATCGGCCCGCTGCCCGCTGCCCGCTGCCCGCTGCCCGCTGCCCGCCCGCTGCCCGCGCCGCGCGGGCGGAAGCGCGGGAGAATCGGAGGGTGAGGTCCCGTGACAGCCGGGCAATCTCCTGGCGAGGGCGGACCGTATATATGGGTATGTCGAGATTCCGGTTCCCCGTGGGCCGTCTTCCGGACGAGGCTCTGCTGTCCGGGCTGGCCACGGGCGACCCGGAGCTGGCCGTCACCTTCGTACGGAGGTTCCAGCACACGGTCTTCGGTGTCGCCGTCGCCGTCACCGGGGACACACAACTCGCCGAGGACATCGCCCAGCAGACCTTCGAACGTGCCTGGCGGCATGCCCAGATCTACGACTCGCGGCGCGGCTCGGTGAAGACCTGGCTGACGACCATCGCGCACAACCTCGCCATCGACGCCGTCCGCACGCGACGGCCGGAACCGGTGGCGCCCGAGGACCTCGACGTGATCCTGGGAGTCGTCAGTGACACCCCCGAACAGCACGTCCTGGCCGACGAGGTGTCCTCCAGGCTGCGGGCGGCGGTGGCGGAACTGCCCCGCGAACAGGGCCGCGCGCTGGTGATGGCGAGCATCTACGGCATGACGGCCCAGCAGGTTGCCGACTGGGAGAACATCCCACTGGGCACCGCGAAGACGCGCATCAGGACCGCGATGGCGAAGCTGCGCACCACACTCGCGTCCCCGAAGCGAGGCGACCATGTCCAATGACATGACCTGCGAGAAGCTGCGGGAGATCGGCGCCGAACTCGCCCTCGGCATACTGCCGGGACGCGAGCGGGCCGCGGCGGTCGCGCACCTCGACCGATGCGCGGACTGCCGCGAGTACGTCGAGCAGCTGACCCTCGTCGGCGACGGGCTGATCGGACTGCTGCCGGGCTGCGAGCCGCCGGTCGGCTTCGAGACCCGGGTGGCGCAGGCGCTGACCCACGCGACGCCGCCCCAGGACGGCCGGTCGCGCGCTCGTGCCTCGGGCGCCCGGCGCAGGGGCTTCGGCGGCCGGCTCCGGCTCCGGCTCGCCTCCGCGGTGGCCGCGCTCGTCCTCGCCATCGGATTCGGCGGCTGGGCGATCGGAACGGAGATCGAGAACGTGGTGGCCGGCGCCTCCCGGTCCGCCGGCGACGAGGCCGACCTGCTGCATGGCGATCTGACCTCGGTCGCGGCCCCCAGGCAGTCGGCCGGCGAGGTGTACGCCCACACCGGCTCCCCGGGCTGGATCTACCTGACCGTCGACCTCACCCAGGCGCACTCCCGGTACAGCGGCATGGTCTCCTGCCTGCTGGAGCGGCGCGACGGCGGCACGGTCCGGATGGGCACCTTCACCCTGCACGAGGGCCGCGGGTTCTGGGGCGGCCCGACCCCCGTCGACCCCGCGGCCCTGTCCGGCGCCCGCTTGACGGCGCCCGACGGCACCGTGCTCGCCACCGCCGGCTTCACGACGGGCGGGGAAACGTAGCGACGTCCCCGGCTCCCGGGTTCTCGGCCGAGGGCGTACGGGGGCCGTACGCCGGGAGGATCGCGCCGAGCGACGCGGCCAGTTCGGTGACCGTCGGCCGGCCCGACGCGTCCATGCCCAGGCAGCCGTCGATGGCCGCCGCGAGCGGGCGGGGCAGCCGGCGCCGCGAGCCGATCGGCGGTGCGCTCACCTCCAGCCGCGGACACCCGTGGTGATCGCCGTCATCCGTGCGCTCCGCGGTCCCGCGGCCGTCGAACGGCACGTCGCCGCTCGCCACCTCGTACAACGTGATGCCGATGCCCCACACGTCGGCGGCGGCTGTCAGCGGGCCGCCGCGCGCCTGTTCCGGTGCGCGGTAGCGGAGCGTGCCCAACCCGGCGGGGGCGCGCCCCGGCGGCCGCGCCACGCTGAGGTCGAGCACCTTCGCATGGCCACAGTCCACCACCACGTTGGACGGCTTGAGGTCCAGGTGCAGCAGGCCCCGGCCGTGCAGGTAGTGGACCGCGGAGCACAACTGCACGCCGAGGAGGGCCACGTCACCGGCCGCTGGTCGCCGTCGCGGACGGTGGACGAGATGGGACAGCGTCTCCCCGGTCAGCGTCTCCAGGACGACGAGCGGCTCCGGCCACTCCAGGGTCTCGTACGCGCGGACCAGGTGCGGATGGCTGAAGGCGCACAGCCACCGGCCCTCCCGCAGCAGCCGGGCCCGCGGCCGGGCCTCGTCGCGGCGGTCCGGACGTACGACCTTGACGACACACCGGCAGGCCCGCTCCTCGCTCCACGTGTCGTACAGGTCCAGCCATCCCGTGCGCATGAGGTGCCGCAGGATCTCGTAGCCCGGCGCGGGACGGGTGCCCGGGGCCAGGGGCGGGGGAGCGGGTTCCCCCGCCGCGGGCGCCCGCACCCGGGTGCGCGTCCCGGTCACGACGGCACCGTCCCCGGCAGCGGGCCGCCTGCCCGGACGGGGCCGGGCACGGCGTGCAAGCGGTGGAGACCGGCGTACACACCGCCGTGCGCGAGCAGGTCGTCGTGAGTCCCGGTCTCCAGGACCCGTCCGTGATCGAGTACGACGATCTGCGTGGCGTCGCGGACGGTGAGCAGGTTGTGCGAGATGACGACGGTGGTCCGCCCGGCCATCAGGCGGCGCAGCGGGTCCATGACGCGCAGGCCCGATCGGGTGTCGAGGCCGGTGGTCGGTTCGTCCAGCAGCAGCACGGGTGCGTCCCTGATCATCGCGCGGGCGATCGCGAGGCGCTGGCGCTGTCCGCCGGACAGCGTCCGGCCGCGCTGGCCGACCATCGTGTCGTAGCCATCGGGCAGCAACCGGATGAAGTCGTGGGCGTCGGCGGCGCGGGCCGCCGTGACGATCTCCGCATCCGTCGCGCCGGGCCGGCCGTAGGCGATGTTCTCCCGCACCGTGCCGTGGAAGACCAGCGTCTCCTGCAGGACCACCGCGAGGCTCTCCCGCACGTCGGACAGGGCCAGTTCCCGCAGGTCGGCCCCGTCGAGCCGGACCGTGCCCCGGTCGGGGTCGTAGAACCGCAACAGCAGCTTGGCGGCGGTGGACTTGCCGGCGCCGCTCGCGCCGACCAGCGCCAGGGTGTCGCCGGGGGAGACGTGGAACGACACCTCGGACAGCGCCGAGGCCGGCGTACCGGGGTAGCGGAAGGACACGCCCTCGAACTCGACCTCACCGCGGGCCCGGCCGATCCGGCGGGCGTCGGCGGACTCGACGACCTGGGGGCGCTGGTCCAGCAACTCGATGATCCGTTCCGCGGAGGCCGACGCGGCGTAGAAGGTGCTGCCGAGGCGGGACAGGTCGCGGATCGGGCTGTAGAGCTTGCCGATCAGGGCGAGGAAGACCAGCAGTCCGCCCAGCGTGAGCTGGCCCTGCGCCAGTTTCCAGGTGCCGAGGCCCATGACGGCGAGGCCACCGGACACCTCGATGAGCTCGACCACCGGCCGATAGACGGCACGGATGCGTGCCGTGGTCATCGAGGCCCGGAACTTGCCGACGTTCTCGCGCTCGAAGCGGCGCTCCTCCCAGCCCTGCCGGTTGTACGCCTGGACCAGGGCCACGTTCCCCAGGGACTCCTCGGCGACGGCGCTCAGCGAGCCACTGCGCCGCCTGCGCTCCCGGGACGCCTCCCTGACCAGCCGGGAGAAGTGCCGGGCGGCGCGCCAGAACAGCGGCACGATGACGAGTGAGAGGAGCGTCAGGTCCCAGCGCAGGTAGAACAGCAGCCCGAGGAAGACGCCCAGCCGGATCACGTGGTACAGGGCGTCCGCCACACCGGAGAGCAGGAACGTCTCGACGGCGTCGACGTCACCCGTGACGCGCGACAGTACGTCCCCGAGCCGCCGCCGCTCGAAGAACCCGAGCGAGAGCTGCTGGACATGCCGGAACACGTCGGCGCGCAGGGCCAGCAGGAAGCGTTCGCCGACCCACGTGGCCGTCATGTCGTCGGCGAACCCCAGAACGCCGGAGGCGACGACCAGCCCCAGGTAGGTCGGTGCGATCCAGAGGAACGGTCGCAGGTCCCGAGGGACGAGCACGTCGTCCACCACGACCTTGAAGAGCCACAGTTCGGCCGCGTCGACCAGGGGACCGGCGAGACTGAACAGCACGAGTGGCACGAGCCAGCGCCGTCGGCCGCGGGTGTAGGGCCAAAAGCGCCGGAACACCTCGCGCGGCGGCACCGGCGGCGCGGCCGTCACCAGGGGCGCGGACTCCTCGCCCACCGACAGCAGTCGCTCCAGAGCATGGCCCGGGACACGCTTCATCGCATGCGTCCGTCATCCGTCCGTCATCCGTCCGCCGACCGTCGCTCGGACGACGAAGCGGACCGGCGCCGGTCGGTCCTCCGGACGCCGGTCCGCTCCGGCTTTCACTCGTCGTGACCGGACCGGTGGTCCTCGAAGTCGGAGTGACGGCCGTGATGCCTGTTCATCGAGTGCTCGTCGTGACCCGAGTGGTCGTCCCTCCCGTGGTCGTGGTCGTGGTCGTGGTCACCGTGTCTGGCAGGGAAGAGATCGCTGAAGATGGCCATGGCATTCCTCCCAGTGGGATGTGCCTTGAATCAGATACGGATCCGGGTGTCGTTTGGATGGCGTTCTGACGTAAATGATCGGTTTTGTTCTATTGGGTTTCCTGCGCCAGTATGTTGGTCGCGGCGTTGGCGTAGCGGCGGGCCAAGTGCGCGAAGGCGTCCTTGAGTTCGGCCGGCCCGACGACCTCGATGTCGGCGTCGAACCTTCCGAGGGTGGCCGCCAGGCCGGCCCACGACCAGGAGCCCAGGACGAGGCGGCAGCGGTCCGGGCTGACTTCCTCGACGATGCCCTCACGGGTGTGACGCAGGACGACGTCGGCGGGGAGGTCGAGGATCACCTCGCCTCGGCAAGGCCAGTCGCCGGACCCGCCGGACCCGTCCGCGCCGCCGGAGCCGTCCGCGCCCCGGAACCTGCTGGTCACGAAGGCGGCCACGTTCCCGCCGGGCAGTTTTCGTGGGGTGAAACGGGGGCCCGTGGGGGTGCGCGGGCTGATCCGGTCGGCACGGAAGGTGCGCCAGTCGTCGCGGTCGAGGTCCCAGGCGACGAGGTACCAGCGTCCGCCCCAGGTGACGAGGTGGTGGGGCTGTACCCGGCGCGGCGGGGCGTCGGCGGGGTCGCCGTCGCCGGTTCCCGCTGAGGACGCGGGGGTGTAGTCGAAGCGCAGCACTTCGCGGGCGTGGACGGCGTCGCCGAGCGTCATGAGCACGCTGCTGTCGACCTGTGGGTCAGGCCGGGCCACGGGCCGCTCGACGGCGGTGATCCGGAGGGTTTCGATGCGGCGGCGCAGCCGTGCGGGCATGACCTGGCGGACGGTGTTCAGTGCGCGCGCCGCGGCCTCCTCGATCCCGGCGCCGGTGGTGGTGGCGATCTGGAGCGCGACGGCGAGGGCGACGGCCTGGTCGTCGTCGAACAGCAACGGGGGCAGTTGTGTGCCGGCGTCGAGCCGGTACCCCCCGTCGGGGCCCTTGGTGGCCACGATGGGGTAGCCGAGCTCGCGCAGGCGGTCGACGTCGCGGCGCACGGTGCGCGGGCTGACGTCCAACCGGTCGGCCAGCAGGGCCCCCGGCCAGTCCCGGCGTGCCTGGAGCAGCGAGAGCAGCGACAGCAGCCGCGCTGAGGTCTTCTGCATGACTCCCATGTTGCCTCGAGAAGCGGACACGACCTGACCGCTTCTCCTGCGACTGTTCTTCCATGCCGGACAACAGCGATGAACAGCAGGACAACACCAGCGAAGAGAAGGACCCGATCACCGTGACCGTCACGACCACGCCCGCTACCCCCTCCACGCCCTCCACGCCCTCCACGTCCTCCACGTCCTCCACGCTCGACGACGAGCGGGCCGACCTGCTCGCCCAGCTCGCGACCGCGCGAGCCGTCCTGACCAACACGACGCGCGGGCTCAGTGACGAACAGGCCGGCGAGCAACCGACGGTCAGCGCGCTGTGTCTGGGCGGCCTGATCAAGCACGTCGCGTCCATCGAGGAGGCATGGATGCGCTTCGCGGTCGACGGTCCGTCGGCGATGCGCTTCGACCTGCCCGACGGTGTCACCTGGGCCGACCTGACGGCCGGTACCGCACGCGAGTTCCCGCAGTGGGCGATCGACCACCAGAACGACTTCCGGATGCTGCCCGGCGAGACGCTGGCAGGGATTGTCGAGCGCTACGAGCAGGTCGCCGCCCGGAGCGAGAAGGTCATCGCCTCCCTGCCCGACCTGTCCACGACACACCCGCTGCCGGAGGCGCCCTGGAACGAGCCTGGAGCGGTGCGCAGCGTGCGACGGGTGCTGATGCACGTCATCGCCGAGACCGCCCAGCACGCCGGGCACGCGGACATCCTGCGCGAGACGCTCGACGGGCAGACGTCGACCTGACCGGTGACGGACGTCGACCGGGCGGCGGCTGCCCGCCGGCCGCCGCCCGGTCCCGACCGCGGGACCGCACGGAATCGATCAACACCTGAACGGAATCGAAGGGAAAGGAGTCACCGTGAAGATGCGCGAAAAGGGGCGGACCGGCATCCACGTCAGTCCCTACTGCCTGGGCACCGGCAGTGAGTCGGAGGAGATCGTCGGCAGCGCGGCCGTCATCGGCCCCCGCACCATGGGACACCCCACACCCATCACCCCGCGCGTCACCGCGCCGGCGATCGGCCGACGAGCCTGCGGCGGCGTGACCCGATGACCGTTCTCGACACCCGGGCCCTCAATCGCGCGACGCTCGCCCGACAACTGCTGCTCGATCACGCCGACCTACCGGTCCTCGACGCCGTCGCGCACTTGTGCGGTCTCCAGGCACAGGAACCGCAGGAGCCGTTCGTCGGGCTCTGGTCCCGGCTGCGGGCGTTCGACCCGGCGGGACTCTCGGACCTGCTGACCGGGCGGAGTGTGGTGCGGACCCATCTCATGCGCCGCACCGTCCACCTCCTCACCGCCGACGACGCCCTGGCCTGGCGGTCCCGCCACGACGCCATGCTGCGCCAACGGGTGCTCGGCACCTACCGCCGCGAGCTGGACGGCGTAGACCTCGACGAACTCGCGGCAGCGGGCCGGGCGGTGATGGCCGACGACGAGCCCCGCTCGATGACCGAGCTCGCGCGGGCGCTCGCCGAGCGCTGGCCGGCACCGGGACCGCGGGCCCTGGGGGAGATGCTGATCGCCGCCCTCGTCCCGATGGCACAACTGCCACCGCGCGGGCTGTGGCGCACGAAGGCGGGAGTGCGCAACGTGCCGCTCTCGTCCTGGCTGGGCCGCGAGATCGACCCGCCGACCCAGGACGGCTCCGATCCCGTGGGCCAGGCGCTCGTACGGCGCTATCTGGCCGCGTTCGGCCCCGCCGCCTCGGCTGACCTGCGCGCCTGGTGCGGCCTCGCTGGGCTGCCGGCCGCGGTGGCCGCGGTACGCGAGGAGCTGGTCACCTTCCGCGACGAGCGAGGCCGGGAACTGCTGGACCTCCCCGACATGCCGCGCCCCGACCCCGACACACCCGCCCCGGTCCGGTTCCTGCCGGCGTTCGACAACGCGCTCCTCGGCTACCACGACCGCGGCCGGATCGTCGGCGACGCCCACCGCGGGCTGTCGGTCGCGGGCGCCCGCGTCGTCCTCGTCGACGGCCGGGTCGCCGCGACCTGGAACGTCGAGGCAGGCGCCGTGAACGTCACGCCACTGCGCCGCTTCTCCTCGGTCGAGCGCACCGCCGTCGCCGAACAGGGGCGGGAACTGGCGTCGTTCCTCTCCGACAGCGAGAGCCATCGCGTACGGGTTGCCGCGGCTCCTGGCTGAGCGGCACACCTGGTCACCGCACGGCATCGAGCGCGGCCAGCCGGGACACGACCTCCAGGTCCGGCATGCCGCGCAAGGAAGCGACGACCTGCCTGCTTGCGAACTCGCGCTGCGCGGCGGTCACGGTCCGGTCGATGGCGCACTCGGCCTGTACGTGGACGAAGTTCAGGGCCGTCGCGAAGAGCATCGAGAACGACCGCGGACCCGTGATGGCGGCACCGCCTCCGGCACTCCGATAAGCCCGCGCCAGCCGCCGGGCGGAATCGATGTCCACGTGGTTGCCGCCCGACCATACGTACACGGCGCGTGCGAACTCGCGTTCCGCCGAGGTGACCCCGGCGTTGTCCCAGTCGAGGAGGACCGGACCGTCCCGGCCCACCAGAACGTTCTGGGGCTGCAGGTCAAGATGCGAGGTCACCAGATCGCCTGCGTCGGCCGGTGTCACCCAGCGAGCCAACTCTCCCGCGGAAGTGTCGATGAATCGCCCCAACTCCTCCGCCCACGGCAGGCCGGCCTGACGAACCTGCTTGTGCAGGGCCTTCCACTCGACGTCCTGAGGGCACCGCTCGTACCAGGAATCCGGCGTCTCACTCGCGCCCTGTCCTGCCGTGTGGAGGAGGGCCATGGTCCGGCCGAACCAGTCCAGGATGCCCGGATCGGACGCGTCCGCCTTGGCGCCGTCGATCCAGTCGTACAGCTTCACGTAGGACCCGCCCGAAGAAGCGGTGACGTGTGAGACGTAGGCACCGTGGCGATTGGGGAAGAGCCGCGGTGACGCGATCCCCAGGTCCTCCGCGGCCTGCCGTAACGCGGCTTCCCGGCGGACCTGTTCCTCATCGCAGCCGAAGAGGAGCTCCTTCACCGCCCATGAGGAGCCGTTCCCGGAGAACCTCCAGATCTGGCCCAGCGCGCCACGGGTGACGGGTGTCAGCGCCCATGGTCCGGCGCCGAGTTGGTAGGTCTCCGCGATGAAGTCGGCTGTGAAGCGCATTCAGGAACCTCTCCGGACGCTGATGACGAGGCTTCGCGGTCGGGCCGGTCGAGTCGACCTCACCGCAAGCCGAACGAGCTCAATCCAACAACAACTCTTGAGTGAGCCACGAGCATGCGCCTGTACAAAGAGCGGGCCGCCTCTCCCCAGGCCGTCGTTCACCCCCAACCCGCCGCGTCACCCCCTTCGCCGGACAGCACCCATCTCGCATACCTCAAAGGACCGGGCCGCTGCGGGACGACACTCGAGAAAGGAAATCCCGTGGCCACTGAGCAAGTACTGACCGGCTCCGCGCCGGCCGACGAGAGCGGCGAAGCCGCCGAGCCGAAGCGCCCCCGCGTCTCCCGGCTGCCCTCCCTCACCGGCCTGCGGTTCCCCGCCGCGCTGGCCGTGTTCGCCCACCACGCCTTCCTTCCGATACCCCCGCTGCGGCTGCTGTCCGACGACCGCACCGAATACCGCCTCGCCGACTGGACCTCGCAGGCGGGCGGCCTCGGCGTGTCGTTCTTCTTCGTGCTCAGCGGTTTTGTACTGACCTGGTCGGCACGGCGCGGCGACACCACGACGGGGTTCTGGCGGCGCAGGTTCGTCAAGATCTACCCGAACTACGTGGTCGCCTGGGCGCTTGCCATGCTGCTGTTCGCCAGTTCCTACACCTCCACCCATGTCTCCCTCGCCAACCTGTTCATGGTGCAGGTGTGGGTGCCCAGCTACTTCACCAACTTCAGTGTCGACTCTCCGAGTTGGTCGCTGGCCGTGGAAGCCGTCTTCTACCTGAGCTTCCCCCTGCTGCTGAGTATCTTCAGGCGTATCGACGCCCGTCACCTCAAGTACTGGATCACCGGAGCGATCGCCGCGGTGTGGGCCACCCCCGCGCTGGCGTACGCCCTGTTCCCGAAGACCCCACGGGTGCCCAGCGGCCAGGACCTCTCGGTCTCGCAGTACTGGTTCAGCTACGTGCTGCCCCCGGTCCGTATGGTCGACTTCGCCCTCGGCATCCTGGTGGCGCTCGCGGTGAAGCACGGGCGCTGGCGGAACATCGGCATGTTCTGGTCGAGCCTGCTGCTGGCCGGCGGGTACGTGCTGACCTTCCATGTGCCCTATCTCTACGGTCAGCGCGCCGCGATGATCCTGCCGATCGCGCTGCTGATCGCCGCCGCGGCCACCGCGGACATCGAGGGCCGCTTCACCTTGTTCCGGAACCGCACGATGGTCTGGCTGGGCGAGATCTCCTTCGCCTTCTACCTCCTGCACTACACAGCGCTGTCCACGCTCCGAAAGGCCCTCGGCACCCACGAGATGTACTCGACCGCGACAGGCGTCGCGATGCTGGTCGGCACGGCCGCCGTCACGGTCCTGCTGTCCTGGGCGCTCTACGCCCTGGTCGAGGCCCCACTCGTACGCCGATTCAGCCGATCACGCCGCGCCTGAGCTCTCGTCACCTGGAGGGCTGCACATGCTTCCGGCCCCTTCGACATCTGAGTGTCGAAGGGGCCGGATTCGGTAGCGGGGGCAGGATGTGAACAGGGTCGGGCTTGACCTTGACGTACGCGTCAGGGTTTAGCGTCAGCGCACTCCGGCGGCGGACCTGCGTGGCGCCGCCGCCCCGAACCCGCCCAGGAGGCCGCACATGACCGCAGCCCTGCCCCGCACCGTCGTCGAACCCGGTGCGCCCGCCTCCGGCGTTGTCGGCCGCGGACTGGCCGCCCTCGACGCCGAGATCAACCGGCTGGCGACACTGCGCGACACCCTCGCACGCCGCGCCTTCGGCAACGAGCCGGCGAGCCCGGGCCCGGCGGATCCCCCGCGCAGCGAGAGCCGGATCCCTACGCCGTCACCGTCGCCGCCGTCCGAATCGAATCCCACCTGACCAGGGAGCCCTTCCGCGCCGAACATGTCAGATCGGGCAGTGGGCGTGGCCCAACGCGCAGACAGGAACAGGTCGCATACGACACCGCGTCCGAACGCGCTCACGTCTTCGCCGGTACCGGCCGCCGCAGCAGGTACACGGCCGCGGTCGAGACCAGGACGGCCATGCACGCGATGAACACCAGCCCCGCGCCCTCCAGACCGATCGGACCCGTCAGCAGCCCCACACCGATCACCGGCACCGAGATGCCCGCGTAGGCCACCACGAACAGCATCGAGATCACCGCGGCGCGCCGGTCCGCGGGAGACGCCCCGGCCACCGCGGACAGCGCCCCGCGAAACGCCAGCCCCTGCCCGCCCCCGCCGACGAGCGCGCTCAGCACCACCAGCACCAGCAGGTCCCACCGCAGCGCGCCCGCCAGCAGCGCCAGCCCGGCGAGGAGTGCGGCACAGCCCAGGGGCAGCGATCGCCCCACCCCGACCCGGCCGATGGCGAGCTGCCCCGCGGTCGAGGCGAAGAAGGCCAGTGCGACGACCAGCCCGCTCACGGCGAGGTCGTGCACGTTCAGCGACTGCGCGAGGAACGCCGGGCTGACCGACGTGAACACCCCGAACAGCGCGAACCCCACGAACGAGGCGATCGCCGCCGGCCCGAACACCGCCCGCACCTGCGCGGGCAGGCCGGGCCGTTGCGGCCGTACGGAGCTCAGCGGCTGCCGTTCCCGCACGGTCTCCGGAAGCCACACCAGGACGCCGGCCGAGCAGGCCACCAGGGCGAGATGCACGGCGAACGGGAGGTACAGAGGCCAGGCGGCGTACTGCGCGAGCACTCCGGAGAGCAGCGGGCCGCAACCGAGGCCGCCCATGTTGGCGGCCGTCGCCACGAACGTGGCCCGGGAGGCGCCGCCGTACGGTGCCAACTCCATCACGTACGCCGTGGCAGCCCCGGTGAACAGACCGGCGGACAGTCCCGACAGCAGCCGCCCCGCGTACAGCCAGCCCAGCCCGGTGGCGCACAGGAAACAGACGGCGCTCGCCGCGGAGAATGCCAGGCCCCACAGGAGCAGCGGACGTCTGCCCACGGCGTCCGAGGAGTTCCCCGTCAGCAGCAGCACGCCGATGACCCCGAAGGCGTACACGGCGTACACGACGGTGACCGTCAGCTCGGAGAACCCGAACTTCTCCTGGTAGAGGCCGTAGAGGGGAGTCGGCAGCGTGGTGCCGGCCATGCACACGGCGAACACCGCCCCGCTGAGCAAACACTGGCGCCACCCTTGGCGATCACCGTCCATGCCGCCGACGGTAACCCCGCAAATGGCCCCGGGCCGGTCCGGCGTGCCCGGCGCGCCCCGCTCGATTGCATTCCCGCGAGCCGACGTGGCACCCGTGGTGGCAGGTTCCGGCTACGCCGTTCGGTAGCTCAGGTCGTCATTGAGGTGGACCCGCATGTGGTCGGCCCGGAGAGCGGATCTCTCCGGGCCGGCCACTGGGGGCGCGTGACCTTCGGCCTCACCCATCTGCGGCGATCCGGAGGCGAAGGGTTCAGGGCTTCAGCGGACTGCACAACAGGGCGGCGGGGCCCGCGGTGCTGCCCACGCGGGTGGTGAAGGCGATACCGGCGGCGTACTCGTCGGCGGAACACTGGCCCTTGTACGCGCCGTAGGCGAAGTCGCCGCCCGCCAGGTCGGCGGGCCGGTTGTCGGAGCGGTCGAACCAGACAGTCCGTCCGGTAGCCCCCAGCGGGGCGCGGCCGGGCGCGCACAGGGCCGCGGACAAGCGGTCGTCGCGGCGGCTGTAGCCGATGAGGAACTGCCCCGCAGGGCACTGGAGTTTGGTGTAGCCACTGGCCCAGTCGCCGCCCGCGGGGACGTGACGTTCGTCGGTGACGACCGTCTGGGCGTTGCCCGCGGTCCGCAGGTCGCCGGCGGCGATGTCGGTGCACAGGCCGCGCCCGGACGTGTGGCTGAGGCCGATCAGCCGCAGGCCGTCGGGGCAGGCGGCCTTGTAGGCCCCCGAATCCCAGTCGCCGCCGGACCGTACCCGCAGAGACTGCACTTGGTCGCCGTGGTCGGTGGTGAGCATGCGCCAGACAGGGACCGGCGTGATGGTCCCGGTACGTGTGGGAGAGGTCATGAGGTGGCTCCAGGCGGTGCCGCGCCAGTCGCCTTGGTCGAGGATGCCGTACCGTCGCCCCGCGGTGTCGTAGCGCAGCAGGGCCCAGTCGTCGTGGCCCTCCCAGCCGACCAGGGGCCAGTAGGCGAAGTCGGCGTCATGGTCGGCGAAGTAGTCGGTGATGTTGCCGAACCAGGTGCGGGCCGCGGTGCCCGTCTCATTGGCGCCGATGCCGAATTCGCTGATCCACACCGGCGCGGTGTAGTGCTGCCCTTCCGTGGTGACGAAGAAGGCCTGGTCGGCGAGGGCCTGGTACAGCTGGTCGCGGGTCAGGTCCTGGTAGCGGGCGTCGTGGGTCTCGCCGATTCCGGTGGCGCCGCTGTGGTGGGGGCCGGTGTAGCCGTAGAAGTGGGCGGAGTAGACCAGCTTGTGGGCGTCCACGAGGGTGTGCGAAAGGGTCCGAACGGGGGTGAGGGTGGGGCGGTCGTGCGGTAGCCCGTCGACGGGTATGCCGGTCCAGTTGATGCCCTCGATGACGATGAGGAGGTTGGGGTTGGCCTCGGTGAGGATGCGGTCGGCGGCTTGTTGGGCGGCGGCGTACCAGTCGTGGGCGTCGCCCGCGCCCCAGTTGGGGTCGTCCAGTACGTCGCGGCGTACCTCGTTGTAGAGGTCGGCGCCCACGACGCGGGAGTCGGTGGCGTATCGGCGGGCCATGAAGACCCAGTCGTCCGTCCACTGCTGGGCGGACTGGCTGCTGTTCCACCGTTCGTTGCCGTCGATGCCGCAGCACCAACGGGAGGTGTTCGTATGGTTGTTGAGGACGACCGCGAACCCGTCCTGGGTGAGGGCGGCCACGACGGCGTCGTAGATCTGCAGGGGCGTTCTGCCGCGCAGTTGCGGATTGGCGGCGACGGCCACGTCCGGCACGGGTGCTGTCGCGTGGATCATCTCGTTGGAGAACGGCAGCCGGATGCTGTTGATGCCGAGTTCGTGGAAGTCGGCGAGCAGTTCGGGCAGCGGGGCACGGTCGAGGCCGAGAGGGATGCCGTAGGAGTCCTGGCCGGCGTGGTGGTTGGCGGGGTCGGTGATGCTGCCGCTTCCGGTCCATGAGCCCTGCGCGCCGTCCCAGTTGGCCGACTTCAGCCGGAACCGGTTTCCCCGGGCGTCGACGATGTACCGGCCCTGGGTCGACAGCGGCGGCTGCCAGGTGTCGGCCGCCGCGGCTGTGGTCTGGGGGAGGGTCTTGGCGGCGACAGGCTCCGGGACGGCGGCAACCGCCGTCGGCGCCGTGGTCAGCAGCGCGAGAACTGCCGCTGATGTCAGGTACTTGACAAGTATACGAATGGTCGGCATCCGGTCCTCTGTGGGAGCGCTGGGGTGAAGCTGACGAGTCGGTGTCGCGACGGACGAGCGCCTGGGCGGGTGGCGCCCTTCCAGGGTGACACCAAGGCCGCACCTGGGCACCGTCTTCGCGGCGGCCGCCAGCCTATAATTGGCGGCGGCCGGCGGCCTATGAATGGACCGCGGCCGGGTGGAACCCAGTTGTTGCGGCCGTCCTTCGCCGAGTCGACGCCGCCCCCGTCCGTCCGATCCGTCGAATCCATCCGATCTGTCCGATCCGTTCGGTGCGGCCCAGGAGGAAAAGCAGGTGCGCGCGGCCTCTGCCCGTGCCAGGCTCCGCCGGTGAACCGTGAACAGATCTCCAGGCTTGCCCATGCGGATCATCCGATCGCGGCCCCGCTCGACGACGACTCGGTGCGCCGACTGCTGGAACGCGGCATCCCACGAGGCGGCGCTCGTGTACTCGACCTCGGCTGCGGTGGCGCGGAGTGGCTCCTGCGCGCCCTGGCCACGCATCCGCAACTGCGGGCCGAGGGTGTCGACATCTCCGAGAGCGCGCTGGCACATGCTCGGAGGACCGCGAGCGTCCTCGGCATGCAGGAGCGCCTCGTCCTCCATCGCGAGGATGCCGCGGACTTCGCTGCCCCCCACACATTCGACCTGGTGATCAGCGTCGGCGCCACGCATGCCTTCGGCGGTCTGCTCGCCACCCTCGAGGCGGCACGCAAGCACCTGGCTCCCGGCGGACGCGTCCTGGTCGGTGACGGATTCTGGTCACAGGAGCCTTCCCCCGACGCCGTGGAGATGCTCGGCGACCTCGCCGACCTGCCGACCACCGTGGACCGCGTCACCTCTGACGGATGGACACCCGTCGACGGGCACGTCAGCACGCGCCGGGAGCTCGACGACTACGAATGGGCATGGACGGGGTCACTGGCTTCATGGGCCTTGGACCACCCCGATGATCCGGACAGTTCCCAGGCGCTGGCGGCAGCCACCACCCACCGTACCGAATGGCTGCGTGTCTACAGGGACGCCTTCGGCTTCGTCTGCCTGATCCTGCGCCGGACGTCCGACTGAAGCCGTCCTCGCCGGTTCGGTGAATCCCCGTGCCCCCGCGACACCGTCCATGCCGGTCGTCGCCCAGCCAGCCCTTCGCCGCACATTGTCTCCATGATCACCGTGCGCCTCCGCCCCCACGCCGGTGCCTCCGAGCAGAGTGATCCAGCAGGTCGGTCCGCGTGCGGACCGGCCTGCGTGCCGGAGAGATGACGCAACCTCAAGAAGGGGTGTTCATGACAGGGTTGACTCGCCGCAGACTCCTGGGTTCCGCCGCCGGTTTACTGGGCGGCGCCGCTGCACTCTCCCTCCTTCCGCCGAGCGTCCAGAAGGCCGTCGCGGCCGGGCCACGGGAACATGGCTCGCTCCGTGACATCGAGCACGTCGTCATGCTGATGCAGGAGAACCGGTCCTTCGACCACTACTTCGGCACGCTGTCCGGCGTCCGCGGCTTCGCCGACCCCGCCGCGCTGAAGCTCGACACCGGCCGGTCGGTCTTCTACCAGCCCGACGCCGTGAACCCGAAGGGATACCTGCTCCCCTTCCACCTCGACACCCACGCCTCCAGCGCCCAGGCGATCCCGTCCACCAGTCATGCCTGGTCGGTGCAGCACGAGGCGTGGAACGGCGGGAAGATGGACCGCTGGCTCCCGGCCCACCGCAAGGCGGACGGCGTCAACGGCCCGTACGTCATGGGCTACTACACCCGCGAGGACATCCCCTTCCAGTTCGCCCTCGCCGAGACGTTCACCATCTGCGACCACTACTTCTGCTCGGTGTTCGGGCCGACCTGGCCCAACCGGCTGTACTGGATGACCGGCACCCTCGACCCCGGCGGCACGCAGGGCGGCCCGGTCCTCGCCAACACGGCCCCCACGCCGTACCGGTGGACGACGTACGCGGAACGGCTCCAGACGGCCGGGATCAGCTGGAAGGTGTACCAGCAGGACGACGACTACGACTGCAACATGCTGGAGCAGTTCGCGAACTTCCGCGCGGCGGCGCCGGGGTCCGACCTCTACGAGCGCGGCCTGCGCCCGCAGCCGGAGGGCACGTTCGAGGACGACGCGCGCAACGACCGGCTGCCGGCCGTGTCGTGGATCATGCCGACGAGCTTCCAGTCCGAGCACCCGGACTACCTGCCCGCCGCGGGCGCCGATTTCGTCGCCTCGAAGATCGAGGCGATCGCCTCCAACCCGAAGGTCTGGGGCAAGACCGCGTTCATCCTGAACTACGACGAGAACGACGGCCTGTTCGACCATGTGCCGCCGCCGACGCCTCCGGCCGGAACCGCCGACGAGTTCGTCCAGGGACAGCCCATCGGAGGCGGCTTCCGCGTCCCCGCGATCATCGTCTCGCCCTGGACGGTCGGCGGCTGGGTGGCCTCGGAGGCCTTCGACCACACCTCGGCCCTGCGGTTCCTGGAACAGTTCACCGGAGTCCAGGAGCCGAACATCAGCGCCTGGCGCCGCGCGGCCTTCGGCGACTTCACCTCGGCCTTCCGCTTCACGCGGCCACAGCCGCTGCCGCCGCTCCTGCCCGACGACACGGCGCGGCAACTGGAGAAGGCGAAGGAGCAAGTGGCGACACTGCCCGCACCCACCTTTCCGGGTGCCGACCAGTCGTTCCCGCACCAGGAGACGGGAGACCGGCCGCACGTCTGACGGCGGCGCGTCCCCGGCCCGGAGCAGGCCGGTGACGGCGGCCGTGCGGTGTGCGGGCTCGACGCCCGGCAACGGGAGCCCCAGGGAGGGGACGTAGCAGTGCATGAGAGCCCCAGTGAGCGGCATCCGGTTCACAACGCCGGCCAGCACTCCCGCCGCGCACCACAGGACGAGCCCCGTCCGTACGAAGCCGGCGCAGCGGCGGCGGGCTGTACCGGGGACCCCGGAGGGCCTCGGCGGCGCCGCCGTTGCGCGGCTCGCCGCGGTGGTGGAGCGTTCGCGGACGCCGGCACCGCAGCGGCCGCCCAAATACGTGGTCAAGTTCTGCCTCGCGGACGGCCGACGCCACGAAGGCGCACGCCACCATGCCGCCTTGGAGACGTCTCCGGCCGACTTCGCCGCCCGCCGTCTGTTGGGCCTGTGCCCGGCACACCGAGAGCACGCACCTGACGCCGCAGGGCCCGCCCTCCAGGCGGACGACGGGAATCTGACGACAGGACCTAGGCTGCCGTCATCCCACCGTCGATCGTCAACGCGGCACCATTGATGAAGCGGCCCTGGGCTCCTGCTACAAAGGCCACGAGTGCGGCGACCTCCTGGGGGGTGCCGAGCCGGGCGTCGAGTTGTCGGGCCGCCATCGCCGCGCGGGCCGCGGCGGGATCGGGGGCATCGGCGAGGATCTTGTCGATCCACTCCGTCTCGACCGTTCCGGGGCAGACTGCCACACAGCGCACGCCATCTTTGGCGTGGTCCACCGCGACGGCGCGCGTCAGCCCGACCAGCCCCGCCTTCGACGCGCAGTATGCCGCGCGCCGTGCGAGGCCCACCTGTCCACCGACGGAAGCGATGTTCACGATCACACCCGCGCCGCCCGAGATCATGTGCGGGAGGACGGCTCGAGTCACCAAGAACGGGCCCGTGAGGTTCACTCCCAGCACCTGGTCCCAGTCCCTGTCGGTGGTCTCCAGCACGTTCGCCGCCACGCCGACTCCCGCCACGTTCACCAAAACGGCCGGAGAACCCAGACCACTCACGGCGGCGTCCACCGCTGCGACGACGTCTTCGGGTCGACGCAGGTCCACCGGAACCTCGTGGGCCGTGCCTTTCTCCTCCTCGATCAGGCTCCGGGTCCGGGACAGGCCTGTTCGGTCCAGGTCCAGCAGGGCTACCGCGAAACCGTCACCGGCCAGCCGCAAGGCGGTGGCCCGTCCGATTCCCGAGGCGGAGCCGGTGACGATGGCGGTCCTGTTCTGAAACGTCATGCCGCGATCCTTCGTTGAGTGCGGAGATCCCGCGTTTCGAAAGGGAACGGGTGGCCGTGCGGCGGCCCCTGTTGTCGCCCGCCGCACATGGGGGAAATGCGTTACCTCGCCGAACGTCCCGGAACGCGGGTTCCCGTCAAAGGACCGCTCCCATGCGCCAGGGGACTATCTCTTCCGTCCCGAATCCGAGCGCCTCGGACGTGCTCTCGGCACCGGAGGCCATGTCCACGAGGGCCTCGAACAGAGCGGCGCCGTACGTGACTTGGTCCGGGTGGCTCATGGCCGGCCCGGCGTCGAAGTCGATGTCGCCGCTCATCCGCTCATACAGCCAGCTGGTGGTGCTGATCTTCAGACAGGGGACGGGGCGAGAGCCGAACAACGAGCCGCGTCCGGTGGTGAAGGCAAGCAGATTGGCGCCACCGGCGACCATGCCGGTGGCCGACACCGGGTCGTACCCGGGAGTGTCCATGAACGTCAGGCCCGGTGCGGTGACCGGCTCCCCGTATCCGACGACGTCGTTCAGGGGACTGGTCCCGGACTTGAGCACCGCGCCCAGCGACTTCTCCCATATGGTTGTGATCCCACCTGCCCGGTTGCCCTGTGAGGGGTTGTTGTCGAGAGTCGCGCCGTTGCCGGCCGCGTACTCCTGCCACCAGGCGATGAGTTCGTCGATACGCGCCGCCGCCTCAGGGTTCGATGCCCTGTCACGCAGCAGGTGGTGGGCCCCGTATATCTCCGGGGTCTCGCCGAGAACGACCTTCCCACCGGCCGCGACGAGCAGGTCGGCCGCCACACCGAGTGTGGGGTTGGCGGTCAGCCCGGAGTAGGCGTCGCTGCCGCCGCACTGGAGCCCCAGAGTCAGTTCCGCGAGCGGGATCGGTGTGCGGCGCGACTCCGCGATGCGCGACACCAGGTTCGAGATGTGGTCGAGCGCCGCGTTCACCGTCGGCGCGGTGCCGCCGAGTTCCTGAATGGTGAGCGTCTCGGTTCGCAGGTCGTCACTGAGAATGTTCTCAGGCTGGTTCACCTCGCAGCCGAGACTGATCAGGAGGCCCGCTGCGACGTTCGCATGCCCGAGATAGCCACGCAGAGTGCGCCGCAGGATATCGTCACCCGGAGTATTTTTCGCCATTCCGCAGCCCAGGTCGTGGGGGAGCGCGATGATGCCGTCGAGGCCAGGTGTCCCCCTGTGCGTGTCGTCGGCCCGCTGTGCAATCATCCGGGCCACCGTGGCGGAGCAGTTCACGGTCGGGACCACGACGATGTAGTTCCGGGTGGCCGCACGGCCGTCCACCCGGCGGTATCCGAGAAAGTGGTCCCGTGTAGGAGTAGGGGCTGCACCGGCCGGCTGCGTGCGCGTCGGCGACGCGTACACAACCGGCTCTTCCCACCGGCCGACTCCCAGGTTGTGTACATGGACGTGCGCGCCCGCGGGGATGTCGGCCAGGGCCACGCCAATCACTTCGCCGTATTTGTTGACCGGAGCGTCCTTCGGAATGTCGTGCAGCGCAACCTTGTGTCCGGCGCCGATGTCCTCGACTGCTGGTGTCGTGCCGTCGGCGATCTCGATGGGAGTTCCCCGCGGTACATCTCGGAGGAGCAGTCCTATGTCGTCCAGGCCGGGTCGGGGCACCAGCGGCCGGACGGCTGCCACTGGTTCCGGCTCCACTGGATCACGAACTTCACTGTTCACGTCATCGACCGTATGACTCCGATGCCGCCTGAGGGAAAGACGGTTATCGATGGTGAATCATTCGGAATATGTATGACCAGTGAGGTTTTGAGGCCGTGTCGCGTGTTCCAACTGCTCCCGGTTGTGTGCGTACGCCAGGACCGCCGAGACGTCTTCCACCCATTCCGCGATCACGACCTCTGGGTGCCATGAAACGGCAATGGCTCGCGACTTGCCGGACCACGCCGACAGTCTCCCCAGGTGGTTGTCAGTACCCGTGCCACCGATGGTTCCGTCAGGATCGGAACGGCCGGACCGGGACTCCCGCCGTACCGGCCTCGACGACGAACACGGACCCGGACAGCGGGGACCTCTCCAACTCCTCTGCGGACAGCCCGTTGCGGGCGGAGGTGATGAACAAGCGGCCGTCCGAACCGAAAGCGCAACTGGTCGGTTGCAGGACGGGCACCGGAACGACTCCGACGACACGCCCCGTCGGGTCGTACCGGCGCACTTCGCGCCCCCCGTGCATGGCTATCCAGAAGCACCCCTCCACGTCAACGGCAAGACCATCGGGAACGCCGGTTCCCTCGGTCTTCGCCAGCACCTCCAGCCGGCCCAGTTCTCCCGACTCGGCGTGAAAGTCCGCCCGGTACAGCAGATTGGCGTAGCTGTCGGCGAGGTACATGACGGTGTCCTCGGAGTTCCAGCCCAACCCGTTCGGCAGCACGAGACCGTCCGCGACCACTACGCTGGGCGCGTCACCGTCCCAACGGTGCAGCCGACCCTGGCCCGGCGCGAACTCCATGTCGTTGCTGCCGGCCCAGAATCTGCCGTGGGAGTCCACCTTGCCGTCGTTCATCCGAAGGTTCGGTTCGGGCAGCACACGATCCACCAGCGTCAGCCCGGTGCCGGAGACGAAACCGAACCCATCCGCCACCGCGACGGCGAAGCCGTCGTGTGCGTCGCGGGGCGCGACCGCGCCGACCATCATGCCGACATCCGTGACGGTCTGACGGCCGGTGGACAGATCGTCTTCGAACACCTTGCGGCCGTAGATGTCGACCCAGAGGAGATGTCCGGTGCGGGGATCGAACACCGGCCCCTCACCTACGTCTGACGTCTCGCTGCGCACTGCCACATCAACATTCGAGTACGTTCGGACATTGGCCATTGCGACTCCGCTCGTTACCTTCCACAGCCAAGAACCCGACTGCCGTCCCGTGGCAGGCGACTTCCGACCAACCTCACCCCGGTCACCTGTGATCGTCAATGGCGATTCACGGATGAGGGGCATTCGTTCCGCGAATGGATCCGAGCCCACTAAACCGGTGGGACAGCGGTCGTGCCTTCAGGTCTCGGCGCCTGTACCACCGCTCGAATGAACGCCTGTGCGGCTGCGCCGAGGGGGCGCTCCGAGTGCCACCAAATTCCCACGTCCCGATATCGGTTGAGGTTGCGAATGGGACGCATCTCCATCCCCTCGCGCTGGATCATCACCGCACCCAGGTAGTTGATGATGCCGAGTCCGTGTCCGGCGCGCACCATGGCGCCGAGTGTGGTCGGCTGATGGGACACGGTTCCGTACGGCGCGACCAGGTCCTTGATGCTCAACTCGACCTCGGCCTCGTAACCGACGACCGTATTGGCGAGCGGATTACCGATCGTGATGACGCGCTGGTCCGAGAAGTCTCCCAGATCGACCTCGTTCTTCTCGAGCAAGGGATGTCCGGTAGGAGCGAGCACGACGAAGGGCTCACGCCACAACGGACGCATGGTGAACGCATGATCGTGGGGTTCGGGCCGGATCGGGCGCAGCGCCACTGAGACCTGACGCTCGGACAGGGCCGCCTCGATGAAGCCAACGTCTCCGTCCAGGACCGCGACGCGGATCTGCGGGTGCGCCTTCTGCAGTGCCGTGATGACCGCCGGGAGAAATTCCGAACTTCCGCTGGCGAAACTCGCGACCGTGACGGTTCCCGTGATGTTGCCCAGGTCGGTCTGGCGCGCGGTGACCAATTCGTCGGCGGCCGCGAGAACCGCCCGCGCCCGGGCCAGCAGGGCACGTCCGTCGTCGGTGAGGGTGAGCGGTCTTATGCGACGTTCGATCAGCAGGCAGCCGAGTTCACGTTCCAGGTTCGCAATGTGCGCCGACACGCGCGGCTGCGACAAATGCATCTTTTCGGCAGCTCGGGTAAAGCCGCCGGCATCCACGACCTCGATCCACGTACGCAACCAGGCCAGTTCGAGAGTCATTGGCCGAACCTCCTCGCTCCACAGTGGGACCACTGCCGGTGAACTATTCCTTCGGACAGCGTTCCATCTGCGCGGCAGATCATCCGTATTCGCATTTCGCGGTTGACGAGTTCCGACGGCCATGGCCGACTGGAACAATGACCGATCAAACTTCCTTCGGCACCGCCCGAGGACTGCTGTCCGCGCACGGAGCGGACCTCCTTCGCGGCGACGACGGCGCGGTGATCACCTCCGTTGAGACCTATGCCCTCGCCGTGCCCCTGAAGCGCCCCATCGCGGACTCCACCGCCGCCATGGCGCATTGGACGGTGCCCGTGGTCGAGATCCGCACCGCCGACGGCCGCGTCGGGACAGGGATCTCCGGTGTTCACTGCGCGCCCGAGCTCCTCTCCGACGTGATCCTCTCCTACTATGCCGACGCCCTGCTGGACACCTCGTCGGAGGACATCCTGGGCACGTGGAAACGCCTGTATTGGCTCCCCACCCACTGGATGGGCCGCGCCGGCGTCGTCCACATGGCTTTGGCCATGGTCGACATCGCTCTGTGGGACCTCGCAGCACAGCGGGCGGGCATGCCCCTGTGGCGGCTTCTGGGCGGCACGCAGGAGAGCGTCGAGGCGTACAACACCGACGCGGGCTGGCTCAACCTCTCCGACAGTGAACTGGTGCGGGACCTCACCTCGCTGGTCGACCACGGCTGGTCTCGGGTGAAGATCAAGGTGGGGCGTCCCGACTGGCGGGAGGACGCCCGACGAGTGCGCGCTGTCCGCCGGGCGCTCGGAGATGACGTGACCTTGATGTGCGACGCCAATCAACGCTGGGACTTGTCGACGGCGAACCAGATCATGCCGGCCCTGGAGGACGCGGCGATGGACTGGGTCGAAGAGCCGTTCCACGCCGACGACCTTCAGGCCCACGTCCGCCTCCAGTCGTCGACGAGGCTGGACGTGGCGGCCGGTGAAAGCATCTACTCCTACCACCAGTTCGCCTCCTTCATGGCGGCCGACGCCATCCGGGTCGTGCAGGTCGACGTCACCCGAGTCGGCGGTGTGACCGAGTGGCTGCAGATCGCGGGGCATGCGGCGGCGCGGGGCTTGCGCCTGGCACCGCACGCCGGCGACATGATGCAGGTGCACCAGCACTTGGTGGGCACGGTCCTGTCCGAGGTACCTCCACTCGTCGAGTTCATTCCATGGACGCAAGAAGCCTTCGTCGAGCGCAGCGTCGTACGCGAGGGGCTCATGGAGCGTCCGCACAGTCCAGGTGCCTCGACCGCGATCGAGCCGGCCGCGCGTGTGCGTTGGCAGATCCCCGGAGTCGGGTCCGCCAAGACGCTGTGACGGCCGGTGCACGCAGTGCCCTTGCGCGGCGCGCACCCCATGAGATGAGCCCGGCGGCCCGCGAAGGCCGCCCACGGATCCACCGACGGAGGGAACGAGATGTCCGAGTCGCACCAGAGGCACACCGACGAGAGAGTGGCTGTCGTCACCGGCGCGGGCCAGGGGATCGGGCGCGCCATTGCCACGGCTCTCGCGGCCCGTGGTGTACGGGTCGTCGTCACCGACCGCAACACGGAGACCGGCACGGTGGCGGCCAAGGAGCTGGGCGGTGAATTCCTGCCCCTGGACGTGTCCGATCCCCGTGCCGTCGCGGCGGCGGCGGACGAGGTCGTGCGGCGCTTCGGCCGTGTCGATGTTCTGGTCAACAACGCGGGTATCGCCCACGAGGACGCCGCCCTCGATGTGTCGGACGAGGTGTGGAACCGCATTCTCGGCGTCGACCTGACCGGCACCTTCGTGGCCTGCCGCGAGTTCGGCAGGCACTTTGTGCGCCGACGGTCCGGATCGATCGTGAACATATCCTCCATTGCCGGCTTCATCGGCTCCAATCCCGAGTATCACGTCGCCTACGACGTGGCGAAGGCTGGGGTGGCCCAGATGGCGAGGTCACTCGCGGTCGAGTGGGCACAGTACGGGGTCCGGGTCAACGCCATCGCGCCGGGAAGGACCCGCACTCCCATCCTCGACACGGTCGGGATGGACGATCCGCAGCGGATGGCGCAGTGGATCGACCAGATCCCGATGCGCCGGCTGCTGCAGGCCGAGGAGATCGCGGCAGCCGTGACGTTCGTGGCGCTCGACGCGACCGCGGTGACCGGGCAGACCCTTCTCGTCGACGGCGGTCAGATCGCGCAGTGACCGCGTGACCGGTGCTTGCCCTCAGCCCAGGCCGAGGGCAAGCGTCTCTCCGTCGAGGAGTCGCACTTCGAGGAGGTCGGCGCCGTAGCGGAGTCTGACGGTCGCGGCTCGGGAAGCGCGGATCCGCGCGGCAGCCAGCCGCCCGTCGTGCCACCGGATGTCCACGGTGAGACCGCCACGGGCGCGCAGTCCGAGCACGCTCCCGTCGGGCCAGCCGTCAGGCAGTGCGGGCAGCAGTTCGATGTCCCGGCCGTCGGACTGCAGCAGCATCTCGGCGACTCCCGCGGTGCCTCCGGCATTGCCGTCGAAGGAGTAGATGTTCTGCGCCGCGCCGGCCACCCCGCCGGCGGAGAACGTCATCAGGTTCGCCTCGCTGGCGTCCGCGATCAGGCTGGTGAGGTGCTCGAGAGCCGACTCGCCGTTGAGCAGACGCGCGAAGTAGACCGTGAAGTTGGCTTCGACCCACTCCGTCTGCTCCCAGCCCGGGGCCTGTTGCCTGCGCTCGATCGTGACTTCCGCGGCGCGTGCGAGGTCCGGTGTGTCGCGTGGGGTGATCTGGCGCTCGGGGAACAAGGCACTGAGATGGGACGTGTGCCGGTGGCTCGGCTCGGCCTCCTCGTAGTCGTGCAGCCACTCCTGCAACTGCCCGTGACGCCCGATCCGCAACGGCGGCAGCCGTCCGCGCGCGGCGGCGATCCTGGTCCGGAGGCCGGCGTCGACATCGAGCAGCTCGGCGCTCTCCGCGCAGATACGCAGCACGGCCTCCATGAAGACCCGGTCCGCGGTGGCTCCCATGGACACGGAACACCGGCTGCCGTCGGGTGCGAGGTACCAGTTCTCCGGTGACTCCGACGGTCCCGTGACGAGCAGGCCGTGCTCCGGTTCCTCGACCGCGTAGGCGAGGAGGAACTCGGCGGCCCCGCGCAGGACCGGGTACGCACGCTCCCGGAGGAACGTCTCGTCGCGGCCGTACTCGAAGTGCTCCCAGAGCTGGAGGGCGAGCCAGGCCCCGCCGGTCACGTTCATGCCCCAGCCGATGCCGGATCCGGGTGCGGTGTATCCCCATGCGTTGGTCACCGTGTGGGCGACCCAGCCCGGTGCGCCGTACATCTGCTCGGCGGTCGCCCGGCCATGGGTGGCCAAGTTCTCGAGAAGACCGAACAGCGGCTCCTGGCACTCGGCCAGATTCGTCGGCTCCGCGGCCCAGTAGTTCTGCTGGGTGTTCATGTCCAGGTGGAAGTCGTTCGTCCATGGCGCGCTGCTGGCCAGGCCGTCGTTCCACAGGCCCTGCAACGCCAGCGGCAGGGGGGAGTTGTGGCGGGAGCCGGCCACCGTCAGGTACCGGCCGTACTGGAAGTAGAGGGCTGTGAGTTCGTTGTCGGCCTTCCCGGAGGCGAGCCGCTCGCGGCGTGCGTCGGTGGGCAGGGCCGCGATGTCGGGCGGTGCTGCTCCGAGATCCAGAGAGACCCGCCGCATCAGCGCCTGATGGTCTGTGACGTGCGCCGCCCGGACAGCGGAGTACCCGGCTTCCAGCGCCGCAGACAGCAGTGACCGGGCCTGTGCCCGTGGGTCCTGCCCGGCCCAGTCGGTCCCGACGGCGACGTAGACGATCGCGCGATCGGCGCCTTCCAGACGAAGCGCGTCGCCCACGCGGTGGACGGTGCCCCCTTCGGCCTCGAGGTGGGCGCGGATCTCCAGCGCGACGCCCTGACGCCCGTCGCTGTGCAGGCTCTCGTAAGCGTGGCCGCTGAACACGACACACGAGTCCGTGGCGGTCGAGTCCCCGGGAAGCACGCCGTTCTGTATCGACAGGGCAAAGCCGAGCGATCCGGGCCGGTCCGAAGTGAGGCGGATCGCGATCAGTCCATGCGGGTTCGTGGCGAACACCTCGCGACTGACGCGGACTCCGTCCTGCTCGTAGGTGACCGAGACGAGGCCCGTGTCCAGGTCCAGAGCCCGCCGGTAGTCCCGGGCCGAAGGGCCCTCGGGGAAGTTCAGTTGTACCTCGGGCAGGGGCAGGTTGGTCCCGAACGACCGCGGTCCGCCCAGCAGATGCTCGGTGGCGAGCCGCTGCGCTTCGGCGTGGTCTCCCGCGAAGAGGAGCTCGCGGATGCGCGGAACCTGCTGCCGAGCGGTCGGACTCAGGTCCGTTGCCGACGGACCGCCCGACCATGCGGTCGACTCGGAGAGCTGGATCCGCTCCCGGTCGGTGCCGCCGTGGACCATGCCTCCCAGGCGGCCGTTGCCGATGGGCAGCGCTTCGAACCAACGAGTCGCGGGACGGTCGTACCAGAGCATGCCGGGCTGGACGCGGACATCGCGGAAGTCCTGGCCGGAGAGAGGTTTCAGCATGGCTTGCACTTTCGAGACGGTGGGGCGGAGGGCGGCTCACGCGGGGCGGACACAGGAGTGACGCAGGCTGCGGACGAGAGGTGCTCGCGGGCTACTTGGCGGGGGCGAAGACGTGCTGCGCGGCGACGGCGGCGCCGCCACGGGCCCATTCCTCGAAGGGCAGGGGTCTGACGATGAGGTCGCAGTCGGCCGCGGCGCCGAAGGCGCGGGCGGCGAAGGTGGCACGGATCTGGTCCTCGTAGAGGTCGTAAGTAGCCACGCCCTCGCCCGAGATGATGATGCGTTCGGGCCCGATGAGGTTGGCCACGGAGGCCAGCGCCAGGCCCATGGCGCGGCCGGCCCGTGCGAAGACGGCGCGTACCTCGGGGTTGCCGGCATGGGCGAGGCGGACGGCCTCGTCCATCGTCAGCACCGGATCGCCCGTCGCCTGGCGAGCCTGCTCCGTGATGGCCTGGGTGGAGGCGACGGCTTCGACGCAGCCGGTGTTGCCGCAGGTGCACACGCGTTCGGTATCGCCGACGGGAAGGTGGCCCACCTCTCCCGAGACTCCGTGGGCACCGGAGACGACCCGGCCGCCGATGGAGATGCCGCAGCCGATGCCCGCGCCGACGGTGACCAGGGCGAAGGACGACAGTCCGACCCCCGCGCCGAACCACTGTTCCGCGACGGTCAGGGCGCGGACGTCGTTCTCGATGACGGTCGGTGTGTCCGTGGCCGTCTGGACGAGTTGAGCGAGAGGAACACGACGCCAGTTGAGGAAGGGGGAGTACTGGACGGTACCGGTGTGACCATCGACGTCTCCGGAGATCGTGACGCCGATGCCGCGCAGAGCACCCGGTGCACGAGGTGCCGCCTCCGCGTTCAGCCGATCGACGAGCCGGGCGATGGCCAGGACGACGGTACCGACGTCGCGGGAGGCGATGTCGGCCCGGGCGGTGGCCAGGGTCCGTGCGGTGAGGTCGGCCAGCACACCGATGAGTTCGTCACCGGTGATCTTCACGCCCACGAAGCGGGCGCGCTCGGCACGCACCGCGATGAGAGTGGCCGGCCGGCCATGAGTGCGCTCGGTCGAGCGGCCCAGCTCGGTGATCCATCCGTCGGTCAGCAGGGGAGTGGCGACCTTCGTGATCGCGCCCGGCGACAGGCCGGTGCGACGCCCGATCTCAGCGCGGGTGAGCGGGCCGTGCGCGAGCAGGGTCTGGAACAGCAGAGCGGCCGCGGGTGGCTGATCGGCGAGCGTCATGCGGCGACCATACATTTCCATTGGAAAAGAAGGAAGAAGAAGTCTCCCGCCGGTCAGCGCCCGTCTTTGCGCTCCTCGCCCGATTCTTGATTCCATTCCTTCCGCGAATGTCGATGATTCGGGCAGCGCAATATGTTGACGCTGGAAGAAAAGCGTGGCTACATTCGCGGCACCTCACGTCAGGTGGATGGGACGTCCACCGATGCAGGTGGCGGCCGGTTTCCTCCCCAACCGGCCGCGCAAGTCCTCCGTGGCTGCGCTCCTGAACGGGCGTCGCCTTACGGCCACCAGGGCGGACCGAACGCCCGCGCTACCAATTCCCCATGCGGCTGACCGTGCATGGGCACTTCCGGGGCTTCCAAGAGCCCCGCCGTGCCCTTTCGCGCCGAGATGGAGTAAACATGGCTCGTCCAGTTGGACCCGCGTCATCCACACGTCACAGACTTCGAACGGGCGGCGTACGGCTGCGTCAGCTGCCCGTCCTGGCCGCCACCGCTCTCGTGATGTCCCTCGCGGTACCGACCGCCGCATCCGCGGCGGACTCCTCCCCGTCGCCGACGAGCACCGGCCACCAGCAAGCCCTGCTGGCCGCCAAGCCGTACATGGGCTGGAGCAGCTGGAGTCTGGAATCCACCGGCTTCCCCGGCTACGGCGGGGTGAACTGGCTCACCGAGGCTCATGTCAAACAGCAGGCCGACGTGGTGGCCTCGAAGCTCAAGTCCCATGGATACGAGTACATCAACGTGGACGCCGGGTGGTCGAAAGGCTTCGACCAGTACGCCCGGCCCACGTCGAACTCCACCACTTTCCCGCACGGTATGAAGTCCCTGGGTGACTACCTCCACCACAAGGGTCTCAAGTTCGGACTGTACTTGGCCGTGGGCCTCGACCCCGCCGCGTACGGCGACGGGAGGACCGCGATCCACGGCGCGCCCGGCTGCACCACCTCGGACATCGTCTACCCCGACCTGCGCAAGACCAACGGATGGAACTCCGCGTACAAGATGGACTTCGCCAACCCCTGCGCGCAGAAGTACATCGACTCTCTCGCCGACCAACTGGCAGGCTGGGGAGTGGACTTCCTCAAGGTCGACGGGGTGGGGCCCGGCTCCTGGCAGGGCGACGCGGACCACGACAACACCTCGGACGTGAAGGCCTGGCACACCGCGCTCCAGCAGACCGGCCGGCCGATCCAGTTGACGCTGTCCTGGTCGCTCAGTCACGCCCAGGCCGCGACCTGGAAGGCCAACTCCCATGGCTGGCGGGTCGACACCGACGTCGAGTGCTACTGCAACACGCTCGTGACGTGGAACAACTCCGTGAAGGTGCGCTGGAACGACGTCGTGCAGTGGATCGACGACGCGGGGCCGGGGCACTGGAACAACCTCGACTCCCTGGACGTGGGAGCCGGCGCCATGGACGGCCTCACCGAGGCCGAGCGGCAGAGCTACATGACGCTGTGGGCCATCGAGTCGGCGCCGCTGTATACGGGTGACGACCTCACCAAGCTTGACCCGTACGGGCTGAAGCTGCTCGCCAACGACGAGGTGATCGCCGTCGATCAGGCCGGCCGCCCCGCGCGTCCGGTCAGCCAGACCACGGATCAGCAGACCTGGTACACCCGCAATCCCGACGGCAGTTACACCGTCGCACTGTTCAACCTGGGCTCCGGTGACGCGGACGTCACCGCGGACTTCGCCGACCTGGGCATCACCGGCACAGCAGCGGTCCGTGACCTGTGGCAGCACAAGAACCTCGGCCGAGTCTCCGGGCACCTGACGGAGAACCTGCCGCCGCACGGCTCACGGCTCTTCACCTTCACGCCGAGCCGACAGGGTGCCGACCCCGGTACTCCGCTGGGCGTGCACGGCACGGCAGCCACGTCCACGAGCATCGCGCTGGCCTGGGACAAGGTGACCACCGGCACCTCACCGGTCACCCGCTACACCGTCTACGCCGACGGCCGGCCGGTGACCACCAGCACCGGCACCGCGGCCACCGTCAGCGGCCTGCGCGCCGCCTCCGCCCACACCTTCACCGTCGTCGCCCGAGACGCCAAGGGCCGAACGTCGGCTCCGAGCAAGGCCGTCCAGATCACCACGCCCTCGTCCGGTGGTCCCAGCGCCTACGAGGCCGAGGCGCCCGGCAACACCCTCACCGGCAACGCCGCCGTCGCCGGCTGCGACAGCTGCTCCGGCGGACAGAAGATCGGCAACCTTGGCGGCGGCGAGGTGGCCATCACCCACGTCACCGCCCCGAAGGACGGCACGTACCTGCTGAAGCTGGACTACGTGGACGGCGACTCAAGTCGCGTCATCGACCTCACCGTCGGCGACACCACCCTCCAGATCCCGGTGCCCGGCACCAACGACAACAACTGGGGTGCCCCGCAGTCGGTCACCGTCCCGGTACCGCTGAAGGCCGGAGACAACACGATCGGCTTCGGCAACGCCACCGACTACGCGCCCGACATCGACAAGATCACCGTCTGAACCACGCCCGTCGCTCCGCCAGTTGGACACGCAACACACGAAGGAGGGTGCTGTGGTGGTCACATCACAGGGCAACCACGCAACGTCGGTGAAGCCGCGGTCCGGTGAGCCGGGCGCGGTGGCCACCACGGCCACCTCACCGGTCAAGAAGAAGAGTCCGCTCAGGAAGGGGCGGCGCACCACCGCCACCAGGTCGGCGGCGGCACGACGCCGGGACCTGCCGGTCGCCCTGCTGCTCATCCTGCCCGCCGTGGTCGGCTTCGCGACCTTCTACGCCTATCCGACCCTGCGCGGCATCTACCTCAGCTTCACCGACTTCCACGTCCTGAGCCCGCCGCAGTGGGTCGGACTGGCCAACTTCCGGGAGCTGTTCGGGGACGACGTCTTCTGGAACTCGCTGCTCGTCACCGCCTACTTCGTCCTGCTGTCCGTCGCCTTCGGCACGGTGATCTCACTGGTGACGGCGGTGGTGCTGCACCGGGTGACCCGATCGTCGGTACTGCGTGGCGTGATCCTGTTGCCGTTCCTGATCTCCAACGTCATCGCCGCCCTGGTGTGGCAGTGGATGCTCGACCCGACACTAGGCATCGTCAACATCGCCCTCAAACACCTGACCGGTCACTCCATCCTGTTCTTCGGCAGCGGGGGATGGGCGATCCCCTCGCTCGCCGCGATCAGCGTGTGGAAGTGGATGGGCTACTACGCCCTGCTGATCTTCGCCGGCCTGCAGACCATCCCCTCGACCATCTACGAGGCCGGCCGGGTCGACGGCGCGAGCGAAGTGCAGATGTTCCGCCGCCTCACGGTGCCCCTGCTGCGGCCGATCCTCGTCATGGTGGTCGTCCTGACGGTGATCAACTCCTTCCAGGTGTTCGACATCGTCCAGGTCACCACCGAAGGCGGCCCGGCCAACGCCTCGAACGTGCTGCAGATGTACATCTACCGCAAGGCCTTCCGGCAGTTCGACTTCGGGTACGCCGGCACCATGTCGCTGGCCCTGTTCGCCCTGCTCATCGCGGTCACCTTCACCCAGCTGCGGCTCGCCCGAGCCAATGAATCCGACCTGAACTGAAGGAGGCCGCCATCGTGGCTGTCACCATCGCACCCGGCCCGGCGGCCGTCCCGCGTCGCCCGACCCGGAAGGACACCCGCAGGTTGTCGCCCGGCAGGGCCGTGGCCTGGACCTACCTCGGCGGCATCGTCCTCGTCACCCTCTTCCCCTTCTACTGGATCCTGCGCACCGCGCTGTCGAACAACTACCAGCTCGCGACCAACCCTTCGTCGCCCCTGCCGGTGGGCTTCACGTGGGGCGCCTTCGAACGCGTCCTCGGTATCGCCTCCACCGCCGAGGCACAGGCCCAGGGCGGTTCCGGCGCCACTCTCGACATCGCGATCTACCTGCGCAACTCGCTGATCTACGCGTCCGTGCAGACGGCGCTCATCGTGCTGCTCTCGGCAGCCGCCGCCTACGCGTTCTCCCGGCTGCACTGGCGTGGCCGCGACCTGGTGTTCAACATCCTGATCAGCGCCCTGATGGTGCCCACTGTGTTCACGCTGTTGCCCAACTTCGTCCTCGTGAAGGACCTGGGACTCACCGACACCTTCGCCGGACTCATCCTCCCCGGCGGGCTGTTCCAGGCCTTCGCGCTGTTCTTCCTAACTGCTCGTTTCAGAATGAGGTCCGAAGGCGGCGGAGGCATATGAGGCTGCAGGCCAGTTCGAGCAGGCCCTGGTGGAGATCGGCGCGCCGTTCG
>NZ_JBIVXA010000024.1:0-168104 GCF_044768965.1 Streptomyces sp. NPDC090798
AACTCGCCCCGGAGCCGGTCCACTTCCCCCAACCTCACTCCGGGAAGCTGCCCACGATCAGCCGAGATCACTCAACGTAACGAAGCACTACTAGGTCCTGTCCGGTGGATCATGCCGCGGACGTGGGCTGCTCCATCGGTCCGAGTGGCTCCAGGAACTCCAGTCGGTTGCCGACGGGGTCCTCGGAGTAGAAGCGGCGGTGGCCGGGGAGGTTGTCGTCCCAGGTGACCTCGGCCTGGTGGGCCCGCAGGCGGGCGGCGAACGTCTCGATGCCGGTGACGCGCAGCCCGGGGTGGGCCTTCTTCGCGGGCCGGAAGTCCTTCTCGATCCCCAGGTGGAGCTGCACGGGGCCCGCCCGGAACCAGCAACCGCCGCGGCCGGCCAGCACGGGCGGCTTGCGGATCTCGGTCATGCCGAGAACCTCGGCGTAGTACACGCGCAGGCAGTCCTCCGAGCCCGGCGGGGCCGCGAGCTGGACGTGGTCGATGGCGGCGAGCATCCGCTCACGCTTCCTTGTGTGCCACGGCGAACAGGCGGCGGAAGGGCAGCACCGTGCCGTACGGGGCGGTCGGATAGGCGTCGCGCAGCAGGTCGCGGTACTCGCTGACGAAGGCGTCGCGGGCCTCCGGGTCGTCGGCGAGGGCCGTCAGCACCGGGCGCAGCCCCGTGCCCTTCACCCAGTCCAGTACCGGATCCGCACCGGTCAGGATCTGCTCGTACGTCGTCTGCCAGACGTCCACCGCGCAGCCGAGGCGGGCCAGCCGGTCCAGGTAGACCAGCGGTTCGTGGACGGAGTCCTCGTGCCGCAGGACGTCTTCGAGGCGGTCCTTCCAGCGGGCGGAGGCGGCGAGCTCGCGCATCAGGGCGTGCAGGGGCGCGTCGATGTTGTCGGGGACCTGGAAGGCGAAGGTGCCGCCGGGCGCCAGCGCGGCCACCCAGTCGCGGAACCGCTCCACGTGTCCCGGCACCCACTGCAGCGCGGCGTTCGACACGATCAGGTCGTACGTCTCCGTGGGCGCCCAGGTCCCCGCGTCCGCGTGGGCGAAGTCGAGGTGTCCGCCGCCGGCCGTGGGGCCGGCGTACTGCCGCGTCCCGGCGAGCATCTCGGGTGAGTTGTCGTACCCGGTGATGCGCGCGGTGGGCCAGCGGTCGGCGAGGAGGACGGTCACGTTGCCCGGGCCGCAGCCGAGGTCGGCGACGCGGGGCGGGGTGCCGGGGAGGTCGGGGACCCGGGCGAGGAGGTCGATGAACGGGCGGGCGCGGTGGCCGGCGTGGCGCAGGTACTGGGTGGCGTCCCAGGTGGGAGTGGTCATGTCTCCTACTTTCCCCCCGCACTTATCTCGATGTCAAGAGACTTGATATCAAGAAACTCCGTGCCGAGAGGATCGATATCAAGAGACTTCATGTCGACACAACCACTACACTGATCGTCATGGAGGACGAGGTCGATCGGCTGGTCGCAGCATGGCGCCGGGAGCGCCCTGACCTCGACGTGGAACCGCTCGAGGTACTCAGCCGGGTGAGCAGGCTCGCCCGGCACCTGGACCGCGCCCGACGGCTGGCGTTCTCCGAGCACAGCCTGGAGCCCTGGGAGTTCGACGTGCTGACCGCACTGCGGCGCGCGGGCTCCCCGTACCAGCTCTCCCCCGGCCAGTTGCTCACGCAGACGCTCGTCACCTCCGGCACGATGACCAACCGCATCGACCGGCTGACGAAGAAGGGTCTGGTGGAGCGCCTCCCGGACCCGAGCGACCGCCGGGGCGTACTCGTGCGCCTCACGGACGAGGGACGCGACCGCGCCGACCAGGCGCTCGCCGGACTCCTCGATCAGGAGCGCGCGATCCTGGCCGAACTCAGCAAGGCGCAGCGTGGTGAACTCGCGTCCCTGCTACGCCAGCTGACCGCCCCGTTCGACAACATCCCCGGCTAGGTCGACGGGCCCGACCCCGGCCCGGCGGGCGAGGGCGACCGCGGCGAGCGTCGAGTGGACGCCCAACTTCCCCAGCACGTTCTGCATATGGGTCCGGACGGTGTGCGGGGAGAGGAACAGCCTCTCCGCGACGGCCTTCCTCCCCAGCCCCGCGACCATGCACCGCAGCACTTCCCGCTCCCGGGGCGTGAGCGATTCGACCAGCCGCTCACTCTCGGTGCGGTGCTTGCGCGCGGCGGTCAACTCCCGCAGTACGCCCGTGAGCAGGGCGGGCGGAAGATGCGTCTCGTCACGCAGCACACCCCGTATGACGGTCAGAAGCCGCGACAGGGAACAGTCCTTGGCGACCCACCCCGAGGCGCCTGCCTGCAGTGCGAGGGCGGCGCGGCGCGGATCGTCCTTCTCGGCGAGCACGACGATGCGCACGCTCGGCTGCCCCGAACGGACGCCCGCGACGAGCGAGATGCCGTCGACGAGCCCGTCCTCGTTGCCCTCCTGGACCGGTACGGCAGGACGGGCGCCGGGCAGATTGCCGCCCAGGTCGGCGTCGACGAGCAGCACGTCGAATCTGCGGCCCTCCGCGGACGCCCGCTCCAGGCAGCGCAGCGCGGCCGGGCCGCTGCCGGCGGCGGACACGTCGACATCGGGCTCGGCGGCCAGGGCGGCGGCGAGCGACTCGGCGAAGATGCGGTGGTCGTCGACGACCAGGACACGGATGCGAACCACTGATACCCCCACTGGTCGGGGGACGGACCGGCGCAGGTACGACACCCGAAGTGATCCCGAGCCCGCTCGAACTCGGAAAACGGGGTGCCGCAGCCGCACGGCCGCCGCCGTGCTGGAACTGCTACCCCCACTTCGGGCGTCGTACCCGACTGTCTCGCCCCCTGATCAGCACCGGCCCCCACCGGCGCTGTTCACAGGGTACGACCGGGGACGGGCAGCGGAAGGCAATTTGCAGAACTGATTGGCCAGCGCGTTTATGGTGAGCCGTATGTTTCGTATGGAGACAGGAGACGACAAAGACCGGCGTGATCTGCTCCGCCGGCGACTGCGCGACACGAACACGCAGGCGTCCCCGATCCTCCGCGCGCTGCGCGGCACCCCTGCCGAACGGGAACTTCCGCTCCACGTCTGGGCCTTGGACGTCGACGGGGCGCTCGCGGGCGGGCTCGTCGGGCACACCTGGACGACGTGGCTGCACGTGACGTACCTCTGGGTGGACGCCCCCCACCGCGGCGCGGGCCTCGGCGGCCGGCTCCTCGCCGAGGCCGAGCGCCTCGCCCACGAGGAGCGCGGCTGCCGCAACTCCCGCCTGGAGACCTGGGACTTCCAGGCTCCCGAGTTCTACAAGAAACACGGCTACGAGGTGGTCTGCGTGATCCCCGACTATCCACCGGGAATCACGGAATACACCCTGACCAGGCGCTTGCCCTGAACCAGGACTACCTCGCCTTCAAGCACCGGTCACCCCGAGGCCTTTAGGGGGCGCGGGGCTGTCACATCATGCGGCTCGCCGCGTGGGCGCGCCCAGCCCCCACCCACCCGCAGCCGAAGAACGCACCCGAGCGTCAGCTCAAGCGCCGGGCGCCCGCCGAAGGCACCGCCGGGAACACCCGAGGAGCCGTATGACCGGCGGAGCCGAACGCCTCGGTCACCGCCTTCGTCACCGTGTCCACATCCGCCGACTCCACCAGCACGATCGCCGAGCCACCGAAGCCGCCCCCCGTCATCCGCGCACCCAGCGCCCCCGCGGCGTTGGCCGTGGCGACCACGAGGTCCAGCTCCTCGCAGGAGATCCGCAGGTCGTCCCGGAGCGAGGCGTGCCCTTCCGTGAGGACCGGCCCGATGGCCCGGACATCCCCGGCGTCCAGCAGCGCGATGACCCGCTCCACCCGGTGATCGTCGGAGACGACGTGGCGGACGTAGCGGCGTACGCGCTCGTCCGACAGGCGCGCGAGCGCCGCGTCGAGCTCCTCGTACGCGACATCCCGCAGATGCGACACCCCGAGCTGCCGCGCGCCCTCCTCGCACCCTTCGCGCCGCTCGGCGTACGCACCGTCGCCCAGCGCGTGCTTCACCCGCGTGTCGACGACCAGCAACTCCAGCCCCTGGGCGGCCAGATCGAAGGGGACCTGCCGGATGGACAGATCACGGCAGTCGAGGTGCAGGGCGTGCCCCTCGGTGCAGCACGCGGACGCCGTCTGGTCCATGATCCCGCAGGGCACGCCGACGAAGTCGTTCTCGGCGCGCTGGGCGAGCCGGGCCAGTTCGGGCCCGGTGAGGCCGAGTTCGTACAGGTCGTTGAGGGCGAGCGCCGTCGCGACCTCCAGAGCGGCGGAGGAGGACAGGCCCGCCCCCGTCGGCACGGTCGAGGCGAGGTGCACATCCGCGCCCGTCACCGCGTGCCCCGCCTCGCGCAGCGCCCACACCACGCCCGCCGGGTACGCGGCCCAGCTGGTGTTGGTCAGCGGCGCCAGCTCGTCGACGTGCAGTTCGACGACCGGGCCCTCGATGTCGGCGGAGTGCAGCCGCAGCACCCCGTCCGTGCGACGCGACACCGCCGCCACCGCCGTGTGCGGGAGGGCGAGCGGCATCACGAACCCCTCGTTGAAGTCCGTGTACTCGCCGATCAGGTTGACCCGCCCGGGCGCCGCCCAGACGCCTTCCGGTTCGGTCCCGTACAGCTCCTCGAACCCCTCGCGTACGCCCACCGAATTACCTACCGCTCCCTGTTCTGAGCGAACGCCCACGCGTCCGCGACGATCCCCGCGAGATCCGCGCGGGACGGGTTCCAGCCGAGCCGCTCGCGCGCGGTCGCCGCCGAGGCGACGAGCACGGCCGGGTCCCCGGCCCGGCGCGGAGCCATCACCTCGGGGACCGGGTGCCCCGTGACCTGGCGGACGGTCTCGATGACCTCGCGGACGGAGAAGCCGTTGCCGTTGCCGAGATTGCAGATGAGGTGCTCACCGGCGGTGGCCGCCTCGACGGCCAGCAGGTGCGCCTCCGCCAGGTCCGCCACGTGGATGTAGTCGCGGACGCAGGTGCCGTCCGGCGTCGGATAGTCGTCGCCGAAGACGGAGATCGCCTCCCGCCGCCCCTGCGCGACCTGGAGCACGAGCGGGATGAGGTGCGACTCGGGGTCGTGGCGCTCGCCCTGCGCCCCGTACGCGCCGGCCACGTTGAAGTAGCGCAGCGACACCGCGCCCAGTCCGTGGGCCGCCGCCTCGCCGGTGATCATGTGGTCGACGGCGAGCTTGGAGGCGCCGTAGGGGTTGGTGGGCCTCGTCGGCGCGGACTCGACGATCGGGGTCTGCTCCGGCTCGCCGTACGTGGCGGCCGTGGAGGAGAAGACCAGCTTGCGCACGCCCGCCTCGCGCATCGCCGCCAGCAGCGCCATGGTGCCGCCGACGTTGTTGTCCCAGTACTTCTCGGGCTTCACGACGGACTCGCCGACCTGCGAGAACGCGGCGAAGTGCAGCACGGCGTCGTACGAGGAGTCCAGCCACTTACCGGCGTCGCGGATGTCGCCCTCGATGAAGGAAGCCCCCGCCGGGACGCCCTCGCAAAAGCCCGTCGACAGGTTGTCGAGGACCGTCACCTCGTGACCGGCCTCGATCAGATGCTGCGCGACCACGCTGCCGACATAGCCCGCGCCACCCGTGACCAGGTACTTCCCACTCATGAACTCGCTACCTCTCGCAGTCGCTGGGCCGCGGCTTCCGGCGGCACGTCGTTGATGAACACGCTCATGCCGGACTCGGAACCCGCGAGGAACTTCAGCTTGCCGGAAGTGCGGCGAATGGTGAAAAGCTCGAGGTGAAGCGCGAAGTCGTCCCTGCTCACACCCTCGAACTCCTCCAACGCGCCG
The DNA here is from genome assembly GCF_044768965.1 of Streptomyces sp. NPDC090798. Taxonomy (NCBI): domain Bacteria; kingdom Bacillati; phylum Actinomycetota; class Actinomycetes; order Kitasatosporales; family Streptomycetaceae; genus Streptomyces; species Streptomyces sp. NPDC090798. Next base: position 5,802 of record NZ_JBIVXA010000024.1, read on the forward strand.
AACGGCGCCTGATGCCAGGCGGCGATGTACGGCGTCGGAGGCTCCCCCTTCCCTGCTTTCCCACCACCCGGCCCGTCGAAGATCCGGTCGAAGCGCCTCAAGAGTTCCAGATAGACCTGGGGGAACTCTGTGCGCGCCGCCTCCTCGAGCCCCAGCAGGTCGGGCACCCGCCGCTTGGGGTAGAGGTGGACCTCGTAGGGCCAGTGCGCGGCGTACGGCACGAAGGCCACCCACTGCTCGGTCTCCAGGACGATCCGGTCGCCCTCGGCGAGCTCGCGTGCGACGACCTCGTCGAAGAGGTTCTCGCCGCCGGTGGCCTCCTTGTGCGCGGCCAGCGAGCGCAGCATGAGGGCCGTACGCGGGGTGGTGAACGGGTAGCCGTAGATCTGCCCGTGCGGGTGGCCGAGGGTGACGCCGATCTCCTCGCCGCGGTTCTCGAAACAGAAGACCTGTTCGACGGAGGAGAGGTGGGACAGCTCCGCCGTGCGGTCCGTCCACGCCTCCAGGACGAGCCCCGCCTGCTCCTCGGAGAGGTCGGCGAAGGACAGGTCGTGGTCGGAGGTGAAGCAGACGACCTCACAGCGTCCGGAGTCGCCGGCGAGCGAGGGGAAACGATTCTCGAAGACGACGACGTCGTACGAGGAGTCCGGGATCTCGCTCAGCCGGTCGCCCTGCGAGGGACACAGGGGGCACTCGTTCGCCGGGGGGTGATAGGTGCGCCCCTGGCGGTGCGAGGCGATCGCGACCGAGTCGCCGAGCAGCGGGTCGCGGCGCACCTGGGAGCTGGTGACGGTGGGCTCCAGCGGGCGGCGGTCCACCGCGTCGCGCACCGCGCTGTCGCCCGAGTCGTAGTAGATCAGCTCACGACCGTCAGCAAGCCGGGTCGAGGTCTTCTTCACCACTGGACTCCTCATCCACACCACACCCAACCATCAAACATAACCGAACACAACAAACCACAAAGCAACAGGGACGTCAATGCCTGCGGGGGTTTGGGGAGTGTGTGTGAAGCTTGAGCGGCGTCGTGGGACTCATGGGGCATAGATACGGGCATGCATGCCCCCACATACCTCGCCGCAGGGCTCCGGCTCCCCACGAACGGGCTCGACTACACGATCCTCGGCATCTACTTCGTCGTCGTGCTCGGCATCGGTTTCGCCGCCAAGGCCTCGGTCAAAACGAGCCTCGACTTCTTCCTCTCCGGGCGTTCGCTGCCCGCCTGGATCACCGGCCTCGCGTTCATCTCCGCCAACCTCGGCGCGACCGAGATCCTGGGGATGGCCGCGAACAGCGCGCAGTACGGCGTCTACACCGTGCACTGGTACTGGATCGGCGCGATCCCCGCCATGGTGTTCCTGGGCCTGGTGATGATGCCGTTCTACTACGGCTCGAAGGTCCGCTCGGTCCCGGAGTTCCTGCTCCTGCGCTTCGACAAGGCGGCGCACCTGCTGAGTTCGATCCTGTTCGCCTTCGCGGCGATCCTGATCGCGGGCGTCAACCTGTACTCACTCGCGATCGTGGTCGAGGCGCTGCTCGGCTGGCCGCAGTGGGTGGCGATCGTGATCGCGGGGTTCTTCGTCCTGGCGTACATCACGCTCGGCGGCCTGTCCTCGGCGATCTACAACGAGGTGCTGCAGTTCTTCGTGATCCTCGCGGCCCTGATCCCGATCGCCGCGCTCGGTCTGAAGCGGGTCGGCGGCTGGGACGGTCTGACCCACTCGCTCGACAAGACCCACGGCGGTGACTTCACCACCGCCTGGGGCGGTACGGGCATCGGCCATGTGAACCCGCTGGGCGCGAACTGGCTGACCATCGTCCTCGGCCTCGGCTTCGTCCTCTCCTTCGGCTACTGGACGACGAACTTCGCGGAGGTGCAGCGCGCGCTCTCGGCGAAGAACCTGTCGGCGGCTCAGCGCACCCCCCTCATCGCGGCGTTCCCCAAGATCTTCATCGTCTTCCTGGTGATGATCCCGGGCCTGGTGGCGGCCGTCCTGGTCCCCAGGATCGGCACGAGCGGCTCGAACCTCCAGTACAACGACGCGGTCCCGTACCTGATGCAGGAACTGCTGCCGAACGGCGTGCTGGGCATCGCGGTGACGGGGCTCCTGGCGGCCTTCATGGCGGGCATGGCGGCCAACGTCTCATCGTTCAACACGGTGTTCACGTCGGACATCTGGCGGCGGTACGTCGTGACCGACCGGGAGGACTCCTACTACGTCCGCTTCGGCCGCCTGATCACGGTGATCGGCGTCCTGGCGTCGATCGGCACGGCGTTCCTGGCGTCGTCCTTCTCCAACATCATGGCCTACCTGCAGACCCTCTTCTCCTTCTTCAACGTGCCGATGTTCGTGGCCTTCATCGTCGGCATGTTCTGGAAGCGCGCGTCGGCGAAGTCGGGTTTCTGGGGCCTGTTGGCAGGCACGACGGCGGCGATGGTCAACTACTTCGTCATCTACAAGCAGGGGATCATCGCCATCCCCTCCGACCAGGGCGCCAACTTCGTCTCGGCGATCGCGGGCTTCGTGGCCGGCGCGGTGGTGATGGTCGCGGTCTCCCTCTTCACGGCCCCCAAACCGGCGGAGGACCTCCAAGGCCTGGTCTACGGCACCGTCTCCCCCGGCATGGCCGAGCCGCCGGCCGTGGGCGACGACGCGTGGTACCGCAGGCCCGCGCTGCTGGGCTGGGGCGCGCTGATCCTGGCGGCGGCCTGCTACATCCCGTTCTCGTTCTGATCTTCTTCTGATCTCGTCCCGACGAGGGAGGCTTAGGAAACCATGTCCGACCATTATTCGGACCGCGATGTCCAGCGCGAGGTCACGGAGCTGGAGCACCAGTCCACGACCGCGACCCGCCTCTTCGACATCCGCACCATCATCGGAGGCCTGTTCGTCGTCTACGGCGTCATCGTCACCCTCGCGGGCCTGACCGCCTCCGACGCCGAACTCGCCAAGGCCCAAGGCGTCAACATCAACCTCTGGACCGGCCTCGGCATGCTCGCCCTGGGCATCTTCTTCCTGGTCTGGCTGTGGCTGCGCCCACTGCCACCGCCGGTGCCGATGCCCGAGGAGGAGCCTCCGTCGGAGTAGTCGGTGTACGCGCGGCTGGTGGGAGCGGTATGGAACGCAAGGCGCTCATCAGGGGCCCCGGGCCGTCCGGTCGCCCGGGGTTCGATCCGCGCGGAGAATGAGTAGTCGGCGAGGTGGCAATCATGCCGACATGGCGACTGCGGGACTTCCGCGACGACGACCTGGACCGTGCCATCCAGATCTGGGACCAGGACCGGCAGACGGACGACTCCCCTCCGGTGTTCCCCGTCTCCGAGGTCATGGCCGTGGCCCGGGCCGGCGGCCCCGCGGTGGTCGCGGTGGTCGGCGACGACCTGGTGGGCATGGCGGTGGCACAGTCCCAGGGTGAGCGGGCCTGGATCACGCTGGTGGCGCTCGCGGGGAACTGGCGCAGCCGGGGCATCGGCAGCGCCCTGATCGCCGAGCTGGAGCGGCGCCTGCGCACGCAGGGGATCCGCCGGATCGGTGCGCTGCTCGCCCCCGGGGCCACCGGAACCGCGGCGCTGGAGAACTCCGGCTACCGGACCCGGGGCGGACTGGTCTTCTACGAGAAGGTCGAGCACCTCGGCGCGAGCGACGCGGGTCTGCTCGCGGAGCTGGGCGGGCGGGTGCAGCCGGGCGGGCTGTGGGCGGCCCTCGCGGGGATGGAGCGGGAGAAGGAGACCATCGAGCGGCGGATCGTGCTGCCGCTGGCCGAACCCGCGCTGGCCGACCGGTACGGGGTGGCGCCGCCGAAGGCGGTCATCCTCTTCGGGCCGCCGGGCACCGGCAAGACCAGCTTCGCGAGGGCCGTCGCCTCCCGGCTGGAGTGGCCGTTCGTGGAGCTCTTCCCGTCCCGGCTCGCGGCGGGCTCCGCCGGGGGCCTGGCCGCCTCGCTGCGGGACACCTTCCACGAGCTGGCGGGGCTGGAGACCGTGCTCCTGTTCATCGACGAGGTCGAGGAGATCGCCGGCGTCCGCTCAGGTGTGGCGGTCGACCCCGGCCACGGCGTCACCAACGAACTGCTCAAGCTGATCCCCGGCTTCCGCGACCACGACGACCGGCTGCTGATCTGCGCCACCAACTCCGTCCGCTCCCTCGATCCGGCGTTCCTGCGCCCCGGCCGGTTCGACTACGTCATCCCGGTCGGTCCCCCCGACGCGGCCGCCCGGGAAGCGATCTGGCGGCGCTACCTGGGCCGGGCCGCCGACGGGGTCGGGCTGCACCGGCTGGTGGAGGCCAGCGAGATGTTCACCCCCGCCGACATCGAGTTCGCCGCCCGCAAGGGCGCCCAGGCCGCCTTCGAACGCGAGATCACCGACCGCCAGGGCACCCCGGCCGACACCGAGGACTACCTCGCCGCCATCGTCGACACCCGTCCCTCACTCACCGAACAGGCGCTCGCTGAGTTCAAGGAGGACATCGAGCACCACGTACGCATGTGACGCCGTTTTCCGGGATGTGGCTGTTGTCGAGTTCCACGCCCACAGATCGACACAGGCCCGCACGAGGGCAAGGCCGCGGCGAACGATCGCCCTGGGTGGTCGCTCTTTCACAGTAGCGAGCACCCACGCTCGAATCATCCCTTCCACGCACCTCTGACCTGCACCTTTGTCCCCTGTGAGGGCCTTGGCGGCTGCCGCGCCCCGGGGTGAACAGGACATGCGGAGTTGCCACCGGCCACGCCGCGGGGCCTCCTGGGCTCGGGGATATCTCCCCAACTTCTTCACACACACGAAGAAAGGCGCGGAATGTTCCATTTCAAGCGCTTCGGGTCTGTTGTCGCCTCGGCCGCGGCCCTGGCATCCCTGTCTATGGCTATAGCACCGGCGGCCATCGCCGCCACGGACCCGCAGCCCATCACGCCCGTCGTCCAGGAGTCCAAGGGCCCCAAGCCCCCGACGCCCCCGACACTCCCGACACCCCCGGCGGTCTGTGCCACTCTGAGCGGTCAGCTCTCCACGGAGCTGCAGACCGCCGCGACGGCGCTGGCCGCCACGCCGACGCCCGACGTCGCCGCGGCCCAGACGGCGGTCGCCGCGGCCCAGGTCACGGTCGCACAGCTCCGTGCCGCCGGGTGCCTCCCGGCAGCGCCTCCGACGCCGCCGACCTGTGCGGCCCTCGCCCTGCAACTGCAGGCGCAACTGCACGTCCTCACCGCCGCGCTGGCGGCCCTCCCGCCCGTCCCGGCCAACATCACCGCGGCGCTGAACGCGGTGCTCGCCACCGCTGCGCAGCTCTCCACCACTTGCGCGTGACCGGCCGTTCACCGCGCACCGGGTCGGCGACTCACGAACACGCCTGACATCGCGGTCCGAGCGTGTGGTGTTGTGGCGTTGGGTTCGACGGTTCTTCACCGTCGAACCCAACGCTTCTTGGGTACCAGCCCCGAGAACTTCGGCCAACTCGCCACGACCCCAGCGGGGTTACTACGTAGGCCGAGGGTCTTCAGCACTCCCGAGCCCCGCCGTCACCGGCCCCGCCCGGTCCAGCAGGCCCGTACGCGCGGCCAGGGCGGCCGCCTCGAGGCGCGAGCCCACCCCCAGCTTCATCAGCACCCGCTGGACATGGGTCCTGGCGGTCGACGGAGCTATCCCCATGCCGGCCGCGATGAGCCTCGTGTCCTCGCCGTCCGCGACCCTCACCAGGACCTCCACCTCGCGTGGGGTGAGCATCTGCAGGAGCCGCTGGCCCTCGTCGTCCGGTTGGGCCGCGGGGTTCAGCAACTCGCTGAAGGCGCCCTGGAGCAGGGCGGGGGCGACCGCCGCCTCGCCCGCCCTGGCCTTCATGATGGCGCGCTCGACTCCCTCTATCCGCTCGTCATGGCGTACGTAGCCCGACGCGCCCGCGGCGAACGCGGCGGCGATGCCGCGCGGGTTCGGGACCGGTCCCAGGACCAGGACCGCCACCTGCGGACGCTCCCGTTTGATCCTGATCACCGGGTCGAAGATTCCCGGCTCGGCGGGTGTCGCCGTGCCGATCAGGCACACCTCCGGTGCCCTGGTGATCACCAGCTCCGCCGCTCCCGCGGCGGGCGCCGCCGCGGCGAGCACCCGGTGCCCCCGCAGTTTCAACGCCGAGGCCAACGCCTCGGCGAGCAGTCGGTGGTCGTCGACCACCATGAGCCGCACTCCCATCGAGCAACCCCCCAGTCCCCCCTAGCATCCCCACTGGTTCCCCGTGGATTAGGAGCCCCCCGGCTCTCCATCCCCCGGAAGCTACACGCTTGTTCGACGTTGCGCTTCCCCTACTGGTGAGAAGTGCCCCGGAATATCGAAATTCCTCGCATTCGGGAGTGATGAGGGGTAAGCGAACGGCCCCGTCCCTGAGCTGGGACGGGGCCGTGGTCAAAAGAAGTTGACCTACTGCGCGCCGAACGCGATCGCCAGGTACTCCTTTTCGGAGGCGCTGTACGGCTTGTGGGCGTAGATCGCGGACATATAGAGGTGACCCTTGCTGTAAAGGATCTCGGCGTAGTCCGGGAGCATGCTCGTCTCCGCGTCGTGGACCGACCCGGTCGCCGGGTTCTCCAGGAGCTTGGTCTCCTTGAAGGAGGTGCCGTCGATGCTCACGATCTGACCGCCCTTGTCGTAGGGCGGGCGCTTGTACGCGAGGAGGTTGCCGCCGTCCATGCGCAGCGGGGAGATGTCGTAGCCGTCGCCCGCGTCCGCGCGCTGGCCGGTCTGCTTGCCGGTGCCCAGGTCGAAGGCGACGATCTCGTTGATCTGGCCGGACTGGCCGCCGTCGTGCTGCTCGGTCGGAATGTAGAGCTTGTCGTTGCCGACCACCAGTTTCGCGCAGCTCTCGATCCTGGTGATGCCGTCGCACTTGGCCGCGTACGTCTTGCCCGGCGCGGAGATCCTGGTGCGCAACTGGCCGGTCTTGTTGTCGATGGAGAAGAAGTCCGAGATGCCGCTGCCGTCACCGGCGGAGTCGCCGACGTCGGCGGCCACCACCAGCGGGTTGGTCGACACGACGCTCGCGTACTCGATGCCGGGCGACATCTTGTACTCCGAGATCACCTTCCCGGACGTCGGGTCGATGGTCTGGATGTGCAGCTGCCGCGTACTGCCGTACTCGCCGCACTTGCGGACCGCGACCAGCTTGTCGCCGCCGCCGTACCCGGCGTCGTAGCAGCTGTCCGTGGGCTTCGGGACCCACAGCGCCTTGCCGGTGGAGATGTCGAACGCGGCGCCACCGTTGGTGCTGCCCACGGCGACGGTGTTCGCGCTGGTGGTGACGTTGTCGAGGCTGATCTTCTGGTCACCGGACTTGACCGACTTCGTCCACAGCAGCTTGCCGGCGGCGAGGTCGAGGGCGGAGACCTCGCTGCAGCCGTGTGAAGGCTTCGCCTTGGTCGGCATGGCGGGCTCGTAGACGATCGCGGTCCGGCCGGAGTCGGTGGTGTGGCGGCTGGCCGTGCACACCGGGCCGGGGAGCTTGATCGTCCAGACCTTGGCGCCCGAGTCGGGGTCGTAGCCGTTGATCTCGGCGTCGCCGCTCTTGGCGTACACCTTGTCGGTGAGCCAGGAACCGACGGTGGACACGCTGGTCTCGGCGGGCACGGCGGGCGCGGGGACCTGGAAGAGGACCGTGGATCTGGTGTTGGCGGGGACCTTCTCCTTGCCGGTGGAACCGGTGGTCCTGTCGCCGCCCGAGCCGCCCTTGCCTCCGGTGCCGCCGCTCGTACCGGAGGAGTTGTTCTTGCTGTCGTCCTTGCCGGAGCTCGCGTACCAGACCCCGCCACCGATGATCAGCGCGACGGCCGCGACGGCCGCCACGATGATGACCACCTGGCTGTTCGGCTTCCGCCCGCCGCCCCCGCCCTGGGGAACCTGGGGCTGCGTCGGGTAGGTCGGCGGCTGCTGCGGATAGCCGTAGCCGTACGGGGCTCCCGGGGGCTGGGCGGGCTGCTGGCCGGGGTAGCCGTAGCCCGGCTGGGCCGGGGGTCCCGGCGGAGGCCCCTGCGGGGGCGCCTGCGGGTAGCCGTAGCCGGGGCCCTGCGGAGGCTGCGGGGCGCCGAACCCCCCGGGCGGCGGAGCCTGCGGCGCACCGAAGCCCCCCGGCGGCGGGTCCTGAGGGGCTCCGAAGCCCCCCGGCGGCGGGTCCTGGGGCGCGCCGAAGCCGCCCTGCGGGGGCTCGTTCGGCGGTGGTGGGGGCGGCGGCTGGCTCATGACGTGTCTACCTCGGATGCGAATGCGGTGGGGACGGAGATGCCGGAGACGAAGAAGGTGGCGAACGGGGCGAAGGTGGCGTGAGCGTGCGTCACTTGCCGTAGGCCAGCATCAACTTCTCCTTCGACTGGTCGTTGCCCGTCAGCCGGGTGGTGGAGATGTAGAAGCGCCCGTCCACGTAGTCGACCGCCTTCGAGAAGAAGCCGTTCTCGACCGACGCCGTGCCCTGCGGGTTCTGCAGCAGCTTGGTGGGCTTGTGGCCGCTTCCGGTCGTGGGGATCGACACGATCTGCCCACCGGCGTCGTACGACGGCTCGACGTACGCGATCAGCTGCGTGCCGTCCATCTTCAGCGGCAGCATCGACTCGGCGGCCGGGGACTTGACGCGCCACTTCTCCTTGCCGGTCGACAGGTCGAAGGCGACGATCTCGTTGGCGCCGCTCTTCGCCTCGGTCGGCAGATAGAGCGTGTTCGCGTCGGCGGCGGTGCCGAAACAGCCCGTCAGGTCGCGGTCGAGGATGGCGAAACCGCACTCGGGCCTGAAGGCGTCGCTGCTCTTGAGCTGCGAACGGACGGCACCGTTGTCCTTGAACGTGGTGACGTTGACCTTCTTCTCGTCCTTGTTGGTCATGTAGATGACGACGGGGTCGACGGAGTACGCGCGCTCGACCGTCCAGCCCTTGGGGATCTTCGTGGTCCACCTGGCCTTGCCGGTGGCCGGGTCCAGCTCCTGCACCTCGTCGTGCTCGGTGTCGGTGGCGGCACCGCAGGAGGCGACGGACAGCAGCTTGGTGCCTCCCGCGAACGCGGCCGGGTAGCAGGCCTGGCCGTAGTTCGTCTTGTCCCAGAGCTTCTTGCCGCTGGTGATGTCGTACGCCGTGCCGGACTGCGAGCGGCCGACCATCAACGTCTTGCCGGTGACCGACAGGTCGACGGTGAGCGTGCTGTCGAAGAGCGCTCCGTCGGCGACCTTGCCGCTCCAGCCCTTGGCACCGGTGGCCAGGTCTATCTGCTGGAGCTGGTTGCACTTGGCGCTGTCGCCTGCACCGCTCTTGTACGCCACGACGACCTTGTCGTCGGACGTCTTCTGCGGGGTGACCGCGCAGATCGGCTGCGGGAACGTGATCGGGTCCCAAGTGGGCTTGCCGTCCCCGACGTTGTACGCGAACACCTGCTTGTACGCGGCCTTCACCGCCGCCTTGTCGGTGATCCACAGGCCGGGGGCGTCGGCGCCGGAACCGGGCGCGTCGGGTGCCTGCTTGTACCAGAGCACCTTCGCCTCACCGGCCTGGCGGCCCGCGTTGAGGTTCTCCTGGTCCCCGTCCCCGTTGCCGCTGCCGTCACCGGGGTTGACCGGATCCGCGGAGGAGGAGGCCTTCCCGCCCTTGCTGTCCTGGGCGACCGGCTTCTTGCCGTCGCCGCCGCCCCCGCCGCTGACGGCCCAGACGGTCCCGCCGACGACGAGCAGCGCGGCCACGGCGGCGCCGACGACCACGGCCGGGCGGCCCTTGAAGGGGTTCTTGGAACCACCGGGAGGCGGCGGAGGGGTGCCCGGGCCGCCGGGGCCGCCGGGGTACTGCGCCTGGCCCGGATAGCCGTACCCGGACCCGTAGCCGGGCTGCTGACCGTATGCGGGCTGCTGACCGTAGCCGGGCTGCTGGCCGTACGGCCCGGGCTGGGCGTACGGCCCCGGCTGCTGCGGCGGTTGAGCGTACGGGCCCGCCGGCTGCTGCGGCGGCTGTGCGTACGGGCCGGGCTGGGTGTAGGGCCCGGGCTGCTGCGGATATCCGTAACCGGGTGCCGGCGGACCGGCGGGCGGAGGGGGCGTGCCCTGGGGCGCGTTGGGGGGTGCGCCGAACCCGCCCTGCGCCGGCGGAGCCGGTGGAACCGGTGGCGTCGACGGCGTCGGTGGCTGGTCCTGCGGTGCTCCGAAGCCACCCTGCGGCGGCTCACTCGGCGGCTGACTCATCAGCGCGTTCCCCCTCGTTCACTGATGTGGCGCCCTACCGGCGGCGCGGTCGGCGGAGCCGATTTCGCGCCACACCGGTGGTTCTCAGACTGTTCTCAGACGGACCTTTCTATCACTCTGGGGACCTCGAACAAGGGGCCGGTACTCCCCCTGTTCCCAAGGGAGGACCGGCCCGTGATGCCCTCGTTATGCGCCTTCACGCCCCCTTCACGGGACGCGCGCGCCGCCTGCCAGAGGCTTACGCGTCTTCGGCGAGCTCCAGCCAGCGCAGCTCCAGTTCCTCGCGCTCACCGGTCAACTGACGCAGTTCGGCGTCGAGTTTGGCGACCTTCTCGAAGTCCGTCGCGTTGTCGGCGATTTGGGTGTGGAGCTTGCTCTCCTTCTCGGAGATCTTGTCGAGCTGACGCTCGATCTTCTGCAGCTCCTTCTTCGCGGCGCGGGCGTCGGCGGCGGAGGCCGCCCTGGCGGACGGCGCGGGCGCGGCGGCGAGTACGGCGGCCGCGGCGACCTCCTCCATGCGCTTGCGCCGCTCCAGGTACTCGTCGATCCCGCGCGGCAGCATCCGCAGGGTGCTGTCGCCGAGGAGCGCGAACACGTTGTCCGTCGTGCGCTCGATGAAGAACCGGTCGTGGGAGATCACGATCATCGAGCCGGGCCAGCCGTCGAGCAGGTCCTCCAGCTGGGTGAGCGTCTCGATGTCGAGGTCGTTGGTGGGCTCGTCGAGGAAGAGGACGTTGGGCTCGTCCATGAGCAGCCGCAGCAGCTGAAGCCGCCGCCGCTCACCACCGCTGAGGTCCCCGACGGGCGTCCACTGCTTCTCCTTGTTGAAGCCGAACGTCTCGCAGAGCTGCCCCGCGGTCAGCTCGCGCCCCGTGCCCAGGTCGACCCGGTCACGGACGGCCTGCACGGCCTGCAGCACCCGCCAGGTCGGGTCGAGCTCGGCGACCTCCTGCGACAGATAGGCGAGCTTGACGGTCTTGCCGGTGCTGATCCGCCCGGCGACGGGCTGCGTCTCCCCCTCGCTGCGGGCGGCCTCGGCCATGGCTCGCAGAAGAGAGGTCTTGCCGGCTCCGTTCACCCCCACGAGCCCGACCCGGTCGCCGGGCCCGAGCTGCCAGGTGAGGTGCTTGAGCAGGACCTTCGGGCCCGCCTGCACCGTCACATCCTCAAGATCGAAGACCGTCTTGCCCAGCCGCGAGCTGGCGAACTTCATCAGCTCGCTCTTGTCGCGGGGCGGCGGCACGTCCGCGATCAGCTCGTTGGCGGCCTCGACGCGGAAGCGCGGCTTGGAGGTACGGGCGGGGGCGCCGCGCCGCAGCCAGGCCAGCTCCTTGCGCACCAGGTTCTGCCGCTTGACCTCCTCGGTGGCGGCGATGCGCTCACGCTCCGCGCGCGCGAAGACGTAGTCGGAGTATCCGCCCTCGTACTCGTACACCGCGCCCTTCTGCACGTCCCACATACGGGTGCAGACCTGGTCGAGGAACCACCGGTCGTGGGTCACGCACACCAGCGCCGACCGCCGCTCCCGCAGGTGCTGGGCGAGCCAGGCGATGCCCTCCACGTCCAGGTGGTTGGTGGGCTCGTCGAGGATGATCAGGTCCTGCTCCTCGATGAGCAGCTTGGCGAGCGCGATACGGCGGCGCTCACCGCCGGAGAGCGGGCCGATCACCGTGTCGAGCCCCTGCGGGAACCCCGGCAGGTCAAGGCCGCCGAACAGTCCCGTCAGGACGTCCCTGATCTTGGCGTTGCCCGCCCACTCGTGGTCGGCCAGGTCCCGGATGACCTCGTGCCGGACGGTGGCGGTGGGGTCGAGGGAATCGTGCTGGGTCAGCACCCCCAGATGCAGCCCGCCGGAGTGCGTGACGCGGCCGGTGTCGGCCTCCTCCAGCTTGGCGAGCATGCGGATGAGGGTGGTCTTGCCGTCGCCGTTCCGCCCGACCACACCGATCCGGTCGCCCTCGCTGACGCCGAGGGAGACTCCGTCGAGCAGGGCACGGGTGCCGTACACCTTGCTGACGGACTCGACATTGACCAGGTTGACGGCCATTTCTCTCCTGAACAAGGGGGACGATCGACCCTCAAGGGTAGTCCGGCTCCCTCACCCCCCGAGCCACACGGGTGGGTCCATCGCCGACAACGAACCCCGCATGTTCATGCGACCGGGGTCCGCCCAAGGCCCGCCCGACCCGCCCGCTCCACCAGCAGCCACCCCGCGAGCGTCATCGCCACGGCGACCGGAGCAGTCACCCGGACCGCGACGAGCACCGCAGTGCGCCCTTCCAGCAACCCGCCGAACCCGACCATCGAAAGCCCCAGCACCCCGAAGAGGCACAGGGTCACGCCGAGCGCGGCGGCCGTCCGCGCACCCGCGGACGGCATCCCCGACTGCCGTACGACCATGGCGGAGGGCTGTTCGAACCTCCGGAACACGGTGACGAGCAGGGCCGTCACCACACCGGCCACCACCACCCGCACCGGCACCTGGGCCCACCACACGCCCGTCGCGGGCTCCGGCAGCCGTACGCCGAGGGCCAGCAGCGCCCCGTACACACCGAGCATCGCGGTGAGGTGCCACAGGAAGGCGGTCATGGACACGCCGTTGGCCGCGACGACCGCACGCCACACCCGCGGCCGGCGCAGCCACCGCTGCGCGGCCCCGCGGAGCAGCTCCACCCCGCCGACCAGCCACAGCCCGTGGCACAGCAGCGCGAAGGTGGGCGGCGCCATGTTGGAGATCTTCTCGCCGGGCATCCCGACCATGGACAGCGGATACGGCCCGTACGCCACCAGCAGCACCGCCCCGGCGAGCCCGGCGCCCGCGAGGAGGTAGGGGCGTCCCAGCTTCCCGTCCGCGCGCAGGAATCCGAGCTGGTGGACGGCGAGCCAGACGAACGCGAAGTTCAGGAACTCGACGTACGGCACCCCGAACCCGAACCGCAGCACGTCCACGAGTCCGGCCGCGGCGACGAGCCCGCCGAACGCGCCCCACCCGTACCTCTCGTGCAGCCGCAGCAGCGGCGGTGTGAAGGCCACCATCGCCAGGTAGATCCCTATGAACCACAACGGCTGGGCGACGAGTCGCAGCGACACGTCCAGCAACCCGCCCTCCCTGCCCGCGAGTTGCAGAGCGAGCGCGAACGCTCCCCACACGCCGATGAACACCACGGTCGGCCGCAGCAGCCGCTGCAACCGGGCGCGCAGGAACACGGAGTAGAGCGCCCCTCCTCCGGTCTCCCCGGTCTCCCCGGCCTCCCCGGCCTTGCGTCGCAGCGAGCGGTACGACAGCGCGTGCGAGAAGCCGCCGACGAAGAAGAAGACGGGCATGACCTGGAGGGCCCAGGTGAGAAGTTGGAGGCGGGGCTCCACGGCGAGCAGGTTCCCGACCTCGGCCCGTCCGTCGCCGCGCACCGACACGGCGGCCATCAGCCAGTGCCCGAGCACCACCGTGCCGAGCGAGGCGACCCGCAGCAGATCGACGTACTTGTCGCGCGAGGCGGGTGTGGCCGCGGCGAGGGTGTGAGCGCTTGATGCCATACGAGTACGGTCGCGCCGTCCGCCGCTACGGCGTCAGCGCGCCCGTACTCAATTCACCTCTGAGTACCGCGCGCGCTTGACGTGCCCCTGAATGCCGGTGCCCGTTACGTGCCTCTGAATACCGGTGCCTGGATACCGGTGCCCGTGCGGGTCAGACGACCGTCGCGCCGGGGGCGGGGCCGTCGGTGACCCGTACCGTCCGGCAGGTGCCGGAGGCGCGCAGCGCGTCGGCGACCACCCGCGCGGACTCGGCGTCCGCCGCGAGGAACGCCGTGGTCGGTCCGGAGCCGGAGACCAGGGCCGCGAGCGCACCGGCGTCCTGCCCCGCGGCGAGCGTGTCGGCGAGGGCCGGGAAGAGGGAGAGGGCGGCGGGCTGGAGGTCGTTGGAGACGGCGCGGGCGAGGGCCCCGGCGTCCCCCTTGGCCAGCGCGACGAGGAGCTCCTGCGAGGCGACCGGCTCCGGGATCCGCACACCCTCGTTCATCCGGTCGAACTCCCTGAAGACCGCCGGGGTCGACAGCCCGCGCTCGGCGATCGCGAAGACCCAGTGGAAGGTCCCGCCGACGTCAAGCCTCCGCAGCTGCTCGCCCCGCCCGACGCCCAGCGCCGCCCCGCCCACCAGGCTGAACGGCACGTCACTGCCCAACTCGGCGCAGATGTCGAGGAGTTCCTCGCGGGAGGCGTTCGTCCCCCACAGGGCGTCGCAGGCGAGCAGCGCGCCGGCGCCGTCGGCGCTGCCGCCCGCCATGCCGCCCGCGACCGGAATGTCCTTGGCGATGTGGAGGTGGACGGTCGGTTCGATGCCGTACCGGCGGGCGAGTTCGAGGGCCGCGCGGGCCGCCAGGTTCGTGGCGTCGAGGGGGACCTGGTCGGCGTCCGGGCCCTCGCAGGTGATCCGCAGCTCGTCCGCCGGCGTCACGGTGACCTCGTCGTACAGCCCTACGGCGAGGAAGACGTTGGCCAGGTCGTGGAAGCCGTCGGGGCGGGCGGCGCCGACGGCGAGCTGGACGTTGACCTTGGCGGGGACACGAACGGTCACGACGTCCGTGCCCGTGCCCGTGCCCGTCTTGGGCTCGGTCTTCGACTCCGTCACGGCTGAGCGCTCTCCTTGTTCCCGGCGTTCCCGGCGTTCCCGGCGTTCTCTGTGTTCGCTGCCTTGTGCTCGGCGATACGGGCGAACTCCTCCACCGTCAGCGACTCCCCCCGGGCCTGGGGGGAGACCCCGGCGGCGACGAGCGCGACCTCGGCGGCGGCCGCGGAACCGGCCCACCCGGCGAGAGCGGCGCGCAGCGTCTTGCGCCGCTGGGCGAAGGCGGCGTCGACGACCGCGAAGACCTCGCGCTTGGAGGCCGTGGTGCTGATGGGCTCGGCGCGCCTGACGAGCGACACGAGGCCGCTGTCGACGTTCGGCGCGGGCCAGAAGACGTTCCGTCCGATGGACCCGGCCCGCTTCACGTCGGCATACCAGTTGGCCTTGACGCTCGGCACGCCGTACACCTTCGAGCCGGGGTCGGCGGCGAGCCGGTCGGCCACCTCGGCCTGCACCATCACCAGCGTGCGCTCGATGGTCGGGAAGGTGCTGAGCATGTGCAGCAGCACGGGGACGGCGACGTTGTACGGGAGGTTCGCGACGAGGGCGGTGGGGGCGGGGCCCGGGAGCTCGTTCACGTGCATGGCGTCGGAGTGCACGAGTGCGAAGCGGTCGGCGCGGGCCGGCATACGGGCGGCGATGGTCGCCGGGAGCGCCCCCGCGAGTACGTCGTCGATCTCCACGGCGACGACCCGGTCGGCCGCCTCCAGCAGCGCGAGGGTCAGCGAGCCGAGGCCGGGGCCGACCTCGACGACCACGTCGTCGGCCCGTACACCGGCGGTGCGCACGATGCGGCGCACGGTGTTGGCGTCGATCACGAAGTTCTGGCCGCGCTGCTTGGTGGGCCGCACACCGAGGGCACCCGCGAGCTCGCGGACGTCGGCGGGGCCCAGGAGGGCGTCGGGGGTGGGGCTGTTCACGCCCCAAGACTACGGGGGTGCGGGCCGCGCCCCGAAGGGGCGCGGGGAACTGCGCGCCCGGCCCCCACCGGCCCGCGGCCGAACGAAGCGAGTGGTGGGGGATACGGGGCGCAGCCCCGCCACAGGGGCGCGGGGAACTGCGCGAGCAACCCCCACCGGCCCGCGGCCAGAATTCCGGTCAGCCGTGGAGGTGGGCTCCGCAGTGGGGCCACGGGCTTGCGCCCCGGCGGACGTACAGCTTCTTCGCCCGGCGGGTCTGCTCCGCGGCCGGCGCGTCCTGGGGCCGCCCGGACCCCCCGAGCGTGTGCCAGGTGTGGGTGTCGAACTGGTACAGGCCGCCGTAGGTGCCAGAGGGGTCCACGGCGCCGGGACGACCGCCGGACTCGCACGCCGCGAGCCCGGACCAGTTCAGATGGTCCGCACCCTGCGCGGAATCGGGCCGCGGCTTCGTACCGACCCGCACCACCTGCCCCCGGGGCTCCCGGACCACCTCGTCCCCGACCCTCCGCGGCTTCTGCCCGACCCCGTTGACGGTCCGCAGCAGGTAGGTGACCCGTCGGGTCCCGGGCTCCCCGGCCCGGTCGACGACCTCGGTGCCACGGAACAGCGAGGGGTCGTTCGTCCGTGTCGTCCGGAAGGGGATCGCCTCCTCGCGGACCTCCTGGGTACCGGTGATCCGCATGACGCTGACCGTCTGTCCGTCCCGGGGGAAGCTCCCTGACGGGACGGACGTCGTGTCCTCGCCGTGGAGGGTGATCCCGGCCTCCTCGACGGCCTCGCCGACGGTCGCCGCGTTCGTCCGGATCGTCCGCGCCCGCCCGTCCGCCATGATCGTCACCGTCCGCTCGGTGCGGACGTCGAGCGCGAGGCCCTCACGGCCGATGCGCCGGGAGCGCGAGGTCGACAGGTACGCCCCCTCGGCGCGCACCCCGAGCTGCTGGAGCGCCCCGTCCACCGTGTGCGCCGTCGTCCACACCTCGTGCGGCTGTCCGTCGAGGGTGAGCCGCACGGGCCGCCCGTAGCGGACCGCGATCTCGTCACCGCTGGTCAGCTCGGTGCCGGGGGCGGGCGCGACCACGTCGTGCTCGCCGACCCGCACGCCTTCCTCGGCGAGGAGTTCGGTCACGTCGTCGGCGAAGGTGTGCAGCGTGCGCGCCTTCCCGTCGACGCTGAGCTCGATGGCCTTGTCGTTGGCGACGAAGGCGGAGGTGCCGCCGGCGAGGAAGGCGACGACCAGCGCCTGGGGCAGCAGCCGCCGCAGCGGGTCGGGGCGCTCGGCGGTGCGCCGGCGCCGGGCGGCGCGCCGGGCGGCGGCCCGTCCGCCGGACCGGGGCTCCCCCGCCGGATCCTCCGCCGGCTCCCCGAACGTCTGTGTCCGGGTCTGCGTCTGCGTCTGCCGGGGCAGTATCGGCTCGGTCGGCGCCTGTGACGCCGCCAGTGCCTCGTACGCGGGCCGGTAGGTGTCCACGTAGCCGCCGCGGTCCGGGCTTCCGGCACCGTACGGCGGCTGTTCGTGGCCTTCTCGGTCCTCGAACGGCGTTCCAGTCAGGCCATACGTCTCGTACTGCGAGTTGGGCGACTTGGGCGAGTTGCTCACGACGACACGCTCCAGGAGATCCGGATCGGGCGACCAGAACCTAGCGGAGCGGTCGTCACTCTCCCAAGCAACGCGGCTACGCTGTGTCGCGACACTGCCCTGAGGTGTGACCCCGGAGAATGGCCGGAAGCGTTATCCCTCAGTAACCGAAGGCCCGTGCGGTGTTCGCCGAGAGCGCCGTCGCCAGCGTGTCCTCGTCGATGCCGCGCACGGCCGCCATGGCGCGCACCGTGACCGGAATGAGATAAGGCGCGTTAGGCCGTCCGCGGTACGGGGCGGGGGTCAGGAAGGGCGCGTCGGTCTCGACGAGGACGAGCTGAAGGGGGGCCACGGCCAGCGCGTCGCGCAGTGGCTGGGCGTTCTTGAAGGTCATGTTTCCAGCGAAGGACATGTAGTACCCGGCCTGGGCGCAGATTTCGGCCATCGCCGCGTCGCCGGAGTAGCAGTGGAAGACGGTCCGCTCGGGCGCACCCTCCTCCTTCAGGACGCGCAGCACGTCGGCGTGCGCGTCGCGGTCGTGAATGACCAGGGCTTTTCCGTGCCGCTTGGCGATCTCTATGTGGGCGCGGAAGGAGCGTTCCTGGGCGGCCTTGCCTTCGGGGCCCGTACGGAAGTAGTCGAGCCCGGTCTCGCCGACGCCCTTGACCTGGGGAAGGGCGGCGAGGCGGTCGATCTCGGCGAGGGCCTCGTCCAGGGCGCCGTCGCCGCCGGGCTGCCGTGCGCCCTGGCGGGACCAGCCGTCGGGGTCGCCGTGCACGATACGGGGCGCCTCGTTGGGGTGCAGCGCGACGGTGGCGTGGACGGCCTCGTACGCGGCGGCGGTCTCGGCCGCCCAGCGGGAGCCCTTCAGGTCGCAGCCGACCTGGACGACCGTGGTCACGCCGACCGAGGCGGCCTTGGCGAGTCCTTCGTCGACGGTGCCGGACTGCATGTCGAGGTGGGTGTGCGAGTCGGCGACGGGAACGCGCAGCGGCTCGGGAAGCGGTGGCGCTTCGGTCTTGTCGGAGGGCATGCCCCGATCCTACGAAAGGGGCACGCCGGACCGGACCTCACCCGAGCGAGGTCACCGCGCTCCCGCGATCAGCCCGCCTTGCGGTGGTGGAAGGGGTGCAGCAGGTCGGAGAGGTGCCAGTGGTGGGGTTCCTTGGGCACGGCCGGCTGGGCGAGGGCCTCGTCGTGGGCCTGCTCGTCGTGGGCCTGCCCGGGGTGGGCCGACACCGGGCGGTGCACGTGCTGGTGCATGGAGTTCTGCACGGAGGACACCTGTCCGGCGCGCATGATGCGCAGCACGTGTCCGTCGCAGTTCTGGCAGGAGGGCCGGCTCAGCGGCGACGGCACGACACGGCCGTCCGCCACGTACGTCACGAACTCGCCGCCCTCGGCGTCGCGGTGGTGCTCTATCTCGAACGACTGCTCCCAGCCGTGCCCGCAGCGCATGCATGCGAAGGAATACGACTCGTTGACCACGGCGGTCGCCGCGCTGCGATTGCCGGTCTGCCCTGCGATCTCACTCATGCCAGCTCCTGCTGTTCCGCTGGACAAGCGCCCCCGGTCGGCGGGGGCGAGGGACGGGTACGTCCCTTCAACCAGTGGACGCTTCTCCGGGCGGGAACGCATCAGGCCTGTCGACTATTGGAGTCGTTTTGGCCTTTCCTTGTCGGAATGCCTCAAAGACACGGCCTGAGCTTTGCTTTCCGTGCTGGCCCTTTGCTCTTCTATGGGGCGCTGTGCGCCGCGTTCTTTGCCGCGACCACCGCATCGAAGACATCGCGCTTGGGAATTCCGGCCTCGGCGGCGACCACCGCGATGGCCTCCTTGCGGCGCTCTCCGGCCTCTTCCCGCACCCGCACCCTGCGCACCAGTTCGGCCGCGTCCAGTTCCTCGGCGCCCTTCTCCGGCGCGCCCTCGACCACCACCGTGATCTCCCCGCGTACGCCCTCGGCGGCCCAGGCTGCCAGCTCGCCCAGCGGCCCGCGCTTGATCTCCTCGTACGTCTTGGTCAGCTCGCGGCAGACGGCGGCCCGCCGCCCGTCCCCGAAGACCTCGGCCATCGCGGCGAGGGTGTCGTCGAGGCGGTGCGGGGCCTCGAAGTAGACCATCGTGCGGCGCTCGCCCTCGACCTCCCGCAGCCGGGACAGCCGCTCGCCCGCCTTCCTGGGCAGGAACCCCTCGAAGCAGAACCGGTCGACGGGCAGCCCGGACAGCGCGAGCGCGGTGAGCACGGCGGACGGGCCGGGTACGGCGGTGACCTTGATGTCCTTCTCGACGGCCGCGGCGACCAGCCGGTACCCGGGGTCGGAGACGGACGGCATCCCGGCGTCGGTCACCAGCAGCACGCGCGCCCCGCCGGCCAGCGCCTCGACGAGTTCGGGCGTACGGGCGGCCTCGTTGCCCTCGAAGTACGACACCACGCGCCCGGTGGGCTGCACGCCCAGCGCCTGGGTCAGCCGGCGCAGCCTGCGGGTGTCCTCGGCGGCGACGACGTCCGCGCCCGCCAGCTCCTGGGCGAGCCGGGGCGGGGCGTCGGCCACGTCGCCGATGGGGGTGCCGGCCAAAACAAGGGTTCCTGTCACAGTTCCATCCTCGCAGGGGCATTCGGGGGCAGTCGCATCCACCCATTAGGCCCGTGCACGGGACTCCCACAGACCTGTTCCCTACGATGGCGCGGTGACCAGTACCGCGTCCTCCACGGACACCCGGCAGGGCCAGGCAGCCGAAGAGCGGCGGCCGTCGTGGCAGCAGCGGCTGCGCCGCTTCGGCTATACCGCGCCGCCCAGAAGCGATGTTCGTGATCGGCTCGTGCCGCCGTACGCCGAGCCCAGTCCCCGGATCTGGGCGGCGCTCGGGCTGCGCCACGAGGTCACGGAACGCATCACGCGCTGGTCGGGCTGGGGCGGCCCGCTGCTCGTGACCCTGATGGCGGGGCTGATGCGGTTCTGGAACCTGGGCAGCCCGAAGGCGGTGATATTCGACGAGACGTACTACGCCAAGGACGCCTGGGCGCTGATCCACCGCGGGTACGAGGTCAACTGGGACAAGAACGCCAATGACCTGATCCTGCAGAACAACGGGCACGTCGGCATCCCGTCCGACGCCGCCTATGTGGTGCATCCCCCGGTCGGCAAGTACGTCATCGGGCTCGGCGAATGGATGTTCGGCTTCAATCCGTTCGGCTGGCGTTTCATGACGGCGCTGCTCGGCACGCTGTCGGTGCTGCTGCTGTGCCGGATCGGGCGCCGGATGTTCCGCTCGACGTTCCTGGGCTGTCTGGCGGGCGCGCTGATGGCGGTGGACGGGCTGCACTTCGTGATGAGCCGCACCTCGCTGCTCGACGGTGTGCTGATGTTCTTCGTGCTGGCGGCCTTCGGCTGTCTGATCGTGGACCGCGACCGCGCGCGTGCCCGACTGGCGGTCGCCCTGCCCACCGGCGCGGACGGTCTCGTACGCCCCGACGCGCACATCGCCGAGACCACTCGCCTCGGCTGGCGCCCCTGGCGCTGGACGGCCGGTCTGATGCTGGGCCTGGCCCTCGGCACCAAATGGAGCGGCCTGTACGTCCTCTTCGCGTTCTGCCTGATGGCGGTCCTGTGGGACGTCGGCGCGCGCCGGGTCGCGGGCGCCCGTCACCCGTACGCGGCGGCCCTCAAGCACGACACGGGCATCACGTTCCTCGCGACGGTCCCGGTGGCGATCGTCACGTACTTCATCTCCTGGACCGGCTGGATCCTCTCCCCCACCGACGGCAAGGGCGGCTACTTCCGCAACTGGGCCGCGACCGACGGCAAGGGCGGCAGCTGGACCTTCCTGCCCGACTGGCTGCGCAGCCTGTGGCACTACGAGCACGAGGTGTACGAGTTCCACGTCGGCCTCTCGTCCCCGCACACCTACCAGTCGAACCCGTGGAGCTGGCTCGTCCTGGGCCGCCCGGTCTCGTACTTCTACGAGTCCCCGCTGCCCGGCAAGGACGGCTGCCCCTCCGACGCGGGCGACAAGTGCGCCCGCGAGGTCCTGGCCCTGGGCACGCCTCTCCTGTGGTGGGCCGCCTGCTTCGCGATCATCTACGTCCTGTGGCGCTGGGCGTTCCGCCGTGACTGGCGGGCGGGCGCGATCGCCTGCGGCATCGCGGCCGGCTACCTCCCCTGGTTCATGTACCAGGAGCGCACGATCTTCTTCTTCTACGCCATCATCTTCGTCCCGTTCCTGTGCCTGGCGGTCGCCATGATGATCGGCGCGATCCTCGGCCCACCCGGCTCCACGGAACGCCGCCGCGTCATCGGCGCGGCGAGCGCGGGCGTCCTGGTCCTCCTGATCGCCTGGAATTTCATCTACTTCTGGCCCCTGTACACGGGCACGGCGATCCCCATAGACCAGTGGCGCTCCCGGATGTGGCTGGACACTTGGGTCTAGCAGGGCGGGTGCACGACGATGGCGCGGCGGACTGCCGCGCCATCGTTGTTGTCGGCGGTCGTTGTTGGGTGTTGTTGGCCACCCTCGTACGGCCCAGAGACGGCCCCAGCTACGCCCCGCAGCAGATTTGCAGACCGCGTGGCGCAACCCGCCTGAGCGGGGCTTCTCACCCCTCTGTGGCCTCAAGACGGGTCACAGTGACGGCGGCAACCCGCGCACCCCCTTCAGCTTGGCCCCCTCGAACTTCGCCCCGGCGACCTTGGCCCCGGTGAGGTCCGCGTTCGTGAGGTCCGCATTCGTGAGGTCCGCGTTCGTGAGGTCCGCATTCGTGAGGTCCGCGCCAGTCAGGTCGGCGTGGGCCAAGTCGGCGCCCCTGAGGTTTGCCCTTGACAGGTACGCGCCTTTGAGATTCGACTCGCTGAGTGTGGCGCCAGTCAGATTCGCGCAGTCGCCGCTGTCGAAGCCGGGTTCCGGGGGAGGACAGAACATCGTTCTCGTGAGATTCATGCCGAAGAGCGCTGCGTTGGTTAGGTTCGCCTTGACTAGGAGCGCGTCGGCCAAGTCTGCGCAACCCTCCGGTCTGGTTTGGCCGACTGGTCGGGCCCGGCTCAGCAGGGCTGCCGCAGCTCCTCGGCCTCCCTGTGCGGTCTGCATGAACACTTCGCTGCAGAGGGACGCGCCTGTGAGGTTTGCGCCTTCCAGACCCGCGCCGTTCAAGTGTGAGCCGGACAGATCTGCGTCTGCGAGGTTCGCGTTCGTCAGATATGCAAGGTCGAGCCGCGATCCTCTCAGCGCCGCCCCCGAGAGGTTCGCTCGTATCAACGATGCTTCTCGGAGGTCCGCGTTGGGGAGGGAGGAGTCGCGGAGATCTGCGTTTGACAGGTCGGCACCGCGGAAGGGGATTTCGGTGGGATCGCCGGGGAGTCTCACCCCACGCAGTGCGGTGCGGCTGAGGTCAATCGGTGCCCCCTGGTCGCGATCGGGGCTGCGGTTGCCCAACACGGTCATCACCGCCTGGACGTCGGCGCGGGGCGATGGCTTGTCACCCGACTCGCCGGGCGCCTTCTTCGTGCTGCCAACTGGAACAGAAGCGTGTTGCCGTAGATATGCGGACAGGACTGATATGACAGCGGGTTGGTCGCGGGCCGAGTCGTGCATGATCCGTTCCAGCGCGTAGATTCCCCCGAGTCGTATATCCAGGGACGTCGACCCCAGGTTGTTGATCGCGGCGTTGAATCGGTTGGTGATCTGCCCCTGCTCGCTGATCCCCACTTCCTTCCCGGTCTGCGTGACCTGCATCCAGGTGAACAGCAGCGCAAGCAGGGCAGCGAGTCCTGGCAGGCTGGCCGCCACCAGTCCGCCCCAATGGACTCGACCGGTGTTCGGTGGCCCCGGCGCCTGGAGCCGCTGGTGACGGCTTTGCTGACGCCGCCGCGTCGGCCTCCGCCGCGTGGTCCGGCGGAGCCTTCCAGAGCCCAGGGTCCGCGTCATCCCTCCCATGGCACCCCACACAGGCAGGGCCTGCCACCCGGGCGCCCTCAGCTCATAGGTCTGACTGCGGCCAATCCGGTCCAACCAACAGGAGAGAAACGACGATGGCGTGGCGGGCGACCGCCACGCCATCGTCGTTCCGTCTCGCGCCATCGTTGTTGTGTCTCGCGCCATCGTTGTTCTGTCTAACGATTCGGAGAATCTCCGCCCCATGTGTCACTCCTCCCGCATACAGTGCCCTGCAGACCGGCTTTTCTGAACGCGTTCAGAAGTTCGGGGGAGGGTCCACGGGGAGGGTTTCGCGCGATGCGCAAGGGGGCAAAGGCCGCCGTCATCGGCAGTGTGTTCGCCGTGATGGTGGGGGGTGCCGGATACGGCGCCTTCAATGTGATGTCGGCGCTCAGCGGGAGCGGCGGCGGAGGCTCGGGGAGCGGCGGCGGACCCGCGGCCGTGAGGACGGGGCCGCCGAGCGGCGCGGAGGTCAAGGAGACCTCGACGAAGTTCTTCGCCGCCTGGGAGCGGGGGGACGCCGCCAAGGCCGCCGCGTACACCAACTTCGCCCAGAAGGCGCAGGAGTTGCTGGCCGGCTACCGCGACGACGCGCATCTCACCGGAGTGAAGATCACCCCGGGGACGGCGACGGGGGCCACCGTGCCGTTCTCCGTCAAGGCGACGGTGTCGTTCGAGGGGAAGTCCAAGCCCTTCGCGTACGACTCCCGGCTGACCGTCGTGCGCGGCGAGACCACCGGGAAGGCGCTGGTCGACTGGAAGCCGTCCGTCGTGCATCCCGAGTTGCAGGAGGGCGACACGCTGGTCACGGGCGAGTCGGCGAGCCCGCCCATCGAGGCGGTGGACCGGAACAACGTTGTCCTGACGAAGGAGAAGTACCCCTCGCTGGGTCCGATCCTGGACGCGCTGCGCGAGAAGTACGGCGATACGGCGGGCGGTACGGCCGGGGTCGAACTGGCGATCCACCACGCGTCCGAGGGCGCGGGGGACACCGCACTGGTGACCCTCGCCAAGGGCAAGCCCGGCAAGCTGCGCACCACCCTCAGCGCCGGCGTGCAGGCCGCGGCGGAGAAGGCGGCCGCCCGGTACGCCGAGTCGTCCGTGGTGGCCGTGCAGCCGAGCAGCGGTCAGGTGCTGGCGGTCGCCAACCACCGCGCGGACGGCTTCAACGCGGCCTTCCAGGGCACCCTGGCCCCCGGCTCCACGATGAAGATCATCACCTCGGCGATGCTCATCGACAACGGCGTGACCACCATGAACGGCCCGGCGCCCTGCCCGCAGACCGCGACCTGGCAGAGCGAGACCTTCCACAACCTCACCGACCTCGCGCCGAACGAGAAGGCGAGCCTCGCCAACAGCTTCATGCGGTCCTGCAACACGGCCTTCGTGAAACTGATCGACGAGAAACCGCTCACGGACGAGTCCCTGACGACCGAGGCGCAGACGCGCTTCGGCCTCGGCCAGAACAACTGGAAGACCGGCATCCCTTCCTTCGACGGCAGCGTCCCCGCCTCCGGCGGCCCGGACCGCGCGGCGAACGCGATCGGCCAGGGCCAGGTCCAGATGAGCCCGCTGAACATGGCGTCGGTCACGGCGACGGCGATGACGGGCACCTTCCGGCAGCCGGTCATCGTCTCGCCCAAGCTCGACGACCGGGAACTGGCGACGGCGAAGGGCCTGCCCAGCAGTACGTCCGCGCAGCTGCGCGCGATGATGAACCTCACCGCGACCAGCGGCACCGCCGCCCAGGTGATGGCGGGGCTCAGCGGCAACATCGGCGCCAAGACCGGCTCCGCCGAGGTCGACGCCCAGTCCAGGTCGAACAGCTGGTTCACCGGCTATCGCAACGACATCGCGGCCGCCGCGATGACCCAGCAAGGCGGTCACGGGGTGGACGCGGCCGGTCCGATCGTCGCAGCTGTGCTACGAACGGGCGGCTGAAGTCACCCTTGACAGGGCGGGACCCTAGGGTGGGGGCTCTCGTTGAGGAGCATGAGGGTGCCGGGGGACCTGGGGAAAAGGCGGAGGATCGAAAGCTGTGGGGAACAGAAGGCGCGTCGCCGAGCGACGAAAGACGAAGCCCGCCGTGGTCGGCGGGCTGATCGCGGTGGTCGTCGGCGGCGGGGCGTTCGGCGCCTACAGCCTGTACGGCGGCGGGGCGGCGGCCGAGGACCGTACGTCGGAGACCGCCGGCCACAAGGCCGTGAAGACCGGTCCGCCGTCGGCGGCCGAGGTCACGGCGCTGTCCACGCGGTTCCTGACCGCCTGGCAGAGCGGTGACGTCGCGAAGGCGGCCGCGGCCACCGACGACTCGGCGGCCGCGACGACCTTGCTGACCGGCTACGGCAAGGACGCCCACATCACCGGCGTCAAGCTCACGCCGGGCACGGCGTCCGGGGCCTCCGTCCCCTTCTCCGTCAAGGCCACCGTCACGTACAAGGGCAAGAGCAAGCCCCTGACGTACGACTCGAAGCTGACCGTCGTGCGGCGCGCCAAGGACGGTGTGGCGCTGGTCGGCTGGCAGGCGTCGGTCGTGCACCCCGACCTCCAGGACGGCGACCGCCTGGTCACCGGTCCGGCCGGCACTCCCCCGGTCACCGCCCTCGACCGCGACGGCGGCGAGATCACCACGGCCAAGTACCCCTCGCTGGGCACGGTGTTGGACGGGCTGCGCGAGAAGTACGGCAAGATCGCCGGCGGCAAGGCGGGCATCGAACTGCGCGTGGTCCGCAAGGCCGCCACCAAGGGCACCCAGAAGACCCCCGACAAGACCCTGGTGACCCTCAGCGAGGGCACCCCGGGGACCGTGAAGACCACGCTCAGCCCGACCCTCCAGGCGGACGCCGAGCAGCAGGTCGCCAAGAAGGACCGCGCGTCGGTGGTCCTGATGCGCCCCTCGACGGGCGAGATCCTCGCGGTCGCCAACGCCAGCCACGGCTTCAACACGGCCTTCCAGGGCTCGCTGGCCCCCGGCTCCACGATGAAGGTCATCACGTCGTCGCTGCTCATCGACAAGGGGCTCGCCTCGGCCGACAAGCAGCACCCGTGCCCGAAGTACGTGACGTACGGCGGCTGGAAGTTCCAGAACGACGACAAGTTCGAGATCAAGGGCGGCACGTTCAAGGCGAGCTTCGCGCGCTCCTGCAACACCGCCTTCATCAGTCAGGCCAAGAAGCTGTCGAACTCCGACCTGACGAACCAGGCGCAGCAGTACTTCGGCCTGTCCATGAACAACTGGGCCATCGGCGTCCCGTCCTTCGACGGCTCGGTCCCGGTCCAGTCGGCGGCCCAGATGGCGGCCTCGCTGATCGGCCAGGGCGGGGTCCGCATGAACCCGCTGAACATGGCCTCGGTCGCCGCCACGGTGAGGACGGGCGTCTTCCACCAGCCGTACCTGGTGTCTCCGGCGGTCGACAACCGCAAGCTGGCGACGGCCTCCCGCACCCTCCCCGCCACCACCCTCGCCCAGCTCCGCGAACTCATGCAGTACACGGCGGCGTCCGGCACCGCCGCCCAGGCGATGTCCGGCCTCGGCCCCGACTACGGCGCGAAGACAGGCTCCGCCGAGGTCGACGGGCAGAAGAAGCCCAACGGCTGGTTCACCGCGTGGAAGGGCGACCTCGCCGCGGCGGGCGTCGTCCAACAGGGCGGCCACGGCGGCGACACGGCGGGCCCGATCGTGGCGGCGCTCCTGAAGGCGGGAAGCTAGCCGGGCGGGGCGCCGGAGCACGTCCGGGTGGCAGCCAGGACCTGTCCGGGCGGGGAACGGGTCGGCCTCGGGTGCGACCGGGGGCGACTCGGGAACTGCTCGGGAACTGCTCGGGAGCGATGTCAGTGGGGGCTTCTACGCTCCGCGCATGACGTTCTCCCTTCCCGCGGGGCTGCCCGCAGGACTGCCCGCGGGGCTGCCCGCAGGCCGTGCCGTCCCCGACGGCTCCCCCGTCATGTGGCGCTCCGACAAACCACCGTCGGACCCGCTGGCTTGGTGGACACGTTGCCAGCGGCAGCAGGGCGAGACCGGCCTGCTGCCGATCCTCTGCTACGCGGACGACGACCGGCCCCGCTCGCTGGACCTCGCCGAGATAGCCGCCGTCGACCTCGAAGCCGAGCTGGAGAAGGGCTGGCGCGCCTACCGGCGTGACCAACTCGCCCGGCTCGCCGCCCCGTCCGAGCCCCTCGAACCGCCCGAGGACATCGCACCGTTCGTCGAGCCGTGGGAGGACGACCCCGGCGCCCCCTTCGACCACTGGCCCGGACTGGCCCCCGCCACCCTCGCCTCCTGCGGCGTCCACCCGGACGAGGCCGCGCGCTCGGCCTTCGCCCATCTCATGGCCGACGACCCGTACAACGCGACAGACGCCTGTCTCGGTCTCGTCGCCGCCGCGCGCAGCGCCGACATCCCCGCCGTCGTCGGCTG
The DNA here is from genome assembly GCF_044768965.1 of Streptomyces sp. NPDC090798. Classification (NCBI taxonomy): domain Bacteria; kingdom Bacillati; phylum Actinomycetota; class Actinomycetes; order Kitasatosporales; family Streptomycetaceae; genus Streptomyces; species Streptomyces sp. NPDC090798. The sequence goes on from NZ_JBIVXA010000024.1 coordinate 33,454, forward strand.
GCGTGCGGAGGCGCCGCTGCCCCTGCTCTGTGCTCTCCTGCGCAGTTGGGAGGACCGCTTCGGCGCACGTGTCCTCACCGTCGTCGGAGCGACGCTGTACGTCTCCGTCGCGAGCCCGCCGCGCGACGAACAGCAGGCCGCCCACATCGCGCTCGAACACCTCCTGACCACGGCCGACAACATCGTCAACGACCCCCCGACCCCCTTCCCCCGTTACGCCGCCTCCCTGATCGACGCCCCGCTGTGGCGCTTCTGGTGGGACTAGGCCCTGTCGGACAGGCATGAGACCCGGCGCCCGGCGCACCGGAACCCGCTCGCGTGCCTCCTACACCGACCGATAGCGTGCCGCCCATGACGACCGACGCCGCCGAAGAGTCCGGAGCCCACCCCCGTTTCGCCCAGGCCCTGGAGGAGCTGGGCCTCGCCGATCTGCTGCCGCGCATCCGCCGCTTCCCGGACGCGACCCGTACCGCCGACGAGGCCGCCGCCGCGATCGGGTGCGAGTTGAGCCAGATCTGCAAGTCGCTGATCTTCGCCGCGGACGGGGTGCCGGTGCTGGTGCTGATGGACGGGGCGTCGCGCGTGGACGTGGAGCTCGTGCGGCGGGAGCTCGGGGCCGAGAAGGTGACACGGGCCAGGGTCGAGCTCGTACGGGAGACGACCGGGTACGCGATCGGCGGGGTGCCGCCCTTCGGCCACCGTACGAGGACGCGGGTCCTCGCGGACCGTTCGCTTCTCGGCCACGACGTGGTGTGGGCCGCGGCCGGCACCCCGTACACCGTGTTCCCCATGGACCCCAGGACGCTGGTCGCGCGGGCGGGCGGCACGCTGGTGGACGTGCGCGAGCAGCACCTGTGACCCCGCTGGTCACCGCGTCGGTGCTGCTCGCCGCGGTCACCCACGCCAGTTGGAAGCGATCGCGCACCGCATCACCGACAAGCTCGTCGGGTTCACGCTGATCGCGGGCGGCGGGGTGCTGATCGGGCTGGCGCTGATGCCGTTCGTGGCGGTGCCGGCGGCTGGGGCGTGGCCGTATCTGCTCGTGTCGGCCGCGATCCACGTCCTGTACTACGTGCTGCTGATGCGCTCGTTCCGGCTGGGCGACTTCGGGCAGGCGTATCCGATCGCCCGCGGGACCGCCCCGCTGGTCGTCACCGTGCTGGCGGCCGTGTTCGCGCACGAGGTGCCGGACGCGTGGGCGGCGGCGGGGATCACGGTGTCGTGCGCGGGGCTGACGGGGGTCGCGCTGTGGGGAATGCGCGGGCGGCGCCCCAACTGGGCCGCCATCGGCGCGGCGTTGGCCACCGGTCTGTCGATCGCCGCGTACACCGTCGTGGACGGACTCGGCGTACGCGCCTCCGGTTCCTCGCTCGGGTACAGAGGGTGTAGTCGGGGTCTGTCGGTTTTCGAGGTCGCCGACACGGATTTCAGGCTCGGCTGCATTCCTGTCCGAGCGCGACGAGACGTGCGCCGCGGAACGAGCTATGCACCCTCGTTGTCACCGCGCAGGGAATGGATCATGCTCTGCATGATACGGAACGCGTCTGACTGCTCGGTCTCGGTCAGGCCGGCCAGCATTCTGGCCTCGACGGACCGGACGGCTGCGCTCGCCTTCTCGAGGCTTCGTCGGCCGCGAGGCGTGAGCCGCGTGGGAAGCACCTTCCCGACGGGCGCCGCCGCAGGCCTGGTCACGTAGCCGTCTCGTTCCAGGGTCTGGAGCAGCACGTTCATCGTCTGCCGTGTCACGAACGCGCCTCGCGCGAGCTCGGAGTTCGACAAGCCCGGTCGTTGCGCCAGCAGCTCGATGCAGGAGTAGTGCGTCACGCTCATCCCGAGCGGCCGCAGCACTTCCTCCATGGCCGCGCGGAGGGCGCTCGACGCTTCTTTGAGCAGGTAGCCCAGTGACGTCTCCAGGTTGACGCCGACACCTTCTTGACTCATGTCAGCATTCTGACATAGGTTGACGCATGTCAGAAAACTGACACGAAAAGAAGGAGCGTCATCATGCCCGCTACCGGCCCCGACTTCATCTCGCTCCAAGTGCGCGGCCTCGACGCTTCGCAGGCGTTCTACGAGCAGTACCTGGGCCTCGTCCGCTCGCCGGCCGGACCTCCGCACGCCGTCGTCTTCGAGACGAAGCCGATCGCGTTCGCACTCCGCGACGTCATTCCCGGCACCGACCTCGCATCCGTCGCTCAGCCCGGCATCGGTGCCGCGATCTGGCTCCACGCCACCGACGTCCAGGCCATCCACGACGCGCTCGTCGCCGACGGTCACACCATCGTCTCCGCACCGATCGACGGTCCCTTCGGTCGGACCTTCACCTTCGCCGACCCCGACGGCTACCAGGTCACGCTCCACGACCGCGCTTGATCGACCAAACGCCACCGGACGATCATCAGCGGTTGCGCCGACTGGCGCACGTCCCGCTCGGCTGGCGGGCAACGATCCCGCACGTCCGCATCCGCCGCTACCGCTGTTCCGGCTGCGGACAGGTCTGGCGCCAAGGCACGACCGCGGCCGCCGCGCCGAGGGCGAAACTCTCGACGCAGGCGGTGAGGTGGGCGTTGAAGAGTGTCGTCAGCGACCGGATGTCGATCGCCCGGATCGCCGCCGGGCTCGGGGTGCCCTGGCACACCGTCAATGACGCCGTCCTGGCGACCGGCCACCAGTTGCTGATCGCCGACCCGACCCGCTTCGACGGTGTCCAAGTCCTGGGCGTGGATGAGCATGCGTGGCGCCACACCCGCCGCGGGGACAAGTTCGTCACCGTCATCATCGATCTCACCCCGGTCCGCGACGGCACCGGACCGTCGAGACTGCTGGACATGGTCGAAGGCCGATCCAAGCAGGTGTTCAAGACCTGGCAGAATCCGGCGAACGGCTCCTCGTCCGCTGCCGCAACAGACGCGCAACCGTCTGCTCCCCCTGCTCCCGCCTCCACGCGGGCCGTCGGTCTCGACACCACGCCCGGCACGGCGCCGGATGGGCACTGGCGCTTTGTCGGCTCCGGCCACACCCCCGGCGCCGCACTCCTGGCCGCTGGAGTAGCCGAAGACATCGCCTCGAACCGTGAGATCGCCCGTGAAGAGCGTGAGGTGCCCCGGTGACGAGACACCACAGCGAGCAGTGGGCTCGGGCGGTCGAGCGCCAGGCGGCCAAGTTCCCCACACGGATAGGGCCGAAAAGCGCTACGCGTCTCGCGCGGCTCCCCGGCCCTGCACGGAAGGATTCCTAGAAGGTGATTGATTCCAAGGAGCTCAGCGGCGGCCTCGCCGGTCCTCGTAGTTGACGAAGAAGCTCACAACAATGAGCAAGCCGAAAATCCCCAGGGCGAAGGTGCCGAGGATCGTCCAGATCCCCTTCCCGTCCAACGCAGAGCGCACCCCACCGGCGAGCCCGCCGACGGCCATGCAGATGCCGAAGACGACCATCCGTGAACTTTGGGGTCTCAGCCAGTGCCGCAGGTCCGGGCGGCGGCGCCCGCGCGTGGGCGGTCCAGCGGAGTGCGTCATTGGTACCTCACCTTTCCCGGTTCCCCTGGGGCGTCCACATGGGTGTCGCCCGGCCCCTTGGGCGCCTCGGGCGTGTAGTAGAAGTCGACCCCCGTCGCGACCACGGCGACCGGCACGCCAAATATCTTCTCCCCGAACTTGCCGATCGTATTGATGAACGTGGGGCGATGATGTTTCCCGGTTACGTCGCTCAGGAGCGCGCCCTTGGCGAGGTGCTTGCTGGCCTCGCCGCCGGCCGCGGAGGGGGCACCGCCGATTGCGCCCTGTATCGCGCCGTTGAGGTCTCCGTGCAGTGCCGCCTCTCCCCCACCCATCCAGGAGCGGTAACTGAGGAATTCAGCGATGGGCTTGATGGTGCCGCTGCCCCACTTGGCGGGCGGCGTGTACTCCACCGAATCCGTCTTCGTCTGCTGCGCCTGTCGGGCGTCGGTGCTCGCGTCCTTGAGGGAGCCGTAATACGTGCTGCCGAACTCGTGCTTGTCCTTGGTGAGTTGCCACAGGCCCCAGGAACAGGTCGAGTCCGCTTCCGCTGCGCGGGCGATGATCGCATCGATGCGGCGTTGCAGGGCGTCGAAGTCGTCCTGGGTCACCACGGACTCGGGATCCCCGTGCGACATGCGCTGGGGCTGGACGCTACGGCTCAGCGTGCCGTCGGCATGGATCGTGATGCCTGCGGGCGGATTCTCGCAGAGAACCTTCAGGTCGTCCCTGGCCGCCTTGATCTTGTCGTGCGCGGAACTCAGCAGGTTCCCGACGCTCTCCGCTTCGGTGACCGCGTCGGTGAACTCGTCCGACACCCGGACGACGAACGGTTTGGTGACGGAGGCGTTCTCACCCTTCCACTCGGTGCCCTGGGCCAGGCTGCGCATACTCCCGGCCTCTTTGGCGACTTTGTTCAGCAGGACCGCCATGGCGGCCCAGTCGTCGGCCGCCGACTGCAGCGGTGAGAGATTTACGTGGAAGAGTTCTTCGAAGGTCGGCACCGGCTCCCCCTGTTGGTCCCGGCGTCGCCGCCGGCGTCTTCCGGAGGGTTCCCGGTCCGCTTCGGAATCCCTCCGCCCCGCACACACTGACCAGACGTCACATGATGGGACCGTCCACCTTCGGGACGTGGGGCGCGTCGGAGTCGGAGGTGGGCGGCGGCACGTCGAGGTATTCGGAGATCTTGGAGACCTGTATCTGCGCGGCAATGCCGTGGTCGTCCTGAAGCCGTTCGGCGATCTCCCGGCAGATGCGTTCCTGTCGGTCGACCCCGGTCTGATCCTCGTCCTTGGTGTGGGGGATCCGGCGGTAGATCGCTGCGGGTCACCTGGGGTGACGGCGGTCTTGGCTCATCGTCGGCGCGGCGATCGGGGCGGTGTTCTTCAAGGAGCGGTTCGGGGCGTCCCGGCTCGCGGCGGCGGGGCTGCTGGTGGTGGGGATCGGTCTGATGCTGCACGCGGGCTGAGGCCGCACGCAGGCTGAGGCTGAGGCCGCACGCGGGCTGAGGCCGCACGCAGGCTGAGGCTGAGGCCGCACGCGGGCTGAGGCCGCACGCGGGGCGGGCCGACCGTCAGTGGGCCACCGGAGTCACCGCTGTGTACGTACGGCGGAGGAAGCGGATCAGGACCTTCGAGTCGAACTGCACCACCGACACGCCCTGCGCGGAGTGGAACTCCACGACCGCCTGCACCCGGCCGCACGGCCACACGCGTACGTCGCCGGACTCGACCGGAGCGCGCAGGCCTCGCTCGAGGAGCTCCCGGGGGAAGGCCCACTCGTGGGGGCCGGGCAGCGTCATGTGGACCTGGCGGGGATCGGCGTCGGGGTCGTAGCTGAGGGCCACCGGGACGACCTGGTGTTCGTCCTCGGCGGAGTCTGCGGTGTCGGTGACGATGTGGGCGCGTGCGTACTGTTCGACGGCGGACATGAACCGACTCCTTGCGCTGCGTTACCTGTGCGGAATCTATGAATCCGCCACCTCTCCAATGTCGCACATTCCGGAGATTTCGCCCACGGACTGCGCGTACCCACAGGGTTCCCGGATCAGCCCCCGCCATGCATCACCACTTCGCCGCTATTCATGGGCACCTCGCTCTTGCAAACCGTTCGCAACAAGGCACTATCATCGAACGGTGCATGTGCCTGACGGATTCATCAACGCCCCGGTCTCCGCGGTCACCGGAGTGGTCGCCGCCGGCGCCATCGCCGTGAGCCTGCGGGGCGCCCGCCGCGAACTCGACGAGAAGACCGCGCCGCTCGCCGGCCTGGTCGCCGCCTTCATCTTCGCCGTACAGATGCTGAACTTCCCGGTCGCCGCCGGGACCAGCGGACATCTGCTCGGCGGCGCGCTCGCGGCGATACTCGTCGGCCCCTTCACCGGAGTCCTCTGCGTCTCCGTGGTCCTGCTGATGCAGGGCATCCTCTTCGCCGACGGCGGCCTGACCGCACTCGGCGTGAACATCACCGACATGGCGATCGTCACGACGGTCGTCTCCTACGCCCTCTTCCGGGGCCTGGTGAAGGTCCTGCCGCGCAAGAAGCGCTCCATCACCGTGGCGGCCTTCGTCTCCGCGCTCCTTTCCGTCCCGGCCGCCGCCGTCGCCTTCACCCTCATCTACGCCCTCGGCGGCACCACCGACGTCCCGATCACCAAGGTCGCCACCGCGATGATCGGCGTGCACGTCCTCATCGGCATCGGCGAGGCCACGATCACCGCTCTCACGGTCGGCGCGGTCATCGCCGTACGACCGGACCTCGTGTACGGGGCGCGCGGTCTGCAGCAGCGGCTGAAGCTGCGCGTCGGCGGCGAGCTGGTCGACGCGCCCGCGCCCGCCGTCCCCGTGGCCGCCCGGACCTCCCGCCGCAAGGTGTGGGCGGTCGGCCTCGTCACCTCCCTCGCCCTCGCGGGCTTCGTCAGCTTCTACGCCTCCGCGAGCCCCGACGGCCTGGAGAAGGTCGCCAAGGACCAGGGCATCGACAAGAACACCAAGAAGCACCACACCGAGGACTCCCCGCTCGCCGGTTACGGCGTCAAGGACATCTCCGACGCCCGGATCTCCGGCGGCCTCGCGGGCGTGATCGGCGTCGGCGTCACCGTCGTCGCGGGCACGGGGATCTTCTGGGCGGTACGCAGGCGCCACAGCGCCGACGTCTCCCCCTCGCAGGTGGCCTGAGGTGGGCGCGGATGGGGGTACCTCCCGCTCGAGCGGAGCCGGGAGTGGGGGAGCACACAGGCTCTACCGGCACGGGCACTCCCCCGTGCACGCCCTGCCGCCGCACACCAAACTCGCCGCGGCCTTCGCCTTCGTCGTCGTGGTCGTCTCCACCCCGCGCGAGGCGATGTGGGCCTTCGCGCTGTACGCCGCGCTCCTGGCGACGGTGGCGTACCAGGCCCGGGTACCGGCCGCCTTCCTGCTCAAGCGGCTGCTGATCGAGATCCCGTTCGTCGCCTTCGCCGTGCTGATGCCGTTCGTGGCGGAGGGCGAGCGGGTGGACGTCCTCGGTCTGTCGCTCAGTGTGAACGGCCTGTGGGGCGCCTGGAACGTTCTCGCCAAGGGCACCCTGGGCGTCGCCGCCTCCGTGCTCCTCGCCTCGACGACCGAACTGCGCGAACTGCTGCTGGGGCTCCAGCGGTTGAAGCTGCCCCCGCTCCTCGTACAGATCGCCTCCTTCATGATCCGCTACGGCGATGTCATCACGGACGAGATGCGGCGGATGCGGATCGCGCGTGAGTCGCGGGGCTTCGAGGCCCGGGGTGTACGGCACTGGGGCGTCCTCGCGAAGTCGGCGGGCGCGCTGTTCATCCGCTCCTACGAGCGCGGGGAACGCGTCCATCTCGCCATGGTGAGCCGGGGGTACGCCGGTTCGATGCCGGTCATCGACGAGGTGACCGCGTCCCGGGCGCAGTGGTCGTACGCCCTCGCCCTCCCGTTCGCCGCCCTTGTCGTCTGCCTGCTGGGATGGACCCTGTGACCCCCTCTCTGGAAGTGGCCGGACTGGCCTTCGCCTACCCCGACGGCCACCAGGCCCTCTTCGGCGTCGACTTCAGCCTCGGGCGTGGCGAACGCGTCGCGCTGCTCGGCCCGAACGGCGCCGGCAAGACCACCCTCGTCCTCCATCTCAACGGCATCCTGACCGGCGGCGCCGGAACCGTGACGGTGGCCGGACTCCCGGTCGGCAAGCGGCACATGGCGGAGATCCGGCGCAAGGTCGGCATCGTCTTCCAGGACCCGGACGACCAGCTCTTCATGCCGACCGTGCGGGAGGACGTGGCCTTCGGGCCGGCCGCGGCGGGCCTGAAGGGCGCCGAGCTGGAGGAGCGCGTCCGTTCGGCTCTGGAGCGGGTCGGCATGGCGGACTTCGCCGACCGTCCACCGCACCATCTGTCGTTCGGGCAGCGCCGCCGGGTGGCCGTCGCGACCGTCCTCGCCATGGAGCCGGAGATCCTCGTCCTCGACGAGCCGTCCTCCAACCTCGACCCGGCCTCACGCCGTGAACTCGCCGACATCCTGCGGTCGTTGGACGTCACCGTCCTCATGGTCACGCACGACCTGCCGTACGCCCTCGAACTGTGCCCCCGGGCGCTGATCCTGAGCGACGGCGCGATCGCGGCGGACGGGAAGACCGGCGAGCTGCTCTCCGACGACGAGCTGATGCGCACCCACCGCCTGGAACTGCCCTTCGGTTTCGACCCGCGCTCGACAGCTGTGCGTACTCCGTGACAATGGGCGCGTGACGAAACAAGGGGACCAAGAGGACTTCGGATCGGCCGGGTCGCTGTTCCTCGACGACCAGCTGTGCTTCGCGCTGTACGCGGCCCAGCGCGCGGTGACCGCCGCGTACCGTCCGCTGCTGGAGGAGCTCGGCCTCACCTACCCGCAGTACCTCGTCCTGCTGTTCCTCTGGGAGCGCGGCGAGACGACGGTCAAGGAGCTGGCGGGCGCGCTGCGGCTGGACTACGGCACGGTGTCGCCGCTGCTCAAGCGGCTGGAGTCGGCCGGTCTGGTCCGCCGTGAACGCTCGGCGCGCGACGAGCGGTCGGTGCTGGTGGCGGTCACCGGGCGCGGCGAGGCGCTGCGGGAGCGCGCGGCGGGCGTACCGCGGGCGCTGCTGGCGTCGACCGGCCTTACCGAGGACGAGGTGGCCAGGATGCGGCAGGAGCTGTGGGGGCTGGCCGAGCGCGCTGAGGGCGCGGCGGGGCGCGGGCGCTGACCTGCCCGTCCGGCACGGGACGGGGGTTACCGGCGGTTTCCACCCCCTGGTCATCACACCTTCCGTACCGGCCGGTACCTTGTGCACGATGTGCTTGTGCACTTCTGTGTTTTCCGTCCTGGGGGAGGTCCCGCCATGATCGATGGCACCGCTGTCGGCGACACCGCTGTCGACACTCGTCCGACGAAGATCATGTACGTCGCCGAGGCCACCGCGCACGGCGGCCGGGACGGCTATGTCACCAGCCTGGACGGCCAGATCGAGCTGAAGGTCGCGATGCCGCCCGCGCTCGGCGGTGACGGCAACGGCACCAACCCGGAGCAGCTCTTCGCGGCCGGGTACAGCGCCTGCTTCCACAACGCGCTCGTACTGGTGGGCCGCCGCGCCGGACTGGACCTGACCGGCTCCACCGTCGCCGCGAAGGTCGGCATCGGCCCCAACAAGCAGCGCGGCTACGGCCTCGCGGTCGCCCTGAGCGTCTCACTGCCCGTCCTCGACCAGGACGTCGCGACCAAGCTCGTCGACGCGGCGCACGAGGTCTGCCCGTACTCGAACGCGACCCGGAACAACATCGAGGTCACGATCCTGCTCGGCTAGGAATCGAGCCTTCCGCGTGTGTGTTGCATCCACTGTTGAGGGTGGCAGGGCGACAGGGAGTACGGGCGTGGACGTGAACGGCACAGTGGCCGAGGGCTTCGAACCGGTCAGGGAGGCGTTCGCACGCAACTTCGAGACGCTCGGGGAGCGGGGTGCGGCGGTCTCCGTGTACCGGCACGGGCGCAAGGTCGTCGACCTGTGGGCCGGCACGCGGGACGTGGACGGTACGGCGGATTCGGCACCCTGGGAGCACGACACCGCCCACGTCATGCACTCGGCGACGAAGGGCGTCGGGGCCGCCGTACTCCTGATGCTGCGCGAGCGCGGCGAGCTGGACCTGGACGCACCGGTCGCCGAGTACTGGCCCGAGTTCAAGGACCGGGGCAAGGAACGGCTTCTGGTCCGGCATGTGCTGTCGCACCGGGCGGGCGTGCCCGTGGTCGACACGCCGCTGACCCCGGCCGAGGCCGCGGACCCGGACCGCACGGCCGAGTCGATCGCGGCGCAGACCCCCCTCTGGGAGCCGGGCACGGACCACGGCTACCACCCCCACACCTTCGGCTGGATGCTCTCCGAACTGGTCCGCCGCGTGACCGGCGGCCGGGGCGTGAGCGAGTTCATCGCGTCGGAGATCTCCGCCCCGCTCGGCCTGGACCTCTGGGTCGGGCTGCCGGGGGCCGAGGCCCACCGGGTGGGCCGCACGGGCCGAGTCGACACACCCGAGCCGTCGAGCGCCCTGCGCACCCGCCCGAAGCGGTCGGTGTCCGAGGCCTACAAGGACCCGGACTCGACGACCGTCCGCGCCTTCGCCGCGATCACCCCGCCGCCCGACGACAACGACCCCGCCTACCGCGCGGCGGCCCTCCCCGCCTCCAACGGCATCGCCACGGCCGACGGGCTCGCCCGTTTCTACGCCGCCCTGATCGGCCGGCTGGACGGCACCCGCCTGTTCACCCCGGCCACGGTCGACCTGTCCCGCGCCGAGGCGTCCGCGGGACCGGACCGCACCCTGGTCATCAACACCCGTTTCGGACTCGGCTACATGCTCCACGGCACCGCCTCCCCGCTGCTGGGCCCGGCCTCGTTCGGCCACCCCGGCCGCGGCGGCCCACTGGGCTTCGCGGACCCCGAGTCGGGCATCGCCTTCGGCTACATCACGAACGGCTTCCGCAAGACCGTGACGGCGGATCCACGGGCACAGGCGCTGGTACGGGCCGTACGGGCGGCGCTGTCGTCGTAGCCCACCGGGGCCACGTCATAGCCCACCGGGCCGGAGCCACGTCGTAGCCCACCGGGCCGGGGCCGTGCCAGGGCTCCCCCACGGTCCTGGCCCGCCCCTTCCGGTCCGCCCGTCCCCCGCCGCGCGGCGATCACCACAATGCGCGGCCGACCGCCCTTCTGTCGTTGGCACACAGTCGCCACCTACTTGGCGCTGGGTCCACGGCCTTCCGAGTGTGCCTCGCGGGCCTCGGCCACCGTCCTCCCGCGCAGTTCGCTCGGCGGGACGCCATGGGCGGTGCGGAAGGCCCGGGTGAACTCGGCGGCGCGGGGGAAGCCCCAGCGGGCGGCGACGGCATGGACCGGCATCGCGCGCAGCGCCGGGTCGGCGAGGTCGCGGCGGGCGTTCTCCAGCCGCTGATCGCGGATGTAGGCGGCCACGGTGAGGCCCTCGGCCTGGAAGAGTCGGTACAGATGACTGCGCGAGATGTGGTGCGCGGCGGCGATCCGGGCGGGGGTCAGCTCCTGGTCGCCCAGATTCCGGCGGATGAACGCCTTGATGCGCAGGGTCAGCGTCCGGCCGCGGGTCTCCGGCGGCAGCAGGGCCTCGGCGTCCAGGGCGCCCGCGAAGACGGCCGTGACCAGATCGGCGAGGACCGTTCCCAGCCGGGGCCCGTCCGACGGCTGGTAGGAGCCGGTGTCCGAGGCCAACTGGACGAGGAACTGCGCCAGGAGTCCGCCGACTCCCTCGCGGCCCGAGATCCGGCTGCCGATCACCTGGTCGGCCCGGTTCGCGGGCAGCGCCACCAGCGACCGCGGGATCTCGACTCCCACGAGGCTGACCGGGTCGGCGCCGGTGTGAATCTCGTACGACCGCGAGGAACAGTTGGTGTGGATGTCGTTGACCCGGTAGGCGGCCTGCTGTCTGTCCCAGGCGGCCTCTCCCTCCCCCCGCAGCAGGAGGGAGAGGTGGTACACCTCGGGATCGGACTGGCGGATCAGTTTCGGTGTCCGACGGAAGACCAGGTGGTCGAAGGTCGCCGGCCACACCGTGACGTCCCCCAGCCCGATCATGCGCTGGTGCGCGCGGTAGTCCGCCGTGCGGTCGCTGGCCAGCCGCATGGGCGCGTGCGTACGGCCCATGCGCTGCGTCCACGCCTCGAACCGGTCACCGACCGGCAGGTCCGCGGTTTTGAAGACCGACTCGTGCAACACCGTCGGCGGACCTCCTCGTGAGAGAGCCTGGGACCGGATGATTCCACAGCCGGGAGCAGGAGTGAGGGGCACCCCTCCGCAACGCGGGGTGCCCCTCACCACCTCAGCCGGTCAACCGGACGCCCAGTCGGTCAGGCCTCAGACCCGGACCAGCTCCCGGTCCTCGTCCCGGCCACCGTCGCCGTGGCCCCTGCCCTTCTCCTCCGCCGTGCGCAGGCCCTCGCCCTCGACATCCACGTTGGGAAGCGCCCGGTCCAGCCACTTCGGCAGCCACCAGGCCTTCTTCCCGAGCAGGGCCAGCACCGCCGGGACGATCGCCATGCGGACCACGAACGCGTCGAAGAAGACCGCGATCGCGAGGCCGAAGCCGATCATCTTGATCATCGACTCGCTGGAGCCGATGAAGCCGGAGAAGACGGCGATCATGATGACCGCGGCCGCCGTGACGACCCGTGCGCCGTGCTTGAAGCCGGTCACGATCGCCTGGTGGGGCTTCTCCCCGTGGACGTACGCCTCGCGCATCCGGGTCACGAGGAACACCTCGTAGTCCATCGCGAGACCGAAGACGACACCCACCATGAAGATCGGCATCATCGACATGATCGGGCCGGTTTGCTCGACGCCCATGACGCCGGACAGCCAGCCCCACTGGAAGACGGCGACGACCGCGCCGAGCGCCGCCATCACGCTCAGCAGGAAGCCGAGCGCCGCCTTCAGCGGGACCAGGACCGAGCGGAAGACCACGATCAGCAGGAGGAAGGCGAGGCCGACGACCAGCGCGAGATACGGGATCAGCGCGTCGTTCAGCTTCTGCGAGAAGTCGATGTTCATCGCGGTGGTGCCGGTGACCAGCACCTTCGCGTCGGTCTCCGTCGAGATGGTGCCGCCCGCGTCACGGATGGCGTGCACCAGGTCCTCGGTCTTGACGGAGGACGGCTTGGAGTCGGGGACGACCGTGATCGTCGCGGTGTCCCCGGCCTTGTTGAACGCCGCCGGGCTGACCGACACGACGTCCTTCATGTCCTTGACCGTGTCGGTGACCTTGGTCGCCGCGGCCTTGGGGTCGTCGCTGGACTTGCCGTCCACGACGAGCATCAGGGGACCGTTGAAGCCGGGGCCGAAGCCGTCGGACAGCGCGTCGTACGCCCGGCGCTGCGTGGTCGACGTCGGCTGCGAACCGTCGTCGGGCAGACCCAGTTCGAGCGAGGCCGCCGGGAGCGCGGCGGCACCCAGGCCGATCACGCCGAGCACCAGCACGGCGAGCGGCCGGCGCACGACGAAGCTCGCCCAGCGGGTGCCCATGTTGGGCTTGCCCTCCTTCTTCGCGGCCCGCCCACCGCCGAGCAGCCTGCTCTTCTTGCCGGCGGGCTGGACCTTGCGGCCCGCGTAGCCCAGCAGGGCCGGAATCAGCGACAGCGCGATCAGTACCGCGATGGCGACCGTACCCGCCGCCGCGACACCCATCTTCGTCAGCATCGGGATGTTGACGACCGACAGACCGACCAGCGCGATCACGACCGTCAGACCGGCGAAGACGACCGCCGAGCCCGCCGTGCCGACCGCCCGTCCGGCCGCTTCCTCGCGCTCCCGGCCCTCGGCCAGTTCGGCGCGGTAGCGGGAGACGATGAAGAGGGCGTAGTCGATGCCGACCGCGAGGCCGATCATCATCGCGAGGGTGGAGGTGGTGGTGCCCAGGTCCAGCGCGTTCGCCAGCGCCGTGATCGTCGAGACGCCGATACCGACGCCGATCAGCGCGGTCAGCAGCGGCAGCCCGGCCGCGATCAGCGAACCGAAGGTGATGACGAGCACGACCGCGGCGACCGCGATACCGATGACCTCGGTCGACCCGGTCTCGGGCGTCACCTGGAGCGCGTCACCGCCGACCTCGACGCTCAGCCCGGCGTCCCGCGCCTGCTGCGCGGCCTCCTCCAGGGCGGTCTTCGAGGAGTCCTTCAACTCCATGCCGGACACCTTGTACTTCACCGAGGCGTAGGCGACCGACCCGTTCTTGCTCACCGCGTGGGACTTGAAGGGGTCGGACACGGAGGTGACCTCGGAGCCGTCGCCGAGCGCCTTGACGGTCTTCTCGACGGTGGCCTTGTTGGCCTTGTCGCCCATCTTCTCGCCGGCGGGCGCCTTGAAGACCACGCGGGCGGTCGCACCGTCGGCGCTCATCCCGGGGAAGCGCTGTTCCAGGAGGTCGAAAGCTTTCTGCGCCTCGGTGCCCGGGATCGAGAAAGAGGACGCGCCCGCGGTGGGCGCGGAGGCTGCGCCGACACCCGCCAGCGTCAGCAGGGCCACCCATATCAGGGCGACGAAATGGCGTCGCCTGAAGGCGAGTCGGCCGAGTTTGTAGAGGAATGTGGCCACGAGGGCGTACTCCCGGTCAGGTCGTTTGCTGGCAACTGGGCAGGGGAGACAAGCCCGACGACGTGAGCGGTCGCGTCAGGTGCAGGTAGGTGTGACGAAAGGTCGGGGCGGATCAGGCGCCGAGAGCGGGGAGGATCACGGCGTCCATGTACGAGGTGAGGAAGGCCTGGGTCGGTGGCAGTTGGTCGATGACGCCGCGCACCGCGAAGGCGCCGATCAACATGTGCATCACGTACTCCTGGGCGGGGTTGTCCGCTCGGATCTCACCCCGGTCGACGGCGCGCCGCAGGATCACCCGGAGCATCTCGGTCTCCGGGTCGATGACCCACTCCCGGAAGGCCCGCAGGAGATCGGGGTTTCCGTGCAGCGCCGTGGCCAGACCCCGCATCAGCGCGGAGTTCTGCTCCATGTGGCAGTCGTCCTCACGCCTCACCATCGCGTGGAAGTCGCCCCGCAGGGACCCGGTGTCGATGTCACTGGTGCTCGGCTTCTCGTGCCGCAGCGCCTTCACGACGAGCTCGGCCTTGCCGCCCCACTGGCGGTAGAGGGTGGCCTTGCTGGACCGGGTGCGGGCCGCGACGGCATCCATGGTCAGGGCGTCGTAGCCGACCTCCCGGAGCAGTTCGAGCACGGCCGCGTACAGCTCGGCCTCACGCTCGGGGGTGATCCGACTGCGACGCACCGTTGCGGCTTCAGTCATCCCACTCACCTTCTCTGCTCCGGACGACACGGTTTCGTACACCTATGAAGATACCCCGAGATTCAAAGAAACGAAACCGTTTCGTACGTGTGCTGGGTCACGCACATCCGAAAGGACACCTACTCACAAGTTGCCGGGGGCCTCCGGGAGGAAAAGCATGGGTAGGTGAGCGACGCGTATGAGAAGGCGACCACGGACCAGGCGCCCCCCGGGGACAACGCGACCACCAGGGGCAACGCATCCGGCTATCTCCGTTTCCCCCATCTCAGCGGCAACCGCCTCTGCTTCGCCGCCGAGGACGACCTGTGGATGGCCCCCCTCGACGGGCCGGGCCGCGCCTGGCGGCTCACCGTCGACCGGACCAAGGTCGGCCACCCCCGCTTCTCCCCCGACGGCCGGCTCATCGCGTACACGAGCTGGCGCAGCCTCGTGCCGGAGATCCATCTGGCCCCGGTGGACGGCGGTCCCTCCCGCCGGCTCACCTATTGGGGCAGCGCGGACACCCAGGTCTGCGGCTGGTCGCCGCCCGACAAGGACGGGCACAGCGACATCCTCGCCGTCGCCTCCCACGGCCAGCCCTTCTCGTACTTCACCTGGGCCTACAAGGTCCCCACCGACGGCGACCCCGGCGGCGCACTCCCCTGGGGCCCGGTCGCCGCCATCCAGGTCGCCGACCACGACGGCGAACACAAGACGCTCCTGCTCACCGGCACCCCGCCGCACGAACCCGCCTCCTGGAAGCGCTACCGGGGCGGCGCCACCGGCAGGCTCTGGCTGCACGGACGGCGACTGCTCGCCGATCTCGACGGCCACCTCGACTCCCCCATGTTCGTCGGCGGCCGTATCGCCTTCCTCTCCGACCACGAGGGCATCGGAAACCTGTACTCGTGCGCCTACGACGGTTCCGGCCTGCGCCGCCACACCGACCACGACGCCTTCTACGCCCGGCACGCCTCCAGCGACGGCACCCGGGTCGTCTACCAGTGCGCCGGGGACCTGTGGATCGTCGACGACCTCTCCCCCGACTCGGTCCCGCGCCGCCTCGACGTCCGCCTCGGCGGTCCGCGCGCGGGACGCCGTACGTACCAGGTGCCCGCGGCGCAGCACGTGGACGGCATCTCGGTCGACGAGACGGGCCGGGCCAGCGCCGTCGTCGTACGCGGCAGCCTGCACTGGCTCACCCACCGCGACGGCCCCGCGCGCACCATCGCGGACACCCCCGGCGTGCGCGTCCGGCTCCCCGAGATGCTCGGCTCCGGCGGCCGGATCGCCTACGTCACCGACGCGGACGGCGAGGACGCCGTCGAGATCGCCTTCCTCCCCCGGGCCTCCGGCCAGCGCGAGCCGCGCCGTCTCGCCTCCGGCGAACTGGGGCGCGTGCTGGAGATGGTCTCCGACCCGCAGGGCGAACGCCTCGCGATCGCCTCGAACGACGGACGACTGCTGATCCTCGACGCGACGCAGGAGTCCGGGGCCACGACCCGGACGGAGCCCGAAGAAGCCTCCCGGACAGAGCCCGACAGCACCGCACGGACGGAGTCCGAGGAAGCCGCACGGACGGGGTCCGAGGAAGCCGCACGGACGGAGTCCGAGGAAGCCGCGCGGGCGGAGTCCGAGGACACCTCACCGACCGAGCCCGCGGAAGCCTCCCGGACAGAGTCCGAGGACACCTCATCGACGGAGTCCGGGGGAGGGGAGGTCACTGAGCTGATCACCTCGATCAACGGGCCGGTCCGGGACCTCGCCTTCTCCCCGGACGGGGCCTGGCTGACCTGGTCGCACCCGGGTATCGGCCGCTCCTTGCGCCAGATCAAGATCGCGCGCATAAAGGACCGGCTCATCGTCGACGTCACCAACGGCCGCTTCGAGGACGAGAACCCCGTCTTCACCCGCGACGGCCGCTACCTCGCCTTCCTCTCCTGGCGCGGCTTCGACCCGGTGTACGACGTCCACACCGGCGACCTCTCCTTCCCGCTCGGCTGCCGCCCCTACCTGGTCCCGCTGTCCTCCGCCACCCCCTCCCCCTTCGCGCTCAACCCCGACGGACGGCCGGTCGCCGGGGGCCTGGACCCGATCGAGGACGAGAGCGCGGACGGCGCGGTGAGCGTCGAACTGGAAGGCCTGGAGAGCCGGGTGACCCCCTTCCCGGTCACCGCCTCCAAGTACTCGGCGCTGTACCCGGTCGCGGGCGGCGGCCTGGTCTGGCTGCGCTGGCCGATCTCGGGCGCCCTCGGCGAGACCTTCGTCAACCCCGACGACACCTCCGGCCGGCCGACGCTGGAGTTCTTCAACATCAGCAAGGCGAAGAAGTCCGAACTCGTCCAGCACCTGGACTGGTTCGCGGTCAGCGGCGACGGCTCCCGGCTGGTCGTCGTGGACGAGGGCGACCTGCGAGCGGTCCCCTCGACCGAGACCGGTGACTCCGACTCGACGGTCTGGATCGACCTGCGGCGCATCATCCACGAGGTGGACCCGCCCGCCGAATGGCGCCAGGCCTACGAGGAGGCGGGCCGCCTCACCCGCGCCTACTTCTGGGAACCCCACATGTGCGGCATCGACTGGGACGGTGTGCTCGCCCAGTACCGCCCGCTGCTCGAACGAATCGCCTCCCCCGACGACTTCGCCGACCTCCTGCGCGAGGTCCTCGGCGAACTCGGCACCTCCCACGCGTACGTCGCCGCCGCCCGCCGCAACGAGGGGCCGGCCCACTACCAGCGCTGGCAGGGCCTGCTCGGTGCCAACTTCGTCCGCCGCGACGGCGGTTGGATGCTGAAGCGGATCCTCCCCGGCGACTCCTCCGACTCCAAGGCACGCTCACCGCTCGCCGGCACCGGCATCCGCGAGGGCGCGGTCCTCACCCACGTCGACGGCCGCCCGGTCGACCCGGTCACCGGCCCCTACCCCCTGCTCGCGGGTGCGGGCGGTACGACGGTGGAGCTCACGTTCATCCCTGAGGCGGGCGAGGGCCGCTCACGCCGGGTGGCCGTCGTCCCGCTGATCGACGAGCGCCCCCTGCGCTACCAGGACTGGGTGGCCAAGCGCCGCGAGGTCGTCCGGGAGCTGAGCGGGGGCCGGTGCGGCTACCTCCACATCCCCGACATGGGCGGCTCCGGCTGGGCCCAGTTCAACCGCGACCTGCGCCTGGAAGTCTCGCGCCCCGCGCTGATCGTCGACGTACGCGGCAACGCGGGCGGCCACATCAGCGAACTCGTCGTGGAGAAGCTCACCCGCACGATCCTCGGCTGGGACCTGACACGCAACGCCCAGCCGGTGTCGTACGCCTCGAACGCCCCGCGCGGCCCGATCGTCGCCCTCGCCGACGAGGCGACCGCCTCCGACGGCGACATGATCACCGCCGCGTTCAAGCTGCTGAAGCTCGGCCCCGTCGTCGGCCAGCGCACCTGGGGCGGAGTCGTCGGCATGACCGGCCGCCACCGCCTCGGCGACGGCACGGTGATCACGGTGCCGATGAACGCGGCCTGGTTCGACGCGTACGGCTGGTCCGTCGAGAACCAGGGCGTCCCCCCGGATCTGGCGGTCCTGCGCACTCCCCTGGACTGGGCGGAGGGCCACCACACCGAAATGGACACGGCCATCCAACTGGCCCTGGACCTCCTGACCACCCACCACGCGGCCTCCCCACCCGACTACACAAACCCCCCCGACAGATCAAGACCGAAACTCCCCCCAAGATCTCAATAGGGGGCGGGGAGGCGCCCCGTCAGGGGCGCGGGGAACTGCGCGCAAGCCACAGAGAACCCGCACCCGACAACGCACCCCCCGACGCCAAACAAAAGCGTGGGGCGCCCCCAACCAACAGGGGCGCCCCACAACTCGGCCTAAGCCGGCGCAGCGAACCGTCAGACGTCGTAGTCCTGGTCGAACCGGTCCTTCGCCTCACGCTGCATGCGCTCGGCTTCCGGGATCGTCCGGTCGCCCCTCTGCGGGGAGCGCTCAGCCGACTGCGGGGAGCGCGCACCCTGCTGCGAGGTGCGGGCACCCGGCTGCGGGGAGTGCTCGCCGGGACGGGCCTTCTCGTGGCCGATGTCCTGGCCCATCTTCTTCTTGCCCTGCTGCTTCATCTGCTCGGCCTTGTTCTGCATCTGGTCCTTCTTGCCCATGAGGTTTCACTCCCATTTGTGGGTGAGGGGGATCGGGCTCGACCAGACTTACACGCACGGACTACGCACGCATTTCGATCAGTTACTCACGGTGATATCCCCTGCTGACGCTGCTCGTCGGCCGCCCCGCCGGCACCCACGAGCCCCGTACCCACGCCCTTGAGCCGCGGCTCGAACCGCCTCATCTCCCGCTGTCCTACCGCCCCGATGACCCCGGGGAGGTAGCCCCGGACGCCCTGCATCCCGCGCAGCCACCACTGTGCGTACACATGACCGGCCCGCCGCTCGATCCCCGCGACGATACGGTCGACGGCCGGCCCCAGCGGATACGTCTTGTTGGACGGCCACGGCAGCCGCTGCCTCAACTCCCGCATCACCTCGTCCTGATCGGCCCCGCGCACCATGTCGGTGTCGGTCCAGGACAGGTAACCGACCCCGACCCGTACGCCCTTGTGGCCGACCTCGGCGCGCAGGCTGTGCGCGTACGCCTCCACACCCGACTTGGACGCGCAGTACGCCGTCATCATCGGCGCCGGGGTGATGGCCGCGAGCGAGGCGATCTGGAGCAGATACCCCCGGCTCTCCATCAGCACGGGCAGGAACGCCCGCGCGGTGACCGCCGATCCGATGAGGTTGACCTCGATGACCCGCCGCCAGGCGACGGGATCGGACTCGACGAAGGGACCGCCGTTCGCCACACCGGCGTTGGCGACGACGATGTCGACCTTCCCGAACCGTTCCTTCACCTCGGCCGCGACCCGGGCCATCGCCTCATGGTGGGTGACATCGGCGTGCCAGAAGCCGCTTTCGCCGTGCAGCCGCTCCGAGACCTGCTTGAGCGCGTCCGGCTCCAGGCCGACCAGCGCGACCTTGGCACCGCGCGCGGAGAGCTTGCGGGCGAGGAGTTCGCCGACGCCCCGCGCGGCCCCCGTGACGACCGCGACCTGCCCTTCCAGGCTCACCTTGGTCATGCGCTGCCCTCCTTGATCTCTGCGTAGGTGGAGACGAGTTCGCGTATACGGGCGGTGACCAGTTCCGGCGCCTCCACCGGTGTCATGTGCCCGAGCCCGGTCAGCTCGGTGATGCCGACACAGTTCGGCAGGGTCGCGACCAGGGCGCGCGCGTGCACCACGGGCGTCAGCCGGTCCGCCGTACCCACCACCACGGCCGTCGGCACCTCCAACGCCCTTACCCCGTGGTCGAGATCGAGCAGATCGAGCACCTTCGACCAGGCGTGCCGCACCTTGCGCGGACAGGCGTGCACGATCCGCGCGCACGCCTCCACCATGCCCGGCGACGAACCGGCGCCCATGGTCGCGTACTTGAGGATCCGCCGGGCGACCGGTGTGACGGGCCCGAGCGGCGCGGCCGACCCGAGGATCCTCTTGGTCACCCGGGTCCGCAGCCGACCGGCCGGCATCGGCACCACCCGCGCCTCGGCCACCAGCCGCGAACTGCCCGTGCTGCACAGCAGGGCCGCCACCGCGTGCTCCCGGAAACGCGGCCGCGCCGAGGCGGCCATCAGCGTCATCCCGCCCATGGAGTGCCCGACGAGCACGGCCTTCTCGCCGGGCGCGAGCGTGGCCCCGAGCACGGCTTCCAGGTCGTCGGCGAGCGCGTCCGCGGTGCACGTCTCGCTCACCGGACTGCGTCCGTGCCCGCGCTGGTCGTACGCGATCACCCGGTGGTCGACGGCGAGGTCCCGTATCTGCGCCGCCCAGAAGGCGGTCGAACAGGTCCAGCCGTGCGCGAGGACGACGATGGGCGCGGCCGGTTTGTCCTCGGGGCCGTGCACCTCCACGTGCAACCGGGCGCCGTCGGCGGAGACGGCGGTCAGTTCCCCCGCGGGCGCGGGCGGCGCGTACGCCCCGTGCTCCACATGCGTCGGTCGACTCACGCTCCCGCCTCCACCCTCTTGGCGCCCTTGGTGCCGGATTTCTTGGTGCCGGAGTTCTTGCTGCTCGGCTCGGGTGCGCTCGACCCGTGCGTGCTCGGCTCGGGTGTGCGCGGCTCGGGGGCGCGCAGCACCTCGTACTCTCCGAGGTCCACCCGCCGGGTGGCGCTACGGAACTCGGTCGTCGTGCCGGGCCAGATGGTGGTGTTGCGGCCGCTCGCGTCGAGGTACCAACTGGTGCAGCCGCCGGTGTTCCACACGGTGCGCAGCATCCGCTCCTGGACCTTGTCGTTCCAGCCCTCCACGGCGTCGGAGCGGGCGTCGAGGGCCACGCGTCCGCCCAGGACGTCCAACTGCCGCACATAGTCGGCCATGTAGTTCAACTGGGACTCGATCATGAGGATCATGCTGGAGTTCCCGAGCCCGGTGTTCGGGCCGATGATCGTCATCCAGTTGGGGAACCCGGCCGCGGTGGCCCCGCGCAGCGACTTCATGCCGCCGCGCCACACCTCCGCGAGCGTCCTGCCCTCCGCTCCGACGACCCGGTCCGCGATCGGCATGTCGGTGACGTGGAAGCCCGTACCGAAGATGATCGCGTCGACCTCGGCCGTGCTGCCGTCGGCTGCGACGAGCGTGGAGCCGTCGATCTTGGCGAGCCCGGAGGCCACGACGTCGACGTTGGCCCGGGTGAGCGCCGGATAGTAGGTGTTGGAGAGCAGGATCCGCTTGCACCCGATCCGGTAGTCGGGGGTCAACTTGGCCCGCAGCGCCGGATCCTGGACGGCCCGCGCCATGTTCCGCCTGGCCAGCCGCTCGACGAGGCCGAGCTCGCCCGGACGCTTCGTGAACGCCTGGACCTGCAGCTCCCTGATCCCCCACAGCAGTCCGCGCCGGGCCTGTGTGGTGAAGGGCAGCTGCTTGTGCAGCCACCGTTCGGCGCCGGTGATGGCGCGGTCGACCCGGGGCATCACCCACGGCGGCGTGCGCTGGAAGAGGGTCAGCCGGGAGACGTCCGGCTGGATGGCGGGCACGATCTGGATGGCGGAGGCGCCCGTGCCGATCATGGCGACGCGCTTGCCGCGCAGGTCGTAGTCGTGGTCCCAGCGGGCCGAGTGGAAGACCTTGCCGGGGAAGGAGTCGATCCCCGGTATGTCGGGGGTCTTGGGGTCGGAGAGCGGCCCGGTCGCGGACACGACGACATCGGCGGTGAGGAAACCACGGCTGGTCTCGATCCCCCAGCGGAGCTTCTCCTGGTCCCACGTCATCATCTTCACCTCGGAGTCGAAGCGCAGATGCGGGCGCAGCCCGAAGACGTCGGTGACGTGCTCCAGATAGGCCCGGATGTGTTCCTGCCCCGAGAAGGTGCGCGGCCAGTCGGGGTGCGGCGCGAACGAGAACGAGTACAGGTGCGAGGGGACGTCACAGGCGCACCCCGGGTAGCTGTTGTCCCGCCACGTACCCCCGACGCTTCCGGCCCGTTCCAGGACGACGAAGTCGGTGATCCCTTCGCGGCGCAGCCGCACCGCGGCCCCCAGACCGCCGAACCCGGACCCGATCACCGCGACGCGCACATGCTCGTGCTCGGTCATCCCGACCATCCCACGCCTCCCTAGCCGTCCGACTCTGCCAGTAAACACTGGCGCAATGGGAGCGTAGAGCAGCTCCGTACTGATGGGTAGGGTTGCGACCACGAAAGTTACCGGCGGTACGACGTAGGGTTTCGCACGTGGCGGAGAAGCGTGAGTACCGGATGGAGGAGCTGGCCGAGGAGGCCGGCATCACCGTGCGCACCCTGCGCTTCTACCGGGAGCGCAAGCTGATCCCGCCGCCCCGCCGCGAGGGCCGTATCGCCTGGTACGACCACACGCACCTGGCCCGCCTGCGCACGATCTCGGCGCTGCTCGAACGCGGCCACACCCTCAGCGGCATCGCGGAGCTGGCCGAGGCCTTCGACCACGGCCGTGACGTCGGTGAACTCCTGGGCCTGGGCGAGCCCACCGAGGAGACCCCCGTCCGCCTCTCCCCCGAGGAGCTCGCCGACGTCTTCGCCGGCCAGGCCACCCCGGAGAACCTCGCCGCGGCCCTCGACCTCGGCTATCTCGGCACCGACGGCGGCGAGATCGTCCACATCAGCCGCCGCCTGCTCGACGTCTCGGCGGCCCTGGTCCGCGAGGGCATCCCCCTGGCCGACGTCCTCACCGCCGCCCGCCGCGTCCGCGACCACGCCGACGCCCTGGCCGACCTCTTCGCCGGCATCGTCCTGACGGAGAACCGCACCACCGAGGACCTCAAACGCCTGCGCCCCCTGGCGAAGAGCGTGGTGGAGGCGGAAGTGTCGATGGCGCTGGACCGGCGGCTACGGGACTACAGCTCGTAGACGACCGTCACCGGCGCATGGTCGGACCAGCGCTCCCCGTGCGTCGCCGCCCGCTCCACGAACCCCTTCACGGCCTTGCCCGCGAGCCCCGGTGTCGAGACGTGGTAGTCGATGCGCCATCCGCTGTCGCTGTCGAAGGCCCGCCCCCGGTACGACCACCACGAGTACGGACCCTCGGCGTCCGGGTGCAGCGCCCGCACGACGTCGACGTATCCGCCGTCGCCCGCGTCCAGGACCCGCCCCAGCCACTCGCGCTCCTCGGGCAGGAAGCCGGAGTTCTTCTTGTTGGCGCGCCAGTTCTTGAGGTCGGCCTCCTGGTGGGCGATGTTCCAGTCGCCGCAGACGACGACCTCACGCCCGTCGGCGGCGGAGCGCTCGCGCAGCTCCTTCAGATAGGCGAGGAACTCGTCCATGAACCGGACCTTCTCGTCCTGCCGTTCGGTTCCGACCTCGCCGGAGGGCAGGTAGAGGCTGGCGACGGTGACACCGGGGAGGTCGACCTCGACGTAGCGTCCGCTGGAGTCGAACTCCTCGGACCCGAACCCGATGCGCACCCGGTCGGGCTCGCGCCGGGTGTACAGGGAGACGCCCGCGCGCCCCTTGGCGGCCGCGGGGGCGTGCACGACGTGCCACCCCTCCGGCGCCCGCACCTCCTCGGGCAGCTGCCCGGGCTCGGCCCGTACCTCCTGAAGGCACAGCACGTCCGCGGAGGTCTCCGCGAGCCACTCCACGAAGCCCTTCTTGGAGGCGGCCCGGAGCCCGTTCACATTCACCGAGGTAACAGTCAGCACGCTGGCACGATACTTAATCCAATCCACCCAGAGGTCGCATACATGTACGATACCTCGCATGAGTATCCGCCCGGTCCCGTACGACCACCCCGACGCCGTCAAGCTCAACGACCAGGTGCAGGCCGAATACGCCGAGCGCTACGGCGATGAGGGCGATGTCACACCGCTCGACGCGTCGATGTTCAGGCCGCCGCTCGGCCTGTACCTCCTCGCCTACGACGAGCGGGACCGCCCGATCGCGTCCGGCGGCTGGCGCAGCCAGGACAGGAACGACGAGGGGTACGCGGACGGCGACGCCGAGCTCAAGCGCATGTACGTGACCCCGCAGGCCCGCGGTCTCGGCCTCGCCCGCCGCATCCTGGCCGCCCTGGAGGACGACGCCCGCGCGGGCGGCCGCACCCGCATGGTCCTGGAGACCGGCGCCAAGCAGCCCGAGGCGGTCGCTCTCTACCTCTCCAGCGGCTACGAGCCCTGTGCCAAGTTCGGCTACTACCGCTTCCACGAACTCAGCCTCTGCTTTGCCAAGCCGCTGACCATTCGGTGAACGAGAGAGCGTGGCCGGACAGGCAAGAACCCCGCCGGACGAATCCGACGGGGTTCTGAATTGCAGTGGACCTGAGGGGATTTGAACCCCTGGCCCCCTCGATGCGAACGAGGTGCGCTACCGGACTGCGCCACAGGCCCTTGCAACGAGTGAAACTCTAGCATCCCCGTCGGGGTGCTTGGAAATCCGTTCCTGGCTGGTCAGCCGGGGCTCCCGAGCGCCTGGTCATTCGTTGGCGGCGCGCGGCCGTTCGCCGTCCTCGTACTGGTCGAACAGCGGAGTGCGACCGCGCTCACGGGCCCGCCGGGCGGACGCGGCGCGCCGGGCGTCACTGCGGCCGTCGTCGGCGGCCTCGGCCGTCTCGGCGGCATCGTGGCCCTCCTCGGCGGCGGGATCCGCCTCCGGCTCACTCGGCTCGACGGCGCTGGAGCGCGCCGAGCTCCACGCGTCCGGCGCCCCCAGATCGACGCTGGACGTGGCCCGGGGCGCGACCGGCGCGGTCACGTACGTCGGCAGCGGAACCGGCACCGGGTCCCAGCTGTCGCCCCGGCCGGGGCCCCGCTGGCGCTCACGCTGCTGGTCGACCCACTCGGCGTGGTCGGTCTGCTCGACGAGGGCGCGGCGGTCGGCCGCGAGCGCGGACAGTCCTGGGTCGGTCTCCGGCTCGGGGCTGTCGTCGGGCTCGTCGGCGCCGGGGTCGAGGGTGGGCCGCCGGCGCGGCTGCCGCTCCCTGAGCCGCTGCGCCGCGGCCTCGGCCCGGCGCCGGTCCATGGTGTACGTGAAGCGCCGTCGCTCCTGGGCGCGCAGGTACACGATGTACGAGCTCAGCATCACGGCCGGCACGCCGGGCGCCCACAGGAACGCGAGCCCCCCGACGGCCGCCACGATCGCGCCGAGCGTGAAGGCGAGGAAGAGCATCACGGTCGTACGCCGTCGGCGCGCGAGCACCTTCGAGCGCCGGGCGCGCGCCGCGGCCTCCGCCGCGGAGGCCCGCCGCGCGGCCGGAACCCTGGAGGCCCCGGAGTTGGCCGAATCCGGTCCAGAGCCCGAATCCGACGCCGAACCCGACGACGGCGCCGATCCGGGCCCCGGCGCCGACGACTTGGACGCGGGCTGGGCCGACTGCTGCGGCACCGGCCGGCCGGCCGGTGAGGAGCCCTGTGGGGCACCTTGCCGGGCGGCGGCCTGTGGCGCCTGCTGCGGTTCGGGCTGGGCGGGCGGCGGGAGTTGGGCCTTGGTCTGCTGCCGGACCGGAGGCATGGCGAAGGCCCGGACGTCCACCGAGTTGGTGACGGCGTCCGGACCGGCGCTGGGCTCCCCCTCTTCGGCGGAGCGCGCCCGCAGGTCCTTGGCGTACCGGCGCTCCATTCCCGCCCGTCCGGACAGCAGCCGGATGGCGGTGCTGAAGCGTTCCGTCGGACGGGCTTCGTTCAGCTCGTCCTGCCTACGGAGCCACATCGGCACCAAGTAGGCGGCCCAGGCCCCGACGATGACTGCGTAGATGAGGCCGCTGCTGCTCACGCCTCACACGGTAGAGGGGTTTGCATGAGGCCATCTGCCAATTCGGCCGGTGTGTCGCACGATCCGGCTGATATTTCGAGCTTTTTTTGTGACCGATGCGATCAGCAGGCCGCAGGGAGCGCGAATTTAATGCCCCGAGCCGATCACGCACCGATCAATTTCGAACACACATTTCATTTACTGAGTGCCGGGCTTGCTCTGCTTCTCCGAACGGGCCTGCATCGATCGTGCCCGCCGCCAACGCCCCAGCAACCCCTCCGGCACCTCTTCCGCGGTGAGCGCGAAGACGAGATGGTCCCGCCAGGCCCCGTCGATGTGGAGATAACGCGGCCGGAGCCCTTCCTCACGGAATCCGAGTTTCTCCACGACCCGGCGGCTCGGCCCGTTCTCCGGGCGAATGCAGACTTCGATGCGGTGCAGTCCGACCGTACGGAAGCAGTGGTCGGTCACCAGCGCCACGGCCGTCGGCATCACTCCGCGCCCCGCCACCGACTGGTCCACCCAGTAGCCGATGTGCCCGGAGCACATCGATCCCCAGGTGATCCCGGCGACGGTCAGCTGCCCGACCAGACGGCCCTGGTACTCGATGACGAAGGGCAGCATCCGGCCCGCGCTGGCCTCGGCACGCAGATGCCGGACCATCTGACGGTAGGTCGGCCGGTGCGCTATCGGACCGCTGGGCGTGGGCGGCGGAATCGTCGCCTCCCAGGGCCGCAGCCAGTCCCGGTTGCGCCGGTTCACCTCGCGCCAGGCCCGCTGGTCGCGCACCTTTATCGGCCTCAGGACGACATCGCCGTCCACCAGCTCGACGGGCCAGGATGGGCTGTTCAGCTCGCACCCCCACTGCCGCTGGGTCTGGGGTGGTCGCCGCCACGGATCTGGTCGACGGCGTGGATCAGAAGGGGCTCCAGAACGGCCAGGCCGTCCTTCACCCCGCCGGTGGAACCCGGCAGGTTGACGATCAACGTCCGTCCCGCGACTCCGGCGAGCCCCCGGGACAGCGCCGCCGTGGGCACCTTCTCTCTTCCGAACGCCCTGATGGCCTCGGGAATGCCCGGCACCTCGTGATCGAGCACGCGCCGGGTCGCCTCGGGCGTCCGGTCGGTGGGCGAGATCCCGGTCCCGCCGGTGGTCACGATCACGTCGTACCCGCCGTCGACACCCGCGCGCAGTGCCGCTTCCACGGGGTCGCCGTCCGGCACCACCCGGGGGCCGTCGACCTCGAAGCCGTACGCCGTGAGCCCCTCGGCGATCAAGGGGCCGCCCTTGTCCTCGTAGACCCCCGCGGCGGCTCTGTTCGAGGCCGTGACCACGAGCGCGCGGTACGACGGTGCCGTCATGCCCGGCTCCAGTCGCCCGACTTTCCGCCCGTCTTCTCTTCCACCCGTACGTCCGTGATGACCGCCCCCTTGTCGACCGCCTTGACCATGTCGATCACGGTGAGGGCCGCCACGCTGACCGCGGTGAGGGCCTCCATCTCGACGCCCGTGCGGTCGGTGGTCTTCACGGTGGCGAGGATCTCGACGGCGTCGTCCGCGACCGACAGATCAAGCTTGACACCCGAGACCGACAACGGGTGACAGAGCGGGATCAGATCCGGGGTGCGCTTGGCGCCCATGATGCCCGCGATGCGCGCGGTGGCCAGGGCGTCGCCCTTGGGGACGCCCTCCCCACGCAGCAGTTCGATCACACGGGGCGAGACCAGGACACGGCCGCTGGCGCGGGCGGTGCGCGCGGTCACGTCCTTCCCGGAGACGTCGACCATGCGGGCGGCGCCCGCCTCGTCGATGTGGGTCAGTCGGTCCTGCGTACTCATGTCTGCGCGGCGCTCCCGGTCGGGCCTCTTGTGCGCGACACGGTACCGCCACTCGGGGCAGTCAGCCGAGCAGGACCACTTCGACCTCGGTGCCGGGCTCGACCGAGGTGACGTCCTCGGGGACGACGATCAGCGCGTCGGCCTGGGCGAGGGCCGCGACCAGGTGCGATCCGGCGCCGCCGACCGGGGTCACCTTGCCGTCGGCGTACCTCCCGCGCAGGAACTGCCGGCGGCCGTCCGGCGAGGTCAGCGCCTTGCCCGTCTCCAGGGTCGCCCTGGTGGTGGGGCGGTGGACGTCGTCCAGGCCCGACAGGGTGCGGATCGCGGGGCGGACGAACAACTCGAAGGAGACGTACGACGAGACGGGGTTGCCGGGGAGCGCGAGCAGCGGGGTGTGCTCGGGGCCGATCGTTCCGAAGCCCTGGGGCTTGCCGGGCTGCATGGCGAGCTTGCGGAAGTCGATGCCGCTGCCCTCCTCGTCCTCGTCACCCACCGAGGACAGGGCCTCCTTGACGACGTCGTACGCGCCGACGCTCACGCCGCCCGTGGTGACCAGCAGGTCCGCCCGGATGAGCTGGTCCTCGATGGTGGCGCGGAGCGTCTCGGCGTCGTCGGCGACCGCGCCCACCCGGTAGGCGATGGCCCCGGCGTCGCGGGCGGCGGCGCACAGGGCGAAGCTGTTGGAGTCGTAGATCTGGCCGGTGCCCAACGGCTCGTCGGGCTGGACGAGTTCACTGCCGGTGGACAGGACGACCACGCGCGGGCGCGGGCGCACGCGTACGGTGCCGCGGCCGATCGCGGCGAGCAGGCCGATCTGCGGCGGGCCAAGGATCGTGCCGGCTTCGAGAGCGCGGTCCCCCGCCTTCACGTCGCTGCCCTTCGCGCGCACATGCGCGCGTGCCTCGGCCGGGCGGTGGACGTGCACCTGGCCGGAGGCGCCCTCGGGGGCCGCGCTGTGGGCGCGCATCCCGGAGACGGGCCCCTCCCCCAGGCCGCCGTCGGTCCACTCCACCGGGACGACGGCCTCGGCGCCGGGCGGCAGCGGGGCGCCGGTCATGATGCGGGCGGCCTCACCGGGGCCCACATGGGGCAGCTCGCCCTCGCCGGCCGCGACGTCGCCGACGACCGTGAGGACCGCCGGGTACTCCTCGCTCGCGCCCGCGACATCGGCGACCCGGACCGCGTACCCGTCCATCGAGCTGTTGTCGAACGGCGGCAGGGAGACCGCCACCGTGACGTCCTCGACCAGGACACAGCCCTGGGCGTCGAGGAGTTGCAGCTCGATGGGTTCGAGGGGGCGAACGGTCGCGAGGATGTCCTCCAGGTGCTCGGTCACCGACCAGAGGTGGTCCTGGCCTGTGACACGGGTCGCGGCGCTGCTCAAATTCCTACATCTCCTCGGCTACGTAACTGCGAAGCCAGGTCCGGAAGTCCGGGCCCAGGTCCTCACGTTCGCACGCGAGCCTGACAATGGCACGCAGATAGTCGCCGCGGTCACCGGTGTCATAACGGCGGCCCTTGAAGACGACGCCGTGCACGGGGCCGCCGACCTTCTCGTCCTGCGCGAGCTGCTGGAGGGCGTCGGTGAGCTGGATCTCGCCGCCGCGGCCCGGCTCGGTCTTGCGGAGTATGTCGAAGATGTGCGGGTCGAGGACATAGCGCCCGATGATCGCATAGTTGCTGGGCGCGTCCGCCGGGTCCGGCTTCTCGACCAGGCCGGTCACCTTGACCAGGTCGCCCTCCCCGGTGGCCTCGACGGCCGCGGAGCCGTAGAGGTGGATCTGCTCGGGCTCGACCTCCATGAGCGCGATGACGCTGCCGCCGTGCTGCTCCTGGACCTCGACCATGCGGGCGAGGAGGGGGTCACGGGGGTCGATCAGGTCGTCGCCGAGGAGCACGGCGAAGGGCTCGTGGCCGACGTGCGGAGCCGCACACAGGACGGCGTGCCCGAGGCCCTTGGGGTCGCCCTGGCGCACGTAGTGCATGGTGGCCAGGTCGCTGGACTCCTGGACCTTGGCGAGCCGGTCGGCGTCACCCTTCTTCTGAAGGGCGGACTCCAGCTCATAATTGCGGTCGAAGTGGTCCTCGAGGGGCCGCTTGTTTCGGCCGGTGATCATCAGGACGTCATCGAGACCCGCCGACACGGCCTCTTCGACCACGTACTGGATCGCCGGCTTGTCGACGACCGGCAGCATCTCCTTGGGAGTGGCTTTGGTGGCCGGCAGGAACCGGGTGCCGAGGCCTGCTGCGGGGATGACAGCCTTGCTGATCCTGGGGTGCGACTCAGTCATGCGCGTAACCATATCCGGTGGCTATGAGCGCAATCTGCTGGTCCCGTTAAATAGCTCTCATATGAGCGCATAAGGAACGGTACGGAGTGAGCTGTGAGCCACGTGGGACGTGCGGCAGAGCCTGACAAGCGAATGTTGCGGCGAGGATTCCTCGCGGTGAGGAGCAGGTTGACACCTTACGACCTGCGGGAAGCCGCCGGGACCCTGGCCCTGCGGGCGCTGGAGCTGCCGGAGCTGGCGCACGCGCGCACGGTGGCGGCGTACGTCTCCGTGGGGAGCGAGCCGGGCACCCTCGCGCTCCTGGACGCGCTCCACGCGCGGGGGGTGCGCGTGCTGCTGCCGGTCCTGATGGCGGACAACGACCTGGACTGGGGTGCGTACGCCGGAGAGGGCTCCCTGGAGCGCGTCCAACACGGGGGCAGGATGGCTCTCTTGGAGCCGGCGGGCGAGCGGCTCGGCCCCGAGTCCGTCCAGGAGGCCGACGTGGTCCTGCTGCCCGGCCTGGCCGTGGACCGGCGCGGAATGCGTCTGGGCCGCGGCGGCGGCTCGTACGACCGCGTACTGGCCCGCCTGGAGCGCGCGGGGGCCGATCCCGCGCTGGTGGTGCTGCTGTACGACGCGGAGGTCGTCGAGCACGTCCCTGCGGAACCTCACGACCGTCCCGTCCACGCGGTGGTGACGCCTTCGGGGGTGCGCCGCTTCGGCTGACGGGCCCGGGTGGGTGAAAGGGCCCTCCACGCGTGCGTGGAGGGCCCTTTCACCTGCCGCCGTCAGTGACTCACGGCCACCGTCAGTGACTCACGGTCGCCGTCGGCGGCTCACGGCTTGAGCACCAGGGTGTCGCTCGTGCTCTTGTCGACCGCCTTGTCCGAGAAGGACCACGGCAGCAGTTCACCCTTGGCCCACTTGTCCGTCTGGTCGGTGTAGTGGGCGCTGTAGGCGTGCCCTGAGGCGCCGGAGAGGTTGATCCACCTCGACTTGTCGAAGTCGTCGAGGTTGACCACCATCCGCATGGACGGCACCCAGACCACGCCGTAGCCGCCGGCGGCGTTCCAGCCGGTCGCGTTGACCGTCGCCTCGCCGCCGCTGAGCTTCCAGGGGCCGCGGTTGAGCATGTACTGCAGGACGCCGGGACCGTCGGTGCCCATGGTCTGGTTCTTCAGGAACAGGCGGTGCAGCCGGCCCCAGCTCCAGGTGTCCATGTCCTTGCCGAGCTTGGCGGTCAGCTCCCAGCGGGCGTCCTTCATGGCCCGCGCGAACAGCTGGTCGCGGTTGTCGGCCGCATTGTCGAGGCGCGTCTTGGGCGCCTTCCACCAGTCGTTGTTCTGGTCGTCGATGATCTTGCGGACCACCTCGAACCAGCGGTCCCCGCCGTCCGGCTGCGCCTGGTCGGCCTCACGCTGACCGCACTCGCGCACGGTCTGGTTCTCGTCCGCGGGGCCGGTGGTGTCGACCGGGGCGACGTTCAGGCACTGGCCCTTGACCCGCAGCTCCTTGGGCAGCTTGTTGCCGAAGGCGAGCTTGAGGATGTTGCGCCAGGTCGCGTTGAAGTACGCGGCCGCCGCGGAGTCGGCGTCCTGGGTGTAGTCCCAGCCCTCCAGGAGCTTCTGCGCCTCGCGGACGTTCTTGTCGGCGACGTCGATCTTGAGCAGCTTGGGCACGATCAGCTTGGCGATCTCGCTGCTGTCGTCGAGCTGCATCTGGCGCATGTCGTCGGTCGAGATCTTGCCGCCGCCCCTGATCTTCGCCTCGATGAGATCGGTGATCCGCTGGCTGCGCGTCCCGTAGCCCCAGTCCGTGGTGAGCGTGTAGGGGTACTTGTCCTTGTCGACGACCGCCTGGTTGGCGGTCACGATGTAGCCGCGCTGCGGGTTGTACTCGTAGGGCAGCTCGGACTGCTTGATGTAGCCGGTCCACTTGTACTTGGAGTCCCAGCCGGGCGACGGGAGCGAGCCGTCGTCGCCCTTCGACCGGGTCGGGATCTTGCCGGGCAGCTGGTAGCCGATGTTGTCGTTGGTGTCGGCGTAGATCAGGTTCTGCGAGGGCACGTCGAAGGACGCGGCCGCCTTGCGGAACTCGGACCAGTTCGACGCCTTGTCCAGCTGGAAGACGGCGTCCATGGAGTTGCCCGGGTCCAGGGCGGTCCAGCGCAGCGCGATGGCGTAGCCGTCACCGCGGTCGGGCGCCCCGCTGTCGACGGTGGCCTTCTTGCCGACCTTGACCAGTTCGTCGTCGCGGTCGGAGAGCAGCGGCATCCCGTCCTTGGCCTCCCGGACGACGATCGTCTTGGTGGCGCCGCCCGCGACCTTGATCGTTTCCTTGCGGGTCGTGAAGGGCAGCACCTTGCCGTCGTACTCGTAGCCCTCGCCGGTGATCTTCTCCAGGTAGAGGTCGGTGACGTCGACCCCGGAGTTGGTCATGCCCCAGGCGATGTTCTGGTTGTGGCCGATGACCACGCCGGGCATGCCCGCGAAGGTGTAGCCGGAGACGTCGTACCGGCACTTGCTGGAGACGCTCGTGCAGTGCAGGCCCATCTGGTACCAGACCGAGGGCAGCGAGGCCGACAGGTGCGGGTCGTTGGCCAGCAGCGGCTTACCGGTGATCGTGTACTTGCCCGCGACGACCCAGGAGTTCGAGCCGATGCCGTTGCCGTTCACACCGACGGCGGTGGGCACGTTGTCGAGCACGTTGTAGAGCTTGGAGAGCTGGCTCTGCAGGCCGCCTGGCGCGGTGGTGTTCCCCGCGAGGCCGGTGCCCGTCGTGGACTGCGTCCCGCTGCCCGTCGTCGTGCTGCCGCCCTGGACGTACGACGCCGTGACGCTGTCGTACTGGCCCTCCTGGGTGATCGTCTTGTTCCGGCTGTAGGGGTACTCCGGGTACAGGTCGGCGATCTGCTTCGGGCCCAGACGGCTGGTCATCAGGGAGCGGTCGATCTCTTCCTGCATGTTGCCGCGCAGGTCCCAGGCCATCGCCTTCAGCCACGCGACCGAGTCGACCGGGGTCCACTCCTGGGGCTTGTAGTCGTTGGTGAAACCAAGGGCCGCGTACTCCAGGGAGATGTCCTTGCCGTCCTTGCCCTTCAGGTAGGCATTGACTCCCTTGGCGTACGCCTGGAGGTACTTCTTCGTGGAGGGCGACAGTTTCTTGTCGTACTCCTCCTTGGCGACCCGGTCCCAGCCCATCGTGCGCAAGAACTCGTCGTTCTTGACCTGGCTCGAGCCGAACATCTCGGACAGCCGGCCCGAGGTCATGTGGCGGCGTACGTCCATCTCGTAGAACCGGTCCTGCGCCTGGACGTAGCCCTGCGCCATGAACAGGTCCTCGTCGGACGATGCGTAGATCTGCGGGATCCCGTTGCCGTCCCGTTTGACGTCCACGGGGCCCGACAGGCCGTCGAGCGTGAGTGAACCCTTGGTCTGCGGGAAGGAGGCGCGGACGGTACTGACCCCCCAGTAGCCGCCATAGGCAACGCCTCCGAAGAGGGCCAGAACCAGGACGATCAGGACCAGTCGGGCCTTGCGCCCCTTCTTCCTGCCGGACTTGCCCGGCTTCTGGCCGGAAGAGGCGGTGGTGTTCGGGGGCATCGCTGTCCTTGCTGTCCTAACGCGAGCGGCAGGCGGTCCTGGAGTGCTGGAGCAACCATAGGCGCAGGGCCCGACGCGCCTTGACGCGGAGTCGGGTACAGGACGGACGAGCGTTCGATCTCGGCCCCTGGAGTGTCAAGAAAGCGTCAAGAGTTAGGTAAGGTAACGAAGTACTTGGACTCATGTACCGACTTCGGGTGTTCGGATCGACGTGCTCGGATCCACGCGATCACATCGATTCCACGCGTCGCCCTCGACGCGATCGCATCGAATCGACGTGTTCACATCCACACGTTCGATTCCAGTGCCCGGAATGGCGAGAAGGGAACAGCCGCTGACTGTCCACCACCTCAACCAGCTCCTGCTCGTCTGCTCGCTCGTTCTGCTCGTCGCGGTGGCAGCGGTTCGTATCTCTTCGCGCAGCGGGCTCCCCAGCCTGCTCGTCTACCTCGGCATAGGCATGGCCATGGGCCAGGACGGGGTCGGCGATGTCCACTTCAGCAACGCCGAACTGACCCAGGTCATCGGGTACGCGGCCCTGGTCGTGATCCTGGCCGAGGGCGGCCTCGGCACGAAGTGGAAGGAGATCAAGCCGGCACTGCCCGCGGCCACCTCACTGGCACTGGTCGGCATCGCGGTGAGCGTCGGGGTGACGGCCACGGCCGCCCACTACCTGATCGGCCTGGAATGGCGGCAGGCGCTCATCATCGGCGCGGTGGTGTCCTCGACGGACGCGGCGGCCGTCTTCTCCGTGCTGCGGAAAGTGCCCCTCCCCGCGCGCGTGACGGGCATCCTGGAAGCCGAGTCCGGCTTCAACGACGCCCCGGTGGTCATCCTCGTGGTCGCGTTCTGCACGGCGGGCCCCGTGGAGCACTGGTACGTGCTGCTGGGCGAGATCACCCTGGAGCTGGCCATCGGCGCGGCCATCGGCCTCGCGGTGGGCTGGCTCGGCTCCTGGGGGCTGCGGCACGTGGCGCTGCCCGCCTCCGGCCTCTACCCGATCGCCGTGATGGCGATCGCGGTCACCTCGTACGCCGCCGGCGCGCTCGCGCACGGCAGCGGCTTCCTCGCCGTCTACCTCGCGGCGATGATGCTCGGCAACGCCAAACTGCCGCACTGGCCCGCCACCCGAGGCTTCGCCGAAGGGCTCGGCTGGATCGCCCAGATCGGCATGTTCGTCCTGCTCGGCCTGCTGGTCACCCCGCACGAGATGGGCGACGACATCGCGCCGGCCCTCGTCATCGGCCTGGTGCTCACCATGGTGGCGCGTCCCCTGAGCGTCGTGGTCAGCCT
Source organism: Streptomyces sp. NPDC090798 (assembly GCF_044768965.1). NCBI lineage: Bacteria > Bacillati > Actinomycetota > Actinomycetes > Kitasatosporales > Streptomycetaceae > Streptomyces > Streptomyces sp. NPDC090798. Next base: position 68,494 of record NZ_JBIVXA010000024.1, read on the forward strand.
GCTGCCCTTCCGGATCCCGTGGCAGGAGCAGACGCTGCTGTCCTGGGCGGGCCTGCGCGGCGCCGTACCCATCATCCTGGCGACCATCCCGATGGTGAGCGGCATCGCGGAGAGCCGCCGGATCTTCAACATCGTCTTCGTCCTGGTCGTCGCCTACACCCTCATCCAGGGCCCCACACTGCCCTGGCTGGCCCGGAAGCTGCGGCTGGGCGAGTCCGAGGGCGCCGCCGACCTCGGAATCGAATCGGCACCCCTGGAGCGGCTGCGCGGCCATCTGCTGTCCGTCGCGATCCCGAAGGGCTCCCGCATGCACGGCGTGGAGGTGGCCGAGCTGCGCATGCCCTCGGGTGCCGCCGTCACCCTCGTCGTGCGCGACGGGACGTCCTTCGTGCCGCTGCCCACGACCGTCCTGCGACGCGGCGACGAGCTGCTCGTGGTGGCCACCGACCCGGTCCGGGACGCGGCCGAGCGACGGCTGCGCGCGGTGGGCCAGGGCGGCAAGCTGGCGGGCTGGCTGGGCCTCGCGGGCAACGGCGCCGGACCGCACTCCCGACATTCCGGACAGTAAACGGGACATTAAGGGGCGATGTGCATTCACAGGCGAACACCGCCATGGTGCTCACTTTCACAGGCACCGCAGCACTCGGCCCTGTACGATGAAGGCACACCTTGATCGAACCAACTCTGCCTGAAGCAGAGCTGGCGCGACCGTATGGCGGTCGCGACGCCCCCGCAGTGGGCGGCGCGGCATCTACCGCAGTTCCGCGCAAGAGGACAGCTCTCGGCGCCGCCCGACAAAAGGGGCCGCGCTACCAGGCGGCAGAAAGGCACGGCCGTGGCATCCACGGTCACCTCCCGCCCCGGATACGGACAGCTGCTGCGCACCCGCGGCGCCTGGACGTTCCTGCTTCCCGGCTTCGCCGCACGTCAGCCCTTCGCCATGCTGACCCTCTCCCTCGTACTCCTCGTCCAGCACACCACCGGCTCGTACGGGGCCGCCGGCGCCGTCGCCGCCGTCACCGGCGTCTCCATGGCGCTGTTCGCACCCTTCACCGGCCGTCTCGCCGACCGCCACGGCCAGCGGGCCGTCCTGCTGCCCGGCGTCCTGGTGCACGCCCTGGCAGGCCTCTCCCTGACGGCGCTGGCGCTGATGGACGCCCCTTTGTGGGCCCTTTTCGTCGCCGCCGTGCCGACCGGCGCCTCGGTGCCCCAGGTCGGGCCCATGGTGCGCGCCCGCTGGGGCGTGAAGCTCCAGGACTCGCCCCTGATGACCACCGCCGCGGCCTTCGAGTCCGTCACTGACGAGCTGACCTTCGTGTTCGGCCCGCTGCTCGCCACGGCGCTGTGCACCGCCGTGCACCCGGCCGCGGGCCTGCTCACCGAAGCCGGGCTGACCCTGATCGGCGGTCTCCTCTTCGCCTCGCAGAAGAGCACCCAGCCCGCTGTCGCGGCCGCCGGGCACACACGCGTGGAGCACGGTTCCGCGCTGCGGGTCCCCGGAGTGCGCGTGCTGATCGTGACCTTCCTGGGCATCGGCTCCGTCTTCGGCGGTATGCAGGTCTCGCTCGCCGCGTTCAGCGAGTCGATCGGCGAGCCCGGTCTGAACGGCGTCCTGTACGGCGTCTTCGCCACGGGCAACATGCTCTCCGGCGTCGTCTGCGGAGCCCTCGCCTGGAAGGTGGCCCCGCAGCGGCGGCTCGTCATCGGCTACGCCGCCCTGGCCCTCGCCGCGTCCGGACTGTGGGCCGCGCACTCCGTGGTCGTGCTCGCCGGGATCGGCCTCCTGGTCGGCATGTGCATCGCTCCGTCCCTGATCACCGGCTACACGCTGGTCGAGGGCCTGGTCCCGGCGGGCGCCCGCACCGAGGCCTTCACCTGGCTGACCGGTGCCGTCGCGCTCGGCCAGGCGGCGGCCGTCACGGTCGCCGGACAGCTGGAGGACCGCCTGTGGAACGGTGCCGGATTCCTGGTGCCGATGGCCGGTACGGCACTGGCGCTGGCGACCCTGCTGGCCCTGCGCTCACGGCTGGCCACCCGACCCAGTGGACGCACCGTCGCACGTGGCGTCGGTCACCGAGTGCCGGTGACAGTGGACTGATCTCGCGGAATACGTCACTATGGATCGTCGTTAGCACTCATTGAGTGAGAGTGCCAGGAGGAAGACAAGTGCCGACCTACCAGTACCAGTGCACCGAGTGTGGCGAGGGCCTCGAGGCGGTGCAGAAGTTCAGCGACAACGCCCTGACCGAGTGCCCCAACTGCGGTGGACGCCTGAAGAAGGTGTTCTCGGCCGTCGGCATTGTCTTCAAGGGCTCCGGCTTCTACCGCAACGACAGCCGTGGCTCGTCGTCGAGCAGCTCGCCGGCGTCCAAGCCGTCGACCTCTTCGACTTCGTCATCGTCGTCGACGTCCTCGTCGTCCTCGTCGGACTCGAAGTCGTCGGGCAGCGGCTCGTCGAGCAGCAGCTCGGCCGCGTAGGACTTTCTCGCAGGGACCCTGTCGTCGTACGACGATGGGGTCCCTGGCGTTTTCGGGGGCGGAGTCCCCGGCGTCGAGACGGGGGCCCCGGCGTCGAGACGGGGGCCCCGGCGTTTTCGGAGGCGAGCCTTCGAATCCCGCTAATGTGCTTGTCATGGCGAACGCAGAGATCGGTGTCATCGGCGGCTCGGGCTTCTACTCCTTCCTCGACGATGTGACCGAGATACAAGTCGACACCCCCTACGGGCCGCCGAGCGACTCCCTGTTCCTCGGCGAGATCGCCGGGCGGCGGGTCGCCTTCCTTCCCCGCCACGGCCGCGGCCACCATCTGCCGCCGCACCGCATCAACTACCGGGCCAACCTCTGGGCGCTGCGCTCCGTCGGCGCCCGTCAGATCCTCGGACCGTGCGCGGTGGGCGGACTGCGCCCCCAGTACGGGCCGGGAACGCTGCTCGTGCCGGACCAGCTGGTCGACCGTACGAAGACGCGGACGCAGACGTTCTTCGACGGGCTGCCGCTGCCGGACGGCACCGTGCCGAATGTCGTGCACGTGTCGCTGGCCGACCCCTACTGCCCCGTCGGGCGCAAGGCCGCCCTCGAAGCGGCGCGCGGGCGCGACTGGGAGCCGATGGACGGCGGCACGCTCGTGGTGATCGAGGGACCGCGGTTCTCCACCCGCGCCGAGTCGCTGTGGCACCAGGCGCAGGGCTGGTCCGTGGTCGGCATGACCGGCCACCCCGAGGCCGCGCTCGCCCGTGAACTCGAGCTCTGCTACACCTCGTTGACCCTGGTCACCGACCTCGACGCGGGCGCGGAGGCCGGCGAGGGCGTCTCGCACGACGACGTGCTGAAGGTGTTCGCGTCGAACGTGGACCGGCTGCGGGACGTGCTGTACGACGCGGTGGCGGCACTGCCGGAGAACGGGACGCGGGACTGTCTGTGCACGACGGCGCTGGGTGGCATGGATCCGGGGTTCGAGCTGCCGTGACGTTGGCTTCGACGGGCGCTCGGTGGGCACCGAGGGGCGCTGACGGGCACTGACGGGCGTTTTCACGCGGTGGAACGTCCCGTTCGGGTGAGGGAGTTGTCCACAACTCGTCGGTAGTCCACCGGCGCCGACGGGCTCCGCCGCGAGGCCTCATCGTGGGATCGCAAGCCGGTCTCTCGTCGCAGGTGGTGGTCCCATGGCACAGCACACTTCTCTTGTACGCACGCAGGACACGGATCTCGTACGGGCGCCGGGCACGGATCCCGTACGTCCGCCCGGACCGGATCACGCACGGCCGCCCGGTGTGGACGCGCCTCCGATCTGCGAGGTGCCGCAGTTCTCCCCCGTACACGTGCGCGGCGGGCGGTACCGGCTGCGGCGTCTCACCCGTCACAAGCGGCGGGCCGTGGCCGCGGGGCTCGCGATCACCGCGGCGGCCCTCGTGGCGGCGGGCCCCGGTGACGCCGGGCGGGCACGGGGCCATCCGACGGCGGCTCCCCCGTCCACGTCCGCTTCCTCCCCCATGTCCCCTTCCCTCCCTTCCCCTCCCCCTTCCGCTACCGCGTCCGTGCGGGGGCGGGGCGCGGTGGAGACGGTGGCGGTGCCGGTGCGGATCGCCGACGCGGCCACGGTGCGGCTGCTCGAACCGGGCGACCGGGTCGACGTGATCGCGGCGGACGGTGGCAGCGAGGGGCGTGTGGTCGCGGCCGGGGCGCGGGTGGCCGAGGTCCCGGACTTCGCCGCCACCGAGACCGGGGCGCTGGTGGTCCTCTCCGTGCCCCGGGCCACGGCGGCGCGGCTGGCGGGCGCGGGCACGACGGCACGGCTGGCGGTGACACTGTGTTGAGTACCGTGCGCAATGCCGTACTGACGGCTCTCCTGGATATCGAATCGGTGTCAACTCTCTCGATCGTGCTACCGAATTGGACAGGTCCGGCGAGCCCTGCCGTAGGTTGCGGAGCTGTTTGTTCCACAACTTGTGCAGAGGGGCCTCTTGGTGAGCGAGAAGAAGCAACCCGGTGTCTGGGAGGGCTTCAAGGCCTTTCTGATGCGGGGCAACGTCATCGACCTGGCCGTCGCGGTGGTCATCGGAGCGGCCTTCACCAACATCGTCAACTCGGTGGTGAAGGGCATCATCAACCCGCTGGTGGGTGCGATCGGCACGCAGAACCTCGACAGCTACAGCTCCTGCCTCAAAGACCCCTGCAACGGCACCGGGGCCACGGCGACGGGCATCCGGATCATGTGGGGCTCCGTGCTGGGCGCCACGCTCAGCTTCGTGATAACCGCGGCCGTCGTCTACTTCCTGATGGTCCTGCCGATGTCGAAGTTCCTGGCCCGGCAAGCGGCCCGGCAGAAGGCGAAGGAGGGCACCCAGGAGATCACCGAGGTGTCCGAGCTGGAGGTGCTCAAGGAAATCCGCGATGCCCTGGTGGCCCAGCGCGGTTCGGGCAACAGCCAGCACTGACGGCGAAGGCCGGGGCCCCGCTCGGAACGCTCACGGACCGACTCCTGAAAACCGGGGCCGGGCCACGGAAGCGCGGGGGCCGATGTCAGACAGTGGGGGCCGGGCTCCGGACGCTCGGAGGCCGACTGCGGACAGTCGGATTCGGGCTCCGGAAACGCGGGGCCTGGCTGCGGACATTCGGAGCCGGGACACGGAACCGTACGCGCCGGCTGCGGACCATCGGGCTCAGGCTCCGGGAACGCCCGGGCTGGCCCCGGGCAGTCGCCGTAGGGCTACGAAAGCTCGGCGGCCTGCTCCCGAGGCTCGAAGCCCGGTCCCGGACCGTCGGCGTCGGGCTCGGGAAGCTCGGAGGTCGGCTCCGGACAGTCGGGCGCCCGTCCGGGAAGCTCGGAAGTCGACCCCGCACGAGGCGGGCCACGCTTGAGAGGCTCGGAAGCCGACTCCGGACGCTCGGGAGCCGACTCCGGACGCTCGGAGGCCGACTCCGGACGCTCGGAGGCCGACTCCGGCGGTCCGGGATCGGGCTTCGTCCTCTTCAGGCCGGGATTCGCGACCGCAGGTCCGGCCGCGGCGGCCTCGGGAACGGCGCTCGCCATGTCGGGGTCGGCGTCAGGCGGCGCCGGGGCACGGCGGCTCAGAGGTGGTGCGGCGGCTTCTCGTCGAGGAACCTCTTCAGGTCCGCCGCGCTGTCACCGTCACCACCGGACTGCTCGCCCCATCCCCGGTCCGTGTCGTCCGAGGACTGCTGGCTCAGCGGGTCGTCGAAGATCAGCGCGGACTTCGGATCACGCGGTGCGGACGCGTCACGCGGTTCGGGGGCGGAGGCGGTACTCATGCGTCCCAGAGTACGCCGAGGGGCCCCCGGCCCACCCCGGTACGGCCGCGTCCTGCGGCCGCCAACCCGAGCGACCTGGACTCTTTTCTGCTGTGCTTGGCCGTATGACGTCCAGCGCCGCTTCCGAACCCACCCCGACGCCCAGGACGGCCCGGCTCGGGCCCCTGCGCAGAATGACTGCCCGGAGGAGGGACGAGGCGCACCGCGTCGCGTCGCCGCTGGAGCTCTTCTTCGACCTGTGCTTCGTCGTGGCCATCGCCCAGGCGGGCGTCGAGCTGATGCACGCCGTGGCGGCGGGACACGCGGGCGAGGGCATCCTCAACTACGCGATGATCTTCTTCGCGATCTGGTGGGCGTGGATGAACTTCACCTGGTTCTCCTCGGCCTACGACAACGACGACGCGCTCTACCGGATCATGACGCTGGTGCAGATCGCCGGTGTCCTGGTCCTCGCCGCAGGGGTGTCGCAGGCGTTCGAGAACCATGTGTACGTAGCCGTCTGGCTCGGCTACGCGATCATGCGGTTCGCGATGATCGCCCAGTGGCTGCGGGTGGCCCGCAGCACGGAGGGCCCCGAAAGAACGATGGTGCTGCGGTACGCGGCCGGTGTGCTGCTGTGCCAGGTCGGCTGGCTGGGGCTGCTGGTCCTGCCGGAGTCCGGGCGCCCCTGGGTGTTCCTGGTGATGGCGATCGCCGAGATGTGCGTCCCTGTGTACGCGGAGAAGGACTTCGTCACCTCCTGGCATCCGCACCACGTCTCCGAGCGGTTCGGCCTGTTCACGATCATCGTGCTGGGCGAGACGATCGCCGCGTCGACGGTCGCCGTGAAATCGGCGGTGGCCGAGCACGACGCGCTGGGCGAGCTGTTGCCGATCGCCGCCGGCGGACTGCTGATCGTCTTCTCCGCATGGTGGATCTACTTCGTGGTGCCCATCCACGGGCACCTGCGGTCCAACGCGCACGCGTTCCTGTGGGGATACGGCCACTACCTGATCTTCGCGTCGGCGGCCGCGATCGGTGCGGGCCTGGAGGTCGCGGTCGAGCAGGCGGTCGGCAAGGCCCAGATCTCGACGCTCGCCGCGTCCGCAGCGGTGACACTGCCGACGGCGCTGTACTTCCTCACGGTGTGGCTGTTGCACGCGCGGTATTTCAAGGTGGGCATCGCACAGCAACTCGTCCTGCCGACGACGGCGTTGCTGGTGATCCTGTGCACCTTCCTGCGCAGCTGGGCCGTGCTCACGGCGGGCGTCGTGGCGGCGCTGTCGGTGGCGGTCGGGGTGGCCTTGACGGCACGGATGGTGACAGGGGAGGGAGCGGGGACCGCGGGGCGGGAAACACTGGAGGCATGACAGTTGACGCTCTGACGGATGTCGCGGGGCTGCGCGTGGGACACGCGACGCGTACCGGCGACGGTTGGCTCACCGGCACCACGGTCGTGCTCGCCCCTGTGGGCGGCGCCGTCGCGGCCGTGGACGTACGCGGCGGCGGCCCCGGCACCAAGGAGACCGACGCGCTCGACCCGCGCAACCTGGTGCAGAAGGTGGAGGCGGTCGTACTGACCGGCGGCAGCGCGTACGGCCTGGACTCCGCGTCCGGGGTGATGGCCTGGCTGGAGGAGCGGGGCCGCGGGGTGCGGGTGGGCCCCGATCCGGCGCACGTCGTGCCGGTCGTGCCCGCCGCCTGTGTCTTCGACCTGGGCCGCGGCGGCGACTTCCGGGCGAGGCCGGACGCGGCCACTGGCCGGGCCGCGGTCGAGGCCGCCGACGCGAGCGGGCCGGGCACGCCGGTGCCGGAGGGGTGTGTGGGCGCCGGGACGGGGGCGACGGTCGGGCGGATCAAGGGCGGGGTCGGGACGGCGAGCGCCGTGCTCGCCTCGGGGATCACGGTGGCCGCGCTGGTGGTGGCCAACGCGGCGGGTTCGGCGGTGGATCCGGAGACGGGGGTGTTGTACGGGGAGTTGCTGCGAGACGGTCGTACGGCCTATCCCACCGCCGAGGTCCACGAGGCGGCGCGGCAACGGCTCGCCGAAGCCGCCGCGAAGAACGCGCCTCCCCCGCTGAACACCACGCTCGCCGTCGTCGCCACCGACGCCGACCTCACCCGCGCCCAGGCCCACAAGCTCGCCGGCACGGCGCACGACGGCATCGCGCGCGCCGTGCGCCCGGTCCACCTCCTGAACGACGGCGACACGGTCTTCGCCCTGGCCACGGGCGCCCGCCCCCTCAGTCCCGACAACCCCCTGGCCCTCAACGAGATCCTCGCGGCGGGCGCGGATCTGGTCACCCGGGCGATCGTCCGCGCGGTACGAGCAGCCGACCCGGTGGACGGACCGGGCGGGGTGTGGCCGTCGTACGGGGAGTTGTACGGGAGCGCCTAGGACGGGTCCGGCCCGTGGTTCCGGGTGGCCCGCTGCCCTCGCTGACGTCAAGTGGGGGCAGTGGCAGGGGGAGTTCGACGTGGGCCCGGCGGTGATTGTCCCGGTTGTGTCACGCGATGGTGCTGGGCCGGGGACGGGGGGAACCCTTCGCGGCACCGCTCGCTCCTTCTCCATGCACTGGAGCGGATCACGCACATCACGAGAAACTGGAGCAGCCCGTGGCAACGCCGAACATGACAGCGCGGCGCGCACTGGGGGCCTGTGCCGCCCTGATGGTCGGCGCCCTCACCCTGACCGGCTGCGGCGGCAACGCCAGCGCCGACGCCAAGGGCGACAAGGACAGCGGCACCTCGGCCAAGACGTCCACGGCGAAGATCGTCATCTCGGCCAAGGACGGTTCGACGGACGCGTCCATCAACGCGACCGGCGTGAAGGTCAGCGACGGCAAGCTGACCGATGTGAAGATGACGGTGTCGGGGTCCGGGACGGCGGTGCCGGGGGCGATCACCGCGGACGGGACCGGCTGGAAGCCGACGGCGCAGTTGGAGCGCGGGACGAAGTACCAGATCTCGGCGACCGCGAAGGACGCGAGCGGACGCACGGCCGCCGCCAACTCCATCTTCACGACGGTCTCCTCGAGCAACAGCTTCATCGGCACGTACACGCCCGACAACGGCACCACGGTCGGCGTCGGAATGCCGGTGTCGTTCAACTTCAACAAGGTGATCAGCAACCAGAAGGCCGTGCAGTCGCACATCACGGTCACCTCCAGCAGTGGGCAGCAGGTGGCCGGGCACTGGTTCGGCTCGCAGCGGCTCGACTTCAGGCCCGAGGCGTACTGGAAGGCCGGTTCCAAGGTCACGATGAAGATCGACCTGGACGGCGTCGAGGGCGCGAACGGCGTCTTCGGGGTGCAGAAGAAGACGGTCACCTTCACCATCGGCCGCTCCCAGGTCTCCACGGTCGACGTCAACACGCAGACCATGACGGTGGTGCGTGACGGCACGACGTTCAAGACGGTGCCGATCTCGGCGGGCAGCCCGGAGCACACCACGTACAACGGTCAGATGGTGATCTCCGAGAAGTTCGTCCAGACGCGGATGAACGGCTCGACGGTGGGCTACGGCGGCGAGTACGACATCCCGGACGTGCCGCACGCGATGCGTCTGACGTCTTCGGGGACGTTCATCCACGGCAACTACTGGTACGACCGCGGGAACCCGCCCTTCGGACGGCAGGGCACCAGCCACGGATGTGTCGGTCTCGCCGACGCACAGGGTGCGCAGGGCGACACCAGCGCCAAGTGGTTCTACGACAACTCTCTCGTCGGGGACGTCGTAGTGGTGAAGAACTCGCCCGACAAGACCGTCTCGCCGGACAACGGACTGAACGGCTGGAACATGTCCTGGAGTGCGTGGACCGCGGGAAGTACGGTCTGACCTGGGGCCGTTGACGTCACGGCGGGCCGCGCGGGAACTTGCCGCGCGGCCCGCTCGTTTTCTGTCCGTACGTTTTCTCGGTTCGCAGGATTGATGTCCGACCGAGGGGCTACGGTATGCACCCACAAGGTGACATGCAGCAACGCCGGGAGAAGCCTTGAGCGTTCCGTACGAGACAGCAGCGTACGAACCACCCGAGTCGCCCGAGTCTCCGGAGGAGCACCTCGAGCGACTCCTCGGCCGTGCCCTGAACTCCTTCGAGCTGCCCGACGAGACGATAAGGCGGCTCGACTGCGCGCTGGCGCACGACAGTTCGCTGCACTCCGCGCACCACAGCGCGGGGCTGCACCGCGAGACGTACCGGCACACCTGGCTGCTCGCCGACGGCTCGGCGGTCACGTTGTGGGAGCTCGTGCACAACACGGCGCTCGGGAGAGAGCCGCAGCACGAGGTGTATGTCGACGAGGAGGAGCTGCGCGCCGCCACGGCCCGGCTGCCGCTGCCGCCGGACGCGCCGGACTTCGAACTGCCCGTGATGGTCCATCTGTCGCCGGTCCCCGAGCCGCGCCACGTCTACCTGACGGACGACTCGGCGGATCACGCGCGGCGGTTGCTGCGGCGGGCGGAGAACGCGGACCGGCCGGGGGCCGACATCACGACGCTGCTGCTGCGCACCGCGTTCGCGCACCAGATCACCCAGGCCTTCGGGCGCCCCTGCCGGGCGGGCCAGGTCGGGCTGTGCTTCTCGCTCTACGAGCACGCGTTCCTGCTCCGCGACGGCCAGGAGATCTCCCTGTGGGAGGTCGAACACACGGCGACGCCGGACGGCCGGCACATGTGCGAGGTCTATCCGACGGAGCACGCGGCACGGGCCGCCATGGAACGCCGGGCGGCGCGGCTCGCCTAGGGCCTGGCGTGTCGAACCGACCCCCCTTCGTCAGGGGGGAGCCCCCCGTTCGTCAGGGGCGACTGTCGCTGAACTGGCGTACCAGGCCCGCGAACGCGGCGTGTTCCTCGGGGGTGAGTTCCACGGACTCCGCGGCGGGGCCGGACCGGCGCTGATGGGGCATGGCGCGGAGCAGGTGCCCGTGGTGGCGCACGACGGCCTCGGTGCGGGCGCGGCGCAGCAGGCGGGACAGGCCGACGACCCAGATGGCGGTCGCGAGGGCGAGGACGGCCACGCCCGTCAGCTGGAGGATCGACACATGCTCAGGCATACCCCCCAGTAGACACCACGGTCCGGGACTTTGGCCCCGGACCGTGACGTATCTCGCAGATGCCCTAAAAGGGCGAGTAGTTGGCCGTTCAGGCCGCGACCGGCTCCTTGGAGTCGACCTTCGTGGCTGTCGCGGCGTCGGCGACCCCCGTACCGGTCCCCTCGGGGGCCTGCTTGCGCATGCCCTTCAGGACGACCACCAGGGCGGTGGTGACACAGACACCGGCCGCGATGGCGATCAGGTAGAGGAACGGGTTGCCGATCAGCGGGACCACGAAGATGCCGCCGTGCGGGGCCCGCAGCGTGGCGCTGAAGGCCATCGACAGGGAGCCGGTGACCGCGCCGCCCACCATGGCGGAGGGAATCACGCGCAGCGGGTCGGCCGCCGCGAACGGGATCGCGCCCTCCGAGATGAAGGAGGCGCCCAGTACCCAGGCCGCCTTGCCGTTCTCCCGCTCGGTCTGGGTGAAGAGCTTGCCGCGCACGGTCGTGGCGAGCGCCATGGCCAGCGGCGGAACCATGCCCGCCGCCATCACGGCCGCCATGATCTTCATCGCGGAGTCGCTGGGGCTCGCGACCGCGATACCGGCGGTGGCGAAGGTGTACGCGACCTTGTTGACCGGGCCGCCGAGGTCGAAGCACATCATCAGGCCGAGCAGCGCGCCGAGCAGGACGGCGTTGGTGCCGGTGAGGCCGTTGAGCCAGTCGGTCATGCCCTTCTGCGCGGAGGCGATGGGCTTGCCGATGACCACGAACATCAGGAATCCGACGATCGCCGCGGAGATCAGCGGGATCACCACCACCGGCATGATGCCGCGCAGCGCCACCGGGATCTTCACCTTCTGGATCCCGATCACCACACCACCGGCGATGAGACCGGCGGCCAGGCCTCCGAGGAAGCCCGCGTTGATGTTGAGCGCGATCGCGCCGCCGACGAAGCCGGGGACGAGACCCGGGCGGTCCGCCATGCCGTAGGCGATGTAGCCGGCCAGGACCGGGACGAGGAAGTTGAAGGCCACGCCGCCGATCTGGAACAGCAGGGCGCCCCAGCTGTCCGTCTGGGTCCACACGAAGTGGTCCATGACCGACGGCGCCTTGTTGACCGTCCAGCCGCCGATCGCGAAGCCGAGGGCGATCAGCAGACCGCCGGCCGCGACGAACGGGACCATGTAACTGACGCCTGACATCAGCCACTTGCGGAGCTTGGTGCCGTAGCCCTCGCCGGATTCACCGGCGCGCTCCACCGGCGTACCGGGCGCGGAGCCCGCGCTGACCTCGCCGCGCGCGGCCTTGCCGCGCACCTCGGTGATCAGCTCGGCGGGCTTGTTGATGCCCGCCTTCACACCGACGTCGACCGTCGGCTTGCCGGCGAACCGGTCCTTGTCCCGCACGGGCACGTCGTGCGCGAAGATCACGCCGTCCGCGGCCGCGATGACCGCCGGGTCGAGCCGGGTGAAGCCGGCCGAGCCCTGCGTCTCGACGACGACCTCGACGCCCGCCTCGCGGCCCGCGTTCTCCAGCGACTCGGCCGCCATGTAGGTGTGCGCGATGCCGGTGGGGCAGGAGGTGACGGCGACGATCCGGAACGGACGCACGCTCGTGGTGGTGCCCGTGGCGGTGTCGGCGGAGGCCGCCGCCGACACCGCCACGGAGTCCTTGGAGCCCTTGGAGTTCTCGGAGTCCTCGGCGGACTCGGAGCCCTCGGGCGCGGTCGAGGCCGCGGCCGCCGGGGACTCGTCCCCGCGGATGAGCGCGGCCGCGGCCGCCGCGTCGTCCACGGCCCGCAGCGCGGACGTGAACTCGGCGTTCATGAGCTGACGGGCCAGCGACGACAGGATCGTCAGATGCGCGTCGTCGGCGCCCGCCGGGGCGGCGATCAGGAAGATCAGGTCGGCGGGGCCGTCCGGCGCGCCGAAGTCGATCCCGGCCGCGCTGCGCCCGAAGCCGAGCGTCGGCTCGGTGACGTGAACACTGCGGCAGTGCGGGATGCCGATCCCGCCGTCGAGGCCGGTGGGCATCTGGGCCTCGCGGGCGGCCACGTCGGCGAGGAAGCCGTCGAGGTCGGTCACCCGCCCCAGGGTCACCATGCGCTCGGCGAGGGCGCGTGCCGCCGCCTCTTTGTTCTCGGCGGACAGGTCGAGATCGACCAGGTCCGCGGTGATCATCTCGCTCATCGCGGGCTCCTTCGCACGCGTATCGCCCGGGGGAAGTGGTGGGCGGGGGTGGGGACGGGGGTGCCGCACTCAAGGAGGGCGGGGTCTACGGGTGTGGCGGAGGCGGGGCCGGGGAAACCCCGCCTCATCAGGGCCTGTTCAGGGGGTGCGACCGCGGCGGTACCGGCCGTCGGAACCGCTGGGTTCGTCGCAACAGCTGGGTTCGTCGCAACAGCTGGGTTCGTCATGACACGGGCTCCGTGAGTACGCGGTCCGCGGGGACCTCCGACGTGACGGTCACGGCGGAGGGGTCGAGGTCGGCCGGGCCCGGCATCACACTGCCGGGCAGCTGTACGGCCGCGGCGCCATGGGCGACGGCGGAGGCGAGGGCCTCCGGGCCGCGGCCTCCGGCGATCAGGAATCCGGCGAGGGAGGAGTCACCGGCGCCCACGTTGCTGCGCACGGCGTCCACCCGTGCGCTGCCGAACCAGGCGCCCGCGCCGTCCACGAGCAGCTGCCCGTCCGCGCCGAGGCTCGCGAGCACTGCGTCGGCGCCCATCTCGCGCAGTTCCTCGGCGGCCTTGACCGCGTCGCCGACGGTGGCGAGGGGGCGCCCGACGGCTTCGGCGAGCTCCTCGGCGTTGGGCTTCACCACGTCGGGCCGCTCGCGCAGCGCGGCGAGCAGCGCGGGGCCGGAGGTGTCCAGCGCGATCCGGGCGCCCGCCGCGTGGGCGCGGGCGACGAGGTCGGCGTACCAGGAAGGACCGAGTCCGCGCGGCAGGCTGCCGCAGCAGGTGATCCAGTCGGTGTCGCCGGAACGATACTGCTGACGCACCGTCTCCAGGAGCAGCTCCGCCTCGGCGGAGGTGAGCTCGGGACCGGGGGCGTTGATCTTCGTGAGCGTGCCGTCCGGCTCGGCGACCGAGATGTTCGAACGGGTGGCTCCGGCGACCGGGACCGGCGCGACCTCGATGCCCTGTGCGTGGAGCAGCTCGGCGACGAGTGCGCCGGGCGCGCCGCCCAGCGGCAGTACGGCGATCGTGCGCTGCCCCGCCGCCGCGACCGCGCGCGAGACGTTCACGCCCTTGCCACCCGGGTCCACGCGTTCGCCGGTGGCCCGGATGACCTCGCCGCGGTCGAGCGACGGGACCTCGTACGTACGGTCGAGGGAGGGGTTGGGGGTGACGGTGAGGATCATGCGCGCACTACTTCCGTGCCACCGCGCTCGATGTCGGTGGCGTCTTCGGGGCTCAGCCCGCTGTCGGTGATCAGCAGGTCCACGTCGCTCAGGTCGCCGAAGCGGGCGAAGTGCTCCTGGCCGTGCTTGGAGGAGTCGGCGAGCAGCACCACGCGGCGCGCGGCACGGATGGCCGCGCGCTTCACGGCGGCCTCGGCGAGGTCGGGGGTGGTCAGTCCGTGCTCGGCGGAGAAGCCGTTGGCTGCGACGAACAGGACGTCGGCGCGGATCTCGGCGTACGCGCGCAGCGCCCAGGCGTCCACGGCGGCGCGCGTACGGTGCCGGACGCGCCCTCCGACCAGGTGGAGCTGGATGCCGGGGTGGTCCGCGAGGCGGGCCGCGATCGGCAGGCTGTGCGTGACGACGGTGAGCGTCGCCTCCAGCGGAAGGTTCCCGGCGAGCCGGGCGACCGTGCTGCCCGCGTCGAGGATCATCGTGCCCTGGTCCGGCAGCTCGGCGACCGCGGCCTGTGCGATGCGGTCCTTCTCGTCGGCCGCGGTGGACTCGCGCTCGGCGAGGTCGGGCTCGAAGTCCAGCCGTCCGGCCGGTATGGCACCGCCGTGCACCCGCCGCAGGAGTCCCGCGCGGTCGAGGGTCTTCAGATCGCGGCGGATGGTCTCCGCGGTGACCTGGAACTCCTCGGCCAGCGAGAGCACGTCCACCCGACCGCCGTCACGGGCAAGCCGGAGGATCTCCTGCTGCCGCTCCGGTGCGTACATGTCCGTTCGCCTCCGATTACTGTGCGGCCGATGCCCGAACTTGTGGTTTCGCTCGGAGGCTACGCCCGGATTTCCGGAAAGTAAACAGGTTCGGGCGACAGGTGGACACAAACGGGCATCGAGGTGGGGCCGTCCGCCCAGCTCGTTTCACTGCTGGCGGGTCACAGCCGGACGGCCGACGCCGTCGTCGCCCCTGTCGCCCGAGCCATTTCCGCAGGCCGCGGACGGTTACGGTCTGTCGCCTGCCCCGCCGGACGCAATGTGCCCGCCCTCCGGCAGCGGAGGGCGGGCACACAACCAAAACGTCAGTACCAGGACGTCAGCACCAGGACATCAGCCCAGCAGCGCCGGCTCGCTGTCGGACACCGGGGCGCCCGCCGCCGGGTTCGCGCCCTCCCGGTCGCCGAGCGCGGTGTCCTCCCCCGCCCCCTCGACATGCTGTGCCGGCCGCTTCGGCAGCGCGAACATCAGCAGGAAGATCGCCACCATCACCGCCACGACCCAGCCCAGCGCGTGCTGGAAGCCGTTGACGAAGGCCGGGCCCACCTGGGCGCGGGTCAAGTGGTCGCCGATCTGGCCGTAGAAGACCACGGACACCAGGCCGAGTCCGAGCGCGTTGCCCATCTGCTGCACGGTGTTGATGAGGCCGGACGCCGAACCGGAGTGCTCGCGCGGGACCTCCGACAGCACCGCGTCGGTCAGCGGGGCCACGATGAAGCCCATGCCCGCGCCCATGACGACCAGCGGAAGCGCCATCTGCCAGGAGGCGATGGACAGGCCGTACCGCTCGGACTCCCAGATGTAGAGCAGCACCCCGGCCGCCATGATCAGCGCGCCGGCCTGGAGCACCTTGCGCCCGAAGCGCGGGACGAGCAGCTGCACCGACATGCCCGCCGCGGCCGACACCGCGATCGAGAACGGGACCCCGGTCAGGCCCGCCCGCAGCGGCCTCCAGCCCAGGCCGACCTGCATGTACAGCGTCCAGACCAGGAAGAAGATGCCGAGGCCGACCCCGAAGACGGTCTGGACGGCGATGCCCGCGGCGAAGCTCTTCACCTTGAACAGCGACAGCTCGACCAGCGGCGATCCGTCCCGCGCCGCCTTGCGCTTCTCGTACGCCACCAGCGCCGCGAAGACGAGGAGGGCGCCGCCCATCGACACGTACCCCCACAGCGGCCAGCCCAGCTCACGCCCGCGCGTCAGCGGGTAGAGCAGCATCAGCAGGCCCAGCGTCACGAGGGCCACGCCGACGAGGTCGAGCTTGAGGGCCTTCGGGGCCTTGGACTCGCTGATGAAGCGTCGTCCCAGGATCAGCGCGGCGATGCCCACCGGCAGGTTGATGAGGAAGATCGGCCGCCACTCCAGACCGAAGAGGTTCCACTCGGTGAGCAACGCGCCGAGGAGAGGGCCCGACACGGCGCCCAGGCCGACGATCGCCCCGAAGAGGCCGAAGACCTTGCCCCGCTCGTGCGCCGGGAAGGTCGCGTGCACGATCGACAGCACCTGCGGCACCATCAGCGCGGCCATCCCGCCCTGCAGAATGCGCGAGGCGACGAGCATCTCCGGGTTCGCGGCGAAGCCACACAGCGCGGAGGCGATCGTGAAGCCGCCTATGCCGACCAGGAAGAGCCGCTTGCGGCCGTGGATGTCGCCGAGCCGTCCACCGGTGATGAGCCCGGCGGCGAAGGCGAGCGCGTAGCCGGCGGTGATCCACTGGATCTGGCTGAAGGACGCGCCCTCGTCCCGCTGGATCGAGGGAATCGCGATGTTGACGATCGTGACGTCGACCAGGTCCATGAAGGCCGCGGTCATCACGATGGCGAGCGCGAACCAGCGCCGCCGGTCGGCCACGGCTGCCGGGCCCTGCGGCGGCTCGGCCGGGCTGCTGAGAGTGGTCTCGGTGGAGGTCATGGCTTGAAGGTAGACCCCTATTAGGTCAGATCACGTCCTAGATGTACGGCACCCTGGGAAACATGACGACGGACACCCCGGCCCGGCTCCTCCAGTTGCTCTCCCTCCTCCAGACCCCGCGCGAATGGCCCGGTGGCGAGCTCTCCGAGCGGCTTGGCGTGTCCCGGCGTACCGTCCGCCGCGACATCGACCGGCTCCGGGAGCTGGGTTATCCGGTGCAGGCGACGAAGGGGGCCGACGGCGGCTACCGGCTGGTGGCGGGCAAGGCGATGCCACCGCTCGTGCTCGACGACGAGGAGGCGGTGGCGATCGCGGTGGGGCTGCGGGCCGGCGCCGGGCACGCGGTCGAGGGCGTCGACGAGGCCTCCGTACGGGCCCTCGCCAAACTGGAGCAGGTCCTGCCGTCCCGGCTGCGCCACCGTGTGTCCACGCTCCAGGCCGCGACCACCCCGCTGACCAGCGGGGACGGGGCGAGCATCGCGCCCGAGACGCTGACCGTGATCGCCGCTTCGGTGACCGGACGGGAACGGCTGCGGTTCGCCTACCGCTCCGGGGACGACACCCCGTCACAACGCCTGGCCGAGCCGTACCGCCTCGTCTCCACCGGCCGTCGCTGGTACCTCGTCGCCTACGACCTCGACCGCGACGACTGGCGCACCTTCCGCGTCGACCGGATCGCCGAGCCCTTCGCGACCGGCGTCCGTTTCACGCCACGCGAACTGCCGACGGGGAGCGCGGCCGAGTACCTGCGGCAGTCGATGTACGGGCGCCAGGAGACGTACGACTTCGAGGTCACCTTCGCCGCGCCCGCCGCGTTCGTCGCGGCCCGCCTGCCCAAGTGGTTCGGCGCGCCCGAGCCGATCGACGAGCGCAACTGTCTGCTGCGTTCCTCCGCCGGGGACTCCGTGGAGTGGCTGGCGGTACGGCTCGCGATGGTCGACTGCGAGTTCACGGTGCGCCGGCCGGCCGAACTGGTCGAGTGCGTAAGGGAGTTGGGCGGACGCCTGACTCGGGCGGCGGCCGACCCGGAAGACGGGTCGGCGGGTAGCTCGTAGGGCGGGTCGGAGAGCGGCTCGTAGGGCGGGGCAGAGGGCGGCTCGTAGGGCGGGGCAGAGGGCGGTCGCCCGGAAGGGCGCGGCGTCAGGGCCGAGTGAGCCCTGCGCGGGCCTGACCGGTCCGCGGCGCGCTCACACGGCTCCCCAGGGGAAGTCACGCAGGGCTTCCAGATGGCGTACCGCGAGCGCGACCGGCCCGGCCGGACCGTCGGCCGGCTCGTCCCCGGCGGCCCAGGCCTCCACCGCCACACGAACGGCCGCACCGGCCACGGCGGCACCGAGCCGGAACTCCGCCCCGCCGCCCGCCACGGAAGCCCTCGCCTCCAGCACCCGTGCCAGTGTCCGCTCCGCCCCCTGACACGCCTCGCCCCACACCCTCAGCACCGCCGGGCTCCCCTCGGCCAGCCGGAGCAGGGCACGGACCCAGTCCATGGACTCCGGTCGCAGCCCGACACCCGGGGTGAGGGTCTGGACGACGGCGTGGCGAAGCGCCTCCGGCACGGACAGGTCGGCCGGGGCGTCACGTACGGCCTCGGCCCACTTCTCGACGCCCGCGGAGAAGAGCGGGGCGAGGCACTCCTCCTTGCCGGCGAAGTAGCGGTAGAACGTGCGTGGCGCGACACCGGCGGCGCGGGCGATGTCCTCGGCGCGGGTGCCGCGCAGACCGTGCCTCATGAAGAGCCCGGCCGCGGCCCGTGCGATCTCCATTCGGGTGGCGGCCTTGCGTCGCTCCGTGAGGGAGAGCCCGGGAGCGGCGGCCGCGCCGGAGCGGACCTCATCGCACCCCCCGGCACGATCGGCCGACGACGAACCCCCCGGAACGCGGGGGTTGGACGCGCGGGCCGCGCGGTTGGTACCGGTCACGGACGGCAGGTTATGCCCCTGTGGCACAATCTGCCATCCGGGTCACCCCGGGGTTCAGGTACGGGGTGGCCCGTCAGGCTGCCCGAAAACCACCGCTCCCCCGGAACGGGCCCCGAACCACCCGCCGAACGCACCCTGCCGAACGCCGACGGACCCCGGACAAAAAGGAGCCGAGCCCCGGCGCCAGGGGGGGGAAGGCGCCGAAGCTCGGCTCTGGAGAGTCCCGGCGCGGGGGGGGAGTGCGTCGGGACTCGGTTCTGGGGGGTCTTGGGGCTGCGCCCCGGGACCCTGAACCCTGGGCCCTGAAGTCTTGTGCCCAGAGCCCAGCGAGTTAAGCGGCGTTACATGGCCATGTCCGGTCGACTTATGGCCGACCTACGGCCATCAGATCCGTCAGATCCGCCGAACCCGTACGAACCATACGTGGCGCACCAACCACATGAACCACGCAAACCGCACGAACCGCGGACATTCTTAAGCCGCCGCATCAAAACCGGTGTCGCGGGCCAGCTTCTTCAGCTCCAGCAGCGCGTGCTTCTCGATCTGGCGGATGCGCTCACGGGTGAGGCCGTGCTCCTTGCCGACCTCCGTGAGCGTGCGCTCCCGGCCGTCGTCGATGCCGTACCGCATCTTGATGATCGAGGCCGTGCGCTGGTCGAGGCGCCCGATCAGGTCGTCGAGCTCCTCGCTGCGCAGCAGGGTGAGGACGGACTGCTCGGGCGAGACCGCGGAGGTGTCCTCGAGGAGGTCACCGAACTGGGTGTCACCGTCGTCGTCCACCGACATGTTCAGCGAGACCGGGTCGCGGGCCCAGTCCAGGACGTCACCCACGCGCTCCGGGGTGGAGCCGAGCTCGGTCGCGATCTCCGCGTGCTCGGGCTCACGCCCGTGCTCGCGGTTGAACTCGCGCTGCACCCGGCGGATGCGGCCCAGCTCCTCGACCAGGTGCACGGGGAGGCGGATCGTGCGCGACTGGTCGGCGATGGAGCGGGTGATGGCCTGACGGATCCACCAGGTGGCGTACGTCGAGAACTTGAAGCCCTTGCGGTAGTCGAACTTCTCGACCGCGCGCACCAGGCCCGCGTTGCCCTCCTGGATCAGGTCGAGCAGGGGCAGGCCGCTACGGGGATACCGCCGGGCCACGGCGACGACCAGCCGCAGGTTGGAGCGGATGAAGACGTCCTTGGCCCGCTCCCCCTCGGCGACCAGCGCCTCGAGCTCCTCGCGGGTCGCGTCCGCCTTGGGGGCATCCACCTCGTCGTCGAGGATCTGCCGAGCGAACACACCCGCCTCGATGGTCTGGGACAGCTCGACTTCCTTGGCGGCGTCGAGCAGCGGCGTACGCGCGATCTCGTCGAGGTACATGCCGACCAGGTCGCGGTCGGCGATTTCGCCGCCTACGGCGCGAACACTGCGTGCCGCGTCGCTGGTCTCGCCGGTGGCGGACTGACGACGGGCGACGGCACGGGTTGCCATGCGTGCTCCCTTGCGATGGTGGGCTTGCGGGTCCTAGTGGCCGCTCGGACACTCTTCCGAGTGCCCGGCATCCGAAGGAAACAACGACTGGAATCCGGACAGAATTCCCAACCCGCCCCTCAATTTTTCTGATCATGCAGTACCCTGTGCCGCCACAGCGGGAGGTCGGATGCCAACAGAACGTACAGAGGTGCAGGTCAGGCCTGGAGTCGAGGCCGACCTCGACGCTCTCACGGCCATTTACAACCACTACGTTCGTGAGACGCCCATCACATTTGACACTGCCGTCTTCACCTCGGAAGAGCGTCGTCCTTGGCTGCTCTCCCACCCTGAAGACGGCCCGCACCGCCTGATGGTTGCCACGGACACGGACTCACAGGGGACTCCCGGGAACGCACAGCGCATTCTGGGATACGCCACATCCAGCGCCTTCCGCCCCAAGCCCGCCTACGCCACCTCCGTCGAGGTCACCATCTACCTCGCCCCGGACTCGGGCGGCCGGGGCGTCGGCACGCTGCTCTACAAGGCCCTCTTCGAGGCGCTCGCCGACGAGGACGTGCACCGCGCCTACGCGGGCATCGCCCAGCCCAACGAAGCGTCCGTGCGGCTGCACGAACGCTTCGGGTTCCGTTATGTCGGTACGTACCGGGAGGTGGGCCGGAAGTTCGGCCGGTACTGGGACGTGGCCTGGTACGAGAAGGACCTCTAGATCAGCCGAACCGGACGCCGACCGAAACAGACGGCAGCACAGACGGCGGCACGGACGTCAGCCGAACTGCACCGACCGCTTGGCCAGCCCCAGCCAGAACCCGTCGATCACCGACCGCTGCCCGTCCAGCTCGCCCGTGGCGTCCGCCGCGCCCATCGTCACGAAGAGCGGGGCGAAGTGCTCGGTGCGGGGGTGAGCGAGCAGGCCGGCCGGGGACTTGCGGCCGAAGTCGAGCAGGGCGTCCCAGTCGCGGGCGTCCAGGGCGCGGTGGCCCCAGTCGTCGAACTCGGCCGACCAGGAGGGGACGCCGGCCTGGCGCAGCGCGGCCAGGTTGTGGGTGAAGAAGCCGGAGCCCACGATCAGGACACCCTCGTCGCGCAGCGGCGCCAGCTTGCGTCCGATCTCCATCAGCTTCACCGGATCGAGGGTCGGCATGGAGATCTGCAGGACAGGGATGTCGGCGTCGGGGAACATCTCGACGAGGGGGACGTAGGCGCCGTGGTCGAGGCCGCGGTCCGGGATGTCCTGGACGGGGACGCCCGGGGCGCGCAGCAGCTTCCGTACGGACTCGGCGAGTTGGGGGGCGCCGGGAGCCTCGTACCGGACCTGGTAGTAGTGCTCGGGGAAACCCCAGAAGTCGTAGACGAGCGGTACGGTCTGGACCGCGCCGAGGGCCAGCGGGGCTTCCTCCCAGTGGGCGGAGACCATCAGGATCGCCTTGGGGCGGGGCAGTTCGGCGGACCAGGCGGCCAGCTCTCCGGGCCAGATCGGGTCGTCGGCGAGCGGCGGAGCGCCATGACTGAGGTAGAGGGCGGGCATGCGCTCCTGCGAGGCACGCCCCTCGGTGACGGCAGACGTGGCGACCGACATGGCGGCTACTCCCTCCGGGGGGTCCATCGTAAGACCGATTGGGAAGTTATTTGAAGTCTCAAGCTTCCATGCAGAACCATACTCCCGATTTGTTTAACATTCAAGAAGGGGCTCGTACAGTGGAGTCCATGAATACGGCATCCGCATCCGCTGAAGAGCCGCGCTGGCTCACCGACGAGGAACAGCGCACCTGGCGTGCGTACATGAACGCCGCCACCCTCCTCGAGGACCATCTCGACCGTCAGCTGCAGCGCGACGCGGGCATGCCACACGTCTACTACGGTCTGCTCGTCCAGCTCGTCGAGGCGCCGCGCAGAAGGCTGCGGATGACCGAGCTGGCCATGAACGCGAAGATCACCCGCTCGCGCCTCTCGCACGCGATCGCCCGCCTGGAGAAGAACGGATGGGTGCGCCGCGAGGACTGCCCTTCCGACAAGCGGGGCCAGTTCGCCGTCCTCACCGACGCCGGTTACGAGGTGCTGAGCAAGGCCGCGCCGGGCCATGTCGACGCCGTACGGCAGGCCTTCTTCGACCGGCTCACGCCCGAACAGCACAAAGCCCTCGGCGAGGCCATGCGGATCATCGCCGAGGGGCTGCAGCCGAAGGACGCGGGCGCGGACCTGCCCTGGCTGCGTTGATGGGGTTGACGGGCCGACGGGCTGGCGGATGACGGACTGACGGGTTGACCGGGGGTGGACGCGGGTCCGCCCCGGTCCCGATGAGCTCGGAACCGGGGCGGACCCTGGGAATCGTACGGGCGAGGCGTCCCCACCCCGCGCCCGTACTCGAAGCACCTGAAGCACCGGAGGTGCCAGCGGCGGTACGGGCGGTACGGGTGATCAGTGGGCGATCACCGGCACCTTGACCTCGTCCTCGGCACCGTCGCCCGCGCCGGAGGCCGCGGACATGTCCGGGCGGCCGGTGTTGACGAGGGTCGCGGCGATCGCGGCGGCGATCACCAGGATGCCGACGGCGAACCAGATGGCGTTGGTGTAGCCGTTCACCATGCCCTGCAGCTGGACGAGCTGCTGCTGCGACTTGGAGGCGGCACCGGCGATGTGGTCCTTGATGTACGAGGTGGTCGCCGAGGCGGCGATCGTGTTCAGCAGGGCCGTACCGATCGCGCCGCCCACCTGCTGCGAGGTGTTGACCATCGCGGAGGCGACACCGGCGTCCTTCGGCTGGACACCGTACGTGGCCAGGGACATGGCGGGCATGAACGCCGTACCCATACCGAGGCCGAGCAGCAGCTGGGCCGGGAGCAGCAGACCCGCGTAGGAGGAGTTGATCTCCATCTGGGTCAGCAGCAGCATGCCCACGGCGGCCAGGGCGAAGCCCGGTGCCATCAGCAGCCGCGGCGCGACGCGGGTCATCAGACGGGCGCCGATCTGGGTGGAGCCCGTGATCATGCCCGCGATCATCGGCAGGAAGGCGAAGCCGGTCTTGACCGGCGAGTAGCCCTTCACGATCTGCAGGTAGTAGGTCAGGAAGAGGAACAGGCCGAACATCGCGATGATCGCGAGGCCGAGCGAGAGGTAGACACCGCCGCGGTTGCGCTCGGTGATGACGCGCAGGGGCAGCAGCGGGGCCTTGACCTTGGACTCGGTGAAGACGAAGGCCGCGAGCAGCACCGCGGAGGCGACGAACAGACCGATGGTGGTGGAGTCGCTCCAGCCGTTGGACTCGGCACGGGTGAAGCCGTAGACCAGGGAGACCAGACCCAGGGTGGAGAGGATGACACCGGGGATGTCGAGCGGCGAGCGGTTGCGACCACCGGCCGGCTCACGGATGACGAAGTACGCGCCCAGGGCGGCGATGATCGCGAACGGGATGTTCACGAAGAACGTCCAGCGCCAGTTCAGGTACTCGGTGAGGAAGCCGCCGAGGATCAGGCCGACGGCGCCACCGCCACCGGCGATCGCACCGTAGATGCCGAACGCCTTGGCGCGCTCCTTGGCGTCGGTGAACATCACCGCGAGCAGCGAGAGCGCGGCGGGCGCGAGCAGTGCGCCGAACGCGCCCTGCAGGGCGCGGGCGCCGAGCATCATGGCCTCGCCCTGCGCGGCGCCGCCGAGGGCGGAGGCGCCCGCGAAGCCGATCAGACCGGTGACGAAGGTGCGCTTGCGGCCCCACAGGTCGGCGATACGGCCGCCGAAGAGCAGCAGACCGCCGAAGGCGAGGGCGTAGGCCGTGATGACCCACTGACGGTTGCCGTCCGATATCCCCAGGTCCTGCTGGGCGGAGGGCAGCGCGATGTTCACGATGGTCGCGTCGAGGACGACCATCAGCTGGGCGAGCGCGATGAACGCGAGCGCTTTCCAGCGGTTGCTGTGTGCGTCGGCGAGTTCGGCCGCCGACGTTGCCGAGGCTGAGGTGCCTGATTCAGACATGGGGATACCCACTCCGGTACTTCGCAGTGAAAAAGGGTGAGGGAAGGTCACGGGAGCCTGGCGGCTCGTCGTCGTCGACGGCCGCAGGCTTCCGGAAGCTGGTCGTGAAGCTGGTCGTGAAGCTTGTCGTGAAGCTTGTCGGACTAAGGACTGGACTGGCGCTGTGCGCCTATCTCATCGGTCAGGTGGTCAGGCTGTTCGAAGGTCCTCCACGGTGGCCGCCACTCCGGGCAGTACGGAGCGGGCCGGTGCCCGCAGACCGTCCAGGAACAGCTGCAGATGACGGTGAACGAAGCGGTCGATGCCCTGGCACGCGGTGCCGGGCAGCGGCCGGGTGAGCTGACTGACGGCGATCATCAAGTCGCCGGACTCGACGTCGGGACGCAACTGCCCGGCCTCGCGGGCGCGCCTCATCAGCGCATCGATCATCTCCATGGTCCGCTCGCGTGCGGCGAACAGATCCGGATGGTGCTGATCGAAGGCTTCGGAGAGCATGGGACACAGGGCGCCGATCCGCTCGTCCGCCGCGAAGTGCACGAAGTCGCTCAGCGCCTGGAAGGCGTCGCCGCCCTCGGCGAGAGCCGACTCGATCCACTCCGACGTGCGGTCCATGACCGAGCAGACGACCTCCCGCGCGAGCGCGTCGCGGTCCGGGAAGTTGCGGTACACCGTGGCGTTGCCGACACCGGCGCGGCGGGCGATCTCGTCGAACGGCACATCGGGGCCGAACTCGACGAACATCTCACGCGCGGCGGCGACGATCCGCTCCCGGTTGCGCAGGGCATCGGCGCGGGGCCGGGGCACGCGACGCTTCACGGGGGTGGCGGTCTCCACGGTGTACTCCTCAGACGTAGGTGTAGGAAGACTGTGGCGCGATCCGGGGAATCCATCCCCGCTTCGCTCGGACACATGGCTAAACGGGGAAACCGTCCCCGGTTATTTCCCGCATTCCCAGAGATCTGATGTGACCTGCGTCACTTGGTTTCGGGGGTGGGGTGGGGGGGGTGGCCGGGCGTCCGTCTGGCGTGAGGGACGGCCAGGAGTCCGACGTGGTGCGCGGCCTGGAGTCGGGCGTGACGGGTGGCCCCCGACGTCCGGCGAGGGGGACGGCCCGGCGTCCGGCGTGGGGGGCGGCCAGGATTCCGGCGTGACGGACGGCCGGGCGTCCGTCTGGCGTGAAGGACGGCCAGGAGTCCGACGTGACGGGCGGCATGACCGACGGCCCGGCGTCCGCCGTGACGACAGGCCGAGCATCCGGCCAGGCTCCCGGCGCAGATCCTGCGCCGCGCGCGGCCGAGCATCCGGCGGGGCACGCGGCCCGGAGTCCAGCGTGACTCCAGGCCGGGCATCCGCCACGACTACCGACGGAGCATCAGGACGGCTCCCGGCAGAGCCTCTGGCGACTTCCGGCAGAGCATCCCGCGCAGCGCACGGCCAAACATCCGCCGTGACCACCGGCCGAGCGTCGGGGGCGGCTCCCGGCAGGGGATCCGGCGCAGCGCACGGCCAAGCATGTGGACTCCCGGCCAAGCATCCCGCGCAGCGCATGGCCGAACATCCGGCGCGGCTCGCAGCTCAGCCTCCGTCCCAGCCACAGCTCAGCCTCGCCCCCGCCCCAGCTCAGCCGCCTTCCCCGCCGCAGCTCGCACCCGCCCCCGCCGCGGCTCGGCACGCACCCGCCCGCGCCTGGGCGTCCGCCCCAGCCCGCGCCCGAGCGTCCGCCCCGGGCCGTGGCCAAACCACTGACGCGGCTCCCGTCACCCCTACCCCGGCAAGAAACCCACGTTCGGTCTCTTCCAGCGCGCGCCCCCGCATCCCCCGTCACAGGGTGATCGCACAGGGTGCAGCCGGTGACCGGGCGGCTGCCGTGAGCGAAGGGCCCCTGCATGCAGCCGATGCAGCCCACCAGCCGCCGGATACGCTCGCGCCGCGTGGCCGCCCTCGCCACGGTGACCCTTCTGACGCTGACGGTCAGCACCTCCGCCGGCACCGGTCACCTCCCGGCGGGCTCCACGACGGCGGGCTCCATCGCGCTGGCCCGCTCCACGGCGCTCGGTCCCTGCATGATCAGCGGCGCGATGGGCGTACAGATGGGAGAGGGCATACCGACCCAACCCGGGTACGCCCGCTCCACCGGCATCGTCCGAGCCCTCACCCTGATGGTCGACTTCTCCGACGCGCCCGGCCCGGGCAGCGCACTCGACCGGCTCGCCGAGTTCTTCCCGCAGACCCAGAACTGGTTTCGCACCAGTTCCTACGGCCGCCTCGACTACCGCCCCGAGACCCCCATCCACCACTGGCTGCGCATGCCCAAGCCCTTCAAGGCGTACGGCATAGAACGCGGTGCCCCCTTCGACCCCGGCTACCGCGATCTGGTCCAGGACATAGTGGCCACGGCCGACCCCGAGGTGGACTTCCGCTCGTACGACCTCCTGAACGTGCTGGTGACGCCGAACGCCGGGCCCTCCGCCCTGGACACCGTCCTGTCCGTCACCTTCGCCGGCAACACCGAGGCACCCATCGCCGACGGCGTCCCCGTCTCCAACGCGTCCTTCGTCTACAGCCGCCAGGACGACGGCTCCGGCTCCTACGCCGAGACCGGCTACCGGGTACTCCCCCACGAGAACGGCCACACCTTCGGCCTGCCCGACCTCTACACCCCGGAGGGCGGAGGCGCGGTCGGCCACTGGGACATCATGAGCGAGGACTGGGGAGCCGACAACGACCTCCTCGGCTGGCACAAGTGGAAGCTGGGCTGGCTCGACGAGTCGCAGGTCAGATGCGCCGCGTCGCCCGGGACGACGGAGTACACCCTCACCCCGCTGTCCCGGCCCGGCGGCGAGAAGCTGGTCTTCGTACCGACTGGTACCAAGACGGGGTACGCCTTCGAACTGCGCACCCACGACGGCAACGACTCCGCCGTCTGCCGCCCCGGCATCCTCATCTACAAGGTCGACGCGGGCGTGGACACCGGAAACGGCCCCATCACCGTCTACGACTCCAAGCGCCACAGCGGCGGCTGCACCCGCAGCCCCAACGTCCACGCGGAACTCTCCGACGCCCCCTTCACCCCCGGCGAGTCCTTCAAGGACCCCAAGACCGGCATCACGATCTCGGTCACGGCGACCGATCCGAACGGTGACTACCGGGTGTCCGTCACGCGCCACTGACCGGTCTCTCCGCCGCCCCCGACCGGCTGTTCCCTCCTTCGCCCGACCGGTCTCTCCCCGCCGCTCGCGTTCTCCGACCTGCTGACCTGGCCGTGCAAGGGCTACGGTGTCTGTTCTGAGTCTCTTCGGAGATCCGCGACTGCGTCTCTTCAGAGATCCACAACGGAGAGCCCATGCCATCGAACGTCGCACCGGCCCCCGGGACCGGCACCAGCAGCGCCGCGAGCGCCGAGGCCGCGGTGCCCGCGGAGGCCGTCACCCCCCTCATCCGCGGTATCGCCGTACTGCGGCGGCTGACCGACGCCGACGGAGTGTCCAGCCTCAGCGGTCTGGAGCGGTCCACCGGGCTCGCGCGCTCCACCGTCGACCGGATCACCGCGACCCTGGCGCGCCGGGGGTACGTACGCCTCGACGGCCGCGACGCCGTCCTGGCCCCCCGTCTGATGGAACTCGGCAACGCCTATCTGGCCGCCCTGCGGCTGCCCCGCCTCCTCGACGCGCACGCCGACGCCCTCGCCGACGAGCTCGACGAGTCCGTCTCGCTCGCGGTCGGCGACCAGGACGGCATCCGCTTCATCCATCAGGCGACCCGGCGCCGCGCCATGTCGCTGAGCTTCCGCATCGGCGACCTGCTGCCCGCCGAACGCACCGCGCCCGGCCCGCTGTTCGCCACCGAGTGGGGCGAACGGGAGTGGGCGCGGTGGCACGAGCGGCGCGCGGCCGACCCGGAGGACCGGGGGTTCCCGGCGGTCCCGGCGCGAAGCCGACCGATCGAGTACGGCGAGGACGACGGAAACGGCGAGAAGGACTGGAACGGCGCGTACCGCACGAACGGCAAGAACGGCAAGAACGGCAGGAACCTCGCGGACGGGAAGGACCTTGCGGGAAGGAAGGGCCTCGGAGTCGGCACGGACCTCACAGTCGGCAAAGGCCTCACAGTCGGCAATGACCTCGCGGCGGGCAGGCCGGAGGAGCCGGGCGCCGGCCGAAGCGCACGTCGACTCCCCGCCCTCGGCGACGACTTCGAGCAGCGTACGACCGAGGCGCGGGAGGCCGGCTGGGCGCTGGACGACCAGTTGATCGAACCAGGTCTGGTCGCGCTCTCCATGCCCGTACGGGAGGCGGGCCGCATCGCCTGTGTGGTGAGCGTGGTCAGCCACACCAGCCGGCACACCGCGGCCGATCTGCGCGACACCCTGCTGCCCCGACTGCGGGAGGCCGTCGCCGCGATGGAACGGGAACTGCGCGAGGCGCAGCACGCCGAATCCGCCACGCCCACGCCCCGCGCCACCGCCGCCCCCTCCGGCCTCGCCGTCTGGACCGGCGCCTCCAAGCAGGAACTGGGCCGGGAGTTCATCGAGTCGCTGGCCCGGGGCCTCACCGTCATCACCGCCTTCGGCGAGGGCCGCGCCGAACTGAACCTCACCGAGGTCGCCCAGGCCACCGGACTCGCCCGGGCGACCGCCCGCCGCGCACTGATCACCCTGGAACACCTCGGATACGTCACCGCGCACGACCGCGTCTTCCGCCTCACCCCCCGTGTGCTCGGCCTCGGCTTCCCTCCCCTGTCGCGGACCTCGCTCGCCGAGATCGCCGCCCCGCACCTCACCGAACTCTCGCAGCGGCTGCACGACTCGGTGTCGCTGGCGGTCCTGACCGGCGACGAGATCCAGTACACGGGCCGCGTCTCCACCAGCCGCGTCATGAGCGTCCACATCACCATCGGCACCCGCCTGCCCGCGTACCCCACCGCGCTGGGCCGGGTGATGCTGGCGGACCTGCCCGAGCCCCCGCTCACCGAACTGCTCCCGCTGACCCCCCGCACGATCACGGACCCCGCTCGGCTGAAGGCCGTCCTGGACCGCGTACGGGAAGAGGGGTACGCCCTGGTCGACGAGGAGTTGGAGGTGGGGCTGCGCTCGGTCGCGGTGCCGGTGCGCGAGCGCGGTGGGCGGGTCGTGGCCGCCGTCAATGTCGCGATGCACAGCAGCCGCCGTACGACCGAGGAGTGCGTTGCCGAGGTGCTGCCGGAGTTGCGGGCCACGGTGGGGCGGATCGAGGAGGACCTGTGGGTGGCGGGACGGTTTCGCCGGGTACCGCGGACGTGACGCGTCGGCGCGCGCACCTCTTCCGGCGACCGTTTGAGACCGGCTGAGACTGCCTGAGACCGTCTGGGACCGCTTGAGCACGTGAACGCCCGTGTCCGGGCCACGGGGAGGTGGTCCGGACACGGGCGGGAGCATGTGGGGGATGCGCCCATGGGCGTCAGTGGGTGAGCCCCGCGAGCCCGGCCGACGCGGCCTCGGACCCACCCTCGTCCGGGGCTCCGGCGGGCCCGCTGCCGTCCCGCATCAGGAAGACGGCGAGGACGGCCGCGACCAGGACTCCCGCCCCGCCCGCCAGGAAGCTCGCCGACATCGCGCTGGTGAAGGCGTCATGGGCGGAGGCGAGGAGGGACTTGTCGCCGGTGCGGGCGGCTACGGCGAGGGCGTCGCCGATCGAATGGCGGGCGGTGGCCGGGGCGGTGGCGGGCATGTGGCCGGTGAAGGTGCTGGAGAGGACCGCACCGAGGACGGCGACACCGAGCGCGGCGCCGGCCTGCTGGACGGTGTCGTTGAGCGCGGAGCCCACACCGGCGTGCTCGTCCGGGATCGCGCCCATCATGGCCGCCATCGCAGCGGGCATCGTCAGCCCCCCACCGGCACCCATCAGGCACATGGCACCGGCGAGCACTCCCCACCCACTCTCCGGGTTCAGCGTGGACAGCAGCCCGAACCCGGAGGCGATGACGAGGAGCCCGAAGACCGCCATGGCGCGGTTGCCGGTCTTCGGCAGCAGGGCGGCGCCGACGCTGTTGAAGGCGAGGGTCGCGAGGGCCAGCGGGGTGAAGGCGAGGCCGGTCTGGGTGGCGGAGTAGCCGAGGACGAACTGCAGGTACTGGGTCAGCACCAGCATCAGGCCGCCCTGCGCCAGGGTCAGCAGCACGAGGGAGAAGCTGGCGCCGGTGAAGACACGGTTGCGGTAGAGCGAGACCGGGATCATCGGCGAGGAGCAGCGGCTCTCCCACACCCCGAATCCGACCAGCCCGAGCACGGCGACGCCGAGCGAGAACTGCGTGCCCTGCTGACTCAGGCCGGCCTTGGGAAACTCGATGATCGTCCAGATGAGCGCGGTCATGCCGACCATCGACAGCACCATGCCGATCGGGTCGGCCTTGCGCCAGGGCCCCTTGGACTCGGGCATGAGGACCAGCGCGGCGACGATCGCGAGACCGGCGATGGGAATGTTGAGGAGGAAGACGACCCCCCACCAGAAGTGGGCCAGCAGCGCGCCGCCGACGACCGGACCGCCGACGAGCCCGACCATGGCGACGGCGCTCCAGGCGGCGATGGCCTTGGGCCGCTCGGCGTCGTCGAAGACGGTGATCAGGATCGACAGCGTGCTGGGCATGATCAGCGCACCTCCGACGCCCATCAGCACCCGTCCCAGGATCAGCGCCCCGGGCGTGGCGGCCTCCATGGCCACCACAGAGGCCGCCCCGAAGAGCGCGAGCCCGATGACCATCACCTTCCGCCGCCCGAACTTGTCGGAGAGGCTGCCCGCGGTCAGCAGCAGCCCGGCGAAGACCAGCATGTACGAGTCGAGGATCCACTGGAGGTCCTGGGCGCTGGCCTTCAGATCCTCGGCGATCGTCGGGATCGCCACGGTGAGAACCATGTTGTCGACGACCAGCACCAGGGTGCTGAGGCACAACACGATCAGGATGAGCCAGCGACGCGGATGACGGTCCATCTCACTACCTCTCGAACAACAGGCTGAGCCGCACACACCGTGCGCTCCGTGGAACACCGTACGGCGATGCGCACACTGTACGCAAGGGAGAACGCCGTACGATTCCATCACCACCCGTACGCATCCTGCGCATGCTGTGCGCTACGGTGGCCGGACCGGGAGAGAGGAAGCCGAATGTCCCCCCAGAAGCAGGCCGAAGCGGAGCCGCCGCCGCCCGTCCAGTCGGTGTGGACCCGCCCCCGGGCCGGCCGCGAACAGCCTGCGCTGAGCCGGGACCAGATCGTCGCCGAGGCGCTACGCCTGCTCGACTCCGACGGCATCGACGCCCTGAGCATGCGCAAGCTCGGTACCCGCCTCGGCGCCGGAGCCACCTCGCTCTACCGTCACGTGGCCAACAAGGACGAACTCATCGAGCTGGCCATCGACGAGATCTACGGCGAGATCGAGATCCCCGGGTCCACCGGCCCCGCGACCTGGCGCACGGACGCGACCCTCTGCGCCCAGAGCCTGCGCGCGACGATGCTGCGCCACCCGTGGATCGCCTCGGTGCTCGGCGAGATGGGCATGTCGTACCTCGGCCCGAACGCGATGCGCCTGGCCGAGTTCCTGCTCGCCCTCTTCACCCGCGCGGGCCTGCCCACGACCGAGGCCGACCAGGCCGCCTCGACCCTCGTCGCCTACGTCACCGGCATGGCCACCAGCGAGGCCGCCTACCTCAACGTCCTCGCCCGCAGCGGCCACACCGAACAGCAGTACGTGGAGAGCCTCTGGCCCACCGCCGAACAGGCCGCCGAGTCCTACCCCCACCTCCGCGAGGGCTACGCCGAACAACGCGGCAAGGATCCCCGCACCGCCCGCGACGAGAACTTCCGGTACGGCCTCGACCGCGTCCTGGACGGCCTGGAAACCCGAATCACCCACTGACCGAACGCCAGAACCCCCACCCCACCGAATCCGCTACGCTAGTCGCCGGGTCTCAACGAGATCCCCCCGCCTTCGTAGCTCAGGGGATAGAGCACCGCTCTCCTAAAGCGGGTGTCGCAGGTTCGAATCCTGCCGGGGGCACAGAGAAACACCTGGTCAGAGGCCCTTCCGTCCAGCGGGCGGGAGGGCCTTCGTCCTCGCAGCACACATATGGCACACATGCCGCTGCGGGCAGAGGTGGGGAGCTGTGCGAGATGCCCGCGAAGGAAGAGCTGGCCCGTCGCCGGTACGAGAAGCTGGTCGACCGGCTTGAGTCGCTGATGCGGGGCGCTCTGAAGCCCGAGTACGAGGGTTACTACGGACAGCTGATCCTCGGCGCGGACGATCTTGCAGAGATGGGCGAACTCAAGGACGTCCGGCGTGCCGCCAGGGAGGCGGGACGGCGTCTCGACTGGAAGACGACCACGCACCTCGTCGGCGGGAGGCTCTTCGTGCTCGACGAGCGTGAGGTGCCCGAGAGGATCGAGCGGTTGGCTGGGGATGCGGCCACTGGTGCGATGGACCGGTTCTGGGAGGAAAGCCGCCGGCCGCGACTGACCTGATCCAAGGCAGAGGCACAAGGGGCCACCCCACCGCTCAGCGCGGCGGGGTGGCCCTTTCTGCTACGGCTCCCCGGCACGGATCAGGCACACATCACGCGGAATCTTCCTCCAGGGCCGCCACCATTTCGGCGGCCTCGCGAGCCTTCCTCGCCGCCTTCTCCAGCTTGGCCTTCGCCTTGGCCAACTGCTTGGCGCGGCGCTTGTGCATCTTCTTCGAGACCTCATCCAGGCGGTCCGGGAAGAGATGCCCGTACGTGTCCAAGGTCAGCGTTGCGGACTTGTGGCCCAGCATCGTCTGTACGACGTTGACGTCTGCCCCGCTGGCGATGGCGAGTGAGGCTGCCGTGTGCCTCAGCTTGTGCGGGGTGACCTTGAGGTGCCCCAGCCCGGCCTTCACGACCGCCAGCGCGAAGAATCGCTGGCGGAAGTTGCGGGCTCGCAGCGGCCCACCCTGCGGGGCGGTGAAGAGCAAGTCGTCATCCCTCCTCCCCTGGACGTGGGGCTTCAGCTCGTCGGCCAGGAACCGCGGGATCGGTACGGACCGGCGCTCGTGGTTCTTAGGGGTGTCGAGGTAGAGCTTGCCGTTGTCCTCGGCGTACGCCTCCACGATGTGAGCCCGGCAGGCGTCCAGGTCGACGCGGCCCACTCTCAGCGCGGACGCCTCGCCCCAGCGCAGGCCGGTGTAGGCCAGCAGCAAGATGAACACCCGGTAGGCGCCTGACGCGTTGGCCAGGGCGTCGACCTGCATGTCGTCGAGGTACACGTGGTCCGCCGGCATCGCCTTCGGCAGGGGCACGCCGACAGCCGGGTTGACCGCCAGACGACGAGCCTTGACCGCGTAGCCCAGAACGCGACTGAGGACGACGTACGCCTTGCGGACCGACAGGGGACTGAGCTTCCTACCGCCGGTCGCCTCGCCGGACAGCAGATCCGCGAGCCACTCCGCGATGTCCTCGAAGTGGATGCGGTCCAGCGGGGTGGTGCCCCACTTGGGGATCACATGGACGTCGAGAACACCGCGGTAGCGAGCCCTGGTTGAGCGCTTGAGATGAAGCTGCGCTGCCAGCCAGGACTCCGCCACCTCTGCGAACTTCACGCGGGCGGCGGCCGGGTCACGGTAGGAGCCGTCGTTGAGACGGGACTCCATCCTCGTCCGCTCTGCCTCGGCGTCGACCTTGCGGGTGAAGGTCTTCATCTTCGGCTTGCCGTCGGGGTCGTACCAGCGCACGCGGTAGCGCCCCGGCGGCGTACGCCCCGCCCTTTTGGCATCCGCCACGGCCCGTACGTACGCCGCGTGCCCTATGCGGTCCTCAATCCAGACCCGCGCCAACTAGCACCCCCTCCGGTCATCACAAGACGCCGACGGGAGCGGCAGGAGCAGGCCCGCGGGTGAAACGCCGAGCGCTGTGGCGAGGGCGACGAGGTCGTCTACGTCGCAGCGGCGACGGGCGCGTTCGGTGCGCCTGAGGGCGGTGTTGGCCATCGGGCGGCCCAGTGCGGTGCAGCGGGCGGCGAGTTGGTGCTGGGTCAGTTCGCGCACCAGACGTAGGTGCTCGATGGCGCGGGCGGTGTGGAGGCCGGCGGGGCCTATTTCGACAGGTCGGTTGGGCATGACAGATAGCTTTAACTTGCAGCCGGCCGTCATGGCAAGAGTTAGTTCTTAAACTCTCCAAAAGGCGTCCGGGGGCGAAGTGGTGTTCGTCTCTTCGAATTCCGGCACATCACGAGCCGTCTCAGCGGGGAGGTTGTGCTACCTTCCCTCCGCGTCAAAAATGTGGGCGATTTGAGCGGCTATCGGCTGCGGTGTCCGGAGGGCTGACCGTGTCACTGCTGCCTGCTGGACGCCGCCTCTGAGCTGCTGAGGTATCGGATTCCGGCACCTCAGCCGGTCGCTTCTCCACAGAAAATTCCTGCTTCCGCGAGAGCGATTTCGGCAACCGGGGATCCGCCCTTACTGTTTTGGTCTTCCCGGCCACGCCGAGAGAAGTAGCCGGGTTCAGAATCCACTCTGGACGCTTCCGCTGGTGATGTGGCTGTGTTGCCCACGCCTGCCATCGAAAACCCTGATTCCGATATGGAGACCTCATTGCCGAACCACTCCCCGCGCCTTGTCGGCGCCGAGCGTGACCAGCTCGCCACTCCCACCGACGTGGCCGCTTACCTCGGGGTGCCGGTGAAGACGCTCTACCAGTGGAAGTACCGGGGCATCGGCCCCAGCGTCCACAAGGTCGGCCGTCACCTGCGCTACCGCTGGCGGGAGGTGGACGCGTGGCTGGACGCCCAGACGTCGTACGACCTCACGGCCTGACCCCGCGTCTGACGCGGACAACGAAGCGGCCCCCGGCGCGCCAACGCCGAGGGCCGAAGACTTCCCAACGGATCGCCCATCCCTGAACGAACGAGCTGGTGAGGGGCGGGACCTTGCCCGTCCTGCCCCTCGCCAGAGAGGAACGCCTATGGAGGACTCTACGTCCCCCACCACCACGAACACCTCCACCACCGCCTGGCCCACGCCCGCCGTCCCCGGCGAGGGCATCCCCTGGCACCGCCGGGACCAGACGGACACACCGTCCCCCGCATCGGGGACCGTCGAGCACTCGGCAGACGCGGAAGCACGCGGCCCCCAGCCTCCCTTTGACACGGCTGCTCTTGGGGACCGTCCCCGCGACGTGCACGCTGCCCGGTCCCCGCACGTCACGGTCCCCGTATCGACATCCGGTGCAAACCCGCAGGCCAACGCCGTGAAATCGGGGACCGGTCCCCAAGAGGCTGCAGTTGCACCAGGGGACCGCAACGGGGACCGTGAGCACGGTCCCCGCCAGTCACTGGGGACCGACACACCCGTGGCGGACACCGCCCAGCAGGAGGGGACCGGTCCCGTCGACGCACGGGGACCGGATCACGAGGTCGGTCCCCGGCCTCCTCGGCGACCGGCAGACCCCGTGAAACAGGGTTCCGGTGAGGGCGCGGAACTACTGGATGAATTGCGGGTGGCGATCGGCAAGTACGTCGTACTGCCTAGTGACGAGGCGCTGACCGCAGTCACCCTGTGGGTGGCGGCCACGCACATCCAGACCGCTCTGCAGCACGCGCCGCGTCTGGCAGTCGTCGGCCCGACGAAGGGCTGCGGCAAGTCCCGGGTGCTGGACGTGCTCCACGAGACCGTCCACCAGCCGATCATGACGGTGAACATGTCCACGGCCGTGCTCTTCCGCGTCATCGGCAAGAACCCACGCACGCTCCTGGTGGACGAGGCCGACACCATCTTCAGCAAGGCCGGCGACAACGAGGAACTGCGCGGCCTGCTGAACGCCGGACACCAGCGCAACCGGCCCGCCTGGCGCATCTCCGGACCAGAGCACAAGCCGACCCCGTATCCGACCTTCGCCATGGCCGCACTCGCCTCGATCGGCGACCTGCCCGACACGATCACGGACCGGGCGGTCGTGCTCCGCATGCAAAAGCGCAAGCCGGGCGAGAAGGTGACCCCGTTCCGCTCGCGCTACGCCACACCGGAACTGAACGCGCTGCGGGACAAGCTGTCCGCCTGGCTGGGGCCGCTGCGCGGCCCGGCCGGCCGCATGGCGCCGCCCATGCCGGTGGAGGACCGGGCGGCGGACACCTGGGAACCACTGGTCATCATCGCCGACCTGGCCGGCGGCCACTGGCCCGCCCGTGCCCGTGCGGCCTGCGTGGCGATGACCCGGTACGAGGCCGTCCAGGACGAGCAGACCAACCTGAAGACACGGCTGCTGCGCGACATCCACCGCGTCTTCGAGGCACACGGCAACCCCGAGGCCCTGTCCTCCCTGGATCTGGTCACCGCCCTGCTCCAGGACCCCGAGGCCCCCTGGGCAGAGCACGGCACCAACGGGCTCAACGCCTACCACCTGGGCAGAATGCTGCGGGACTTCGACATCCGCCCGGCCAACTACCGGTTCGACAAGGGCAGGCAGGCCAAGGGGTACGCCCGTAACCGGTTCCTCGACAGCTGGGCCCGCCACTGCCCCGACCTCACCGAGACGGCGCCCGCACACGATGCCACGCCCGCGCGCCCGGCCCAGGGCAAGCCGCCCGCCTCCCCGGCGGGCCAACCGCCCATCGGCCCGCCCGGCGGCCCCGCCGGCCCCAAACGCGCCCGCTGACCCTCCTCCCTCTGGGTCCGTGTCACTGCGTCGCATCCGTCCCCGCGCAGGTCAGCGCGGGGACGGATGTCCTCACGGGGACGGATTTCTCCGTACCTGGCCGAGTGTCCGTACCTGTCCTGACCAGGCATGGGACGCATGCGACGCACGTGACACACCTCCCGCCCCCTCACCACCGGAGCACCCCCATGCAGGAACAGCACCACGAACTCCCCACAGCACAGCAGCCGACGCACACCACCTCAGCCCCAAACAGCGCAGCAAGTTGTCGGGTAAGGAGTCCTTACCCGGCCCCCGCCCCAGGGGACGCGGAGGCATCCGGCGCAGGGGCACCGGCGTCGGCCGGCCCGGGGGAGCCGACCGAGACTGGGGGCAGCGAGCCGTCGTCGAACGTGCCGCAGCAGCCTGCGCCGCGTCGCCGTCTGCGTGACAAGCAGCTGCGCGAGCGCCGCGTCCATCCCCGCTACAACGACGACGAGTTCGCCCTCGTCCAGAAGGCCGCCGCCCTAAGCCGCATGCAGCCCGGCGGCTACGTCGCCGAGTGCGCGCTCGCCGCCGCCCGCGCCGACGACCCCACCGCGGCAGCCGCCGACTACCGCGCCATGGTCAAGGCGCTGTTGGCCGCCAACCGGCAGCTCGGTGGCATCGGCAACAACCTCAACCAGCTCACATGGCACCTCCACAAGGATGGCGCCTGGCCCCACCCCGACACCGTCCAACGGCTCCTTGACCGCGTCGAGGCATCCGTCGCCGAGGTGGACACCGCGGTCGCACAGATCACAGAGGGGCGGTGAACCATTGATCCCGAAGATCATCCTCGGCAAGGGGCCACAGGCCACGCGCCGCACAATCGGCTACCTCTTCGGCAAGGGCCGGGCCAACGAGCACACCGACCCGCACCTGGTGGCCTCCTGGAACGACTTCGCCCCCGACCCCGGCCGCAGCCCCCACCGCGACCCCAAGGACGTGGAGGCCCAGCTCACCGCGCAGCTCGACCAGCCCATGACGATGCTGGGCGACAAGGCGCCCAAGTACACCGTGTGGCACTGCCCCGTCCGCGCTGCACCTGAGGACCCGATCCTCACCGACGCCCAGTGGGCCGGCATCGCCCGCCGGATCGTGGCCGCCGCCGGCATCGCCCCCGAAGGCGATACGGAAGCCTGCCGCTGGGTCGCTGTCCGCCACGCCGACGACCACATCCACATCACCGCCACCCTCGTCCGCCAGGACGGCCGCCGCCCCCGGCGTGATTACGACCAGCGTGCCGTGCAGCGCGAGGCCCGCCAGATCGAGGCCGACTACGGGCTGCGGCGGTTGAAGCCGGGCGATGGCACCGCCGCCAAACGCTCCACCAGCAAGGAGCACTTCAAGGCCAAGCGCCTGGGCCAGGACGCCACCTCCCGCGAGATGCTGCGCCTGCGTGTCCGCCGCGCGATGGCAGCCGCCTCCACCGAGGCCGAGTTCTTCGCCCTGCTGGAAGCGACGGGCGTCACCGTGCGCCTCAAGCGCGGCCCGTCCGGCGACGCGCTCGGCTGCAACTTCGCCCTGCCCGGCGACACCAACGACAAGGGCGAGCCTGTGTTCTACGCGGGCTCCACCCTCGCCCCTGACCTCTCCCTCCCTCAGATTCGGAAACGGCTCGCCACCACCAGTCCGGAACCTGTCTCCGTCCGGCCGGGCAGCCCGTGGCACCAGGCCACCGCCGCCACCGAACGCATCCCCCACCACCTCACCCACAGCGACGACCCCACGGCCCAAGGACAGTTGATGGCACTCGGCGCCGCACTGGACCTCCTGCCGGTCACCGCACCGGCCGCGCTCAAGGCCGAACTCGAACAGGCCGCCGCTGTCTTCGAACGCGCCACCCGCTCCCGCATCGCCGCTGACCTCGACAGCACTCGCGTCCTGCGCCGCAGCGTCCAGGCCATCTGGCGGGAGAGGCCCCAGGACGGTGACGGGACAGGATTCGCGATGCTCCTGGACGCCATGCTCACCGCCGTGGCGTTCGCGATGCACTGGCACCGCACCCGCCAGCACGCCCAACAGGAGGCGGCAGCCGAGCAGACCCTCGTCCACCTGCAGGTCGCGTACGCGCAGGTCGCCGGCCGGGCCCTGACGGACCTCGCGCGCCGCTCCCCCGGCCTCCAGACCAAGCGCCGCTACGCCCACCACCTCCAGCAGGCGGTACCAGAACACGCCGAGCGCATCCTCAACGACCCCGCCTGGGACGCACTCGCCACCGTGCTCGCCGAGGCAGAAGCGGCAGGACACAACTCGGCCACCGTCCTCGACCAGGCGCTCGGCCAGCGCACCCTGGACGATGCCCGCAGCCCCGCCCGCGCACTCACCTGGCGCATCCGCCGCCTCGGCGAACGCCACGCCCCCGGCCCGCAAGCCGAGGCAGCCAGGGCTCGCAGCGCCACACCACGCCCGGCCGCTCCCGTCCAACCAGCGGCAGCCACTCCAGCGCCGCAGCCGCCACCGGCACGGCGGCGCTGATCACGGCCGCACGGACACCGTGGGAGTGAGCAATTCCAGCGCCTCCTCCCAGCGGTATCGGTCCGCGCCGCCCCCGGCCTTCGGCCGGTGAGGCTCGTACGAACCGACCAGGACGCCCATCTCGCGCAACCGCTCCAGGCTCTGCCGGTACGCGGGATGGGCGGCCTGGGCCGAGTTCACGTACGGCAGGACGGCGGTGGGGATGCCCATGCCGTACGCCTCGCACAGGATGCCCAGCGCGAGGGTGTCCGAGATCCCTGCCGCCCACTTGTTGACCGTGTTGAAGGTGGCCGGCGCCACCGCGATGGCGTCGGCGGGCGGCAGCGGGCGAGGGTCGCCGGGTGAGCGCCAGGCCGAGCGGATGGGGTAGCCGGTCTGGGCCTCGACCGCCCCCGTGTCGATGAACCCCAGGCCCTGCGGAGTGGTGATGACACCGACGTCCCAGTTCGCCTCCTGAGCAGCCGTGATCAGCTTGCCGACGTCGCCGGCGACTCCGGCCGCGCACACGACGACGTACAGGAACGGCTTCTTGGCCTGCTGGTCGGGCTGGTCGCTCACGCGGGGACTCCCAATTGACGGCTGAAGTGATGCAGTGCGGGCAGCGTACGGTGGCGGTCGCGGGCGGCCATATCCGCGACCAGTTCCCGGACGGCGGGGCGGCGGATGTCCTGGGCCGCGCAGCTCTCGGCGATGCGCAGCGCCTGGTATCCGTCGGCGAGGCGGCCCTGCTGGTTGTAGGCGCGGGCGGCCTCGACCCACAGGGCGGCGCGGCGCTCGGGGACGGGAATGTGGCGGCGCATGAGGGGGCGGGCGGTCTTCAGGGCGATGCCTGCGTCGCCGAAGGAGACGGCCGCGCTGACCTGGTGGAGGGCGACGTTGGTGGGGCTGAAGTTCGCCCAGGCGTCGGGCCGGTCGAAAGTGACGTAGCGCGCGACTTCCCGGGCCTCGGTGAGGAAGTCCTCGGTGGTGTCGCGGTCGCCGTTCCTGCTGGCGGCGGTCGCCCCGCGGAGCAGTAGCAGGCCGACCGCTGCCAGGTAGCGTGGCGGGCGCTGGTCGTAGGAGCCGGTGAGCTGGTCGGCGGTGTGGCGGATGATGTTCACGGCCTGTGCGGTGTGCTTCT
Organism: Streptomyces sp. NPDC090798; assembly: GCF_044768965.1. Taxonomy (NCBI): domain Bacteria; kingdom Bacillati; phylum Actinomycetota; class Actinomycetes; order Kitasatosporales; family Streptomycetaceae; genus Streptomyces; species Streptomyces sp. NPDC090798. The sequence continues at coordinate 108,931 of NZ_JBIVXA010000024.1, forward strand.
CGCGGACGAGGACGTGGGCGTGAACGCGGACGCTGGCGGCGAGCGCGACGGGGTCTCCGGACCGTTCCGCCTCGGCCATGGCGCGACCGGCCGCGAGCCAGGCGTTGCCTTGGTCGGCTCGCTTCAGCAGCAGGCTCACTGACGTCTGGTAGGCGGTCGCGAGCAGTGCGGACGCGTCGGCCGAGCCGGATGAGCCGTCGGCGGCCTGACGCAGGTCGGCGATCAGACCCGGCAGGGTCCGCTCCAGCTCGGTGTAGTCGCACGTGCAGAACAGCCGGCGTGCGGTCCGTGTTCGGTCGCGTAGCTCGCTGATACCCAGGGCTTGGCCGGTGGCCACGGGAGTGGTGCCGGGCAGCAGGACCTGGACCAGATCGTGATGGGGTGCGGCGGGCGAAGACTGAGCCGCAAGCGCGGTGATGCCGGCGGCGAGGAAGGTACGGCGGTGCATGTCCTCTGTCTCAGGGTCCGAGGGGCTGGCATTCGAAGCGGCGGCGAGGCCAAGGCGGTGCGGTGGAATGTCCAGCACCTGCGCGACCTCGCGCAGCATGCGGACGTCCTGTGTGCCCCGGCCACTCTCCAGGCGGCTCACCTTCGACTGGTGATACCCCAGTGCGGCGGCGACGTCCTTCTGGGAGCGCCGCTGTAACACGCGTGCCTGACGGATCACTTCACCGATCCGTCTCGCTTCACTCTGTGCCTCGGCCATCTGTGCCACGGCTCCTCCTGCCGTCGCCGATCCTGCCTACTCAACCGAGCGTAGCCGAGGGCCAATTGGCGGTGATGCAGCTCCTGCATAGGTGATGCAGCCCCAGCACACGGCCTGGTTCCGCTTGTCCCTGGCGCGGTTGCGTGGAGGAGCAGCACCGATCCAGGAGGCCGCTCATGGAAGTGCACCACGTCCGTTTTCCCGTTTCCTGCACGTCCGCTGCCGCGGCGTGCGCGCGGCAGCGGCTCGCGGGTGCGATACGAGCGTGGGGTGCCTTCCTGGAGCCGGAGCTCCTGGAGACGGCGGAGCTGGTGGCAGCTGAGCTGATCACGAACGCAGTACGGCATGCAGGAAAAGGGCCCATCTCGGCCGGTGCCCGCTTGAGCGATGCGCGTCTGCTGATCGAGGTGACCGACACCAGCCCCGACGTCCCGCAGGTCGGTCTGCCCGGCGGGGACGAGGAGGGCGGACGCGGCCTGTTCCTCGTCGCCGCGCTCGCGGATCGCCACGGGTTCGATCCAATGCCGGCAGGCAAGCGCTGCTGGGCCGAGTTCGAGGTCAGCGATCCGGTCGAGACCTCACGCCCCCTTCCCTTGCAGAGGAGTTGACTGTTGACAGCCGTACGGATTCCCCCAGTCGCCGCCGAAGTAGTTGCCGTCCGGCCGGGCAGCCCACTGACCGGTTCCGTGACTGTCGACGGGTCCAAGAACGCCGCCCTTCCGCTGCTGGCCGCCGCCGCTGCGCTGAACCGCCCGGTGCAGCTGGCCAACGTTCCGGCGAACACGGACGTCGAGACCATGCTCACCCTGCTTCAGCAGACCGGCTGGCACACGGCCCGTCCCGTCAGCGATCCCGACACCGTGATGATCCTGCCGAGCGACACATCCCAGCCGGGACCTGCCGCCGAGACCGCCGCCCGCATCCGGGCCTCGTACTACCTCGTACCCGCACTGCTGGGCGCCTACGGGCGGGCCCGGCTTCCCTGGCCGGGCGGCTGCCGGATCGGGCAGCGCGGGATGGAGCAGCACTTCAAGGTCTACGAGCGGTTCGGCGACCGCACGACCGTCGACGACCACGGGTACGTCGTGGAGGCAGCAGCCGCCCGAACCGCCGAAACGGTTTCGATCACGCTGCCCTTCCGCTCCCGGGGCGCGAGCATCGCCGCTCTCCTGCGTGCGGCCGTAGCCGGACGGCCGCTGCGTCTTGGCCAGCCGAACCTGTCACCAGAAGTGCTCAGCGTCGTCGGCGCGTTGCGGATGGCCGGGTGGGAGTGCCGCGTCAGCGAGTCCGCCCTGGCGCTCGTACCGCGCCCGTCCACCCCTGTGGAGACCATCGCCTGCCGCGTACCCGGCGACAAGATCGAGGCCGGCACCCTGGCCTGTGCGGTCGCGGTGACCGGCGGCGACGCACGCATCTGCGGCGTGAGCGGCGATGACGTGACTCCGCTGGTCACCGCCCTGCGACAGCTTGGCGTGCCCGCCGCCACCGAGGACGGTGTGCTCACCGTGCGGGCCCAGGACGCCTGCCCCACCGACAAGCCGCTACGAGCCGTCGCCTCCCTCTCCCCCGGCGGTCTGGACGCCGACTTCGAACCACCGCTGATGGCGTTGGCCCTCACCCGCCCCGGCACCCATCTGTTCGCCGACACCATCAACCCCGGCCGCCACGGCAACCTGTTGCCCCAACTCGCCCGCCTGGGTGCCGAGATCCACGAGCACTCGTCCACCGAGTGCCGCTTCACCGGCCCGCAGTACCTGAACGGCGCCGGGGTGGAAGCCACCGACATCCGCACAGGCTCCGCCCTGCTCATCGCCGGCCTCACCGCCCGCGGCGTCACCACCCTCGGCGGGCTCGAACAGCTCCGACGCGGCCATGCCGACCTGCCCACCAAGCTGCACGCCCTCGGCGCCGACATCTGCGAGGTCAACCCATGAGCCGACAGCTCCGGCGGATCATCGCCACGACCGACGTGCACTCCGCCCTCGACTCGGCCGCCCCGATGCTCACCCACCTCCACGCCGCCAAAGCCGACAGCCTGATCGTGGACTGCGGCGACTTCTTCGAGGGCAGCGGCTTCTATCGCTTCGGCAAGGGCCGGATCGAGCACGAGATCCTCAGCGGCCTGTACGACCTGCTCGCACCGGGAAACCACGGCTGGACGCACTACTTCGAACCGGGGCTGCACGCGATGACCGTGTGCGCCAACGTAGCCGACGGCAACGGCAACCCCCTCTTCGACCGGGTACGCATCAAGCGCATCGGCGGCCACCGAGTCGCCGTCACCGCGGCGATCGGACCGCAAGCGTTCAACGCGATCCCCGCCGACCAGCGCACAGGCCACCATGTCGCCGATCCGGCCCAGGCCCTACGTGAGGTGATGCTGGAGCACCACCACCGCGCCGACGCCTGGGTGGTGTTGTCCCACTCCGGCTTCGATGAGGACCTGAAGCTCGCCGCCACGTGCCCGTTCGCGGACGTCATCTTCTCCGGCCACTGCCACAGCGACACCTACGGCCCCCTGCACGTCGGCGACACACTCGTCGTCAAGGGCCTCGAACTCGGCCGCGGATACGCCACCCCCGAGCCCGTCAGCGGCGGCTGGGTCACCCGCGCGTGCGCCTTCCCGGACTCGGCCGCGGTTCCCGGGGACCTCGCCGTGCTGCACGCCAAGATCGCCTTGGTCGCGCGGACGCTGTCGAGCCCGATCGGCACCGTGAACGAGCCTTATCGCAACACCACGTTGGACCGACGCCACCTGCTGACAGAGATCGCTGGCCGCCTGCACTCCGGTCTCGGCGCGGACGCGGTCATCCTCAACGAGACCGCCCTGCGCCTCACCCCGCTCGGCGACGTCCTGACCCTCGGCGACCTGCTGGCCATCGAGCCCTTCGACAACCAGCTCGTCCACGCCTTCCTCCCCGACGAACACGCTGATGTCCGCGACAAGCTGCTCGACCACCTAACCGAACGCGTCGGCCCTTTGGTCGTCACTCCCACACCCCTGCCGTTGCCGTCGGCGATACGCAGCGTGCTGACCACCGATTACCTCGCCGACAGCCACCTCGGCGGACGTACGCATCAGGCCGGGCTGCGGTTGGGGCAGGCCGTACGCCGCGTCCTGACCACGCTGCCCTTCCCCTCCACCTCCCACTTCGCCGAAGGAGGCGAGCAATGATCCTCACCGGGCACGAGATCACCGCCGCAGCACACGACGGCCGCCTGACCATCACCCCCTTCGAGCCGGACCAGGTCAACCCCAACAGCTACAACGTCCGCCTCGGCCCCACCCTGCTGACCTACACCGCCCCTGTAATCGACGCCCACCGACCCAACCCCACCCGCGCGATCGAGATCGGCCAGGGCGGATACGTACTCCAGCCCGGCGAGCTCTACCTCGGCCACACCCTCGAACAGGTCGGCTCCAACGCCTTCGTGCCACTGCTGTTCGGCCGCTCGTCCGTCGGCCGACTCGGACTGTTCGTCGAGATCACCGCCCCCATCGGAGACATCGGCTTCCACGGCCAGTGGACGCTGATGCTCTCTCCTGTCCGCCCCTTACGGGTCTACGCCGGCATGAAGATCGGGCAGATCATGTTCTTCGTCTCCACCGGCGCCATCGACCTCTACCGCGGCAAGTACCAGGCCGCCCACGGCCCGCAGCCATCGCGGTACTGGCAAGACATGGCAGGAATCGAGGCGGTCGCGTCGTGATCCTCACCGGCTCCGAGATCGACGCCGCAATCCAGACCGGCGAGATCACCATCGACCCCTACGACCCCGCCCGGCTCTCCCCGAACTCCTACGGCTGGCGGCTCGGCGGCACGATCCGTGTCTGCGCCGGCGCCTTGGACGCCGCCGTCCCCACCGCGTTCACCGAGCAGACCATCCCCACCATGGGCTTGGTACTGGAGCCCGGGCTGCTCTACCTCGGTGTCACGCACGAGCGGACGGGGTCGGAGGCGTACGCACAGATGCTCAACGGGAACCGCACCATCGGCTCCCTCGGCATCTGGGTGCACGTCTCCGCCCCGCTCGGCCACCAGGGCCACGCCATCCGCTGGACTCTGGAGATCCGCGCCGCCAAACCGGTTCGGATCTATCCGGGCATGACCTTCGGCAAGCTCGTCTTCCTCACCGCCTATGGCACCCCGGCCAGCTACCAGCAGCAGCCCGCCAAGTACGCGGCGACGGACGGCATCGACATCTCCCGACTCTACGAAGAGCTTCCCGGAGGAGTCCTGTGAGACCCGGGCCGATCACAGGGCCGATGGCTGCGACTTTTCTGGATCTGCCCGCCGGAAGCCCTGGTGGCAGCGTCGAGCTCTTCCTCGACCTCTATACCGGCGGCCGCCCCCTCATCCCCGCACGCGCCTTCATGCTGGGCCCGTCGGGCCACAGACACCGCGTCCCCGCCGGACTCGACCTGCTGTCCGTGGCCGGGAAGTGCCTTCAAGGCCCTGCCTTCGGCCGCTACGTCGCAGCCCTGCGCAAGGCTCTAGCAGTCGCGATCGACCCAGCTCAGGTCGGCGTACTGCACCTACAGCACCTCACCTTCGGCGCCACCCCCGCCCTGATCCGGGCGCTCCCACTGCATCCCCGTATCGCCCTGGTCCACGGCACGGACCTGATCTTCGCCGAGACCCATCGCGACCAGCTGCAGGTGCTGCGCGAGACCGTAAGGGCGGCCGACGCCATCGTCGTACCCACAGGGGCAATGGCCGACCGCCTCCGCAAGCTCGCCCCACACGTCGACCGCCGGAAGATCACCCTCATCCCCTGGGGCATCCCCGACCACCTGCTCACCGATCCGCCACCCCGGCCCGCCCGCACGTCCTCCAGCCACTTGCGCCTGCTCTACGCCGGACGGCTGACCTCCGAGAAGGGTGTCGAGGCCCTGATCAAGAGCCTGGCCCCAGTGCCGGGCGTCGAACTGAGCATGGCCGCGCCCAGAGCCCAATTCCATGCCCTGGCACCGCTGTTGCAACGGGCCGGCGTGAGAGCCCGCTACCTCGGCTGGCTCCGCCGCCCACAGCTGTGGAAAGCGTTCACCGAACACGACGTACTCGTCATGCCATCCACCACCCTGGAGGCCATGGGCCTGGTCGCCTTGGAGGCCCAAGCCTGCGGACTGCCCGTCCTCTACCAGCCCGTCCCCGGCCTCAACGAAGTACTCGCCGCCTCCGGCTCGGCCACCGACTTCACTCACTCCGCCACCCTCGCCCGAGACCTGGATCGGCTACGGACCGCACCCGGCCTCCTGCCCGCCCTGAGGCAGGCGGGCTACGCGAACGCCGCCCGCTACCCGCTCTCGTCGACCGCCCAGGCGCTGACCGACCTCAGTCGCCAGCTCGTCTGAAGAGGGCGAGCGGCCCTGATGGCGGCGCCCCGACAGCGAGTACGCCGATGCCGCGGCCGATGTCCGACACACCATTGCACCGCCAGTCCTACCCGCCCCAACTCACTACGCTGGCCCGGCGGGATGCCCACGGCGAACAGGGAGACCATGACGCACCGCACCGATTGCATCAACCGCATCGAGCAGCTCCTGAACGAAGGCGTCCGCGACAAGATCTACCCAGGCGCCGTGTGGGCCGTCGGCAACGCCGCCGGGCCCCTCGCCCACGGCACCACCGGGGTCCTCGACCCCGACGAGCCGGACACCCCGATGCGGCGCGACACCGTCTTCGACGCCGCCAGCCTCACCAAGGTCCTCGCCGTCTGGTCCTCCATCGGCGCCCTGTGGGAGGAAGGCAAGCTCGACCTCGACGTCCCCCTCAACGACATCTGGCCCGAAGTCGCCGGCCGCCCACTCGGGGCCGTAACTGCCCGCCAGCTGCTGACCCACACCGCCGGCGTCCCCTTGCGGGCCCAGCTGAAGAACCTCTACGGCACCGACCCACAGGACGTGCGCGACGGCGTTCTCCACGAGGCCCTGCACCGTCCTCCCGGCGAGGCGGTCGAGTACACCGACCGGGCCGCCCTCATCCTCGGTTACCTCGCCGAACATCTCTCCGGCCAGCGCCTCGACCGGCTCGCCACGGAACGGATCTGGCAGCCGCTGAGCATGACCTCCACACGCTTCGGGCCGCTGCCCGCCGAGATCGCCGCCCGCTGCGCGCCGACGGAACTCGACCAGGACAACGACACTCACCTCAAGGGTGTCGCCCACGACTTCTCCGCCCGGCTCCTGGGCGGAGTGTGCGGGATCGCCGGCGCCTTCACCGTCCTCGACGACCTCGCCCTCTTCCTGCGCCACATGCTGGACACCTCAACCAGCCTGGGGCGAGCCGGATTCGGCCCCGCCTGGACCAGGCAGTCACTGACCGTCCAGACCGGCACCCTCGAACCCGTGCGCGGCTTGTTCTGGCACCCCGCCCCTGGCACCCACCCCGATGACGACATCTGGGTCCACTACGGCTTCACCGGCACCGGCATGTGGATCTCGCCCCAACAGGGGCGCTGGGCAGTCCTACTGACCAACAAGCTCTACTACACCCGCGACCGCCAGCCCTTGACCGACGTTCGCAACGCCTTCCGCGCTCTCGCCTTCACCTGAAGCCACTCCCGCGCGCTGGAATCCGGACTCCGCTACCGTTCCGGCCGGATCGTGGAGAGGGCGCGTGCCGTGCGCCGGTCGCTGACCACCAGCTCACCGCCCAAGGTGGTGCGCGAGTTCTACGAGCGGTTGCACGGCGTCTACCTGTAGGAGGACAGACATGCGGGTGGGGATCACCGGTCACCGCGGACTGAGCACAGAGGTTGAGAAGCGCGTGCGGACACTCCTGGCCGATGCGGTGAGCGGGCACGACGCGGCGGAACTGGTGGGTATCTCGTGCATCGCCGACGGCCCCGACACATAGTTCGCCGAGGTCGTGCTGTCCGCCGGCGGACGCCGTGAGGTCGTCGTCCCGGCCACCGAGTACCGCGACAGCCTGCCGGAGTGGCACCACTCCACCTACGACGCGCTGAAGTCCCGAGCAAGCGACGTGCACGAGACCGGCATGACCCCATCCGACTCCGAAGCGCACATGACCGGCTCTGAGATCCTCGTCGGGCTCGCTGACGAGCTGGTCGCCGTATGGGACGGGAAGCCGGCATGGGGGTACGGCGGCACGGCGGACGTCGTGGCCTACGCCGAGCGGAACGGCGTGCCCGTTCGGGTGCTGTGGCCGGAGGGCGCCTCACGCTGACGGGCACCCAGTACGGCTCCGTTGTCCACGTCGATCGCCAGTTCTCTTCGCAGCGATTCGGTGGACACCGGGGCCGCGGCTGGATCAGACCCCACCCGCGCCGTCCCTGGTGGCGACGACCAACCCGGCCCCGAAGTCCGTCACTAGCTGGTCCACCACCCCCACAAAAGGCTCGCCAGTGTCCGCAGCGCGGCACCGACAATCCACCGCACAACGAGCGCGGCGATCCGCCGCCGCAGCCTCGGCGTTCGCCAGACGTACCGCGCTTTACGACAGAGAATGCGCATTGTCTGTCCAATCCGTGGACTTGACCAACCAAGCGATCGGTCACACGTCACCTGACCTGTTCGGATCGGGGTTCGGCGAGAAGTAACTCCCGCCGGAATACAGGTATGTGGTGGTCAGACAGGCAAGGAATAGGGTTCGTAGAAGGTTCGGAACGAACGGGGGAACGGCATGGTGGACGTCCCGGCGGCAGCCTCACGCCTGGCCGAGGAGCTGGGGGCAATTCGGCGGGCATCCGGGCTTACGTTCGGTCAGATCATCCAGCTGGCCAAGCGGCAGTCCCCTCCCGTCACCCTGACCAAGAGCACTCTCAGCGCGTGGTTCAGCGCTCAGAGTGTTCCGCGGGCCGGGGCGCCTTTCGCCTTCCTGACCGAACTCCTCGATAGCCGCGCTGGTTCGAGGCCCGGGCCACAGTCCCGTGCTCGGTGGGAGAATCTACGCCGAGCGGCCGAGCAAAGCAGGACCACAGCCCGCCGCGACACTGCGGCGTCCGGGCCACGCACGCAGAAGCCGCTTGGCGTTACGCCCAGCAGCGCAAAGCCGTTACGCATAGGTCTGGTCCCTGAACCTGCCGATGTGCTCGTCGAGCGGGAACATCGCGATGCCCTGGCACGCGCTCTGGATGACCCCGAGGACAGTGACATCGGGGACGCAGCCAGCGCAGTTGTCAGGGGGTGCGTGGTCACAGGAGCCGGAGGCGTCGGCAAAACCAGCCTGGCCGCCGACTACTGCCGCCGTACCGCTTACGTGGCAGGCGGTGGAGTGGACATGCTGATGTGGGTGACGGCGAACAACACGCCTGCCGTGACCGGTGCCTACGCTCAGGCAGCCCGTGCTCTTGAGCTGGTGCCCGGCGGTGAGAACACCACGTATGCCGCTGAGCAATTCCTCAACTGGCTCCGTGTCACCGAACTCAGCTGGCTCATCGTCCTCGACGACGTGCACTCCCCCGGTGCACTTGAGGGATTGTGGGTGCCTCGACGCACCGCTGGCCGTGGGAGGGTCATCGTCACCACGCGAAGCCGCGAAAGAGATTTCGTCACGGCAAGTGGACACCCGTTCCTTTCGGTTGGCGTCTTCACGGCCGAGGAATCCCTTACCCACCTGCGCAACACGCTGCAGCGGGCCGTGCCCGCCGATGCCGACGCGGATCTGGCGGGGCTCGCCGATGACCTTGGTCATCTTCCCCTGGCGCTGTCGCGGGCCGGCGCATACCTCGACTACAACGCCTCGTGCAGCATCGCCCGCTACCGAAGCCTGCTCGCGGACCGCCGGCTCACCCTTGAACGACTGATCCCTGCTGTGCGCGGCAGTGCTACGGCAAGCTCACTGGCAGCGCTGTGGGACATCTCCGTCGACCAGGCCGACCAGCACACCGGCGCGCTGGCTCGCCCCATGCTGGAACTGGCGGCCGTCCTCGACGGGACAACTGGCATTCCCGCCCCGCTGTTCACCAGCGGGGCCGCCCGCGCTTGGCTGACCGAGCGCAGCAGAACAGACCGACCCGTCGACGAGCTCGCGGCCGAGCACACCTTGGCAACGCTGGACCGGCTCCACCTCATCGATCACACCCCGGGCGAGGGCTGTGACGACTCATGGCTGGTCCGCGTGCACCAGCTCATCCAGCGTGCCGTACGCGAGCAGCAACCTCCTGGTTCCTCGCCCGACATCCGGACACAGCGCAGGAACACCGTCCTGCCGGCGGCTGCCCACGCCCTGCTTGATATCTGGCCCGACACTGCGCACGACCAGGACCACGCACAGCGGCTGCGGGCCAGCGCCCGCTCGCTGGCCACCCACGATCAGGACGGCGAGAGCCACCCCCTGTGGCAGGACGACACCGCATACACCCTTCTATTCCGGCTGGGCACGAGTGCGGGTGAATCAGGCGACATCTTCTGGGCACGCGCCCATTTCGACACACTCCGCTCCCTCTCCCACCAACACCTTGGGGCCGACCACCCGCACACCCTTGTCGCCCGCAGCGAGCTGTCCCGCTGGCAAAGCCGAGCCGGCGATCATGCCGGAGCAGTCCAGACCCTGGAAAGCCTTGAGGCAGACCACCTCCGGTTGTTCGGCTACGAGGCCCCCGAGACCCTCGTAACTCGTCACAACCTTGCACTCGAGCGGGGTGAGACGGGCGACACACATGGCACTATCGCCGCCCTGACAGAGATTCTCGCTGTCCGGCAGCGCAACGGAGCGGACCGTGGGGAGATACTCTCCACCCTCCACAACCTTTCTTACTGGAAGGGCGTCGCTGGTGACGCAGCAGGAGCTGCTGCGTCTTACCGCGAGCTGATTCCAGTCATGGAAGAAGAGTTCGGTGCCGATGCCGAAGGCACCCTGACCGCCCGCCACAACCTGGCCCGCTGGCTGGGTGAGGCAGGCAACGCTGCCGAGGCCGTCAGCTTGCTCGAGGCGCTGCTACCCGACCAGACACGAGCGCTCGGACCCCGGCACCTGCGCGCCCTGACCACCAGGCAGAGCCTTGCCCGTTGGCAGGGAGAAGCGGGCGAGACGGATAAGGCCATAGACGGATATCAGGCGCTGATCCCCGACATGGGTGAGATCCTGGGCCCAGACCATCCCGAGCTGCTCACCGCGCGCCACAACCTCGCCCGTTTGCAGGCAAGAACCGATCCGGCCACCGCATCTGAGAACCTCGCCGCCGTCATCGCCGATAGAACCCGAGTCCTCGGCCCTCACCACCCCGACACACTCAGCTCCCGACACAGCCGCGCCCTGTGCTTGGGCTGGGCAGGAGAGCCCCAGAAGGCTGTTCAAGCACTGGAGGATGTCCTCCGTGATCAGCAGCGCCGCATCGTGCCAGAAGGCGCAGAGATTCTCAGTACCCGGCACAGCCTTGCCGTCATGCGTGGTTTTGCAGGAGCACCCCAGGCAGCCATCGCCGCACTGCAAGAGCTCCTCCCTGACCAGGAACGTGTTTTGGGCCCTGGCCACCTCCAAACCCTGACGACCCTCGATAGCCTTGGCCACTGGCAGGGCGAAACGGGTGACGCACTGACGGCAAGCGACACCTACCAGGCCCTGCTGACCCACATCGAACGCCACCTTGGCGCTGATCACGTCGCCACACTGTCGGTGCTGGACAAGCTCGCCATGTGGCGCGGACGCGCTGGCTACCCCAGGGAAGCCGTCGGCATTCTCACTCGGATGCTCACAGACACACGACGCCTCGTAGACCCTGCTCATCCCATCATCACCACCACCAGCAACAACATCGCCCACTGGCTGAATCAGGCCCACATTGAGGAACACCGCCACCGAAGCTGAGACCAAAAACCACAGGTCCCATGAAGCCGCAGATGTGCCCTGGGTTCGGTGGAGCTGTCCGCATGGAATCGGACCACAGATTGGGAGATGAGGTGGCCCATGGCTGCAAGCTTCTCCGCTCAGCAGAGTCATTCGGGACCCATGAGTTGGGCGAGTAGTGCCACCACCGCAGTGGCTCCCACCAAGGCCGCGCCGACTTCGGGTGCATGCAGCGTCAGGGCGACGACAAGGACTCCGACTATCAGGAGGACTACGAGGCGCAAGCTGATCTGTTCCATGAGGATCTACCTTCCGTATGGCACCGACTGGGTTGTGCATCCAGCCTGGGTGCTTACAGGACGGCCCTGACGGCTCAAGACGATCGCTGACACCATCGGCCAAGAACAGCCGCTGTATGACACTCATGACAGATCCTGACGCCCGTGAGTACAGGCGCCAAGCCGCCTGATTTGCAAACGATGCAGAAGCACAGGAGGGGGCAGAGATAGTGGTCGCTCAGCCGTGGAAGAGGCCCGATCTGGCTGACCAGCCTGACCTGAAGAAGCTGAACGACGAGCTCCACGATCTGAGGCTGGACGCGGGACTCCCGTCAGCCCGCGCTATTCGCGACCGCGTCGGGAAGGACGCGCAGGACTACTGGATCGTGAATCACCAAGCAGTGTTGGACACGTTCCAGAGGCCAGACCTACCCCCGTGGGGCCGCCTTGAGATGATTGTCCGTGTCCTGGCCGAATTCGCTCGACACAGCGACGTAGACGGCGAAGTTGATCGTTTCAAGGCTCTGTGGAAGCAGGTCGTCAGGGAAACGGTCGCCCAAGCATCAGTACACCCTCCGGCAGATACCACAGGATCCGCCGGAGACGATGACGTGAACAACACGACTGCCCCTTCCGAGGGCTCGCCGAAGCAGGACACTGGGGCCTCAAGTGGGCAGGCAGCAAAAGAGCCACCAGCCGGCACGGAGACACCGACCAACGCCAGCCAAGACTCTGCGCAGTTCAACTACGCGCATGAGTCATTGAAGGGACTGATCCTCAACGCGGCGCAGGCTCTGTGGCACGACAAGGACGCATTGAGAGTGTTCCTCGGTGTAGTTCGCCGTAGTGAAGGCTTCGTCAGGATGGCTGACGCCGCGGAGGAGCAACGGCCGGCGAACGCGACGTTCTACGGCGTGAAGAGCAGAGAGTTCGAGGTGGACCGCTCCCCGGCGCGGCTGGAGTTGGTCACGCTGCATCGCCGCCTTGACGAACACAGGCTGAAGCGCAAGTGGTCCTTCACTGATATGGAGGAGCAGACCGGAATTTCGTCGGATGCGTGGATCCGCTGGTATACCCACGATGAGCTGCCCGAGCGGGAGGCACTTGTCGCGTTCTCCCACATGGCGACCCTGACACAAGAGGATCACGTCCTGTTGCTCGGCCTGTGGGACGCAGCCCATGAAGCGTTGGAAGCGCAGAAACGCTCTGCCTCATTGCCGTCCGACATCAGCTTCGATGAAGCGTGGACCATGCGTGATCCGGCGGCACCGAGGTTGTGGGCACTGGCGGGTGTCGGGGGCGACAACCTGGCCGCATATGGCCCTGATCTGGCCTCCGGCACTGCTCCCGCGTTCGTTGTGGCCGGGCCCGCGAAGTCAGGTCGCTCCACGGCACTGGTGAACATCGCACGTTCTCTCCTCGCATCTGGCGCCCAGGTCGTCTTAGCCACGCCCAGGCCGTCACCTCTACGGGAATTGGCCGATCAGGACGGCGTGGTTGCTTGCTTCGATCAGGGCGACATCGGGCACGACGAACTTGAGGAGGCCCTGTCAGTGGCGTCCGCTGAGGAACCGGTCGTTGTCGTGATGGACGACGCGGAGGTCTTGGGCGAGTGCGATGCCCAGCGTGTGCTGCGGAACTTGCTAGAGCACGGGTTCGACGAGGGTACAGCGCTGGTCTTGGCCGGCGATGAAGACAAGCTCGGGCCGAGCTACCCCTGGCTGGGCAAAGCGAAGAGAGCCCACCGTGGCCTCCTGCTGTCTCCTCAGGAGCGGCGCGCCGGTGATTGGATCGGCATCAAGACGGGAGACTCCATTGTCGGCCGCCCTCTCACTCCTGGCCGGGGCTGGCTCCACCTTGGGGACGGCAAACTCATGGCAGTTACCGTGCCCCGTTAAGGTCTGCCCCCTGATTGGACGGCGCCCTCCCAGTAGCCCACATCGGCTCGTCCTTCGGTGTCGTACGCGGTGTGGACGAGGTGGAGGAAGACTCCGTCGGCACAGGACGCCTGCGAGGTTCAGACACCTCCTGTCCGTCACTATGGGTCCCGTAGGTGGCCAAGTGCCTCGGCGGAGGCCACATGCGGTGAATGAAATCCAGCCGCGTGGTTTCAACTCACCTTCAAACCACCCCGGTGCACTGTCACACTGCTCGGCAGGACGAGCAGCTCGTCCAGGTTGACCTCGGGGGAGGGTGAACGATGGCGCAGTACCGCAAGGGGCATTACCGCGCAGCCACGTACGTCAGGCCCACAGCGGTCTCGCGGCGGGGGAAGAAGCCGTCAACGTGGGCCATCGTGGCTGCAGTGATCGTGGTCGTCGCCCTCTGGAACACGATTTTCGGAAGCGACTCGGACAAGTCCGATACAACACCCCAGAAGCCAAGTCCAACTGCGGAGGTTTCCCGGGTTCCGTAGGCACCGAAGCTCAACGCGACTTTGGTCTCCCGATACGGCCGGTCAGCCTCCGCCAGGCGCCTCCTACAGCAGGCTTCGTAATCTGGCGTTTCGGCGGCTGCACAGCAGCAGTGGTGCTCGATTGCTCCACCCGAAGTCTCGTCCAGGCTGCGTGCCATTGCTCCACCTGTTCGTCGGGCACACCACAGGCAGACAGGAAGGTCGGTATAGCCGTCCATGTCCTGGGCAGGGTCTCGCGAGTGAGCAGATTGCTGACACTGCCTTCCGAAATCCGCCCACCCGACCGTTGGCTAACCGCCTTCTGTGTCAACCCGGACGTCTGACGAACATTCTGAAGTCTGGCGATGAACCCTTGGACGGTGCGGATGCCCTCCGGCGCAGGCCAAGTGCGGCTGGCCAAGTCCAGGCTGTCCGAGGTGGCTACTGAAGGTCCAGGCAGGAAGGCTCGATTCCGTCCGAGCGCCAGTCGAGCGCTGGTGTTCCTATTGCGAGCCTGCGGCATGGGGCGCTGCTTAGCTCCAAGCGCGAGGCGCAGGTGCCGGTATACGGCATCGAGCTCCAGCAGCTCCGGCCCACCAGCCATGCCTGTACGAAGGACTTCCAGCAACTCTCCGGTGAAGGCCGTGTAGGTCTCGCCGGGCGGCGCCAGGGCGTAACTCGTCTCCGACGCTGCAGCCAAGAGGTAACTTCCCTCCACAGATGCTTGATCTACCAGTTCCGGCGTGCCGGCCATCGCCCCAAGTGCCAGGCCGCCGAAGCAACAGTCCAACACGATCACCTGCCGTTCTGCCGGACCGTCCAGAACCGCTTGGCGCACATAGTCGTAGGGAAGCCCCGACTCCACTCGCCGCTGATGGGACTTGGGCAACGCAAGCTGCAAGGCGTTCTGCAGGTCGATCAACCCGTGTCCTGCGTAGTAAACGAGCAGAGTGTCGCGGGCCTGCTTGGCAGCGGATCTGAGCTCAGCCATCACTTCATCGTTGGATACCGGGTTCGACACGACCACACAGTTCTGCGGCGGCAGGCTCCAGGAAGTGGGGAGACAGAGTGCCTCGGCAAGCGCGGTGAGGTTGTTGGCGACAGCCGGAAGCTGCTCCAGGTGATCAAATCGACTGGAGCCAATCAGGACGGCTCGTGATGCTCCTGGGTCGGGCAGCACAGTCACTCGCCCTGCCCCTCCCCGCCCTGCCTCTCACTCAGGATGCGGATCACGCGCTCCACTTCCTCGTCGCTGCAGTTCGTGAGCGAGACGGTGGTGTCGTCGCGGCTGATCGTGATCTGGGGATTTTGCGGCCGCGTCCGCTTCCACGCCACGACGGCCATCACGAACGAGGCCGCACTCCACCCGTTCTCGGTCACCAGCTTGATCACCTCGACAGCGGATCCCATCTGCCCCGGCTGGAGTGATGCCCCCTGCAACTCCAGGGTGGCCGATCTGCGCACACCCGCGTCACTCCGTAGCCAAGTGTGGAGTGAGCGCAAGTCACTCGCACCGTGTTCCATACGCAGATCAACGCGCACAACGCCCCCTGTCCCCGTACCAATTACTCGCGCTCGACACCTGCGATCCCATCGTCGGCCAAAGTCGCAGCCCACGAGAGGCGTTCGCCGGAACTATGTGCCGTGCCATCCCGGTGACCGATCGCTCTGCTGTACAGACGTCCTTGCGAAGCGGATTCAGCACACATGCAGCTGGGAAACCCCGCGAACACGTGAGAACTACGGAGGGTGTTTTCCCAGGCCAGACGCACCGCAGTCAACATTTCCGCAGGTCACAGCCCCGCCCAAGGGAAACTCCTAAGGCGAGTGTCCCGTCTCACCGAAGGTTGAGCGTTCTCACCGAACTTTGACTGCCTCGGTCGGGTCTGTCCGCTCTCGGCACGTGCTGAACCAGCCGCGTGACCGCCCGGTCACGCGGCTGGCGAGGTGGACTCCTCAACTGCCTTGAGGAGCCCGCTGGCACATGCCGGTCTCGGGTGCTACCGCGCCGGTCAGACCTGAAGGATCAGCGCTTCCACTTGTTCGAGCGTCGTCACGCTGGCCTGGGCCGCGGCCCGGGCCTTCGTCAGCTTCTCCATCCACTCGATCCGCTGCTCGGCCGGGAGTGCGTCCTCTCCGAGCTGGACTCGCAGGCGGTGCGCCTCTTCGAAATCCGTCATCAGGGTGTGGGCGGAGTCCACGGCCTGCTGGTAGCCGCTCTCGACGAGTTCCACACGGGCGGGCAGCTCGCGGCGCAGCGTGGCCAGCTGGTCGTGCGGGTTGGCTGGCGGAGCGCCGTTCACGGTGGCAGTGGGATCCGTGCTGGTCCCTGCCGTGGGGGACGTGGTGGTGCTTCCGGGGCTGCCTGGGACCGGGCGGCTGAGCTCCACGGGGAACGTCTCGTCGAACCAAGCCTTGTCGGCGACGTAGTGTGTGGGCCGGCCCTCGGTGTCAGGAGCGATCACCATCCCCGCGGTGATCGGCGTCCGGCCATCCACCCAGTGCCGCTCCCCGTAGCAGACCAGAGGCTCACCGCCGCCCGCCTCGGGCGGCTGCGTCGCGTCCGGGTGCTCCAGCACGGCCCTCGCGAACGCGAGGAGGAGTGCCCGGCTGATGTTCGGGGCGCTGGTTGCCGTGTACGCCAGAGTGAGGGCGGCGAGGGCACTCTTAGGGGTGCGCCGCACACCCTTGCGTCCGTCGCCCGCCTCGCTGCCCTGGCCAGCGGTGATGAACGGCTGCGGAGCGTGGATCAGCGCCGGCGCCATGCGCTGGACGAGGGCGGCCCAAGCGGCCGTGTCGCCGGCCTCTGCCCCGAGGAGGAGCGCCTTGAGCGACCGCGGGTCCTGTCCGGCGCCCTTGGCGGTCTCCGGGACGCCGAAGAAGCCGAGGGCGGAGAGGATGTTGCCCCGGTGCAGGAACAGCTGGGCGATGGCGGCGGACCAGAGGCGGGTGCGTGCCTCTGCTGTCTTCGCCTTGGTCTGGCTCCACGCCGGCTCCTGCAGCGTTCCCCTGACGATCGGCCAGAAGCGCCCCGTGTCGCGGACGGTGCGTGCGTTCGTCCGCTTCGGGGCCTCGGGCGGGATCTCGGGGAACACGAGTGCGGTGATGGCGCGCACCGCGATATCACGGAGCACGGTGGGGGAGACGTCATCGCCCGCGGGCACGAGCGGCACGAGCGGGTCGAGCGGTCCGTTGGCGGTCAGCGCATCACGCACCCCGACCAGGTCGAGGAGGTCCGCGCCGCGCGCGTCGGGGAACGCCTCGGCGAGCGCTTCCGCGAGGTGCGATTCCCTGGCGTATGCGTCGACGAGCGTCGCGAACAGGGCAATCAGACGCGCATCCTCGTCGTAGGGCTGGATGCCGCGCAGGTGGTCGTTGACGTTCAACGTCCGCAGGACGTGTTCCAGCGCCGCCGGCTTGGTGCAGCCGATCACGATCTCCGCGGAGACCGTGGCGATCTTCCCGGCCCGGACCGACGGGTCGGTCGCCTCCGTCTCCGGCTTGGCGGCGGCCTCGTTGAGCCGGTCGGACAACCGGTTCAGGATCTCCCGCTGGCCCAGCAGCAGCAGCTCGGGATCGGCCTTCTTGCCCTTCGGCATGGGCAGGAGGGACTGGGGCATCCCCGTGACCAGGTGTTCCGGACGCACACGGAAGATGTTGAGACGGGCCAGTGCGCGGTTGTTCCCGGTCACGGCGGCCAGCCGCCACAGCTTCGACACCGTGCCGTCGGGACGGGTGATCTGCCACTGCTGCAGGACGTTCATGCCCTTGGAGAGCTGACCCGCGTCCACGAGAGACTCAGCCAGGTCGTAGCCGCGGGTCTTGCCGGCACGCTCCAGACTCTCGGCGGCGTACCGCTGCATGTGGACGGCCACCTCGTACGGCTGCTCAGCGAGAGCGAGCGCCGCCTTCGGCTCCCCATCCTCCTCCGCCGCCCGGACCACAGGCCGCGGCCGCCGGCCACCGAGGGCGGTGAGGAGGGCCTGGCGCTCGCCTTCGAGTTCCCCCACCCGGCGCTCGGCGTCCTGGTGCTTCTGCGTGGCCGCCGCCAGGGCCTGCGCGGCGTACGTGTCGTCACCGGCCGCGCGGCGGCAGCTCTCCCGTTCTTTCTCAACGGTCTTCTCGGTCTTCCTGGCCTCGTGCAGCTCCAGCTCGGCGACGATGAGCTCCTTGACACGCTGGCTGGCCTCAGCAACGGGCGGCGACCAGCAGTTGACGGTGCGGTCGTTGAGATCCCACGGGACCACGGCAGCGCCATGGACGTCACACATCAGCAGGAGTACCTGCTCGTCGCCGGCCTGCACGAGACGGAAGGCCGAGGGCTTGAGCACCTTCTTGTTGTTCCGGCTGGCGATCAGTCCCTTGATTTCGGTATCCGGGAGAGCGGTGGCCAGCCCCTCGGTGATCGCCTGCCGAGGAGGGGGCACGACCCCGTGTTCCGCGCAGGTGTTCTCGATGGCGTCCGCGAGGTTCCGGCCCCAGGTGTCGGTGCCGATGTGCGGGAAAGTGCCGTCGCGTCGTTTCGCGACCATGGTGTCGTCCTTCCACCCGGGCGTGCCGGGCGAACACAGAAGCTCCCGTCTCTCGGGAGCGTGTCACGCGCCCGAGCACCGAAGCCTCGTGCCGACGAGGAACGGGCCGACACCCTGCAGGAGAGTGGGCGGCGCTCCTCGCCCCGTACGGCCCACCTGCCAACGCCCGAAGAACGATCAGCCCCAACAACGCCTCGGTGGCGTCTGGACGTTTCGCAGCTTGCTCCTGCTCCGCCGACGGCGGCATGAGGCGGACGCCGGTGATGAGCCACCGACGTGCACCACGGAATCTGCCACCCGCGCCCGCGCAATGCCGAACTAGTACGGCGGAGTTTCACTAGGTTAGGTGAACTAGCAACCAATTGTGCTACTCGCAGGCCGATTTGAGGTATCGCACGATGACAACGGAGCCGTGTCAGATGGCAAGTTGGGCGAACTTTTGACCTGCGGGCCGTCGGTGGTGACCAAACTCCGACCTGCGCGGTACGCCTGGCTCAGTCGGCACGCAAGGCGGTCAAAGTTCGGTGAGAACGCTCAACCTTCGGTGAGACGAGACAGCGAGTATCGAAGGTCGGGTCCTGCCAAGACACATGTCCGGTCTCCGTTGGTCTGGTCCCCGTCTCAGGTGATCTGGTTCGCCGATGTGTGCGCCGCTGATCAGTGTTTGCGGGGCTGATCTGCTGTTCAGGGACGGGTCGTCGGTGCTGTCCGGCATGATGATGCCGGGTGCAGCGGCACCCGTGGTGAGCAACTCACGATGAAGAGGCGTGCGGTGGACAAGTTGAGGCTGGAACAGGAGTGGGAGCTGGGAGACCCGCTTGGGGAGGGCGGATTCGGCCGCGTCTTCGAGGCCCGCTCTGCGAACGGCGAGCCAGCAGTGGTGAAGCTGATCCCCAAGAGCCCCGGTGCCGAACGCGAGCTGCTGTTCTCCGGCGAGGGCGTGTGCAACGTCGTTCCGATCATCGACAGCGGTGATCACGGGGACGACTGGGCGCTCGTCATGCCCCGGGCGGATAAGTCGCTGCGCCAGCACCTGATGGAGTCCGGTGGCGTGCTCCCGCTGGAGGAAGCCGTCAAGGTTCTGCAGGACATCGCCGTGGCGCTGGCCGACCTGGACGGCGAGGTCGTGCATCGAGACCTCAAACCGGAGAACGTCCTTCTACTCGATGGGCACTGGTGCCTCGCGGACTTCGGCCTCGCACGTTACGCCGACGCCGCAACCGCAACCCACACCTGGAAACTCAACGGCACCAGCCCCTACGTCGCCCCCGAGCGGTGGAGGCTTCAGCGGGCCACCATCGCCTCCGACATCTACTCTCTAGGCATCACCGCCTACGAAATGATCACCGGCACCGTCCCGTTCCCGGGCCCCGACTTTCAGGACCAGCACCTCCACTCCGCCCCACCTCGCCTCGTGGCCGTCCCGGCTGCCCTCGCCGCGCTCGTAGAGGAGAGTCTGTACAAGGCTCCGCAAGCCCGACCGACCCCCAATAACGTGCTGGCCCGGCTGGATCGCCTCATGCAAGCCCCACTCTCGGGTGGGCTGGCCGCGCTGGCGGAGGCGAATCGCAACGAGGCGACCCGGAGAGCCGAGGACGGGAGGCGCCTGTCCCAGCACCGCACCGAACAAGAACGCCGCCAGGATCTGTTCGACGCTGCGAAGAGCGCCCTGTCGCGAATCTCCGAGACGTGCCTCATGGCCCTCACGGGAGCGGCCCCCACGGGTGAGGTCCGGCAGGGAGACGACGGAGGTTGGATCTTCAAGCTGGGCCACGCCACGCTGCACCTGTCCGCCACCCACGCGGCAGCGCCGGAGGTGTGGCGAGTCGGCTCGGCACCGCCCTTCGACGTCATCGCCTACGCCACGATGTCCCTACGCCTCCCCGACAACCAACAGGGCTACCAGGGGCGCAGCCACTCGCTGTGGTATTGCGACGCTCAGGTCGCCGAGCAGTACCGCTGGTTCGAGACGGCATTCATGATCAGCCCCCTGCTGGCGGAGCGCGCCATTGTCGAGCCCTTTGCTCTCCTGCCGGACGCGGAAGCCCGGGCCGCGCTGGGCCCTGGCATGGACGTACGCCAGGTGGCGTGGCCATTCAACCCATTGGACGTCGCGGAACTCGACGACTTCATCGGCAGGTGGGCGGACTGGCTGGCCAAAGCCGCGAACAGGCGACTCACCTTCCCCACCCACATGCCAGAGCACCCGCCACAGGGCAGCTGGCGGTAGCCCACTCCTCCGTGACGATCTGCCCTCGACGAAGCCGCGCGCCAGCCCGCCTGCGCGAATAACTGGCATCAGTTCGAAACAGCGGAGCCGTGGTAGGACTTCTCGCACTGCCGCATAGGGCGGGCTGCCAGAGGACGCCTTCCGGGCAGCCACCAGAACGGATTCAGCACACATGAGGCCGGGAAACCCCGTGAACACGTGAGAACCACGGAGGGGTGTTTTCCCAGACCAGCCGCCCTGCAGCGCACGTTTGCGCAGGTCACAGCCCCGCTCAGGGAAAACTCCTAAAGCGGGTGTCGCAGGTTCGAATCCTGCCGGGGGCACAAGGGCAAAGGCCCCGGACCGATCATGGTCCGGGGCCTTTGACATCCACCGCTGGCATCAACGAGCACGGTCACTGACGACCGGGACGCCTCCTGAGCAGCCGATCCATGTGACTCATCGCCTCGCGCTGCGCGTCCTGCACAACGTGCGTGCAGACATCCATGGTGATGCCGATCTGACTGTGCCCGAGGATCTCCATCACGACGCGGGGCGCGACTCCGGCCGCTGTGAGGAGGGTGGCGGTGCCGTGCCGGGCGTCGTGCAGCCGGACGATGCGGATGCCGGCGGAGTCGGCGATGCGGGTGAAGGAGCGGTAGACGTTCCGCGGCTCGACCTGGCGACCGGTGCGGGTGGTGAAGACGTAGCCGGACGCCTGCCACTTCTCCCCCGCCTTGGCGCGTGCGGCGGACTGCCGCATCCGGTGCCAGCGCAGCGGGGCGATGCAGAGCGCGGGCAGCGGTACGGCGCGACGACGGCGGCTCTTCGGATCGTCGTCGTACAGGACGCCACGGCGGCGCTGCGTCTGCTACGGACGTACAGGACACGATTGTCGAGGTCGAGATCGGACCAGCGGAGGCCGATGATCTCTCCCCGTCGGGGCGCGCTCCACCCGGACGCCAGGAACCACGCCCGCTCCACGGGTGGGTCGACGGCAGACGGGATGGGAGCTGGGGTGAGTGGTGGGTGAGGGAGAGAATCAGCGGCGCCGCCCGCGCGACACGGTGCAGCCCACGAGAGGACGACCATGCAAAACCCTGATCGAAGCAGCCTCATGGCCTGATCGAAGCAGCCTCATGGGCTGGGCCAAACGATCTGTCATTCTGGTCTTGGTCGTCCTATTCGCCGTTGACGCCATCGACCGCGCACGCCGCGGAAAGCCCCTCGTGGAGATGTCTTGGGTGCTTCTGCTGATCTTGATGGAACGCCCGACAGACCCTAGCGACCTTCGTGCCCATAGTTCGCATCGAGCGTCGCACAGGTCGGCCGGCGACTCGACTCGACCAGTCAGGCTTCGCCGACCGCGTGGTCTCGTGGCAGCAGGGACCCACGGAGGACGACAGCGAGTGTGCTGAACACACGCACGTCACCACCTCAGGTCAGCCCCACCCGATTTCGCGAACTCCGTTACTTGTCCGCTCGGTAGAGCTTGATGTCCTTGTTGACGAACAAGTGGACGTAGCCGCACCGCCAGCAGATCAGGCCCGTGGCGTTCTCGTCGGCCCATGCCAACTTTCCGAGCATGAACTCCATGCCGGCGCTGTTGAGCAGGACACGCCGCTCTCGGAACAAATCCCCTTGGCAGACCTGGCAGTTGAGCCAGACTTCCCCCAGTGCTGCGCGTACCGGCTTCGCCATCCCGTGAACTCCCCCGTTCTTGCCGAGTGGTCGGAACCGAGACTACGGGGCAGTACGGGCCGCCCGCAGCCCGCGTGAGCGCGCAACAGGGGTCTCGCCATCTGGCGGCCAGAGTGCGGCAGAGGGGCACACGTGCCCTCTGCGTGCCCGGTCGAACAACAACCAGCGGGGATCCTCGGCGAGTCCCCCGAGAACCCGCAGCTCAGCGTCTCGCCAGCTCAGCCCGCATCCGGTTACGCGATCCTCCAAACTGGTGCTCTACGGCACCGCCAGGCCACAGATCAAAGCCGTTCCGCCCGTGCAGCAGCCTTCCCAACGGAGGGGTGCCATGTCTGCGTGGATCGTGTTGGGTTCCGGCTGCGTTCTCCTAGTTCTGGGCGTGTTGACTTTGAACGGCCGGGGAACCGCGGCGTATGCGCCGTCGCCGAGGGCTGGTTGGGGTTGGATTGCGATGGCTGGCGGCCCCGTCCTGGACGGAGGACCCAAACTCCTCGGCTTCTCTTCCGGAGCGGCGATGGTGCTTTCCGCCCTAGCTCTGGGGCTCGTCGCGCTCGGTGCGGTGCTTCTGGTCCGGGGCGGAGCATTCGCCAAGGCTCGTCGTGCCGGCGGCGGCGACTGAGTGCCGCCCCTAATCCCTGTCTAGGACGAACGTCAAGTGGGCCGCTGATGTCTGACCCCAGCGGCTGACACCAACAGCGGCGAACGAAGGTGGGTCAGGGCGAACCCTGGCGACACCTCCCACGCCGCATGGCGGCCAAGATCCAGTGCCTGGAGCTCGCGATGATCGACCTGATAAGGATGAGGCCAGATCTCAAAATCTGCTTCCAGCGTCAGCGCTCCTGGGGTAAGCCCTGAGCCACTTGGAGCATCGCGCTAGCATCCCGCACGCCCATTCCGTGAAGATCCAGCGTGGATGTATTCGCGCGCATTTTGAGACAGCGTGCGGTCGAGCCCGAGTCTGTACGCGACGTCGACGCCGCCTGGGATGCCTTCGGTGAGTTCCTCCAGGTCGAGGTCGAAGGGATCGAGAGTCTTGAGAACGACGGTGACGGCTTCATCGTCGAACGGGGCAGGTGGGGCTGGAACGACGACCAGCCTTCGATGTCCTTTGGGCGACTGCTTGCGGTCAACGGTGCCGACGACCGTGATGCCCCCGACCGGCAGCCGGAGTACTGGAAGGTCGAGCTGCAGCTCGTCTTCGGCGAGGACCCGGCATGGGCAGGGCTCGACTGCCTCGGGCATCAGCACACCGGGTTCGACCACGCCGAGATCGGCATGCCCAGGACTGTCGCGCTGGGAGAGACGCGGGCGTAGCCAGGGCGGAAAGCAGGAGGCGAGCTGTCACCGCGCGACGCCTTCTTGGTGATGAGGTGTCAGGCTCGGTAACTGGACGGTGTGATGCATGCCTTCGGGACGCCCCCAGGCGGCCAAGTCACCCCGAGCGATTAGCATTTGCGCAGAGACCACTGTTTCGCGGTCATTCAAATGGAGAGAGCAACGCGCATGCATAAGTCCATCCGCCGGGCACTGATCACCGCCCCCGTTTCCGCCGTCGCCGGCCTCGGCCTCGCCTTCACTATCGGCGCGGGCACGAGTTCGGCCACCCCTCACAATGTCAGCGAGCAGTACGCCCAGGGCTCCATGTCGTACAACCCTGCCACCGACACTGTCACGGTTAAGGACCTCAAGGCGGACGGCCGCACCTTCGCCGTCAGTCTCTTCGGGCCCGCCTCAGACAACGTCCGCGTGTGCAAGGTGGGCGGCAAGGGCAAGTCCAAGACCTGTGACTTCAACTTCAACAGCGGTCGGCTGAACGTCCTGGTCTTCACCGAGCGGGGCAACCAGCACTGGGACATCGACAAGTTCCACATGGACGCCTGACCCACGCACCCGCGGACCGGGCCGCCGGCCGCCCGCTCCTCCTCCGCCTCACGCGTCGTACGAGATCTTCCCCCACTCGCCCATCGTGGACCGGACCTTCGTCGACTCCTGGTGATCCGTATCGGAGGGGGCGACGCAGCGGCTCGGGGCCGCCGCGGGCACAGAGAGGCAGTCAGCTACAGGTTGGCTGACAGAACTGTTCCAGCGCGGCTCTGAAGGCGAGCGATGCCGCGCTCAATCCCGATGCGTCGCGAGAAGTGCGCCTTGCACTGACGCTCGTGCATGTCCTCGTACCAGTCCGGAGCGTTCTACTTGAACGTGCAGTGCGGCGGGGGCCGCCAGCCGCCCGCCGGTCTGCGCATCTCGACCCTGGCAGCCAGCATTCGCGGATCTCAAACGCCAGTCGCGTCTCTGAGGAGTACCAGAATCTGCACGAGACCTTCGAGGCGCTGGGCGCTTCCACGAAGCTGGTGTGCCTCCTTTTCACGGCCGACCCGGAGGGCGGCATCCACGTGATCCATTGGGGGGACGCGCGCCTCGAGCCAGACCGTACCTTCACTTTTATCCCTACAGCGAACAGTTGCGGGTGGCGACCCAAGCGCTTGAGTGAGGCGGCCGTACGGCAAGATGGGTTGTTTCTGGCCACCTGCCCGGTGAGATCGTGTCGCGTATGGACGCACTCTTCGACATGCCTCAAGCCGACGCTTCCGAGCAGACCGTCATCGCCCATTTCCGCCTGAGCGGGGACCAGTTCGGGGAGCGGGACGAGCGGGCTGCAATCTACGAAGCGGAACGCGCGATGACCGTTGTCGTTGAGAACGCCGGGGTTGGCGAAGTAGACCGGAACGAGTTCGGTGGCGGAGAGGGTGTGGTGTACGCCTACGGGCCCGATGCCGACGCCCTCTTCAAGGCCATGGAAGCAACGCTGCGGGAGCTTCCCTTTCGACCTGCGTACGTCGTTCCGCATCGTGGCGACGCCAAGGCGGACGCCTCTCGGGTGGACCTGTGATCGGCCAGGACGAGGGGTCGTGCCAGATCCGTGCCAGGTCGTGCGGGGGACCACGGGGAACACCGGGCAAGCGGTAAGCAGCCCATGGGACGCCGCTCAGGCTCCGCCGCGGGTCAGCACGGCGACTACCTCTGGATCACCTGAGCTTCCCAAGCTCAGTGTGCGGACGGTGCTGACGCAAACGATGCCCTCCGATACGGTCACGAGCCATGGCGAATGGCAACGGTGTGCCGGAGAAGGTGGCGTGGATCCTGGTTCGGGACGACCGGGTGTTGGTGACGCGTAGTCATGGCAGAGATCGCTTCTACTTCCCGGGCGGTCATCGTGAGCCGGGCGAGTCCGACGGCGAGACCCTGGTGCGGGAGATCGACGAAGAACTACAGGCGGCGATCGACCCCGGTTCCATGGTGCACTTCGGCACTTTCGAGATCGGCGAGGGCCATCCGAATCACGGCCCCTTCCGGATGATCTGTTACACCGCCGATCACCGCGGTGAGCTGACCCCATCGAGGGAGATCGCTGAGAAGGCGTGGTTCCGCTACGCCGATCGGGACCGAGTCTCGGCCGTCGACGAGATGGCTTTCGACGCGCTTTACGAGGCCGGGCGGCTTTCCTGATCCCGTGACCGCTGTACAGCAGTGGAGTACGGCAAGCACCACGACCGCAAGCCGAGCGTCAACAACCGGCGATGGCCGACCGACCAGCCGACCAGACCTCAATGCCCCTCCCAGCCGAGCGCTCGGGACGAAGAGGCCGCTCCAGAGCTGTGCCGCGTGGGTACCTGCCGTTTCCCCAGGTCTACGGATGGCCGACTCGTACGGTGAGCCGCCTGTCGTCGCCGCTGAGAGCAGACGAGTCAATCAGCTCATATGCCGGAAGTCGGTCCATCCCGAAGCGCCATTTCGTGAGCATCACTGCAGGCGTGTGACTGTCGCCGTTGTCCGAGAGGTCTCCCCCACCGTCGCGGATCATCGCGCCGAGGGGCCCGATCACGGTCGCTGGTCATGTGCTGATAGATCAGCGCGACCCGCGAGCTGCTGTGGCCCATCCTCGTCATCAGCTCCCTGGTGCTGGCCCCGGCCGTGGAGGCCAGCGTGTTGCCCGTATGCCTCAGGTCGTGGAAGTGCAGCTCGGCCGTGACGCCTGCATCCTTCCGCGCCTTGACCCAGTCGTCCCGGAAGTTGCTCCGCCGAAGCTGCCCACCCTGCGGCCCGACGCACACATGCCCGTCCTGTCCTGCGGCGGCGTAGTGCTCCAGGTGACGCGTGATCTCGTCGACCAGCTCACCGGGGAAGGAGACCGTGCGCACCCCGGCAGCCGACTTGGGCGCCTTGTCGAAGAGCCGCCCGTCCTGCAACTCGGCTTGCGCCCGGCGGACCACGACCAGGCGGCCGGCCAGGTCGATGTCCCTGCGACGCAGCGCAGCCAACTCAACTGGTTCAAGGCGGCTCGCTCCGCTCCCCGCGCGCAGCCCGGCCCCCGGCCGGCCTTGCGCTCCTGTCGCCGCCCGGCTCCAGCCCAGCCGACGCCCGTGCCGCGCGCACAGCAATCAACCGCTTGCCGTAGAAGGAGGTACGACGTGGCTGGGGCGGTCGGCTCCACGGCTTTAGGCAGCCACTTTGGCGCGAGCCTCGCAGATCACGGCCCCAACGTCGTGCTTTACCGGACAGGTCCCCAGATTGCCCGACGCGGGAATGCTTACGAGACCATGATCACTCGCGCCAAAGCAGCTCCACCGACCTGGCTTTGAGCTGCCCACTTCCCGACCACACCACATCGAATTCTCAAGTTCTCCTCAGAACATTGATCATTTGATTGTCCAGTACATGCCCTGACCGTAGTGTCCAAATGCTCGATCGCCACGGGGGCGGTCCACCGGAAAGGTGTCACATGGGCATCGGTTCACGGCGCGCTGCGACCGGCGCTGCCACTGCTCTGCTTTTCTGCTTCGTGACTGCGGGTACTGCTTCCGCTGATGAATTGCCGACAGGCGACAACAGCGCGATATCCGCTGACCAAACGACGGACATCAACGACAGACAGGTCTGGGAGGACGCCACCGATCAGCCACTCTCCGACAAGGCGCCGTCCATGTGTGACCAGCCGTCCACGTGGTACACCATCACGTCGAAGAAGGCATACCACGTTCCTTCTTGGTGGAACGGCACCAAGTACAAGGACGGTCCGGGCGGCACCATGTCCGTGTCCGTCACCAAAACTGGCACCATCTCTGCCGAATTTTCAGCCAGCGGGGAGTGGTCGGCCGGGGCGATCCTCGCGAAGGCCAAGACCACCATCAGCATCAAAATCGGTGCCAGTGTCTCTGTCGCCATCGGCCACAACTACTCCCATGACATCAGCCGGAACAAGTACGGACACCTGCAGTACGGCTCGTGGGGGTACAAGCTGAACTGGAAGCGGTACCGTTCCGCTGGCGGCAGCAGCTGTGGTGGCGTCGAGATCGCTCACGGGTCGGCGACGCTGCCCACATCCGAGACTGGCTGGAAGTACTGGGAAACCTCGTCATGACCTTTTCGAGCCCGCGGGCATGGCTCGCCGGATGCGCTGTGGCAGCGTCAGTAGTCCTGCTCGCCTCGTGCACGTCCGGCAGTGATGACGGCGAAGCCTCCAAAGATCACTCGCCGCCTGCTGCGAGTGGGTCGCAGACGGCAACAGAGCCGTCCCAGAAGAAACTCACTGAGCAGGCTCAAGCGGCCCTGACCGCCGTCCACAGCGGGAAGATGGTCGAGGCCGGCGCGGAGCGGGTGATCGACGGCATCCACACCGAGCCGAGCCTGAACGAGGGCAGGACATACAGGCTCAACCTGGTGTGCGTCGGCAACGGCAGCGCGCAGTTGACATTCACACCGGCGAGCACCGGCACAGAGACCAAGGTGCCGTGCGATCAGTCGGTGGTCCAGCAGCGGATCACCGTGCACAAGCCGGTACGCATTGATGTCGACGGTGCCAAGGGGTCAACCGGTGTGATCGCCTGGCAAATCGACGCCATCTGATCCGGGCATACGGGCCCCCCGGTGCGGCTGCTGGGGGCGTTCGATCGGTGCAGCAGCGAAATACAGCAACCTCAGCGGCCGATTCCGACCAGCGCCGTCTTCGTATGGCTGAAGCGCGACCTGCATGACCCTCAACGGCTGATCTCTATAGCGCTACGGATCAGAAGGTGCACGACGCAGATAGTCGCGTGCCACATCCGTGCAGGTTCGAATCCTGCCGGGGGCACAGCAGGAAGGGCCGGCTCAGGAGGGGTTTCCTCCCGAGTCGGCCCCCTCAGCTGCGACTCAGCGGACTTCGGGACTTTGTTGCGTGATTGCTCAGGATCGCCCCTCCTGTTCCCTCACGCTGACGTGACGGAACAGGTGAAGCCTTGGAGCGTGTCCCGAATGGTCACCCGGCGGTTGCCGGGTCGGTGACTGTAAGGGTGACGGGTCCGCCGGGCATCGGCTGGCTGCCGCCGCCGGGCAGGCCGTAGCTCACGGTCTTGTAGCCCTGGTCCTGGAGCGTGAAACCGATGGTGTACGTGCCGGGTGCGGTGCCCCGCGGCAGCGTGAAGTACTCGTCCAACGGACCTGAGAAGGTGGTGGACACACCACCGGACTGAATCGGGTCGGCGTGCCCGGAGGCGTCGACCAGATACAGGTCGAGGCCGTTCACCCCGGCGGTGGAAGCGGACAGGTCGATCGTCAGCTTGATCCATGTCTGGGTGTCGTTGGCCGCGACCGTACCCGGGGTGACTGCGACCGCGTCCACCGTGGGCAACACGGTGTCAGGGATGTTGGTCAGTGTCGCATCAACGTCCGGGGCGCCCAGCGATGAACCGTAGACGGCCTGGTCGCCGTGACCGTCGGTGATGATCAAACCGGTGAGCTGACAGCTGAACTGGCCCCGCAGCCCGCGTACCGGCACGGTGACCGTACCGTCCGCCTGCACGGTCGGGGTGGTGGACAGCTGCTGGCACTGGGTGGCGTTGTTTCCCCAGTTCGTCAGCTGTACGGAGCTGACCCCGCCCACGGCGCCAGAAGCCCGCAGGGAGAGCTGTACGGTCGGGACGGGCGAGTGCCAGCTGTCGATTTGGCTCGGGGTGAACGCGAAGCCGGTCGCGGACAGCACGCTGTCAGAGGTCACGTGCACCGGGGCTTCGGACAGCCCGGTGTAGGCGTGGGTGATTCCGGCATTGCTGGTGAGGTCCACCTCTGTGACCTTCCAATCGCCCTCCGACAGGCCGGCCGGCAGCGACACGGTCACGGCGCAGTCGAGTACCTGCCGCTGCATCCAGTCGATGTTGCCGCAGCCCTGGTAGCCCTCGCTCGCGTCCCGGACGATGGCGAACGATCCGCGGGCCGTGCGGCCGCCCGAACCGGTGACCACAACCGTTCCGCCGTTCACACCGGACTTGTTCTCCTGGCTGTCGAGCTGGTATCGCAGCGCGGCACCTTGGCCGGGGGCCTCGTAGACGGTGGCCTGCATACCCTGCGCCAGGGCGATCTGGTCGAGGCTCGGGTAGCCCTGGTCCACGGTGGTCCGGGCGGTGAAGGAGCTGGGGAACGCGGACAGTTGGGGCGCGGTCCAGTCGATCTTGTCGCCAGCGCCGTCACCACCCTGGATCTCCGAGACTGCCCAGGTCGTCTTCGTCGTGGCTCCGTACTGCGGGACGGCGACGGTCCATGTGTACGTGGTCGAGGCGGGGGTGGCACCGGGCTTGACGGTGACGTCGCCGGACAGTGAACCCTGGGAGTCGAAGTTGGCGGCGAGTTCGGTGCCAATGTAGGCGCCGGTCTTCGGATTCATCCGGCGTATGTGAATGTCGCCCCCGAAACCGAGGGCGTTCGGATTGGACGAGATCATCGTCCAGTTCAGTTCGATGGTGGCCGACCCTGAGGTGGCATCGACCGACTTGGCGCTGAACGACAGTGCCGAAACGCCCATCGCCGACGCGGCACCCGGCGCCGCCGCGTGGTGCTGTGCCGCGGCAGCCCCGGGAGCCGCGCTCAGCATGCACGCGACTCCGGCGGCGGTCATCGACGCCAGCAGGCGTCTAAGTCTGATCACTCTCTTCTCCTATTTAGATGCTGATGCGCGAGGTCACTAGACATCAACTCCCCTGCTCTAGCAACACAGTTATCGGCCCGCAACGGCAGGGCTTTCCAGCTGGGCACCGACCCGGCCGCCGCTAGGAGGGTGGCCGTGCCGTGCCGGGCGTCGTGCAGCCGAACGACTCGGATGTCAGCGGAGTCGGCGATGCGGGTGAAGGACCGGTAGACGTTCCGCGGCTCGACCTGGCGGCCGGCGGAACTACACCCCGCCCCACCGGCCGTACACCAGGTTGGACCGGACAGCGGTCTTGGACCGTTGCCCATCAGGTCTATGACCTGCGATGATCCGAGACCGATCCATGATCACGGGGGAGTCCTGGCATGCGACCTTGGAAACCAGGCAGTCCCAACACTGCGTCCTGCCTGAGCATGAAACGACCGCGTATTTCGCTGCTGGTCGCGCTAGGCCTCGCTGCCATCTCCGTGACAGGGTGCAGCAGTTCCGACGATGAGGGACTGCCGGTGCGGGTGGTCAATGAGTCGGCTTGGGATGCCCGCGTGGTCGGTTGTCCGCCGTGCGGAGAGCGCGGTGCTGTGGTCGAGGGAGATCCCGACCGAACACCGGGCGAGGGCGGCGGTGAATACCTTGGGTGGGCCGAAGAACGCGCATGGCCTGTGACGTACAAGATTGTCGTCCGAGGAGTGGAGTCGGTTTGCCCGGTCATCGATCCCGAGCCCGGCAAGGCGGACGCAGTGGGCACCCGCGACGTCATCTACCTGGTGGACGGGGCCGGAAACTGCGTCGCAGGCCCAGGGAGCATGGACGACGTCTGACATCAGCGGCTGACACATCAGCGGCTGACATCAACAAGGGCGAACAGTGGGGGTCAACGCCAGCCCGTGCCGGACCTGTGCCAGATCGTGCGGGGAACCACGGCGGGGGAACCAGTCGACCACCCACCAGGCGCCGACGGCGCTCCGCCACAGGTCGGTGCGGTAGTCGCCCCCAGAAAACCCAAGCTTCCCAAGCTGAGGTCTCACCGCCGGTCGTGGTCTGTCAGTCCAGCCAGACAAGCATCGCGTCGCCCGCCCTGGCAGCAGCCTCGAAGAACTGTGTGAGGTCGTCGTACCAGGGACGCCCCCACTCCAGCGCGCCGGGCTCGCTCCATCCGAGCGGATACACCTCGGCGCTGGTCAGTTCAGCAGGATTCACGCCGCTGATGAGCTGGGCATAGCTGGTAGCGCGGAGACTGCGGTTGGCCTGGCCTGGCATGGCTGTGCATCCTGGGCGCCATGACGAACCCTGAAGGCCCGTACGTGAAGGTGCACTTCCGGCTTGAGATCGAGGACGAATGGCCCCCGGCGTCGGTGGAGAGTCTGTGGGCTGTCGACCAGGGCGACGGCACAGTGCGGCTCGACAACATCCCGTGGTTCGTTCGAGACATCGCGTGCGGGGACATCGTGGCCGCCGAGCCCGACGAGGAAGGCGTGCGATGGGCCGGCGAGGTGGTTCGCCGTTCGGAGAACTGCACCATCCGCCTGATCGTGTTCCGTGACGGCGGCTCGGGTGCCGCACGGCAGAGCGTGATCAACGCGTTTCAGGAACTCGGCGTCGACGGCGAGGGCATAGAGCGGTTCGGCATGGTCTCCCTGGATGTGCCGCCCACCGCCGATCTGGCCAAGGTACGAAAGCTCCTCAACCACGGCGTTGCCAAGGAGTGGTGGGACATGGAAGAGGGGTGCATCACCGCGCAGTGGCGGGCGGCGTCCGTCAGTTGATGCTACTGATGTGATCTACGCTGGGCCGTCCCTGGGCCCTGCGAGGTCGCTCGACAATGGCCAAAGACGACCAACGGCGACCACCAGTCGCAGGTGCCCACTGCTCCTGAGCAGCGAAAACGCAGGTCACCACGATCCCAGGCAAGACCCAGGGCAAGAAGAAGGATCCATCAGTGCGGGCCCCGCCCCGGTGATCTCTCACCGGGGGTAGGGGCAGGTTCCGGGCGCAACCGATCACGACAACGCTCCGGACATCATCGGCATGCAGCGGAGGCGCGCGACACCAGTGCTGGCCGTTCATCGCCGCTCCCGCTTAGGTGAGCCGAGCAATAACTCGGCCATGACACGGGCGTCGCGGCGGCGCGACGGGCTTGCAGACCACACGCCAGGCAAAACTACGCAGCACAAGAGAGCGAGTGGGCTGAGGACCGCGATCACGCCGATCCAGGGATAGGCCACTGTGACGGGTACCAAGAGACCACCTGATACCAGGCCAATCAGCGGCCCTGCCCTCACGGGTCGGTTGCGCTCGCCATGCGCAGGATTCCTTCCTGTTCACGGAGCTTCGGGCCCCGACCCGACACCCACGCGTTTTACGGCCATACAGGACTGACCGTCATTCATGAGACACCGGTGATCGCACGCACCAGGATGGCGAGTCCACGGCAGGCATGCGCGGCGCCCCATCCCCCGTCGATGGGAGCAAATTCATCTTGCCCCATCACAGAGGGTTGTAGGAGGCGTTTCTAGACACGGCAGGCAACTGCACCGCCGTCAGAGCCGTGCCAGATGCGCGCCAGCTCGTGCGGGAACCACGGGGAACGGCGGGCACTGGCGCTTGAGCCAGAGCGCTGTCGGTATCGCTCACCGCAGGTCAGCGAAACGTCCGCCTCGGGAAGACCCGAGCTTCCCAAGCTCAGGGCGGAGCGCGAAGACGACCAGGATCCAGGATATGGGGCGCTGATCATCTCGGCTGCGCTTCCCGCGCCCGTAGCGCACTCCGGCAGAATGCGAGGGTGTCCCTTGATGCCGTCGACGCCGTGAACTGGTCCGCGATACGCAACCCAACGGGCCACCAGTGCGACGATCCGGAGCGCGTAGCCCAGCAACTGCGGCGGCTGACGGTTTCCACCACCGCCAACGAGACAGGTGACGCGGCATCCCTCCTCGCCGGTGGCGCCTTCGTCTGTGACCACGCCGGCATGGTGCTCCCGGCCGCCTACGCGGCCACCCCGATCCCGCTCAATCTCGTCGAGCACGGCTGACGGCCGCGCATCAAAGACGTAGCCCTCGGCTCCTCTTTGACGCGCTGTGCGCCTTGCCGGCCGCCGGCCACAACCGGGTGGACACCCCCCACGGCACCAACGTCCCACTCTGCTCGGGAAGCGAGGCCGCCACACACCCGGCCTGCGACGCCTCATCCTCCCTGGGCTGTGACGTCGGTGATCTCCACGGACACATTCGTGCCCGCCGAAGCAGTGCTGATCATGGACGGCGTGTAGTTCAGGCTCGTCCGGTCCGACAGCTCGGCTGTCTCGATGACCGGGCCGGACTCGTCGCCGTGGATCTCGTAAGTGATCTCGTACACGGCGTCCGGGGCGATGCCCTCGCTGTCCCCCAGGTAGGTGAGGTCCGGCTCGACCGTCACATTGCAGCCAGCCGTCCCGAAACACTGCCGCTTCGTGGTTTTCAGCTCGATGGTGAAGCTGTCGGCAGTCACCTCGTCGTACGACGGCGTGGGGGTCGGTGTCTCCGTGGCGGCCGCCCCCGTGGCGCCGCCCGTCGGCTTGACGGCCTCGACCGGCTTACTGCCGTAGCCGGAGTGCACGACGACGATTCCGGTGCCGACGACCGCCGCGATGACGGCGGCTGCTGAAGCCGCGATGATCAGGTTGGTGCGAGACTTCTTCACCGGTGGTGTCGGGCTGTACGACGGCATCGGCGGTGAACTGGCGTCGGTCACGGTTCCCCCAGGGGCACTTGTTCGGTTCGAGGGTGGGCGGCGGCCGGGAATCCGCGGCCGGTCCTACTGCCAGCCACCGGTGAAGTCACTGCTGAGCTGGGCGTCGCAGATGTTGTAGCCGCCCGACGCGTGCCCGGACTTCGTTTGCCCGTCCTCGGTCACGCTGCAGTTGATGTCCCCCGAGCCCTGCAGCTGGGCGTTCAGCGAGTAGTACATCGCCCCCTTCTTGAGGGGCAGGATGGCCTCGAACTTGCCGTTCTTGAACACGCCCTTGCGGGTGTCGCTGTCGGAGCCGTAGTTGATGTCGAGACCGCCGAGCGCTCCGGCCGGGGCGGTCCCCCAGACTTTGAAGACAACGGTCTTCGGGGCACCGGCCTTCTTGTCGCCGGACTTACTGCTGTCGTCCTTGGCGTCGGCGGCCGCCTTGTTGCCGGTCGTGGTGGTGGACGTGGACTTCGAGGCGCTGCTGCTGGAGTCGTTCGAGCCGCTGCCGTCGACGGCCGCGGCGACGATGCCAAGGACGACGGCCACGCCGACGAGGCCGAGACAGCCGAGACCGATGGCCTTCCCTGCGCCGGGTCCCTTTTTCGGCGGCTGTGGCTGGAACAGCGGCTGCCCGTACGGCTGCTGGCCGTGGGGGGCCTGGCCGTGGGGCTGCCGCGGGCCGGCCCATCCGGGCTGCGGCGGCTGCTGGTTACTCATAAGTCCCCCTGAGATGTCTGCTGTCGAAAGTGAAATGTGTGACATGTAGAGATGACGTGCGGTTGCCGCTTACCGGATGGATTCACCCAATCGTGGTAAACCCGCCAGGCGTGCACGGCCGGCTGCCATGCAACGAAGGCCCTGGCTGGGCGGATTGCCGCGCAGGGTGAGATGCGGGTGTGGGCGAGAGGGCGGCCGGTGAGCCAGGCAGCAAGTCGTGCCCGGTTGAGGGCCGCGCCGGTGAGGTGGTGTTGCGGGGGGGTCTTGACGAGGCCGCGGTAGCGGGATCTGCGCAGGCCGAACGCGTGGACTGCGGATGGCCGGCACCGCGGTGGGCCAGGGCGAGCTTCTGGTGCGCCACGGACCAGTCCTCCGGCTCG
This sequence comes from Streptomyces sp. NPDC090798, assembly GCF_044768965.1. Lineage (NCBI taxonomy): Bacteria > Bacillati > Actinomycetota > Actinomycetes > Kitasatosporales > Streptomycetaceae > Streptomyces > Streptomyces sp. NPDC090798. The sequence goes on from NZ_JBIVXA010000024.1 coordinate 144,268, forward strand.
CCGAGTTCTTCGAACTCACGGGTGGCAGCAGCCATGACGCCGGTCGCGTACTCGTTGTTGCCCTCCTTGCTCAGCGCCGTGCCGATCCATAACCGGGCCCGGGCTCGGTCGCGCCGGCTGAGCCGCTCGTCGCCGGCGAGCCGCTCGTACCGACGGGCGGAGGTACCACGGTGGCGGTGGTGGCGGTATGAAGTTCCGGTGGGGCGGCCGCAAGACGGACGGCGCGTGGTGGCAGCGGTACTACCTCTTCGGTTCGGTCAAGAACAAGAGCTACACCTGGTCGGGCGCCGACAACCTGCGCCGTCACTGCTCCGGTCACCGTCCCGCGACCCGCATCTCCAAGACGTACAACGCCCGGCTGGGCGACATCGTCTTCTTCAAATGGAAGAAGGAACGGCGCTACAACCACGCCGCGGTGGTGACCTCCAAGGTGCAGGGACATCTGGGACTCTCCCAGCACGGCATCAAGAACCACACCACGCTCGACGATGTGCTGGCGCGTTACCGCGGCACCAGCAACCCGATACAACGAGTCCTGATCATCCGACCCAGGAGTGCCAAATGAGGGCAGGGACCGCAGCACGCGGCCCGATGACCGGAGTGCTGGCAGCCAGTGTGCTGTTCGCGGCACTGACCGGGTGTTCGTCCACGGACGACACGGCGGACACCCGCTACGCCAAGGACTACACCGGCCATGAACCTCTGCACGTGCTCGGCTACCCGTCGACCGGCTCACTCGGCGTCACGCAACAGCTCGTCTGGCGGATCGCGGACGATTCCGCCGACCGGCTCGCGGCACTCGCCACCGGTGACGGCGGCAAGGACGCCGCACGCAGCACGGCCGAAAACTGGATCAAGGCATTCGGAAAGGGAGCGGGCGGGAAGGTCGCAGCCGACTTCTACGACGAAGGCTCCGAGCGTCAGACCGTCGTCCTGTACTTCCAGGACACCGGGCAGACGAAGGAGATCAGCGTGCGCCTCGACGGGAACGCGGGCGACGACGGCTGGCACGTCCTCATGGACGAACCGTCCATGAAGGAGGCCACGGCAGAGCCGACCTGGGCGCCCCGAACCCCGGGCGGCTCAGGATCTCCTCGCACCCGCTGACCCGCCCCCGTGCCGCCACGGCGCCCTCGCATCCGTACCGCGCAGGGCGCCGTGGCGTGTCCGGAGCCGTCGGCCAGGACGCGCGGCTGCCGAGGTGGTGCGGGAGGTGAGTGCCTGGGCCGCTCGCGCGGCGGTTCACCACCAAGCTTCACCTCCCCTCTGCGGGGACCCGGCGCCTTGTGGGTCACTGCCTGACGGTGAAGTACTGCCATGCGCCCCAAGTGCTGAGGTTGCCGGTGTCCTTGCTGGTGTGGACGTACTCGGTCCGCATACGGAACTTGCTGTTGACCTCCTTGGTCAGGCTCAGCGTCGCATAGCCGGTGCTCGTGGTGCTGAGCGTGTGACAGGAGGAGGTGCTCTGTGTGTGCCAGGCGCCGCCGTAGTACCGCTGGGTCTGGAATCGCACGCACTGGCCGGCCTTGTCGGGCGTGACCGTGGCGGTCAGCTTGGCCTTGGCGGTGTGGTGGTAGACCCGGTAGAGGAAGCTGCCGTAGTGGGTGTTCCCGTAGTAGCCGTTCAGCGACTCGGACACCTTCGCGTAGGACGGTCGCGGACGCGTTGACGGCCTGGTGGGCGGAGTCACCCGGGTAGGTCGCGGTGTAGGTGTTGGCTCCGCCGACCTGTGGGGCATCGGCGATGCGGAAGGTGCCGTCGGCGGACAACGGCGCATCGGGCAGTGTCACGCCCGCGGGATGGGCCAGGTCGTTCTTGACGACGTGGACGGCCTCACCAGATGGGTACGGAGCCGCCGACAGCTGACCGGAGACGTCCAGTTGGGCCGCCCGGCCGGATGTCGCCGGGGCGGTGAGGACGAGGGTGGGCAGACTCGGGGGCGGGAGCTGCGACGGAACCGAGACCTCGTACCCGGTCGGCCGCGACCGGTTCCCGGCCGCGTCGACCCCGACGACGCTCAAGGTGTGGACACCCCAGGGCAGGGCGGTCGTCAGACTCCCCTTTCCCTCGGCATCGGCCGGAACCCGAGCGGCGCCCCTGCCGGTCCAAGGGCCGGCTCAGGAGGTGGACCCTCCTGAGCCGGCCCTTCGGGTTGTTCGACTTGGCGCCCCTCGCGTGCCACCGATGTGTCGAGCCCCGGCGGCCTGGCCGGCGACGGAGATCCCTACCCGCCGCCCGCCGGCTGTACCGCTCCTGCCATGGGCTCGCTCCCTCCCATGTCCAGCCGGAACGGGGGGTACTTGTCGGTCATGAGGTACGCGTAGACGAGCACTCGCAGCGTCCAGCGGACCAGGCCCATGAGGAGGTCGAACAGACCCCGTGGGTAGCTCCCCGTGAACATCAGGATCACCACCGCGACCAGAGATAGCAGGCCGATGAGCCCGGAGGAGAACGGACTGTAGTGATCGAGGTAGCGGTATGCGCTCCAGCCGCTGCTGATCAGTACCGTGATCACCAGCAACTGTGGGATGACCAGCAGCCACTTGACCAGGACCAGCCCGCGGGACAGCCGCTTGGGATAGGTGACATCGACGCGGATCGGGTAGTCGGGCACGTCCCTCAGAGTGAACGGCGGGTACCTGTCGGTGCCGAGCACTGCGGAGGCGTAGTAATTGACTCGCGTGCTCCAGCGTATGACACCGACATTGAAATCGAAGAGCGGTCGGGGGTAGCTGCCGGTGATGAGGATGCTGAAGAACGCGACGATGCTCAGCAGCAGGAACGCGATCTGCAGGAAGAACAGGACGATGTAGTGCGGGATGGCGAGGATCCATTTCACCAGCCACTTCCATCGGGTGAGCCGGGGATCCAGGGTCGCTTCGACGCATAGGGGATGGGCGGAAGTGAGAAGCATTGCCGCCACGTCCTTTCTTTTGTGGGTAGTGGGAAATGTGTCCCGTAAATCGCATCTCCAGGAATGTTCCGGACGACGCAGGCGGGTCACTTGCTCTCTGTGAGCCGTATCTCAATTAGGCCCCGGCAATCGAATCGCGTCATGCCCCTGGATTGCGTGACAGGAGAACTCGTGACTTGACGGATGGCGGCGGACCCGATAGACGGGACGCGATCATCCGGCCGAGATCCGGCCGGTGCTCCCGGCGAGTCCGTGAAGATCCCGCTTCAGATGCCACGCGGGCGGTGTAGCACGCGGGCGGTACAGAGAGCCGACAGTCAGCAGCGTCTATGCGCGCGTTCGGCCTGGCCGTCACCGATGCCAAGCTGTCGAGCCGCTGTTCTGACGCAGGACGGAAATCTCCATGACTGGACCCGCGCCCGCCCTGAGAACTTTCAGAAATAAAGTGGGCCAGGAGATTTCGATGCGGATCGTTTCCGCCATAACCGCCGCCGTCACCGCGACATACACCAGCATCGCCTGTATGCGGTATGTCTCGGCATAATGGACGGTGAAGAGCGGCCCATACCCTTGGTGTTTCCGCAGGCTCACAAGTTCCGCTGCGGGTCGACCTGGTCTGCTGACGGCCTGGTACGCAAGCGGGCATCCCCTCGGCTTCGCGCTGCCGCTATGGCTGAGCCCGGCCGTCTATCGCGCAGCAGCAATACCCCAGTGCGCCGCTGAATCCTGCCGGGGGCACAGCAAGAAGGGCCGGCTCAGGAAAGGATTCCTCCCGAGTCGGCCCCTCCGCCTGGCGCTTGTGCATCTTCTTGGACACCGCGTCCGGACGGTCCGGGACCAGATGGCCGTACGTGTCCGGAGTCAGCGTCGCGGACCTGTGGCCCAGCATCGCCTGTACGACATGGCCTGTACGACATGGCCTGTACGACATCGCCTGTACAACGGTGACGTCGGCGCCGCCGACGAGGCCCCGTGCAGTGCGACGCGACTGGTACCGGATCGAGTTGGCCCGAACCCCGCCGGCCCTGCAACTTCCCTCCGTTCGGGGCATTTTGGCAAATCCGGGAGGCAGTTGGCACACTATTGACCCTTCGGGTTCGGATGGTCCGGAGCCGGTGGCGAAAGCTGGGGGCGGGGATGGCGGACAAGGCGGAGATGGGGCTCGCCGCGGCGATCGAAGAGCTGCGCGAGCAGCTGTACACCGCGCAGGACAAGGGTGCTGATCAGCAGTTCGGCTTCGAGATCGAAGAGGCGCAGCTCGAGCTGCTGCTGGAACTGCGCAAGGACAACAAAGTCGGCGGAAAGTTCCACTTCGGCGTGGTCGACGCCGGCCTGGACCGGACGACCGCCTCCGCCCGAACGCACAAGCTGACCCTGAAGCTCAAGATCAAGGATCGGGCGGCCGGCGGCAGCAGCCCCGAGATCAGCCATGAGGAAGCCGGCTCCCGGGACTACCACTGAGATGGACCCGCGCAGGCTGGTCGACATCCGCGCCGGAGACGGCGAGCAGAAGCAGGGACTCGGCAGTGGCTACCTGATCGCCCCCCGCCTGGTACTCACCGCCCGGCACGTCACCAGGCGGCAGGACTCCGGAGTGCAGTGGCCATACATCGACGTGTACGTCGGCCTTCCTTCCTCCGGTGCCATCGAGTACCGGCGGGCGAAAGTCCGCTGGACTCATCCCACCGGTCGCGATGTCGCCCTCCTGGAGCTCAGCTCCGAGGTGGACGTGCCCGGACAGGTGCTGTGGGGCCGCGCCGGTGGAACGTCCACGCTGTCCTACGGCGGTCTCGCCTTCCCCCTCGCGACGCGGACGGCCGACGGGCACCGCAAGGTCGAGCAGCTGCGCGGAGCCCTGCCCCCGCTGGCCGGCGGTCGCGGTGTCCATGACCTGTATGTCCTGGACCAGGACACTGCCCCCGGTGACCGCTCGGACGGCAAACAGGCGTGGGCCGGTGCCTCTGGGGCCGCCGTCTTCTGCGACGACCACCTGGTCGGTGTGGTCATCCACGACGACGAGGCGTTCCGGAACCACCGCCTGCATGCCTGCCCCACCCACACCTTCATCTCGGACGGCGAGTTCACCGACCTCCTGCGCGAGCACGACGTCGTGCCGCCCGCTGCCCTCACTCTGATCAAGGCCGGTCCGGTTTCGGCTCCGGCCGCGGCGCCGGGCCCGCGGCTGCCCTCCTGGCTCTCCCCTCTTCCGGCCGACCCGTCGAGCATGTTCGTGGGGCGCGAGGCAGAGCTGCGTAACGCGCGCTCCCTGGTGTCGGGGGGCAGGGTCATCTCGGTCGTCGGTCCCGAGCACACGGGCAAGTCCGCCTTCATCGAACGGCTGGTCGGCGACGAGGACTTCCGTCGCGCACTTGGGGTCAACCGCCCCTGGGCGCTGCTGGAGATCGATGTGCCCGGGTGCGGCAGCCGGTTCCCCATGTCCCGGGCGCTGGCCACGCGGCTCGACGCCAACCTGTTCACGGTGGAGGAGTACGGCGAGGACACGACCTCCACGGAACGCAAGATCAAGCACATGCTGAGCACCCTCTCGGGCGCCGCGCACGGCCACGACATCGTGACCGTCATCGACTGCGCCCGTTTCGGGGAGGACACCGCTGATCTCGAGGCCGATCTCGACGAGGTCCTCGGCAACTTCGCGTTCCGGCGATCGGTGGTCCTGATCGCCAGCGTGACGCATCTGCCGGCCAACGGGGGCCAGCAACTGCGCCACATGCCACCGGTCCGGCTCGGCCCGCTCACCCGGGAGGAGGCCACCGAGCTCCTCTCGTACGAGCTGGGCGAGCGCCAGGTCCGCGTGGATGCCCACCAGGTCATCGACGAGGCCGACGACAGTCTCGTCCGACGGCCCGGGATCCTTCTGTTCGGCGTCGACCAGCACGTGAGCCAGTACGTCGACAACGGCCCGCACGACGCCGAACCGGTGGCGGTCGCCGTGGACCTTCTCGACGCCTGCCGCATGACCATCACCAAGGTGTTCGAGGAAGCCGGATGCCGGCTGCTCGACGACTCGGGTTCTCCCGGCGCCCTCGCCCCGCTCATCATCTGGGCGATGGCCGAGCGCCTCCCGCTGCCGCATGACGTCCTCGTCACCGCCGGTGTCGGCCCGGCACCGATCCAGCGGCTCGCCGCCCACGGCGTGCTCCTGGAGCGGCAGCCGTCCGCAGGTCCACCGGGGTCGCCGCACTACGAACTGAGCCGCGCCACCCGGGAGGCGCTGCGGAACATGACGCTCGTCGCCCTGGGCGTCGACGTGGGCCGTCGTCTTCAGCCGGCGGAGGCCGTCGCGCTCGGTCCGGCCGCCCGTGACCCGGAGCTGCTGGACAGGACGCTGCGAGAAGGCGCGCTCGGGGTCTTCGAGGCCGCCCGCTCCCACTTCGAGGACGAGGAGGGCGACGACAGTCACCGGTCGCTCCTGTTCGCCGTGGAGTGCGCGGCCAGCTGGCTGCGGGCCCGAGCCGGCGGCCTGTTGCCCCGGCTGAGCCTGCAGGTGGAGGAGATCGCCAACACGCTGGACGTGGAAGCGATCGTCCTGCCGGTCGAGCCGAGCGCGCACCGGGAGGAGGAGCCGGCCCACGAAGTCGCCGCCGCCGTCAGCGGCAACGGCAACGGCAACGGCAACAGCAACAGCAACAGCAACAGCAACAGCAACAGCAGTCCGAACGACGGCTACGAGGCCCTGTACCGGGCCGTGTCGCAACTGAACGTGAGGATGCGCGAGCCGGTGACAGCGCAGGCCGAGGCCCGGTTCGTCGCGGCCTGCGAGCAGGCCGTGGACGCCCTGTGCGGCTGCGCGCCCGGCCTTCCTCCGCAGATGCTGCGGTCGATCGACAACGCCCTGTTCTTCGGTAGACGCCGCTACGGGTCCGACGCCGACATGTTGCGGATCCGCGCCGGTGCCGCCGCGGTGCTGAGCGAGGACGCCCAGCAGATCGCCAAGGGGCGGGTGAGCCGGCTCGCCTGGACCATCTCCTGGCTGCTCAACACCGCGGACCTGCAGCTGGACGGACAGCAGCTGGCCGAAGGCCGCTCCAGCGTCGGACTCGTGCACGACCTGCTGAATCTGCTGCCCCCGCCGAACACGACCGGTGGTGAGGCCACGCAGCTCGGCCTGCGCATGCGCGCCGCCCGGGCCCGGGCGAGGACGGTCGACAACGAGCCGGAGCGGCTGGCGGCGTTGGCGGAGGCCGTGGACCTCGGCCGCGTGGCCCTCGAGCGCTGCGCGCCCACCACGGCACTGCGGCATCTGTGGACCCGGCGCTTCCTGGAGGCGGCAAGGCACCACGCGCTCGAGCTGCGGACGGACGAGGAACGGTCCGCCATGGTGGGTCTCGTCATGGAGAGCCTCTCCGGCCCGTACGGGCCGCAGACGGCCTGGGGGCTGCCCGTCCGCCTGACCGTCGCCAGGTTCCTCCGCAACATCCACCGGCGCCAGGCCGATCCGGCTCTCCGGCTGGACGGCGCGAACGCGGCAATGGACCTGCTCCAGCCGTACCGTGACGCCCTCATGCAGCAGACCGAGGTCGGCGACGCCAGCGGGCTGCTTGAGCTCGCCCGGACTGTCGGGTTCAAGGCATGGGCGCTGGAGGAGAACGAGCGTCTGCGCGAAGCCGTGGTGGAGGCCAGGAGAGCGGAGCGGTACGCCGTACAGGCCGTGGACAGTGCCCCGAGTGCCCGCGCCTACCGTGTGTGGCTGGAGTGCCTGCGCCATCGCGAGCGGCTGGAGTGGGACCCGGAGGACTCGGCCACGCAGCGGGACCTGCGGCGCGCGGTCAGCAGGACACAGGAGTGGCTCGCCACCCAGGAGGCCAGGACCAGGCATCACGCACAGCTGGCCCGGCTGTGCATCGTGGAGGAGTGGCACCTGCGCGGGCGCAGCCTGTGGCGGGCGGCAGTCGAGGCGAACGACGGGATTCCCATCGTCCGGCTCGATCTGCTGCAGCGGGTCTACGCGGAGCGGGTCCGGACTCTTGAGGGCCACGAGAAGCGGTACGGGCCGACCATCGGCACGGCCGAGCTGCGCAGCGACCTGGAACGCGAGTACCAGCGCCTCCTGACGGTGCACCAGCCCGGAGCCGGCAAGGCGGGACGGCGCGTCGACAACGGCCCGGCCTGGGCCGTCCTCGACCGGGCGGAGAGCTTGTGGCCGCACAGCACCGAGATCCGGCTGGCCCGGGCGCGGCTCCACCGCTACCTGTGGGAGTACGCCGAGGCGGCCGCGATCCTGGAATCGGTGATCCGCAGCACCCGCAGCGGGCAGGAGCGGCGCCAGGCGCAGATAGACATGGCGGATGTCCTGCTCCGCCATGTCCGCTACGGATCGCCGGATCCGTCAGAGCGCGAGGCGGCGCTCGAGCGGGCGGCCGCGCAGCTGGTCGAGCCGCTGGACCATCGCTTCCAGTCACAACGGGTGGCCGTACTGCGCGAGCGCGTCCGTCTGGAGTCGGGCGCGTCGGTCGACCAGGAGCACATTGATGCGGCGTTCGAGGAGCTCATCAGCCTCGACTACGCGACGAGCATCGGCAGGTACCTGCACAGCAGGCGCTACGCGCCCGCGGAACCGGACGACGAGGACGGGGGCAGCGGACCGGACGACGAGCCCCAGGACCTCACGCAACTGCTCTACGACAACTTCACCGACATCGACCTCATCGACGGGCTCGGGCAACTCTATCTGCGGCAGGCCGAGCTGTGGGGCGCCGAGGACACCCCGGACGCGCGACACGAAGCCGCCGTGGCCGCGCGGCGGGCGTACGACTGCTTCGACGCGTGCCGGGTGCTGCTGGAGGCGCGGTTCGGCAAGGAACACCTGGTGAACTGCTTCCAGCGGGCCGAGGCCATCCGGCAGGCCGCCCAGCTGGCCGGAACGGCCAACCCCCTGCCCTGGAAGCCGGAAGGCAAGCCGAGTTGGCTGAAACTGGCCGTCGATTTGTTCCAGTCGGCCGCCGGACGTTCCGTGGGTACGTTTCGCGTGCTGTGCCTCGGACGCATCAAGGAGGCACAGCACCTGCTGAACCGGCTCACCGACTGATGGGCGTTCCGTCGAGCGGACAGCACACAGCACACAGGCTGACCATCGAGAGTCCCGGCTGAGCCTGAGTACGGGGTGGCGGCGGATGTGTGCCAGTCACCCGGCCGCGACGCTGAGGGTCGGCCCGGCGATGGACATGTTGCCGGTGAGCTGGGCGACCTGTGAAACGGTCACGTTCTCGAAGGTGATGGTGCGGGTGGGAACGGCGGAGTGGGAGAGCCACGGGGGCAGCGCGTCGGGCGTGACGGTGACGCTGCGGTCCGCCGGGAGCGGATCGCCGCCCAGTCCGACGAGTGTGCCGGACAGCTTCCGGGTGTACAGAGTCACCACGTCCTTGCCCTTGACCGTAGATGTGGTCGCGGGCTTGGCCCGCAGGCGCATCGCCGCGCGGCCGCGGCCCGCGGTCAGGTCGAGGTCGCCGAAGTCCAGCGACCGTGCGGTGAACTTCAGCACCCGCTGGGACCCGGCCGCGGTCCGGACGGTGACCACGCCGCGGAAGGCACTGTCGTGGAGCACGAGTCTGTCGGCGCGCAGCACCCAGAGGACGTTCGCCGGACGGTCCGGCAGTGGGGCGACCGGCTTACCGGCAGCCGCTGGTGCCTTGGACGTGGGGATGGAGCCAGGGGCGAGCAACGCCTTCGAAGCCGCTGGTGTGGCGAGCTGCGGGACCAAGGACAGGGCGGCCACTGCCAGTGCGCAGGTGAGGGGCCGCAGCAGTTGGCCGGCCGAGCGGCCGGGCACCGCACTGCTCGGATGGCAGGGCTCGGAATCCGGCCCGCTTGCCGCACAGTCGGTCGGGGCGTCACCTGCCACCGTGGTCCTCACTCGCGGGGATGGGGGTTGACGCACGGTTCGCCTCGGGCCGCGAGTCGGCGGCGCCCGTCGGAGGAATCCAGGCACAGGCCAGGGATCCGCCGATCAGGCCGGAAGTCAATCCGATGAGGAGGCCCCCGAAATTGGCGACGGGAAACGAGATGAGGGCAAGCAGAATGACCGTGATCCCTGCGAATACGCGCGCCTGCTGGTGGAACCAGAGGGAGACGGCCAGGGCCACGAGCAGAACCCCGATGATCAGCGACCCCGCGCCGGCCGAGGTCGACAGGGCCAGTGGGATGGCGCCGAACTTCAAGTGCGCGTAAGGAAAGTAGATGATGGGCAAGGCCGCCGCGAAGGTGAACAGTCCTGCCCAGAAGGGACGTTCGTCCCGCCAGGTCCTGAATACTCGTCGGGCGTCGGTGGCGGCGACGCGCAAGTCCCGGCGTCTGCCGGATCGTTCGAAGAACACGTGGGCTTCCATGGTGTTCGGCGGGCGGGAGTGTGCGGCGAGCGGGCACGAAAGGCGCGTGTTGCGTGCCGATGGGTCAGAAGCACTCGTGGCGGCCTTGCCTGAGCCGCACGTCGAGGTCCGGAACGTTGAACGTGGCGGCCGAGACTGCGACCGTCGTGAAGCGCACGTCACTCAGGAAGGCCGAATCCGCCTGCTGGGCAAAGCCGTTGGGATCGAAGAACCGGGATTTCCTGTCCTCCCGGCTGATCGGGCCCTTGCTGACCGCTCCCGCCGCCACACCGATGTCGAGGTCGTTGAAATTCGCCTGTTTGCTCGACAAGGAGGTCGCGTCGAGGAACAGGTTCTTCGCCTCGACCCGGCGGCGTTCGCCGCCGGTGACCCTCAGCGTGTACGGGCCCAGGACCGGGATCGTGACCACCACGGACTGGCACAGCCCGCTGATCTCCGCATGGCTGGCCCCGGTGACGAAGACCGGCACGAGGGTGCCCTTCCTGGTCACGTCCACCAAGCTGTAGATGCTCAGACCACGGACGTCCAGAGTGTCCAGGGCCACCTGGAACTTCTGGCCGGAGATGAGGAACGACGCAGCCAGTGCTCCTTGCGCCATGCCGACACCGAGGGCCGCGACGGCCAGGGCGCTCGGGACGAGAACGCCGGCGAAGCGCTTCCAGGAGGTCCTGCCGGCGCGGTGCAGCATCCCGTCTCCTCCAGTCATCAGGTGGGCCCGCCGATGCCGGACAGGGGTGGGCGACGTCCCTTTCCCTAGTGGCGGATCCTAGGCTTCCGGGCGCGGCAGCCGACGGCACGTCAGGTCGGCCGAATGGGTGATGCGGTTTCCGTTGCGGCATCCGGATGACGCGCGGTGCAGTGGCGCCGTCGTTGTCTTCGAGCTGACGACAGGCATCGCGGCCTCGGCGACTCCGGTGGAACCTGCGTTCCCAGGTCCCCATGCCGTTCCCCCGGCTGCGGCGTCGCCCTCCCCGAACCGCCACCGGCGGGCGGTGGGACCGCCGTGCTGTGCCAGGGGACCCCGCGGGCCTGAGGTGCGTGCCGGGAAGAATACGGCTCGGCCGGGTCTTGTCCAGATCATGAAGGCAATCGTGTACACGAAAGGCGGCGGCCCTGAGGTGCTGCGCCTGACCGAGCGTCCCCTGCCGGAGCCGGGACCGGGCGAGGTGCGGGTACGGGTCGGGGTGTCCGGGGTGAACCCGACGGACTGGAAGTCGCGCACGGCCGGCCCGCAGGGTGAGGGCGAGCAGGTGCCCAACCAGGACGGCGCCGGACTGATCGACGCGGTCGGGGAGGGTGTCGACCCGGCCAGGACCGGTCAGCGCGTCTGGATCTGGGAGGCCGCCTGGCAGCGTCCGGGCGGCACGGCGCAGGAGTACGTGGTGCTTCGCGAGGAGCAGGCCGTACCGCTGCCCGACCACGCCTCCCTCGACCTCGGCGCGAGCATCGCCATCCCCGCGATGACGGCCCACCGCGCCCTCACCGTGCGGGACGGCGGCCCGGCCCGGCTCGGCCCCGGCGCGCTGCGCGGCCGTACGGTGCTGGTCGCCGGCGGCGCGGGCGCGGTCGGCAACATGGCGATCCAGCTGGCGCGCTGGGCGGGGGCGACCGTGGTGGCCACCGTCAGCAGCCCGTTCAAGGCGTGTCTGGCCGAGGCCGCCGGCGCGGACCACGTCGTCGACTACAAGGCCGAGGACGTGGCGGCGGCGATCCGCCGGGTGGCCCCGGACGGTGCCGACATCGTCGTGGAGGTCGCGATGGCGGCGAACGCGCGGCTTGACGTCTCGGTGACCGCCCAGAACGGCGCCGTCGCGTACTACGACGACGGCGCCGAGGTGACACTGCCCCGCTGGACCTTCTTCGGCAACCTGCGCTTCCAGGGCGTGCTCGTCTACACCATGCCGGCCGAGGCCAAGCGGGATGCCGTCGCCGCCATCACCGCCGCCCTCGCCGACGGGGCGCTGCGCGTGGGCGAGGAGGCGGGCCTGCCGCTGCACCGCTTCCCGCTGGAACGCACCGCGGACGCGCACACCGCGGTCGAGAAGGGAGCGGTGGGCAAGGTCCTCATCGACGTGTGAGCCCAGCGCCTGCTCAGGCCGTCCGTCCCTCGTCGGCCTCGCTACGCATACCCGTGCACAGAGCCCAGATGATGAAGATGTTGACGGCGACCAGCGTCAGGGCCCACAGGGGGTAGTACGGCACCCACAGGAAGTTGGCGATCGCGCCGAGCCCCGCCACGGACACACCGAAGAAGCGCGCCCACAGCGCTCCGCTGAGCACGGCGCATCCGGCAAGGACGATGACGATGCCCAGAATGAGGTGCACCCAGCCCCAGCCCGCCAGACTGAACTCGAACACGTAGTGACGCGTCGCGAGGAACAGGCCGTTCTTGGCGATGGCCGCGATTCCTTCGAAGATCGCCATCGCACCACCGAAGATCATCAGTGCGGCCGCGAGGACGGTGGTGTTCGACGTGGGCGCATGCCATGGGCGCGGGTTGGCACTGGCCGTTCCGGGTCGGACGGCGTCACCGGCCATGTCGGCCTCCTTGGGTGGCAGGGCCATCCGGTCAGCCGAGCTCCCGGAACGGCGTGATCCCCCTCAGCCTGGCACGACGGCACTGCGTCGGCATGTCGGAGAGCGAACGGCCGTCAACAGGTCCTGACCCGCAACGGCGGTCACTTCGCGAACGGCGGGTCAGGAAGACCGTGGCCGGCTCAGGAGGGGTTTCCTCCCGGGCCGGACCTTTCTGTTGTTTCGGTCAGCAGAACGCGGGCGGGATGCTCTGCTCGTACTGGAAGACGTTGCGGGGGTCGTACTTCGCCTTGATCTTGCGCAGCCGGTCGAAGTTGGGTCCCCAGTAGGCGGTCTCCCAGTCCTGCATTCCGATGTTCGGCACGTTGACGTAGGCGCCGTCCACGTAGGGCCGCATTGCCTGGCTGAACTCGGCGATCCAGGCCTGGGCCTGCGGGGTGAGTGGGTCGCAGACGCCTGGCTGTCCTGTACGAGGCCCCCAGCCGGCGCCTTGCTCGGAATAGAACAGCGTGTCGCGGTGCGGGAACGACGTGCCGCCGCGGGGCTCCTTCCTCACCGCCCCGCCGAAGGCCTGGGTGAAGAAGTTGCTGTCGTCCGTGGGGGCGTCTCGCATGAATGAGGCGACAATACTGATCGCCTTCTTCGGGAACGGTTTGCTGGAGAACTGTGAGAAGAACTTCCAGTTCCCGGGCTCGGCGCTGGTCGGAATCTGGAATCCCGCGTATACGTCGCCCCAGTTACCGACCTGTACCGAGACACTGGGATTGCCGACCGACAGGATCGGAGCCAGCAGCGCCTTCACCTCTGCCGCCGACCCTTCCGCGAGAACCCCGAACAGCAGGGTCTGGTTTCTGTGGATCTCGAGCTGGGTTCCAAGGCGTTTGTCGGCGAACAGCGCCGTACGCTGCCATGCGTCGAAGACCCCATGGAGATCCCCGATGCCTTCCCATGTCGCCTGCAGATAGGCGACGCTCTTCAGTGGAGACGCCTTGTAGGTGAGCGAGGTGACGATGCCGAAGTTGCCGTTTCCCGCTCCGCGGAGCGCCCAGAGCAGGTCCGAGTTGTTCTTCAGATCCGCCTTGATCACCTTGGCGCAGTCGGCACCCGACGGCACGACGACCTCAGCCCCCGTCAGGCTGTCGCAGGCCATGCCGAGGTAGCGGACGAGGAAGCCGAGGCCGCCGCCGAGCGTCGCACCGGACAGGCCTACGGTGCCCTCCGTACCGGTCGTCACCGCGAGGTCCTTCTTCGCGAGTGCGGTCACCCCTTCCAACTGGTTGAGCCCGGCGCCGAGGACCGCGGTACGAGTGGCGGTGTCGATGTGGACCGACTTCAACTCGCTGACGTCGATCACGATGCCGTTGTCCACGTTCGACCAGCCCTCAAGGCTGTGGCCGCCGCTGCGCACCCGCAGCGCGACGTTGTTCTGCCGCGCCCACGTGAGGGCGTTGACCACGTCCTGGGTCTCCTGGGCGTAGACGATGACCAGCGGATAGTGAGAGAAGAGCTCGTCCCAGCCGAGGCTCGCTTCCGCGTACCCGGCATCCTCGGGATGGACGATGCGGCCGGTGAGTTTCGCCGACTTGCATTTCGCGTCGCCGGCCGCTTCGGTCGCGGCGCTCGCGCCCGGAGCTTCCGCGGCGGCGACACCCGGGAGAACCACCGCGCCGGCGCCGGCGGCCGCCGTCGCCTTGAGCAGGCCGCGACGAGAATAATCGTGCATGGTCCGTATCCTCTCGACCGGACTGCGCCAGTATTCGAATAAGGCGAATCTTGTCCGCCGGCTGGCGCGTGACATCCTTTGTGGACAGTCCTTGGGACCCGCACAGTAACAACGGCGATCCGTGCCCGTTTTGCCCGACACGCTAATCGAGGAAGCCGGCGGCATACCAAAGGAGGATATGTGCGAGCGGGCATGAATCAGCATGCCGCCAATTCCGGGTATGCGGATCCTCTCAGCCCGAATCCACCGACTCGATTTCTACAGATAAACAGACGGACGGCCCGGGTGGGGAACCCGGGCCGTCTCAGAGGTGAATTTCAGGGACAAAGCTCAGGGGCAACTCTCGGAGGAAGGAGCCCCGGTGCGGCGGTGTGGCGTCAGCCGCGGTGGCTCGCCCGGGCGAGGGCGGGCACGAAGCGGAGGGCGTCGACGGTGCCCACGCCGGTGGCCATGTCGTAGCCGTTGACGGCCTTGTAGCCGGTGACACCTTCATAGGTGTTGTTCGTGCCGTCGTTCACGTCGACGATGCCGGCGCTCTTGTCGTGGTGGGCGGAGCGCTGGGAGAGGCCGTACAGCGCCTCGTTGATGTTGCCCACCCGGTGGCCGGCCGCCTGGTCGGCGAGGGCGATGATGCCCGAGAAGAGCGGGCTGGCCTCACTGGTGCCGCCGGTGACGTCCCACCCGGTGGCGGTCGGGTCGTAGCTGGAGTAGATCCAGGCACCGCCGTTGACCGCGGCGGCCAGCGACACGTCCGGGGTGCCGCGGCGGGCGCCGACGACGTTCTTCACGCCGTTCTGGAAGGCCGGGCGGGAGAAGACGTGGGACTGGCCGCCGCCGCCCGAGCCGTAGTCGTTGTAGACGCTGTCGGGCTTGACGCGCTGACCCTTGTCGTTCAGGTGGAGCTGGGTGCCACCGATGGAGGTGACCAGCGGGTCCGAGGAGGGCCAGGAGTTGACACGCTTGTTGTAGTAGCCCTTGCCGTCCGCGGTGCTGTCGGTCGCGCCGCCGTCACCGGAGGAGGCGAGGACGGTCACGTGCTTGCGGTTCGCGTCCTCGAAGGCGTAGCGCAGCTTCTTGATGCTGGAGAAGTCGCCCTTGTCGAAACCGGGGAAGGTGTTCTCGGTGGCGCCGAAGCTCTGGGTGATGACGTCACCGACGCCGTGGTCGATCAGGTGCTTCTCGGCGTCCATCATCTCCGGCAGACCGGTGGTGCCCTCGGTCTCGGCGACCGCCGTCTCCACCAGGACGATCTTGGCGTCGGGCGCCACGGCGTGGGCCATCTCGACGTCCAGGGTGGTCTCGCCCGCCCAGCCGGTCATGTCCGAGTTCTTGGGGTCGAAGACGGGAACCTTGCCCCACTTGACCACATTGACCTTGGTGCTGCGCAGACCGAACTGCTTGCTGTAGACGTCGAGGTCGTGCTGGACGGTCGGGGAACCGTACGAGTCGACGATGACGATGGTGCGCCCCTTGCCCGTGATGCCCTTCCGGTACAGCGCGTTGAGGTCGTACGCGGTGCGGTACTGGAGCGGGTTGTAACAGGCGATGTGCCACTTGGCCTGGCACTGCTCGCTGGAGAGCGGGCTGGCCACGTCGTGGACCAGGGTGTGTCCGGCGAGGGCCGGGACGGCCTTGGTGTGCGGTACGGCGGCGGGTGCGGCGGTGGTGACGCCGGCCAGCGGAGCGGTCGCCAGCGCGGCGACGGCGAGGGCGGCGGTGACGGCCGTGGAAGCCGCGACACCGCGCCCGGTACGGGATATGTGCATGAATCCCCCTGGGTGGTCCTGAGTTGCAAGGAGTGGTCTCCGTGCATCTCATCGAGTGAGACATGCACAGGACAAGACCATTGAACTGTCGATGCCGAACCCTTTACCCAAACAGCACCTCCGGCGCGAACGCCCTGCCTGGCCAGCACGTTCACGGCGCGCGGACGAAGCCGACGCCCGTACGGCCCTCGCAGTCCGCTCATGGGGCCTGTCCGAGGAGCTACTTCATGCGCGAAGGCGGCGACGCGGGCTCGCTGGGTGGGCAGCCAGGCGGCGATCACCTGGGGGTCGCGGTGGTACCACCACGTGAATCCGAACTCCTCCCAGAGGAGTTCGGTCGCCCGGTCGAGGGCGAGGCGGACGAGCCCGGCGTCCGTCTCGGAGCCGGGAAGTCCGGCCATGTGCTCCAGCCACGGCTCCAGTTCACCCGTCGCGTGCGCGATTCCCGCCAAGAGGTCGGAGATGTCCGACGGCGACCGACCGTCGACCAGAGCGAGGGCCGGCAGCGGGCGGAAGGCCTCCTCCACCACGGCACGTTCGGGCGCCGGCCAGTCGACGAACCTGGCCCCGTCCCGGCCGAGATGACCGATTCCGCGGACGGATCGACGCCGTGGCCCTCCGACCCCAATAACGCAGCGCACGCGGCATGAGCCGGTCGAGTCCGGGAGGTGACGCGTACGGACGAGGTCAGGAGAAACGGCCGTGGCACGACCTACCGCGGGGACTCCGCACAGGGGGACCCGGCGAAGAGACGGACTCTACTCGTCAGGAGCGCGGCGTCGGCGGCTGCGGGCCGAACGCGGCAGTGTTCAGCGAGCGCCGCATGGCCAGCGCGATCGGCCGCTCGACGAAGCGGTGCACGAGGTACGACAGGACGATCAGAGCGGTGACCGTGGCCACGACCAGCGCCGAGGGGTCGATCCGGTCGCCGTAGTGGTGGGCGACGGTCATCCCGATCGTGTCGTGCAACAGGTACAGCGGGAAGGTCATCGCGCCCGCGACGGTCAGCCCGCGCCAGCGGATCCGGCGGGTCCCGCCGAGCGCGATGGCGCCCATCAGCAGGAAGAACACGGTGGTCACGAGGATCAGCCAGCCCCGCCACGGCGACCAGGTGGCCCAGTTGACGCGACCGCCGTGGGGCGCCAGCAGGAAGTGCAGCGCCAGCAGCCACGACATGGCGACGATCCCCCACAGCAGCGGCGTCGGCCGGTAGCGGTGCATGAGGTAGAAGGCCATGCCCGCGATGAAGTACGGGGCGGACGTCGGGTTCACGATCAGCGTGAGCAGCGGGATGTGGGCGCTGGGCGCCAGCACCGCGGCGACCGTCCACCACCCGCAGAAGATCACCACCCGCTGGTGGGTGAGGCCCTTCCACACCACGACCGCGAAGGTGAGGTAGAAGCAGAGTTCCGGCCAGAGCGTCCAGTAGACCGGGTCCAGGTTGGCCACACCGAGCGGGGTCTGCAGCATCGTGAAGTTCGCGAACAGCACCCGCGGGTTGGGGTGCCCGAACGGGGTGTCGGCGAAGTAGATGACGCACATCGACACCACGATCGCGATCCAGTACATCGGGTACAGACGGGTGACGCGTGAGATGAAGAAGTCACGCGGGGTACGCCCCCACGCGCTCATGCAGATGACAAAGCCGCTGATCAGGAAGAACAGGTCGACGCCGAGCCGTCCGAAGGCGAAGTAGCCGTGCGACTCCGGGAAGGTGCTCTGGTACGGGCGCCCCCAGACGACGACCATCGCCCCGGGGGTCTGGCCGACGAAGTGGAAGAGGACCACCGACAGCGCCGCCAGGAATCGCAGCCCGTCCAGCGCGGCGAGCCGGTCCTTGCGGGCGCCCGCCCTGACCGGGATCACCCGTGGCGCGGGGGCCGTATGCGGCAACGGCGCTTCCTCCGCGACCGCCGCCTCGAGCCCCTGTCTCGTGGCCACGCCGGCCAGTCCCCTGCGATCATCCGCCTGGGTCATGCGTCCCCCGTTCCAGGGTCGTCCTTCTATTAACGGACAGGCCGCGGGAGCCACCGATCACGTGCCCGACGGTCAAATGACAAGGTTGCCGGATTTGTGCCCTTCAGGGGTGGATGACGGCGCCGCCGAGGCCCACGGATGGCGCGTACCCACAGTCCACCGCGCAATACGGGCCTATCGGTGTGAGCCAGGCCGCATGCGACGGGGCCGGGGGCGGAGCAAGGCGGAGCAGGGCGGAGCAGGGCGAGGGAAGCCCGGGCGCGGCGATCGCCCTCCATCGCCAGGCCCTGCTTCACCACCAGTTACTGTCGCCGCTCACCGAATCCAGCTACGACAGGGCCTAGAGCAGGCCCAGGTCGCCGAGTTCCTTGTGGAGGTCGGCGCGTGGGCTGTCGGCGCGGGGCTGGAGGGCGCCGCGGGTGGTCGGGCCGGTGCCGCCGCCGGAGTGGGTGTCCTTGGCGGGCCGGGGGCGTCGGTCCCTGAAGAGCCAGGCCCCGACCAGGCCGCCGACCAGGCCCCCGAGGTGCCCCAGCCAGCTCACCCCCGGCGTCCCGGGCACCGCCACGGTGAGCATGTAGGCGAAGGAGGCCGCCATGACGACACCGATCAGCGTGTCGATCAGGTGCCGGTCGAAGAGTCCGCGCACCACGACATAGCCGAAGTACCCGAAGATCAGGCCACTGGCGCCGACCGTGTCCACGTTGCCCTGCTCGAGGAACCAGACCGTAAGACCGCTGGTCACCACGATGAGCAGGCTCAGCCCGAGGAAACGGACCACTCCCCGGTAGGCGGCGAGGAATCCGAAGACGAACAGCGGTCCCGAGTTGCTCTCGATGTGTGCCCAGTTCCAGTGCAGGAAGGGTGCGGTGACGATGTTGGGCAGCGTGCCGGTGTCGCCGGACACCACTCCGTAGTCCCGCGAGAGTGCGTAGTGGTCGGCGAAGTTCGCGAGCTGCGCCAGCCAGATCAGCGCCAGGAACCCGAACATCACGAAGAACGCCTTCCGCGCCTCCGCGATCATCTGCTCGGGACCCAGCGGCCCCGTACCGACCCGATCCCGCTCCGCCCCACCCATGGCACGCTCCCCTCCCCGGCGGATCCACATCCGCTCCACGACCACACCCCCAGAATGCCAGCAGCCACCGGGCCCGGATCCCCACTGTCCGGGCCGGATTGTTGACGATTTTGTGTACCCATCCTACGGTCGGTAACCATCTCCAAGGAGAGCCGAGAGCTCAGGGAAGCCCGAGGCGCTCCAGGAGCTCGAGACCGAAGGAGTACGTACGTGCCCCCAGCTACCGGCAGTGCCAAAGGCAGCGGCGCCGCGGCCAAGGAGCAGGCCCTCGTCGCGCTGCGCAGGGCCATCCTGGCCGGTGACATGGCGCCAGGACAGCGCCTGGTCGAGGCCGAGTTGGCCGAGCAGTTCGATGTCACGCGGGCCAGTGTGCGAGCCGCGCTGGTCGATCTCGCCGCCGACGGTCTTGTGGAGCGGATCCGCAACCGCGGGGCCCGGGTCCGTACCGTGTCCGTGAGCGAGGCGGTGGAGATCTACGAGTGCCGCATGGTGCTCGAGGGGCTGTGCGCGGCCAAGGCCGCCGAACGGGTCACCGATGCGCAGAGCACGCAACTCCTCGAGCTCGGCGAGCAGTTGCGTGCCGCCGTCCAGGCCGCCGAGCCCCTGAAGTACTCCGAACTCAACCGCCAACTCCACGACTTCGTCCGGGACATCTCCGGCCAGGACACCGCCGCCGAACTCCTCACCCGTCTGAACGCGCAGATCGTCCGCCACCAGTTCCGGCTGGCCCTGCAGTCCGGGCGCCCCCAGGTCTCCCTGGGCGAACACCTCGCCCTCGTCGAGGCCATCACCGCGCGTGATCCGCAGCGCGCCGAGGCGGCCGCCCGCGCTCATGTGGCCAGCGTCATCGAGGCCCTGCGCGCCGTCGAGGGGTCCGGGACGGGCAAGCCCTGACCTCAGGGGGACGACCGGAAGAGTGCCCGTTGGCCGGACACGGGCTCTCGGCCCCAGAGGGACCGAGTGCCCGTCGGGCCGCGTTCCTCACGCCCGCCCGACCACCCCGTTGAACGGGTCAGTTCTGGTACGTCTTGTTGCGGCCGGGGCCGCCGGACAGGAAGTCCTTGCCGGCGCCTCCGTGCAGGACGTCGTTGCCGCTGTTGCCGTACAGCCTGTCGTCGCCCGCGCCGCCGTACAGGGTGTCGTTGCCGCGGCCGCCCTGGAGGAGGTCGCGGCCCGCGTTGCCGTACAGCTTGTCGTCGCCGTCGTCGCCGAACAGGGAGTTGTCGCCGCTTGTGCCCGACAGGCTGTCGTTGCCCGCGCCACCGTGGCACTCGGCGCTGCAGTCGATGAGGGTGTCGTTGCCCGCGCCGCCGTTCGCGCCCTCGTCGTAGACCCCGCCGCCTCCGGAGAGACGGTCGTTGCCGCCCTGGCCGTAGAGGACGTCGACGCCGTGGCCGGTCAGGGTGTCGTTGCCCGGCCCGCCGTAGATCCTCGTGTTCCCGCCGCTGGTGTCGCTGGTCGTCGCGGTGTCGTTGCCGTCTGCGAGATCGACGATCAGGGAGTCGAGGTCGGACGCCGAGGTGTTGGGCTCCGTGACCGTGCAGACGGCCTTGGTGTCGTCGCCGCCGGCCGGGCGGACGCAGCCCGCGCCGAGGGAGATCTTGACGGTGTCGTCGAAGGTGTAGATGAAGTCGCTCAGCTGGGATCCCGGGTCGGTCGCGCCGAGCGCCCAGGAGATGGACAGATGGTTCGTCTGACCGGCGGCCGCCGTGTAGTACAGCTTCTGGCCGACGACGACCGCGGTCGCGCTCTTGGCGGGGGCGGCGTGTGCCGCGGGGGCGGCGACGGTTACGGCCACGGCGGCGGTGGCGAGCGCCAGCGCCCTCGGCAGAGCGGTGATGCGGCGACTGAACATGATCGGTTCTCCTCCACGGGGCCCGATGGGCCCAACGGGGCCCCAGGGGCCGATGAGGTCCGCGCGTATGTCTGTGCGCGTGTGGTCATCCCGTTCGACGACGTCCTCCGAGGGGGAGTTGTGGCCGCCGTCGCACAACCTTTCGGGGTTCAGAGTGAGTTCACTTCTGGTTGCTTCTGTTGTGGTGTGGATACTTCCGGGTGTTGGCGGGGGCTCGAAATCAGCAGTGTCGCCGCGACCGATGTGACCGCCATCACCGTCATCGCCGTTCCGGGCGAGGTGAGTTGGGCGATCGTTCCCGCCAGCGCCGCGCTCACCCCCTGCATCGTGAGCATGCCCGAGGAGTGCAGTCCCAGGGCGTGCCCGCTCAGCTCCTCCGGGGTCAGGGCCATCAGGCGTTCCTGCTGGATCAGACTCGCCCCGAAGCCGACCGAGGCGAGGGCGACCGCGCCCGCCGCCACCGCCACCCCCGGCCCCAGCGCGAAGGGCAGATACGGCGCCGCCAGGAGCAGCAGGAACGGAACGCCCAGGCGGCCGCGGACCGCGGGCGGGATGAAACGGCCCGTCGTCACATCGCCCACGAACATGCCGAACGCCGCGAAGGCGAAGAGCAGACCCGCCCGGTCCGGGGCGTACGACACGTACAGGGACTCGCAGCCGACGATCAGACCGTTCGGGATCCACAGGAGCAGGTACGTCGTCCGGCGCGGGGGCGAGGACCACAGCAGCGCGTTGGTGCGCCAGGTCCGCGCGATCGAGGGGCGGCCGGTGGCTCTCGGCGGCCGCCGGGTCATGCCGAAGCGGGTGACCAGGGCCGCCGCGAGATACAGGGCCGCCGCGCTCGCCAGGGTGATCCTCGGCGAGAGCACCGCCACCAGGACGCCGCCCGTCGCGTAGCCCGTGATCTGCGCGAGGCCGGCCACCATGTTCATGACCGAACGGCCCAGCAGGAACCCGTCCTTGGACAGGACCTCGTTCAGCAGACCCCAGCGGACACCGCCGCCGAGGGACGAGACGAGACCCAGGACGAAGATCAGGGGGAACAGCCCCCGGACCGGAAGTCCCGGCGTCGCCATCACCGCCGTACCGACGGCGAAGGAGAGGGCGATGGCCGTCATCGTGGCGCGCGGCGCCAGCCGGTCCGCCGCCGACAGCAGGGTGGTCGCGCCGACCACCTGCGCGAGCTGGGGTCCGAACATGCTCACCGCCGACAGCAGCGGCGAGTCCGTCGCCTCGTACACCAGTGTCCCGACGGCCAGGCCGCCGATCGTCGAGGCCGCCGCGTTGAGCGCCGCGGACAGGAAAAGAGGGGTGAACTCCCGGGTGCGGAACAGGTCGGAGTAGCTGCGCATGCACGGAGTCTCGGGCGGCGCCGGGCGTGGTCGTTATTGTTTCGCGGAGAAGCGAAACCACGCGGGGCGAAGGCGAGCCACAAGGGGCGAGGCGAAACCACACGGGGCGACGGACAGCGACAGAGAGCGGCGGTGGGAGGGGCGGATGGGCTGGTGGCAGATCAACGCCGACACCCTCGCCCGCACCCGTTTCGTGCTCTCCCCGCTCGCCGAGACCTTCGCCGCCGTCAAGCTGTTGCACGCGCGGACGGCCGCGCACCCTGGGGAACGGGCCTGGCGTGACGCCCATCTGCCCGCGTACGCAAGGCGGCTGGCCGCCGACCCCGTCACCGCGCTGCTCATACGGTCCGGGCTCGGGCGGGACTGGATCGCCGACTTCCTGACGCCGACGCCGCGCGGCGAGGCCGACTTCGAGGAGGAGGTCGCCCGGGTGCGGGAGGCGTCGGCCGCGGACGCCCGCGCCCACCTCACCGTCTCCCTGGCAGGGCCGCTGCCCGCCGCCCTGCGCCGCGACGACCTCCCGGAGCGCGCCGCGGACCTGCTCACCTACGTCTGGACCGAGGCCGTACGCCCGTACTGGGACCGGCGGCGGCGCGTCCTGGAGGCCGATGTCGTCGCCCGGACCGCGCAGTTGAGCCAGGGCGGCTGGGCGGCGGCCCTCGACGCGCTGCGGCCGGGTACGCGCTGGCTCGGCGACAACCGGCTGCAGGTCAATGTCCACGAGTACCCGCCACGCGAGATCTCCGGCGCCGAGCTGGTGTTCGTACCGGTCACACCGCAGCGGCACGGCTGGGTGTCGTGGGAGGAGCCGGACCGGTACGCCGTCGTCTACCCCTGCTCGGGCGTGCTCTGCGACACCGGGCCCGGGACCGTGCCGGAGAGCCTGGGCGCGTTGCTCGGACCCGCCCGCGCCGGGGTCCTCGTCCTGCTCGACTCCCCCATGAGCACGACCCAGTTGGTGGCCCTGACCGGGCAGGGTCTCGGCTCGGTCGGACGCCATCTGAAGGTGCTGCTGGACGCCCGGCTGGTGCGGAGGGGGCGGGCCGGGCGGTCGGTGCTGTACTCCCGTACACCCACCGGGGAGGTACTCGTCAAGGCCCAGCGGGAGTAGGTCCGGTGCCGCTGGGGCCTGTCCGGCGGATCAGGTCGGAGGAAAGCAACGGCGCCTCATAAGCGCGTCTCCGGCATGATCCGCCGGACAGGTCCTAGTAGTGCTTCGTTACGTTGAGTGATCTCGGCTGATCGTGGGCAGCTTCCCGGAGTGAGGTTGGGGGAAGTGGACCGGCTCCGGGGCGAG
>NZ_JBIVXA010000025.1:0-161761 GCF_044768965.1 Streptomyces sp. NPDC090798
ATCACCGCACACCAAAACAACACCACCGTCTTCACCGCACAACTCACCACCCACACCCCCACCACCACCTGAACCAACCGGCAACGTGACGCGGCATCCCCCGCAGCAGGACGACTACGGCACCCCCGACCGGCACCCGCGCAGCAACATCCGGCAGCAACGGACCGGCACCCAGCCGGCAGACGACAACCCGTCAGCCAACGCCGGGCCCGTGCCTCTCCCCATACGGCTCCCGCAACTGGCACTCCTGGGCCTTGTCAGTCGTCGTACGCGCCAACTCCTCCCGGAACTCAACCGAAGTCGACCGCCTTGAAACCGGCAAGACGCCTCCGCCGGGGCCGGGGTCGCCATCAAGGAGGTCGCCGCCAGCGCCTCGCGCTCCCCATTGCGCCTCCGGCCGCCGCCCTGTGGCCGCGTCAACTACTTCGTCAGCACCCGCTGAAACATCTCCCACACACCGTCGGGTACCAACCGTTCAACCATGAGCACCCGCAGAAATCGCCGGACCGGCTAAGAAGGTTGATCTTTTCAGGGCATGAGGGAGGCCAGTAGGCCGTCACGACGTGTTCTCGACTGGAAGCTCCAGGTGCAGTTCGTAGCCTCCGTCGGCCGTTGGGCCGGAGGTGACGGTGCCCCCAAGGAGCGCGGCGCGCTGCCCCAGGCCGACCAGACCGTGGTGGGCACTTGGCAGAGGGAGAGGAGGCCGGGTCGGTGCGGTATTGGTGACGGTGGCACGGACAGAGCCACCCTCGTGGCTGATGCGAACCGTCGCGCTGGTCCCGGGGGCATGCTTGCGTACATTGGTCAGCGCTTCTTGGACGGTGCGGTAGATGGCGCGCTGAACGGTGGGCGGAAGGCCGTCGGACACATCGGTCTGCAGCTCGACCTGGATGCCGCTGTTGTCGACCAGCCGCTCGAGGTCGGCCAGGGACGGCTGCGGTGTCAGCTCCGTGGGGCGGCCCCCGGAGGCGCGAAGGACGCTGACCATGTGCCGCAGTTCGTCCAGGGTCTGGACGCTCAGCCGCCGGATCGTGGCGGCGGCTTCCTTGACTTCGGCGTCCCGGGTGCCGACCTGAAGGGCTCCGGCCCGCACCGCGATCAGACTGACCTGGTGGGAGACCACGTCATGCATCTCCCGGGCGAGCTGCGCGCGTTCCCTGGCCAGCACGGCCTGGGCGGTCAGCAGCCGCTTGTGGTCGCGCGCCTCGGAGATCTCGGCGAGCCGCTGCGACAGATCGCGCCGGGTCTGGACGAGTTGCCCCAGGAAGACCGGAGCGGCCGCCGTCGCCGCGGTGTAGCCCAGGGTGACGAAGGTCGCGGTGGCCGCGAGGTTGAGGTGCAGTGACGGCCATGAGGTCATGTCACAGATCGTGAATGTCGCCGCGCAGACGGCCAGCAGGGTGCGGTGTCGGGTGAATGAGGCGAGGGTGTACAGCGCGGCCAGCGCGGCGAAGACCGCGTCGGAGACCAGTACGGCGGGCAGAGTGAGCAGGAAAGTAAGCAGCGGCCGACGACGCCGCAAGAGAAGCGAGAGGGCGGCAACCAGGGCGCAACCCAGGCGCAGCGGTTCGTCAATGTGGACCTTGACCCACACATCGAGCAGCGAGGCCCCGACGAGGGTGGCGTCCAGCAGCGGGGCGTGCAGCCGGCGAGGGATCATCCCCCCTCCTGGTCCCACGGCGGTTCGAGAGGGCAAGCCCGTTCGGCGAGCAGGGCGAGGCTGCGGGCAGCGGGTTCCTGGGGGCCGGCGTTCAGGTGCGTGTCCACGACCGTCCGGGTGACCTTGGACGACAGTACGGTGCCGCCGTCGGCCAGGGTCCGCACTAGGAAAGGAAGCTGCTCGGGGTCGGTGTCCTTGAGCAGGAAGCCCGCGGCGCCCGAGCGCAGTGCTGTTGCCACGTGTTCGTCCATGTCGAGTGTCGTGAGCATGGCCACCACCGGAGGGTGGGGCAGCCGGCGGAGGCCGGCCAGGACGGTGAGGCCGTCGACGTCCGGCATCCGGATGTCCAGGAGCACGACGTCAGGACACATCTCCTGCGCCGCCTGGAGCGCCTGGCTGCCGGGGACCGCCGCCGCGACCTCGATGTCCTGCGCCGCGTCGAGGATGTACTGAAAACCCTTACGAATCAGGGCCTCGTCGTCGACCACCAATACTCGGATCACGGGTGCTCCAATCGCCATCGGACCACTGTCCGATTCGTACCATGCCGTGACACTCCCGGCGGTTTGAGTCACTGAATCCAGCCAGTCGGCGGGGGCTGCTTCGGCCAGTCGGCGGGGGCGGTTCCGGACACCTGCCGGATGGTTGTGACGGCACCCCGTCCAGGACCCTGGATCACATGTTGCACGTCGTATCAGCGGTCGCGCCGTCCGAGGCGGCATCCACTGTGGGGGCAGGCCCTGCCCCCTCCCTTACAACGTCAACAGGACGGCTGATCGGCCTCGACCTGGCCCGCAGCCTGGCGGTGTTCGGCATGTACGCGGCCCACATCGGTCCCGATCCCTCGGTGGGCGGCCCGCTGGGCGGGGTGATGGAGGTGGCGCGTGGCCGGTCCTCCGCCCTGTTCGCCCTGCTTGCCGGGTTCACCCTCGTCCTTCTCACCGGTCGGCCGCAGCCACGGACCGGGCAGTCCGGGCGGCAGGCCATGGGCAGGGTACTGATCCGCTCCGCCATTCTGGTTGCCCTGGGATATGCCCTGACCTCCCTGGACACCTCGGTCGACGTGATCCTCGCCGCTTACGGAATGGTCTTCCTCCTCGCCCTTCCGCTGTACCGGCTGCGGGCCGGCACCCTGGCCGTCATCGCCACGGCGACTGCGCTCGTACTGCCCCAAGTCCTGTATCTGCTGCGGGCTGCGGTCGAGGGCGGCAGCTGGACCGATGCCGTCATCGCCCACGACCCGCTGGCCCGGATCACCGATTCGGACGGGATCGTTGAATTGTTCATCACCGGCGCGTACCCGGTACTGACCTGGCTGCCCTTCGTCATCGCCGGAATGGCGGTGGGCCGGCTCAACCTCGCCAGGCCCGGCATACGCGCCAAGGTCGCTCTCCTCGGCAGCGCACTGGCCCTGCTCGGCTACGGCGGCTCGTGGCTGGCCCTGAACCTTGTCCCCGGCGCGCATGCAGCCGTAAGCGCGACGACGGATGGCGGGGCGGCCTCATCGGCCTGGTGGTCCGACGCTGTGGGCGACCCCACCACCACTACCCCGGACTGGCTGCTGGTGGCCGCGCCGCACAGCCAGACGACATGGTCGATCCTGGGTAACACCGGCGTCGGCCTCGTGGTCATCGCCGCCTGCCTCGTCGCCGCGGAGCGATGGGCCCGCCTTCGGCGGCTTGCCGCGCCCGTCATCGCGGTCGGCTCGGTCTCCCTGACCGCCTACGTCGGCCACATCGTCGCCATCAAGACCCTGGGCATCGACGACCTGCCGGCCGCCGCTACCCTGCCGGCCCTGGCCTGCTTGACCGCGGCCACCATGCTGCTGGCCGTCGCCTGGACGCGGGCCTTCCGGCGAGGACCACTGGAATACATGCTGCACGCCGCCACCACACCCGCTCGACTGATCAACTAGCCGACTGTGGTCGAGAGAACCCCTGCCGGGACGCAACCTCCATCGCCGATTACGCGGCGCCCACGGTTTCCGAAGCTCTCACACCATCCGGCGTCACGCCGGGCCAGGAAAGAGGTAAGCCGATGTCGGTCCGCCTGACATTCATGTGCGCGACAGCCGGGGACACCAGCAGGAACGCAGTCTTCGGTGACGGTCTCCTCAGCGAGCGCGGTCTGCGCGAGGCACGCCTCGTCGGCGCAGCACTCCCCCCGTACTCGCTGGCCATCCGGGCGCCGTCGACCCGCTGCGCGCAGATCGCCGACGCTCTCGGTCTGAACGCCACGCTCGAACCCGCACTGTGCGACTTCGACTACGGCACGTGGCGTGGGCGCACGGTCGGCCAAGTCACCGCGGACGACCCCTACGGGTACGGCGCCTGGCTTACGGACCCGGATGCCGCGCCACACGGAGGCGAGTCGGTACGCCGACTCTGTCGCCGAACCGCCAACTGGCTGAGCAGAGTGCCGCCTGGCACGGGCGACGCACTGGCCATCACCGAGCCGTCCATCATCCGGGCCGCGCTCGTCCATGCTCTGTCGGCCCCACCAACGGCCTTCTGGCATTTCGATGTGCCGCCCCTGTCCGCGGTCTCCCTCACCTTGCGCGGTGACCACTGGAACGTCCGGCCCGGGCCTGTCGCCCCTCGAGGAGTCGGCACCAGTCGCGCTGTTCCCGTGCCCGCTGTCGCTGCACGGAATCAGACGACGCTCCTGTGGGACGAGGCGGCGAGCGACGAGCGGTACGACCTCGTCGCCTGGGTGTGACCCGCGAGCAGCCTGAACGCGACCGTCGACGACAGGAGACCGACCACAGCCACACCGGCCGGACGAGAGGCGATGCCCGGGTTCTCCACGCTCACGTGCTGTCGTAATCGTGGCGTCGACCGGCCCGGGATCGCCGTCCATGACACGGGCTGCCGGACGACTGTCATCAAGGCCGCCCCTGGGGGGTGCCAGAAAGGCCTTGTACAGCACCGGAGTTCTGTTCGATGCCCCGACCGAGATGATGGTGACCGAGATGATGGTGACCGAGATGATGGTCGCGCACTTGGAGGCGCGATGCTTCGGCCGCACCGAGCGGTCCACGCCGGCCAAGTAAGGTCGTGGCATGAGGGCCATCGTCGTGGGGCGGGCATCGGAGGCTGGCCGCGCCGCTGAGCCTGTGCCGTGCCAGGTGCCGGGATCCACTTTGCTCCCAACGCCACACGCTTGCTGCGCCGACTGGGCCGGCTCGACGCGCTCACCGCGCAGGCCACCCGTCCCTCCCATTACGTCGTGGGGAACTGTCAACGTCGTGGCCGTTTTCCAGGCAGAGCCTTACCCCCGACCTCACCGCCAGCCTCGCCGTCACCGACTGGCGCGACCGCGAGCAGCATCTGGCGCACGCCCGAGGCGGTCACGGGCCTGCTCAACCAACTGGGCCTGACCGACCGCGTCGCCCCCGCCAGCCGCCCGTACCGCTCCCGCCCCTTCCGGGTCTTGCGCGCCGAGCGTTTCACCACGGCCCTCACGGCCGCATCGCGGGCTCGCCGTTTCGCGATCTGCTCCCTGTCGGTTCCGTGGACCAGTTCCTCGACAGCACCGACGTCCTGAGTCGCCCGAAACTGACCCGCGCGGCAAGCACACCGTGCGCGATTCCAGGTCGAAGTGGGCCTGACTTTGGCTTCCGAACCGGCAGCGCGCCGCCGTAGCCGGCCCAGGAAGTCGAGGAGAAGTTTTGGAGCGTGATCCGGCCGACGCTCCGACCGCCCGGCTGTGGCGTGCCGATGAACGGCTCCGTTTCCGCGGGCCCGGCGCCGTGCCGCCCGAACTGTGGCGAGTCGCGGTCCAGTTCGCCCGCCTGGGCATCACTCCCGTCACGGACGCCACCCTTCGCAGGCTCCGGGCTTCCGGACTTCGACGTGCTCGTGGGCCGCATCCGTACGGCTCACGGCACAGGCCGCTCGGTGCCGTGCACTGCGTGTCGCTCTGACCGTCGACTTCGCCTACGGTGTGGCACTCGACGCGATCGGCCGGCCGGAGGTCTGGCCTCCGCCTCCCGGCTGTCGTCCGACCGGCGCCATACGAGGCGTCCCGCGGCCCAAAACGGTGGGAGTCCGGCCCGCTGTTCCGTGGTAAGCGGGCAGCTTCGGGGCGCCTTCAGGGCGCTGACCTTCGAGTTGGCGGGTCGTCGCACCATGGCGGCCATGCTGCGGCACATCGCCTCCGCCCGGGGCGGGCAAGTCGTCATGTCGAGATGTCGTCCGTGGGGCCGCGCCCCGGCTACGTGACGGATTGCGCGGCTTCACGGAGGCGCTGTGGCGCGCGACAGATCAGGGTGGTGGTGCTCCTGGCTTTCGGTTGTGCGTGCCCGCGAGGCCCGCGTTTGGGCGGTGAGGAGTTGGGCGGGCGAGGCGGGGCTGGGTGCGGTGGTGATCTGGTCAGCCACGACGCCCGGTGGATACGCAGAGTCGGACGAGAGCCGCAGCCGGATGCGGCGGCGGTAATGGCCGGCGGTAAGCGTGGTCGGCGACATCGCCCACACCCCATACGTCTGGAGTGTTCGTACGCGCCGACGGTGACCGCACCTTCAGGCAGCCGGTGTCGTCCAACTCCGGCTGCCCCGTGAACAGTTCGGTACGCGGGGTGCGGCCGATCGCGACAAACAGGCCTCAGGCCCGGTCGCGGCGGTGGACCCCTCCGCCGTCCGTCTCTTCATCAACCGTACGAGTGCTCTTCGCCGGTCGCCAGTGAGACGCCGCAGAAGGGTCCCCTTGCCGTTCGGCCCAGGCACGTCGTCGCTCCGCGGGGTGTGCTCACCTGATGTGCGACGTGGTCCGGCTGACCCATTGGGACAGCGTGAGCTGCATGGTCACGTTCGCTCGGTGTGGCCTGCGGTGACGGGGCGACGCGTGGCCGCGGTCAGGCCGGGTGGCCGCGTGCGTCCGCGTGCTTCGGCCTTTGCCGCGGGCCAGGGCGTCGCGCAGAAGAGACAGGTGTGCGGGCACGGCTGCGAGGCGGTCGTACTCGTCCCGGCATGTGTTGCAGGTTGCCAGGTGAGCCCGCACGGCGCCTGCCTCATCGGGTGCGAGGGTCTTGCGTTCGTTTCCGGCCAGAAGTCCACGGATCGTGCGGCACTCCTCGTCGGCCGTCTTCTCGTCGGACTTCGTCAGGCAGTGGGCTGCGGTCATGGCGAAACCTCCGTTCAGGGTTTCACCTTGGCCCAAAAGCGGCCCTCAGCGCGTCGTCCCCTCGCAGCGACTTCCGGCTACCACGGTTGCAGTACGCGGTACGTCGGCCTGCGGCTGGGGCAGAAGCTGGGCGTACCGTGCCGGCGATCATGCGGGTTGCTGGGAATGATCCGGTTCCGTGGCCGGACTGACCAGCCCGCACTGGTAGGCGATGACCACGAGCTGGGCGCGGTCACGGGCTGCCAGCTTGGTCATGGCCCGGTTGACGTGGGTCTTGGCGGTCAGCGGGCTGACGAACAGGCGCTCGGCGATCTCGTCGTTGGACAGGCCCAGGGCGACGAGGCTCGTGACGTCGCGTTCCCGCGGCGTCAAGCTCTCCAGCCGCTCATGGACGGCCGCCGGGCATGGGTCCGGCTGGGCCAGAAATCGAGTGATCAATGCTCGCGTCGCCGACGGGGACAGCAGTGCCTCGCCGTCTGCGACCGTGCGGACGGCATCGAGCAGCTCCTCGGGCCGCGCGCCCTTGCCGAGAAAGCCGCTCGCACCCGCACGCAGTGCGTCGGCGACGTGCTCGTCGTCTTCGAAGGTGGTCAGGATGAGCACTTTCACATCTACGAGGCCCTCGGACTCGGTGATGAGCCGTGTCGCCTCGAGGCCGTCCATCTCCGGCATGCGGATGTCCATCAGGACCACGTCCGGGCGCTGTGAGCCGGCCAGCTCGACCGCCTCACGGCCGTTGGACGCCTCGGCCACGGTCTCCATGTCATCCGTGGCGTCGAACAGCATGCGGAAGGTGCCCCGCAGCAGGGCCTGGTCATCGGCAAGCAGTACGCGGATCGTCATGCTCGTGTCTCCGATTCCCTGCCGGACTGGGGCGCAGTGGGAGTTCCGCGGTCACGGTGAAACCGCCCTCGGGGCGCGCTCCCGCATACAGCGTGCCCCCGATCGTGGTAGCCCGCTCACGCATCCCGATCAGCCCGTGCCCGGCCCCCGGGTGAGGATGGTGCGGTCCGGCGCACCCGTCGTCCTCGACGGTGATCGTCAGCCGTTCACAGTGGTAGTGCAGGAACAGCCGGGCATGGTCGGCCCCGGCGTGCTTGCGCACATTGGTCAAGGACTCCTGCACGATGCGGTACGCGGCCAGGTCGACCGCCGGCTCCAGCGGTTCCGTGGTGCCCTGCCACGTGTGGCTCACGGCCAGCCCGGCGCGTTCGAACGACGCGAGAAGTGCCGGTACTTGCGCAAGGCCCGGCATCGGGTCGCGGGGCGCCACCGGCTCGTCGGACTGCCGCAGCAGGCCTACGGTCACCCGTAGTTCGTCCAGCGCGGAGCGGCTGGTGTCCCGGATGTTCTCCAGAGCTGTCAGGATTTGTTCCGGACGCTGGTCCACCAGGTGGACGGCGACGCCTGCCTGAGCGTTGATCAAGGCGATGTGGTGCGCGACGATGTCGTGCAGCTCGCGTGCGATCCGGACACGTTCGGCCGCCACTCGCTGCTGTGCTTCTTGCTCGCGGGTGCGCTCGGCGTGCTCCGCTCTTTCCACCACGGCCGCCACATAGGCGCGCCGTGAGCGCAGCCCGTCCCCGACGGCGGCAGGCAGGGCCGTCCAGGCCACCATGGCAGCCTTGTCCGGGTCGAGCCACGAATCCGAGGTCCACACCGCGTCGGCACCTACCAGAACGGCAGCGGAGACAGCTGCCGCGGTCCAGGCGGTACGCCGGTCGGTCCGCAGGGCCACGTTGTAGACGGACGCCAGAACCGGGCTTGTCACCAGCGGGCTCTCCCGAAAGCCGAGCATTTGAAAGATCACGCCGCAGCCAATGGTGACGGCCAGTACGCCGAACGGGTGACGACGCCGCCAGAGCAACGCGGAGCAGCCGACGGCAGCCAGCACCACGGCGGGCCAGCGCAACACGAACTCGTGCTCGCGCGGGTCGACCGAGGCAGCCACGACCGACAGCACGCACAGCACAGCCACGCCCAAGGCGTCGAGCGTGCGGCTCCGGGCTCGCCCTCGCCGCCTCCAACCGTTGAGCACCGTCATGCCATCACCGTAGGGTCGGTGGCCGGGTCGGGCATCGTTTCACGACGGCAGCGGGCGCCCCGGGCGCCAGTGCCAGATCCGCAGAATCCGGCTGCGTCCCCGCGGGACGTGCCAGGCCCGGAGACGGACCCATGCTGAGCGAGAACCTCGGCGACGCTCAGGAGGATGAGGTCGGAGGGTCCGTTTCTGCTGCCCGTATCCAGCCGGCGAGCGCCCAGGACGGTCCGGCAGGCGTGGACGGCTATGGCCAGCGTTATGTGACGGTGCCGGCCGGGGTAACCGCCGACGTCGATGGCTTCCGCGGCGCGCTGCCGTACAGCTGCGGTCCATAGGCGGCGGCCAGTTAGCCCACCTGGCGGGATGTGGCTGTGCCGATCAGCGGTCCACGAGGTCTCCTGTGCTTCCATCGCGCCAGGAGGCATATGACATGGCTGACAAGCGACAACAGGACACCCGCTACCGACTCACCCCGCCCCGGCGCCGTGTGCCGGCCGCGGCCGCCCTTGCGCCCGTACTCACCGGTATGCCTGCCGGGATGCCGTGCCGGGGCCTCACGGCTTTCTCCCGCGGCATCCGGATCAACCGCGCGCTGGTCCTGGGCACGCACGTGTCCTTCGTCCGCTACGCAGACCACAGCACGCTTTTGATGGGCGCCGCCGTGGTCACCGAGCGCGAACTGCGGCATTTTAGGTGTCCGCCGCGAGACCGTCGCCGACGGCCCTGCGCGCCTGCCTCCCGGACTGGGCGCCACCGCCTCCGTCAACTTCCAGCCGCTCGGCGGCGGAAGGGCCGCCCGCAGCGGTGAACCGATCATGATCACCAAGGAGGTCCGCCCCGCCCTCGTGGCCCTGCCGCGCGGTGGCGTCGAACTCGTCGAGGGACACCATCACGACCTCACCGACGAGCCACGCCTGTTCTTCGTCCACTACCGGGCCGTCGGCGATGCCGTCAGCCTCGCCAGGGCCATTCGCCGGGCTGTGGACACCACCAACGTCGTACCCATGCCCGGAGGAGCCGCCTGATGACCGCGGACAACGAGACAAACATCTGCCCGTTCGACTTCAGTGAAGCCCTGGAGTTCGACCCTGAGCTCGCGGACCTGATGGACCGCGATTCCCCCACACGCGTCCGGCTTCCCTACGGCGATGCGGACGCCTGGATGATCACCGGCTTCGACTCCGTCAAACAGGTGACCACCGATCACCGGCTCAGCCGGGCCGCCATCATCGGCCACGACTACCCCCGGCTGACTCCGGAGCCCATCGTCTCGCCCGAATCGATCAACGTGATGGACCCGCCGCACAGCAGCCGCGTCCGCCAGCTGGCCTCGCAGGCCTTCACCCAGCAGCAGGTCGACGGGATGCGGAGCCGGATCATCTGGCTCGCGGACGTACTGCTGGACAAGATGGAGGAGGACGGGCCGTCGGCGGACCTGGTTCAGTACCTCTCCGACCCGCTTCCCCAGCACACCATCCTGGACCTCCTCGGCGTCGAACAGGAGGACTGGCCCCAGATGCAGGAGTCGGTGCGCCAGTTGCTCGTCGTCGGCGCGGGCAACAAGCAGGCCGCGGCGAGCGCCAAAGCCGATCTGACGGCGTACTTCGCCAAACTCGTCGAGCAGCGCCGGAACTCACCCGGCAAGGACCTCATCAGCGCGATGGCCGCAGCGCGGGACGGCGAGGACCAGCTTGACGACAGGGAACTGGCGGTCATGGCACTGACGCTGACACTCAGCGGCCAGGACACGGCGACGTGCCAGATCAGCGACATCGCATACCTGCTCCTGACGCGTCCCGAGCTGATGGAACACCTCAGGCGTCGGCCGGACACCCTGACCGACGTCCTTCAGGAGATGCTTCGCCACATCCCGTTCCGCAAGGGGGTCGGTATCCCCCGGGTGGCCCTTGAGGATGTGGACTTGGACGGCGCACGGATCCGGGCGGGCGACTTCGTCCACGTGTCGTACCTGACGGCCAACCGTGACCCGAAGCGCTTCCCCGACCCGCACGTTCTCGACCCCGACCGGCCGTACCAGCCTCACATGACGTTCGGGTGGGGCGGACACCGCTGCATCGCGGTGCCCTTGGCCATGGCGGAGCTGGAAGTGGCGATCGGGCGCCTCTTGCAGCGCTTCCCCAAGCTGCGGCTTGCGGTGCCGCCGGAGAAAGTGCGGTGGGACACGGAGACGATCCGGCGCTTTCCACTGGAGCTGCCGGTGACGTGGTAGCAACGCCCTACTCGCGCCGCGCCTGATGGGGTAGTGCATCGGCTCGCTCGGTCGATGCGAGCCCCTCAGGCGGGGGGGGCGGCGCAGTCATGAACTCCGCATCGCTACAGCACTGTCGCTACAGACCTCGCGGGACGCGACCTCAGCCCATCCCGCGAGGTCAGGCCTTACGGCGTGCCCGGCAGGCACGCGCCGTAGTGGCAGCGGCATCCTCGTCCGCCCCGCGTACGAGCACCGGCCCAGCGCTCAACGCACCGGCACGCGGTTCACAGACCGGTGACCACGATCTCGCGCTTGAGGATCTTGCCGGTGGGGCCCTTGGGGAGCTCGGCCGTGAAGGTGACGATCCGGGGGTACTTGTACGCCGCCACCCGGTCCTTGACGTGATCGCGGATCTCCTCGGCCGTGGCATGGGCACCGGGCCGGAGCGTGATCACCGCCGCGATCTCCTCTCCGTGGACCGCGTGCGGCACGCCGACGACCGCGGCCTCGGCGACGGCTGGGTGCTCGTACAGCACCTCCTCGACCTCGCGCGGGTAGACGTTGTAGCCGCCGCGGATGATCAGGTCCTTCTTTCGGTCGACGATGAAATAGAAGCCGTCCTCGTCGACGCGGGCCAGATCACCGCTGTGGAACCATCCGTCACGGATCGCTTCCGCGGTGGCCTCCGGGCGGTTCCAATAGCCGGTCATCACGTTGTCGCCGCGGATCGCGATCTCGCCGACCTCGCCCGGGGGCACCGCGGCGCCGCCCTCGGCGACAAGCCTCATCTCGACTCCTCGAATGGGCAGCCCGATCGAGCCTGCCTTGCGCGGGCGATCCGGGTGGTTGAACGCGGCGACCGGCGATGTCTCGGAGAGTCCGTATCCCTCCAGTACGGTGGCGCCGAAGCGCCGCTCGAAGCCGTGCAGCACCTCCACCGGAAGTGCGGCGCCGCCCGAGACGGCCAGGCGCAGCCGGCCGGCGTCGAAGCCCTCGGGGAGTTCGGCATGAAGCAGCGCCGCGTACATCGTCGGCACGCCGAGGAACACGGTGACCCCGTCACGGGCCATGATCTCCAAGGCACGCTGCGGCTCGAACCGCGGCAGCAGGGTCAGTGTGGCGCCGGCGGCGACGGCCGTGTTGAGGGCGCAGGTCTGGCCGAAGGCGTGGAAGAGGGGCAGGCCGCCGAAGAGCACGTCGTCAGGTCCGACCTGAAGCAGTGTCTCGGCCGTGGTGGCGGTGTTGGTGGCCAGGTTCCGGTGCGACAGTTCGGCCCCCTTCGGCGTCCCGGTCGTGCCCGAGGTGTAGAGGATCAGGGCCGGGTCGTCATCGGTCCGGTCGACGATGCGGGGCATCGGTGCGCGGGCCCGCAGCATGTCGTCGAAGGCCAAGGGCTCGGTCACCAGGCATTCGGTTCCGGTCTCTGCGGCGGCCTTCGCCACGTCGTCCGCGAACAGGGGGAACACCAGCACGATCCGCGCCCCGCAGTCGCGCAGGGTGAAGGCCACCTCGCGGGCTTTGAGGAGCGGATTCATCGGTACGACCACGCCGCCGGCCCGCAGGATGCCGTAGTAGACGACCGGGAACAGCGGGACGTTGGGCATGGTCAGCGCGACGCGGTCGCCAGGCCGCAGGCCGCGGTCGCGAAGGAGGGCGGCGACTCTGGCGCTCGCGTCGTCCAACTCGGCATAGGTGAGCGTGCTGTCGTCGTGGCGCACGGCAATGCGATCACCCTGGGCCGCAGCGGAGTCGACCAGGAACGCGGCGAGGTTGGTCATGTCGGCAATCTCCTTGAGTTCGTCCCGGCCCGCGACGCGGCGCTGCGGGGTCGGATCACATCGCGCGGGGTGACCCCGTTGCGAGCGCCGTCGATACGGGGGCGGTGCGGGAAGGCCAGCCACAGTCGCAGGAGATGGCGCCTGAGTTCGGGCTGACAGTCGTCCTCGAATTCCGATCGCGCGTGCATGATCGTGTGGCTGTTGAGCAGCAGCAGATCCCCGGTCTGGAGGTCGATGTCGAGCCGGAACTCCGGGGAGGCGGCCACTTCGTCGATGAGGTCGAACAGCTCCGCGTCCGCCGGTTCCAGACGGGGCACCTGTGGGAAGCGCTGGGCGGATTCCAGGTAGCACCGGTTGTAGCGCATGCTCAATGCCACTCCCGGCCGGGCGGCGAGCGGGGCGGCCACGTAGGGCGCCTCCTCGGGAGGGTGCTCCTGCCGACGGTCGAAGAAGTACGTGCGGTACAGGCGCTCGGCCAGATCGGGGCGGAGGCCCTGCACCGCGTTGTACACCGCCGCCGAGCTGACCAGGGAGGTGCGCCCTCCGGTGCGGGGCGTCCGCAGGGGCAGCAGTCCGAGCAGATCGGCCCCGTCGGTGTGGAACGGCAGCGCCGTCCGGGTCTGGTAGCCGCGTGTTGCCGGGTCGGCGATACTGCGGCCGGTGTCCCGGACGTGGCCGAGCATGTGCCCGTCCGCGTTCTGCGGGACCGGACGCCCGAGGTACTGACCGAGGCCCCAGAACACCGCACCGGCGGCCACCTCGCCCAGCTGCTCGACCGGGATGCCCTTGACCAGCGCGAACCCCCTTCCGTGCTCAAGTACCTCGCCGACGCGTTCCAACTCACCGGCGAGCGTGGGGAGCGGGAAGTCGGCGGCTCTCAGCTTCAGCAGCGTGAGGTCACGCCTGCGCGCCTCCCGCAGAGCGGAGTCGATCTCGGCGAGGTGGTGCGAGGTGAGCCGTAGGATCCACTCCTCGCTGTTCGCCAGATCGCCGCCCTGCCACACCGTGGGGCCCGAGCAGGGGGCGTGCAGCGCCTCACCTGCGTCCGTCGTACCGGTCATGTGCGCCTCCGTAACCGTCACGCGTTCACCGGCCCGGGGCATTGGGCACCAGGGGACCGGGCCGGTGAACGGCGCCATGTTAGGTTGCCCACCCACGCCGATGCTTGTCCTGGGGTGACATGAGATTTATCTTTTCGGGACATGGTCGTGAGACACCCTTGGAGCGTGCGCATGAGGCCTCTGGTCCGCACCGCAGCCCTCAGCGGCTATGTCGAGCTGTGCCGCTCGCTCGGTATCGACCCTCAGCCGCTGATGAAGCACGTGGGCCTGGACACCGCCGCCCTCACGATCCAGGACCGGTGGATCTCCGGCGCTGCCGCGGTCCAGGTGCTGGAACTGTCGGCAGCCACCTCGGGCCACGAGGATTTCGGCGTGCGCATGGCGGAGTTCCGGCGCTTCTCCAACCTCGGCCCCATCAGTCTGGTCGTCCGCGAGGAACCCGACGTACGGAGCGCACTGGGGCTGTTGATCCGTCACCAGCACATGTACAACGAGGTCCTGGACACCCGGCTGTCCGAGGGGGACGGGCTGGCCACGCTGAAGGTCGGCCTGCGGCTCGGCGAAGCGATGCAAGCCCGGCAGGCCACGGAGTTGGCCATCGCCGCCTACCACCGGATCCTGCGTGACTTCCGTCATGCCCAGTGGCAGCCGCTCTCCGTATGGTTCAGGCACCCTGCCCCGGCGGACATCTCGACCCACCGGCGCGCGTTCGGCACCACCGTGGAGTTCGACCGCGAATTCGACGGCATCGTCTTCTACGCCGACGATCTCCAAGCGCCCAACGCGATGGCGGATCCATTGCTGCGGGAGTACGCCCACCAGTACTTCGAAGCGATCGCGGTCCCCAGGGACACCACTGCCGCGGACCGGGTGCGCGAGCTGATCGAGGTCCTGCTGCCGACCGGGCGCTGCTCGATCGAGCAGGTCGCACGGAGCCTGGGCGTCGATCGGCGCACCGTCCACCGGCACCTGGCCTCCTCGGGCGAGACCTTCTCCTCGCTCCTCAACGCCACCCGCACGCACCTCGCTGAGCAGTTCGTCGCGAACCCACGGCGCTCGCTGACGGAGATCTCCGACCTGCTGGGGTTCTCGTCACTGAGCGGGTTCTCGCGCTGGTTCCGCGAGCAGTTCGGGTGCAGCCCCAGGGCGTGGCGCAGCGCCAGGAGCCGACAGCAACTCCCCCATCAGGACTGATACCGCGGACGGGGCCGGGGCCTGACCGTGCGTGCCTGAGGCGCCTGGCACGTCGGCAGTGATGTCCCCAAATGGCAAATCATCTGTCACCGAGAGTCAAACAGCTCCGGGTGCTCGGCCCTACCTTGGCACCACCGCAGAGACGCGGTCGGCCGCCGGAGGAGGGCGTGTTCCCCTGTGCACTCCTGCTCCGGACCGGCCGATCGTACCGGGCTGCCATGCGCCCGCTGTCCCCCGGTGACCCGCATCGATCCCCGCTGGGCATTCCAGGCCCCCGCATCGCACACGCCGATGCTCCCGGCGAGTGATCACCGATCCTATGAAGGAGACGGACCGTGCACTTCCACGACGACTCGCTCTTCCCCGAGAACCAGGAAAAGCTGGTGATCCAGGCCGCTCCCTACGGGCCGGAGTGGCTGCCTGGGGACGCTGACGACCTCCCCCTGACGATGGACGAGCACGTGCAGGCGGCGGTCGACTGCTACAACGCCGGCGCCACCGTGCTCCACATCCACGTGCGAGAGCTCGACGGCAAGGGCTCCAAGCGGATGTCCATGTTCAACGAGCTCCTGGGCCGGCTGCGTGAGGCCGTGCCGGACATGGTGCTGCAGATCGGCGGCTCGATCTCCTTCGCCCCGGAGGACGAGGGCAGTGAGGCGAAGTGGCTGAGCTACGACACCCGCCACATGCTGGCCGACCTCACCCCCGCGCCGGACCAGGTGACGATCGCGATCAACACCAGCCAGATGAACATCGTCGAGATCATGACCGACGACGACCTGGAGGGCACCTCGATCGCGAAGCCCGAGTACTACAAGGCATACCGCGACATGGTCGTCGAGGCGGGCCCCGACTTCTACCTCGAGCACCTCAAGCGCCTGCGGGCGAACGGCATCCAGCCGCACTTCCAGCTCGCCACACTGGCCCAGCTCGAAACCGTGGAGCGGCTCATCCGGGCCGGCGTCCACACCGGTCCGTTGATCCTCAACTACGTGGCCATCGGCGGTGGTTTCGCGGGGCGCCACCCGGCCGACCTGATCGAGTTCGTCCGCCGCACCCCGGACGGCGCCGTCCTGACCATCGAGAGCTCCATGCGTGCCGTGGCACCGATGAACGCGATCGGCATCGCGCTCGGGGTCCACGTACGCGTCGGCAACGAGGACAACCTGTGGCGGCGCAAGGGCGAGCGCATGACCACCGTCGAGCAGGTTGAGCAGATGGTGCAGCTCTCCGAGGCGCTCGGCCGCGACGTCGCGACCGGCGCCGAGGCCAAGAAGATCTACCAGCTCGGCGAGTACTACTCCGGCGCCGACGAGACGCTGGCCCGCCTCGGCATGGTGCCGAACCGCCGTCCCGGTCGGCGCGGCTTCATGCTGCGCGACGTCTGATCGCGGCACGGGAACACGGCACCGCCGCGTAGCCGCGCCGGCCGATGAGGCCGCCGGGCCACGCCCCCGGCCCGGCGGCCCTTCCCCTCCTCCTCACCTCCCCTGAACAACGGAGCACGCCCATGGCTCACGCCATTCGTTTCAAGGAAACCGGCGGTCCCGAAGTCCTGCGCCTGCACGAGGTCGTCGTCGGCGACCCCGGCCCGGGCGAGGTACTGATCCGGCACGAAGCCGTCGGACTCAACTTCGCCGACACCTATTTCCGTAGCGGCCTGTATCCCGCGCCGCTGCCGGCCGGACTGGGCGTCGAGGCCGCGGGGGTGGTCCAGGCGGTGGGCGAGGGCGTCACCCGGATCACCGAGGGGGACCGGGTCACGTACACCGGAAGCCCGCTCGGTGCCTACAGCACGGAACGGGTCATGCCCGCCGACTCCCTGATCCGGCTGCCGGACGGCATCGGCTTCGAGACCGCCGCCGCAATGACCATGCGCGGCCTCACCTCCGCGTACCTGATGCGCAGGATCCACCCGCTGAAGGCCGGCGACACGATCCTGCTGACCGCGGCGGCGGGAGGCGTCGGCCTCATCGTCTGCCAGTGGGCCAAGCTGCTCGGACTGACCGTCATCGGCACCGTCTCCACCGAGGAGAAGGCCGAACTCGCCCGCGCCCACGGCTGCGACCACGTCATCCACCACCAGCGCGAGAACGTGGCCGAGCGGGTGCGCGAACTGACCGATGGCACCGGGGTCCCGGTCGCCTTCGACAGTGTCGGCAGGACCACCTACGCCGCCTCGCTCGCCTCGCTCCGACGCCGCGGTCTGCTCGTCTGCTTCGGTACGGCCTCCGGTCCGGTCCCGCCCATCGACGCCATGCAACTGGCCGTCAGCGGCTCGCTGTTCGTCACCCGGCCGGCGCTCGCCGACTACATCGCCGACCCTGCGGAGCGGGCCGAGCTGGCGGGCGAGCTGTTCGACCACGTCGCCTCCGGGCGCATCGCCATCGAGATCAACCAGCGCTACGCGCTCGAGGACGCCGTACGGGCGCACCGCGAGCTGGAGGCGGGACGGACCACGGGATCGTCCGTCTTCGTCCTCTGAGCCCCTGCTGGATCACACGCATCACGCCCTCTCCGGGAGGAAGCACCATGAAAGAGTCTCTCGCTCCGCTGGAGGGCGCGCCCGCGTTGGTGCGCGCCCACTCCCGCGGCTCGATCAGGGTCGAA
Source organism: Streptomyces sp. NPDC090798 (assembly GCF_044768965.1). Lineage (NCBI taxonomy): Bacteria > Bacillati > Actinomycetota > Actinomycetes > Kitasatosporales > Streptomycetaceae > Streptomyces > Streptomyces sp. NPDC090798. Next base: position 17,680 of record NZ_JBIVXA010000025.1, read on the forward strand.
CCACTGACCTGCACCATCGGCGCCGAGCTCTTCGGCGTGAACCTCGGCGACGCCTCGCGGGACGACGGCCTGTTCGCCGAGATCAGGGCCCTGCTGTTGCAGTACAAGGTGCTGTTCCTGCGGGACCAGGACATCACGCGCGCCGAACACGTCGCCTTCGCCGAGCGCTTCGGCCCGCTGGAGGACCACCCCGTGGCCGGCAGCGACCCCGACCACCCCGGCCTGGTGCGCATCTACAAGGACCTGGACAGCGCTCCGGAGCACTACGAGAACGCCCTGCACACCGACGGCACCTGGCGTGAGAACCCGTCGATGGGCGCCGTTCTGCGCTGCGTCGAGTCGCCCCCGGTGGGCGGTGACACGATGTGGGTCAACATGGCCGAGGCCCACCGCCGGCTGCCGGAGCACATCAAGACACAGATCCAGGGGCTCCGGGCCCGGCACAGCATCGAGGCCACGTTCGGTGCCGTCCTGCCACAGGACGCGCGCCAGGCGCTCAAGGCGCGGTTCCCCGACGCGGAGCACCCGGTGGTGCGCACCCATCCCGAGACCGGCGAACAGATCCTCTTCGTCAACGCCTTCACCACCCACTTCGTCAACTACCACACGCCCGAGAACGTGCGCTTCGGGCAGGACTACGCCCCGGGCGCGGGTCTCCTGCTGAACCACCTGATCAGCCAGGCCGCGATCCCCGAGTACCAGGTGCGCTGGCGCTGGACGCCGAACAGCGTCGCCATCTGGGACAACCGCTCCACCCAGCACTACGCCGTCCAGGACTACTGGCCCGCCGTCCGCCGTATGGAGCGCGCCGGGATCGTCGGCGACAGACCGTTCTGACCATTCCTTCGAAAGCACGTGAGGTGATGACAATGGAGTTGCACACCACTGCTGAGCCCATCCCGAAGACAGAGACGACGGTCTCGTCCGGATGGCCCGTGTCCCGACGGTACGCCTGGGTGGTCTTCGCCCTGAGTTTCGGCCTGCTGCTGTCCGACTACATGTCGCGGCAGGTGCTCAACGCCGTCTTCCCGATGCTCAAGGCCGAATGGCTGCTCTCCGACGCCAGGCTGGGCTCGCTCAGCGGCATCGTGGCCCTCATGGTCGGTCTGCTCACCGTTCCCATGTCGCTCCTGGCGGACCGCTGGGGCCGGGTGAGGAGCCTGCTGTTCGCCGCGACGATGTGGAGCGTGGCGACCCTGGGCTGCGCGGTGTCCGCGAGCTACGGCCAGATGTTCGCCGGCCGCCTCTTCGTCGGCATCGGTGAGGCGGCATATGGGAGCATCGGCATCGCCGTCGTCCTGAGCATCTTCCCGGTCGGCCTGCGGGCCACCCTCTCCGGCGCCTTCATCGCGGGCGGGGCCTTCGGCTCGGTCCTGGGCGTGTCGATCGGCGGCGCCGTGGCCCAGCAGTTCGGCTGGCGCTGGGCGTTCGGCGTCATGGGCATCTTCGGACTCGTGCTGGCCGGGGTCTACGGCTGCGTGGTCACGGAGAAGAGGCTGGCTCCGCGAGCGAGTTCCACCGACGCGAAGACCGACGCCGGCCCACGCGGCGACCTGCGCGCGCTCCTGCCGCGGCTGTTCTCCTCCGTCTCGGTGATCAGCGCCTACGTCGGCAGCGGACTCCAATTGTTCATCGCCGCCGCGCTCATGGCCTGGCTGCCCAGCTACTTCAACCGCTACTACGGCATGACCACCGCGAAGGCCGGTGCGACCGCCGGGGTCTTCGTCCTGATCATCGGCATAGGCATGATTGTCGGCGGGATCGCCTCGGACCGGATCGCCCAGGCGTTCCCGATCCGGAAATGGTCCGTGGCCATCGCCTGCAGCATCGGCTCGCTCGTCCTGCTCATGACCGCGTTCCGGCTGCCGACCGGCCCGCCGCAGCTGGTGATGCTGGCCGCCGGAGCCCTGCTGTCGGCCGGCACGGCCGGTCCCGCCGCCGCCATGGTGGCCAATCTGACCCCCGCGTCCATCTCCGCGACGGCCTTCGCCACGCTCACTCTCGCCAACAGCCTGCTCGGACTGGCGCCCGGGCCCGCGGCCACCGGCGCGCTCGCGGACAGCATGGGTCTGCTCGGCGCGCTGCGGATCGTCCCTCTGACGGCGCTCGCGGCCACCGTGGCCTTCCTGATCGGCCGCCACTACTACGACCGTGATCTGCGTCGCCTGACCGACCGCGCCCCCGTGGCGGAGCCGAAGGAATCGGAGGTGTCCTCATGAGCCGTACCACCGAGCCGGTCCTCGTGATCGTCCCCGGCCTGCGCGACCACGTCGAGGAGCACTGGCAGACGCTGCTGGCCAACCGGCTCGCCGAGGCCGGGCGTACCGTCCGTACGGTTCCCCCGCTGACGCAGAACCAGCTCAGCCGGGAGGCCCGTGTGGCCGCACTGGACGAGGTGATCGCGGAGATCGCGGGGCCCGTCGTGCTGGTCGCCCACAGCGCCGGTGTGATCACCACCGTCCACTGGGCCCAGTGGCACGAGGCCCGGGTACGGGGGGCGCTGCTGGTGACGCCGCCGGACTTCGAGAAGCCGCTGCCGGAGGGATACCCCACCCCCGAGGTGCTCGACGAGAACGGCTGGGCACCGGTGCCCCGCTCCCCGCTGCCGTTCTCCACCATCGTCGCGGCCAGTTCGAACGACCCCTTGGGCAGCGTCGAGCGCGTCGCCGAGTTGTCCCGCGACTGGGGCGGCCGCCTCGTGGAACTCGGCGAGGTCGGCCACCTCAACCCGGCCTCCGGCTACGGCCCGTGGCCGCGCGCGGAGGAACTGCTCCGCGAACTCGAAGTTGCAATCGACATCGAACTCGACATCGAACTCGACTGAGCGCCCGCCCGCCATGCAGCCCCCGCGAAAGGCAACGATGAACACCGACCCCGACCTCCTGTGGTCTCCCACTCAGCGTGAGCTGGAGGATTCCAACGTCGCGTGCTTCATGGAATGGGTGAGCGAGGTGCGGGGGCTGCACTTCTCCGACTACGCCGAGCTGTGGCGCTGGAGCTCCACCGACCTGCCCGGCTTCTGGTCGGCTGTGTGGGAGTTCTACGGGCTGGACGCGGTCACCCAGTACGACGAGGTGCTGGGCGATGCGTCGATGCCGGGTGCCAAGTGGTTTCCCGGCGCCCGCCTGAACTTCGCCGAGCGGTGCTTCGCCCAAGCCACCGACGCCGGCCCGGCGCTGGTCAGCGTGGCCGAGGGCGGCACACCCGTGGAGACCTCGTGGCAGGAGATGCGCCACCAGGTCACGGACGTCGCGGCGGCCCTGCGTCGCCTGGGCGTCGGGCCCGGCGACTGCGTGGCCGGATACCTTCCCAACCTCCCCCAGACCGTGGTCGCCCTGCTGGCCACGGCCGCCGTCGGCGCCGTCTGGACGGCGTGCTCCCCGGACTTCGGCACGCCCAGCGTGCTCGCCCGGCTGCGGCAGGCGCGGCCGGCCGTCCTCATCGCCGCGGACGGATATCGCTACGGGGGCAAGACATACGACAAACGCCCGGAGGTCGCCGAGCTCGCGGACGGACTTCCCACCCTCCGTCACATCCTCACGGTCGACAACCTCTTCACGGCCCCGACCGAGCCCTGGTCGACGCGGCCCGAGATCGGTCAGCATGCCTGGTCCGCTCTGCCGGCCGCCGAATCGCCACTGGAATTCGCCGACGTGCCCTTCGACCACCCGCTGTGGATCCTGTGGTCATCGGGGACCACCGGGATACCCAAGGGGATCGTCCAAAGTCACGGCGGCATCGTGGTCGAACTGCTCAAGGCACTCGGCCTGGGCGCGGATCTGCGCCCCGACGACCGCTACCTCTTCCTCACATCCACGAGTTGGATGGTCTGGAACTTCCTGGTCGGCGGCCTGCTCCACGGCAGCACGATCATCCTGTACGACGGCAGCCCCACCTTTCCGGACGTCAACGGGGCCTGGCGGGTGGCCGAACAGACCGGCGCCACCATGGTCGGCGTGGGCGCTGCCTACCTCGCCGCCGTGGAGAAATCGGATACGCGTCCCGCGGCCGAGTTCGGCCTCGACCGACTGCGCTCCATACTCCAGACCGGATCGTCCCTCCCTGCCAGCACCTGGCGCTGGGTCCACGACCGGCTCGCACCGAACGTCTGGCTGCAATCGATCTGTGGTGGCACCGACGTCTGCTCGGTACTCGCCGGCGGTTCCGCCCTGCTGCCCGTACGAGTGGGCCGGATCCAATGCCCCTCACTCGGCGTCGCGCTGGCCTCGTGGGATCCCTACGGGCGCCCCCTGACAGGTGAGCAGGGCGAGTTGGTGGTGACCGCGCCGCTGCCGTCCATGCCCCTCCACTTCGTCGACGATCCCGACGGCGCCCGCTACCGTGCCAGCTACTTCGACACCTACCCCGGGGTCTGGCGGCACGGCGACTGGGTCACCGTCGACGAAGACCTGTCGGTCGTCGTGGCCGGCCGCTCCGACTCCACCCTCAACCGCATGGGCGTACGGATGGGCTCCGCCGACATCTACGCCGTCGTCGAACAGATCCCCGAAGTCGCCGACAGCCTCGTCATCGGCGTGGAGCAGCCGGACGGCGGCTACTTCATGCCGCTCTTCGTCGTGACCGCCAACGGCACCACCCTCGACGACGGGTTGCGCGAGCGGATCGCCACGGCCGTCAAACGCCGTTTGTCCCCGCGTCACGTGCCCGACGTGATCGTGCCGATCCCCGCCGTCCCGCGCACGCTCACCGGCAAGAAGCTCGAAGTACCCGTCAAGCGCATCCTGCAGGGTTCCCCTGTCAGCGCCGTCAGCAGCGAAGGGTCAGTCACCCACTCCGAGATGCTCACCTGGTTCTCGAACTTCGCGGCCGGCGGGGCGCCGGGCGGGTGAGCGCGCCCGCCGTTCAGGGCCGCCGCCGATCGAGCGTCACTGCAGCGCCAGTGCATGCGGGGCCGCACGAGTCGGCGCGGGAGATCTGGGGTTCTGCCAGCGTGGCCCGACGCGATGCTCGGCGGTGGACCGCTTCACATCGAACACGGCCGTGTATGTGACGCTGATCGGCACGTGAGGCCCCTCGGTCGGATGTTTCCTTCGCGAGACCGTTCCTACCAGGGGCCTTACGACTGCCCGGACTTGGGGCCCCACGGACCGCAGCGCCAGCATTGCGATCACAGCGATCACGGGACGCCTACCGGGAGAGGCTCATGCGCAGGCAAGCGCGCGGTGTGGCCTGCAGAAACGTGGAAAGCCCCTGCCCCGCCGCTGTATGCTCCCCACCCGGCTGCGGCCTACGCAGAGACGTCTCGACGCACAAGGGGGCACCATGCTGCAGGTCCAGGACTGGTTACTTGTTGGACTCGGCGGGGTTTTCGTGATCTTCGGCCTTGCCCTCCGCTTGACGTCCCGCGGCAAGGCGGAGCTGGCAAACACGGCTTCCAAACACCGTTTCGGCGGTCCCATCCGGTGGATGTACCCACTGTTTAGTGGGCTCTGCCTACTGTTCGGTCAGCTTCCGCGACTTCTCGGCGCGCCTTACGTGGCGGTCGGAGTCTTCGACGCCTTGGGCCTTGCGCTGGCGATCGCCCTGGTCGTCCTCGTGATCCGGCAGCTGCGACTCAGGGTGAGGTGACGGAACTGGGATCAGGCGTGAAGTGACCTGCGCTGCCTGCGGATTACTGGACGTGGAAAGCGGTGCACCTGTCCGTCACCCGCTGGCGGAGGCAGGGGATGACCAGCGAGTTGCCCGACCGGCTCCGCGCGACCCATGAAGCAGAGGGCCGGGATGCGGAGCCGACGGCGGGGGTGATCGACTCGCAGTCCGCGAAGGACACTACGACGGTCGAGGCCGCGACCAGCGGTATGAGTTCGACCTCGACCTGTGCGGCGGCGAAGCGGGATGACGTCCACGAGAACAGACAGCACCCCGGCCGATGACGTACTGCCGGGCAAGGGGGTGCGCGAGTGGCACTACTCAGCGTGGCGCTCGTATTACCGCGAGAGCCTGTGGGAACGCGGAGTCGTGGGTGCCCTTGGCGATCTCCTGAACGAAGTTGCCTGTGCGGATGTCAGGGGGGATGCCCTCGCCGTCGAAGGTCTTTCCGTCGGACGGGGTGAGGTACTCCTCGTTCGGCAGGCCGAAGCTCCAGCCGTTCGGCCCGCAGGGCGAGTGGCCGTCGGAACAACGGCCTCGTAGGACCCGCGCACGAGCTTTCCCACGGCATCCGTGCCGTGGGAACAACACCACCACGCGCTGCCGCCCGTCCAGCCAGGGGCTACGGGCTATGTCGTGTCCGCAAAGTGGTTGGGTCTTTGGTCTGTTCGTGGTGCGTCGTCATGAGGTGACTGATCGGGCGTGGGCGGTGATCGGGCCGTTGTTGGCTGATGCGCGGCTGGGATCGGCGTCGGGTGCTGTCGTAGGTCTCGGTGTTCTGATTCTTCCTCGCCGAGACGTAGGCCAGGGTCTCTGAGCGGTGCGACTTCGGGTGCCGGGCCTGCGCCTCGGTACCGTCAAGGCGCGGTGTGACCCCTTCGGTCTCGGCGTACGCGCACACGTCGTCCAACGTACGCAGCCGCAGACCGGTCCGGTCCGGACCGGTCACAGCAAAATCGCTCGCCGTCAGCAGCCCGCAGATCTCGGCCACGGCCCGGCCGACCGACCGTGAACCGGCTCCTGTCGTACAACTCGGCCAGGCGTCGGCTGAACGCGGGGCATCAGCCCAGTACGGCCTCGCCCGCGTGGACGGCACGCAGGGCGCGCTCGACAGTCTCCTGGTTTTCGCCGACCGGAGCCACGTACCCGATGACGTCGCGCGCGGCGTCCTCCCCTAGCATGCGGGTGATCACCCACGTGGCGAGATACTGGGACGCCAGACAGCCGCCCGCTGTAGCGATGTTCCCCTCGGCGTGGAACGGCGCGTCCAGCACGGTGACGTCGCAGGCTTCGACAAAGGGCCGGCTCTTCATGTCCGTGCAAGCCGGCATGCCACTCAGCAAACCGAGCCGTGCAAGCACCAGGGCGCCGGAGCACTGTGAACCGATCAGTTGTCGCGAAGGGTCGAGCGGCAGCCTGGAGATGAGCCGGTCGTCGGCGACCACCTCTCGCGCCTTCACTCCGCTGCCGATCAGCACGACGTCGGCTTCGGTCACGAACTCCATCGGGCGCTGCCCGGTCACCTCGACGCCGTTCATCGACGTGACCACCGGCGTCGGCGTCGTGATGAAGGCCTCCAAGCCGTCCCTACGGCACCGGTTGATCAGCGCGGAAGCGATGAAGCTGTCGAGTTCGTTGAACCCGTCGAAGGTGACCACGGCTACCTGCATCACGACTCCTTCAAGTACGGCATGAGATCTCGAGTCTCCCAGGCGCGCCGTTTTCAGAGCGAGAGCCAATCAGCGGCTGGTGGCATGCCTGCCGCCGCTCTGCGTTTCGGGCTCCGGGCCTGAGTACCGTACCTACTGTTCCGCCGACCTGCTGACGTCCCGGTGCTCTCCAGGCTCAGCTCAGCGAGAGGACAATCGGGCTCGCCCTCGTCGCTGGGCGCGCACGCGACCGTCCGCCTGCGATCTGCGCCGCATCACCAGCGACGGCCCAGAAAGAGGTCAGTCGTCCAGGCAAGCCTTGAGCATGTGTGCGAGCCGACGTCCGATGGCCACGTCCTCCTCCGGGGAGCGCTCGTCACTCTCTTCTTCCACGAGCACTCCGGTCCCGAACCGGCCGAAGCCCGCGATGAGGCATTCGAGCAGGCGAATCCTGGCCTCGGACTCGTCGCCCACAAGTAGGCCTCGGAAGGGTTCCCGGATCCGTGTTTCCAGCTCTCGGACACAAAGTACCGATGGACCAGGGCCGGCGTAACACCGGCGTCGTCCGCGATCTCCGAAGGGTTACCACGCGTCGGCGAGCACCTCGGCCGGTACCGGCGCGCCCGAGTCGAGGATGGCCTTGGACGGCTTCGGCGGGCCGGACCGTCTTCGCCGGCTCGTTCAGGCTCATCTGCGAGAGCCAAAGAAGACAGACGGCGATGTCGAGAATCCGTGGCTGGCTCCGTCCCCGTAATGAGCGCGACCACAATGGGTCGCACCAGCACGGAGGAGAAACACGATGGCCAAGTACTTGCTGCTGAAGCACTACCGCGGCGCCCCGGCTGCGGTCAACGACGTACCCATGGACCAGTGGACGCCGGAGGAGATCTCGGCCCACGTGCAGTACATGCGCGACTTCGCGGACCGGCTCGAGGGGACCGGCGAGTTCGTCGACAGCCAGGCGCTTGCCCCCGAGGGGACGTTCGTCCGGTATGACGGCGAGGGGCGCCCTCCGGTCACCGACGGACCGTTCGCCGAGACCAAGGACCTCATCGCCGGCTGGATGGTGATCGACGTCGACAGCTACGAGCGCGCCGTCGAGCTGGCCGGGGAACTGTCGGCCGCCCCTGGGAAGGGCGGGGAGCCGATCCACGAGTGGCTCGAACTGCGTCCGTTCCTGGGCGTGCGGCATCCCACGGTCACGGAGTGACCTCCGAAGTGAACGAGGCCCTGCTCCGGAGCCTCACACCGAGCGTGCTCGGGATCCTCGTCCGTCGCGGAGCCGACTTCGCGGCGGCCGAGGACGCCATGCAGGACGCGCTGGTCGAGGCGGTCCGCGTGTGGCCGGCCGACCCGCCGCGGGATCCGAAGGGCTGGCTGGTCACCGTGGCCTGGCGCCGGTTCCTCGACGCGACCCGGGCGGAGGCCGCCCGCCGCCGACGTGAGGACCTCGTCGACGAGGAGCCGGCGCCCGGGCCCGCGCCTGCGGTGGACGACACGCTCCAGCTCTACTTCCTGTGCGCCCACCCGTCGCTGACGCCGTCGTCCGCGGTCGCGCTCACCCTGCGCGCCGTCGGCGGTCTGACCACCCGCCAGATCGCCCAGGCCTACCTGGTGCCCGAGGCGACCATGGCGCAGCGCATCAGCCGGGCCAAGCGCACGGTCTCCGGCGTGCGGTTCGACCAGCCCGGTGACGTCGCCACCGTGCTGCGCGTCCTCTACCTGGTCTTCAACGAGGGCTATTCCGGCGACGTCGACCTCGCCGCCGAGGCCATCCGGCTCACCCGGCAGCTCGCGGCCGCGATCGACCACCCCGAGGTGGCGGGGCTGCTCGCCCTCATGTTGCTCCACCATGCCCGGCGCGCTGCCCGGACCGCGCCCGACGGCAGCCTGGTGCCGCTCGCCGAGCAGGACCGCGGCCGGTGGGACACGGAGTCGATCGCCGAGGGCGTCGAGATCCTTCAGGCGGCCCTCGCCCGCGACCGGCTGGGCGAGTTCCAGGCCCAGGCCGCCATCGCGGCGCTCCACGCCGACGCGCCCACCGCGGAGGAGACCGACTGGGTGCAGATCGTCGAGTGGTACGACGAGCTCGCGCGCCTGACCGACAGCCCGGTCGTCCGGCTCAACCGCGCGGTGGCCGTCGGCGAAGCCGACGGACCACGCGCCGGCCTGGCCGCACTCGTGGCACTGGACGACTCACTGCCCCGCCACGCCGCGGTGGCGGCGTACCTCCACGAGCGCGACGGCGACCTGGCGACGGCGGCACGGCTGTACGCCGAGGCGGCCCAAAAGGCGCCCAACCTCGCCGAGCGCGACCACCTGACGCGCCAGGCCGCCCGGCTCAACGCCCGCGGGTGGCACTGATGGGTCGCTCATCCACGTAGAGCCGATAGCGCTGAAGCAGGTTGATGGGCAGGGCTTCGGCGTGGTCGCGTCACGCTCGGTTTTCGATTATCCCTGCCATACATCTGCCCCTACACACCACCCTGGCCGCCGGGGCCGTATCACAGCGCGCCCTGCCGACCGGCAGATGAGTAGGTAGGAGTCGGTCTACCCACGTAACGCGAAGGAGGGTGTGCGGCACCCACCTCGGCGTGGCCTTCTTGCCGGAGTCGCGTGGGCGAAGACTCGGGTTGTCGGCGATCGCCGATACCGAGCTTCACCCCACTCCGGAGGGTCCTGTGACTACCACTTCCATCCTGTCCGACCGCAAGATCGTCCTCGTGACCGGGGCGTCCAGCGGCATCGGCGAGGCGACCGCCCGCCACCTGGCCGCGGCCGGCAACCACGTCGTCCTCGGGGCCCGGCGCGCCGACCGCCTCGCGCTGCTGACCAAGGAGCTGAGGGAGACCGGGTTCAGCGCCGAGTACGCCGAACTGGACGTCACCGAGCAGGCCGGCGTCCATGCCTTCGCCGAGGGGGCGCTGGCCCGTCACGGCCGCATCGACGTGCTGGTCAACAACGCGGGGGTGATGCCGCTGGCACCGCTGGCAGCCCTGCGCGTCGCGGAGTGGGACCGGATGATCGACGTGAACCTGCGGGGCGTGCTCCATGGCATCGCGGCCGTGCTGCCGTCGATGCTGGAACGCCGGTCCGGGCACGTCGTCAACATCGCGTCCACCGCCGCCCACCGGGTCGACCCCACGGCTGCGGTGTACTGCGCGACCAAGTACGCGGTGCGAGCCCTGTCCGAGGGGTTGCGGCAGGAGAACTCCGACATCCGGGTCACGGTCGTCAGTCCCGGCTTCACCCGCTCCGAACTGGCCGACAAGGGCGGTGACGCTCAGGCGCAGGGCGCGGCCCGCGGTGTCACCGAGCTGATCGGGCTGCCCGCCTCGGCGGTCGCCGAGGCCATCGGCTACGCGATCGCCCAGCCCTCAGGCGTCGACCTGAACGAGATCGTCGTCCGTCCCACGGCCCAGAGCTGACGCTGCCCCGCAGGTCGTCGCGCCGACGCGCGGTCTCATGTCCCCGAGGCGCGCGTCAGGAGCGGGGAGCGGTCATGGACGCAAGGTACGTCAGGGATTCCGCGCTGCGGCTTCCCGGCTCTGCCGAGCCCACCAGCAGCTCCTGGCCGGGCGCGTCGTGCACGTCGAAGCTCTGGTAGGTGAGCTCGACGCGGCCGGCCTCGGGGTGGACGAAAACCTTGTGGGCGCGGGTGAGGGTCCCGACAGTCTGGTCGTTCCACAGGGTCCGGAACTCCTCTGACGCCTCCAGCAGTTCCTGGACCAGGTCGCCGATCTCGGGGGCGTCGCTGAACCGGGTCGCATTCAGGCGCAGCGCGTACACGGTCGCGCTGGTGACCAACCGCCAGTCGGGGAAGACCTCGCGGGCCCGCGGGTGGGTGAACAGGATCCGCGGCATGCTGGTCTCCCCCTTGAAGGGGGACAGGAGGGCCTCGGCGATGGCGTTGGTGGCCAGGATGCCGAACGCGGGACCCATGACGTAGGCCGCGGCCGTCGGGAAGGCGTCGAGCAGCCGCAGCAGGTCGGGGTGTACCTGGTCACGGAAGCTGTCGGCCTTCGTGCGGGGGTTGATGCCGGCGAGGCGGAACAGGTGAGGGCGCGCATCCGCGCCCAGGCGCAGTGCCCTGCCGAGCGCGTCGACGACCTGCGGTGAGGGGTTGGTCTCGCGGCCCTGTTCCAGGCGGATGTAGTAGTCGGCGCTCACGCCGGCCAGCACGGCGACCTCTTCCCGACGCAGGCCCTTCACTCTGCGGGTGCCGCCGCCGACGGGCAGTCCGACATCGGACGGTTCCAGGCGGGAACGGCTGGCGCGCAGGAAGTCGCCGAGGGCATTGGCAGGCGCGTTCCGCATGTGGCCGACAGTACCGCGCGGACGGCGGCCCGCACGCACCTGTGAGCGGCCGTGCAGAGGCGACGAGACGCAGACGCAGACGCAGACGCAAAGGGGTTCCCCTTGGTGACGGACGCTCGGTCGATCCAGTCCGCGCGAGCGGCCGAAGACGTTGACGACTCCCCCGGACCGACCCGCCCGGCCCCGGCCCCTCGATCAGTCGGGTGTCTCGGCCGGCTCAGTCGGCTCGGAGTCGTTGGTCGGCGCGGACCGCTCGATGTCCTCGTCGGCCGCGGCCCAGCTGGCCAGCAGGTTCAGGGCCTCTTGCGAAGGTGACCCGGGCTCGGCGGTGTACGTGAGAAGGCTCTGGCCTGCGTCGGCCCCCAGCGGGAAGGCCTCGAAGGGCAGGTCGAGGTCCCCGACGACGGGGTGATGGAGGAGCTTCATGCCCGTGGTGTGGATCCGGACGTTGTGGGCGGCCCAGCGGCGGCGGAACTCCTCACTGCGGGTGGACAGCTCCCCGATCAGGTCCGACAGCCGCCGGTCGTAGGGATCGCGGCCCACTTCGGCGCGCAGCATGGCGACCGTGTCGCCTGCGACCTTGTCCCAGTCGCGGAAGAACTCGGTCGCGCCGGGGTCGAGGAAGACGAACCTGGCGTTGTTGGGCGGCCGCACCGGGTCGGCGTAGACCGGCGAGAACAGTGCGCGTCCGAGATGGTTGGCGGCCAGGATGTCCAGGCGTCCGCTGAGTACGAACGCGGGCGTGCCGAGCATCGAGTCGAGGACGCGCTGCACCGTGGGGCGGACGCGCTGCTGGGCCGGTCGGCGGCGCGGCGGACGGGTCGTGCTGGCGCCGCGCAGGAGGTCGAGCAGGTGGGTTCGCTCGGCCTCGTCGAGCCGCAGCACTCGCGCGATGCCGTCGATGACGCTCTCGGAGACGCCGGTGGCGTTGCCGCGTTCCAGGCGGGTGTAGTACTCACTCGAGATGCCGGCGAGCAGGGCGACCTCCTCGCGGCGCAGCCCGGTGACCCGTCGGCGGTCTCCGTACATGGGCAGTCCGACCTGCTCCGGGGTGACCCTGGCCCGTCGCGTGCCCAGGAATTCCCGGATCTCCGCGCGGAAATCACCACGGATATCGCGGTTGGTGTCGTAAGGGACGTTTCTGCCTGCCATGGGCTCCACTCTACGAGCGCTTCCACATGGCTGGGGGTCCCTCCCAGTACCCCCTCTCATCAGGGTCTCCCGCCGTCCCGTGACAACCGGTTCTGTAGATGGTGCACCGCCCACGGCGGTGTGAATCGCCCGGACACGGCGGCATATCTGCCGCGCGTCACCGGCCTCTTCGCGGCTCCGTCCGCGCCGCGATTCTCCGGAACACCCACACGATCCTCCGGAACAGAATCAGAAGGACGAGCAATGCGTCGATACGCCAAGCCGGCCGTCGTACTCCCGACGCCGGCAGCGCTCACCCTCTCGGCCTTCGGATCGGGTGCTGCGGACGCGACCGGTACGGCGGGCCGCACCACACGGGCAAGGCCATCCGCGCGGAGAGGATGGCGCTCAACCGCCTGGACCACGGCAAGATCGTCGCGGAGCGCGACCAGCTCGACATGCTGAGCATCCTTCAGCAGATGGGCGCCATACCGGCCGCGTAGCAGCGCTCCGCTTCACCCGCATCCCCTGCGCCCGCTCCAGGCCGCCGCACCCGCCGCCGCGCCGATGCGGCGACCGGCGCTCGCCCCGCCCCTCGGCACGGAAGGGTCCGCCCCCGCCGACCGTGCACGGCACGTCCAGAGAACCGAAGAAGAAGAACAGGACACCCCCATGGCATCGAAACTGACCGGCACCGTCGCGCTCGTCACCGGCGCGAGCAGCGGTATCGGCGCGGCCACCGCCCGCCGGCTCGCCGAGGACGGCGCCTCCGTCGCCCTCGTGGCCCGCCGCAAGGGCCGTCTGAACGACGTCGCCGCCGAGATCGATAAGGCGGGCGGCACCGCCCTGGTGGTGGAAGCCGACATCACCGATCGCCGCCAGGCCGAGGCAGCCGTCCAGCAGACCGTCGGGCACTTCGGGCGCCTCGACACCCTGGTCAACAACGCCGGCCTGATGCTCCTGGGTCCCGTCGTCGGTGCGGACGTCGACGAGTGGGAGCGCATGCTCGCCGTCAACGTCCAGGGCCTGCTCCACACCACCCACGCCGCCCTCCCGCACCTGCTCGAGGCCGCCGAGGACGGCCCCCGCAAGGTCGCCGACATCGTCAACATCAGCTCGATCGCGGGCCGCGTCGCCTGGAACGGCTACGGCGTCTACAACCTCACCAAGTTCGGCGTGAACGGCTTCACCGAGTCCCTGCGCCAGGAGGTCACCCAGCGGCACGTCCGCGTCGGCGTCCTGGAGCCGGGCGGCGTGGACACCGAACTGGGCTCGCACAACGACCACAAGCCCGAGATACGCGAAGCGATCGGCACCTTCTACGAGCAGACCGAGGTTCTCGCCCCCGACGACATCGCCGACGGCGTCGCCTACATGGTCACCCGACCCCGCCACGCCTCCGTCGGCGAACTGTGGATCATGCCCACCGACCAGGCCTGACCCCGTCCGCCCGCGTCGGCCCCCGTCCACTCCCCTCACCCGTCCACCAGCCAACCGCCGCCCGGCTGCCTTCCGGGACGGACACCACGCGTCATCACCGCACAACACCGAGTGCCGGACACGGCACCTGAAAGGAACTCCTCATGAGCAAGGTCATTCTCGTCACCGGCGCCGGACGCGGACTGGGCACGGACATCGCCCGCGAAGCCCTCGCCGCCGGCCACCAGGTCGTCGCCACCGGCCGCCGCCCCGAAGAGATCGAGAAGACCCTCGGCGGTCCCCAGGACAACCTGCTCGCCACCAAACTCGACGTCACCAGCCTGGACGACGCGAAAGCCGCCGCGCAAACCTCCGTCGACCGCTTCGGCCGCATCGACGTCCTGGTCAACAACGCCGGCAATTTCTTCGCCGGCTACTTCGAGGAGATCACGCCCGCGCGGATGCGCGAGCAGATCGAGACCAACCTCTTCGGCCCGATGAACGTCACCCGCGCTGTCCTGCCCGTCCTGCGCAAGCAGCGCGCCGGCCACATCATCACGCTCTCCTCCTCCGCCGGTCTGATCGGCCAGGAGTTCTGCGTCGCGTATGCCGCCTCCAAGTTCGGCGTGGAGGGCTGGATGGAGTCGCTGCGCTACGACGTCGAGCCCTACGGCATCCACACCACGGTCGTGGAGCCCGGTTTCTTCCGCACCGAACTGCTCGTGGACGCCTCCACCACCTGGCCCGAGCCGACCATCGACGACTACACCGAGCGCACCACCGCCACCGTCGCGGCCTGGAAGAACATGAACGGCCGGCAGACCGGCGACCCCGCCAAGCTCGCCCGCGCGCTGCTCACCATCGCCGACCAGGACAAGCCGCTGCTGCGTTTCGTCGCCGGCGCGGACGCCATCGAAGGAGTCGAGGGCAAGGCCAGAGAACTCCTGGCCCAAGCCCAGGCATCCCGCGAACTGGGCGGCAATCTGGCATACGACGACACCACCAGCGCCTGAAACGCCCGGATCCCGCGTGAGACCGGTCTGACGGCCTGGTGCCCTGCGGCACCGGGCCGAGGTGGACAGGTCAACGCCGCCTGGGCGGACAAGCAACTGGATACGAGGCCCAGGCCTACGCCCGTCAGACCGTCGGACCGTCAGACCGACGAACCGTCAGACCGCCGGACCGACGGACCGACGGACCGCGAGTAGGAGTGTGCCGAAATGCGGCCGCGCGCCCGTTCCGTCCCACCGCCGAGATCCTCGCGCCGGATCTGACTGTCGACTTCGCCTCGGCCGAGGAGCCGCGCACCGAGATCTCCGCGCAATTCCGCCAGGACGGCGTCCGCGCGGAGCCGGCGGCCGCCGGGTTCGTACTCCGCCGTCGGTGGAACGATTCGGGCGGTCGCTTCACGCTGTCACTGACTTTCCCCGCAACGTAGCGAAAACATTTCGACGGCGTTTCCGGCGGTGTGCCGAACTTGGGATTTGGTCAAGAATGGGATTCAACCCTTGTCGCCCGTCGGAACACCGACACACCATGTGCCGAACATATCGACGCTTATCAGCAGGAGGCCCGGGTGTCCGCTGGTCTGTCCAAAATCGAGGTGGACACCACCACTCTCGCAGCGGAGTCCGAACGGAACAAACTCCGCAAACACTTCGGCCGCTTCGACATCCTGTTCTTCCTGGTCTGCACCCTCGTCGGCCTCGACACCATCGGTACGGTGGCCGCCTCCGGAGCGGAGGCGTTCACCTGGCTGATCGTGCTGGCCGTCATCTTTTTCGTGCCGTCAGCACTGCTCACCGCGGAACTCGGCACGGCTTTCGCGGAGGAGGGCGGGCCGTACATCTGGACCAGCCGGGCCTTCGGGCGGCTGGCCGGAGCGGTCAACAACTTCCTCTACTGGGTGACCAATCCGGTGTGGCTCGGCGGCACTCTCTCCGTCTCGGCCGTCGCCGCGTTCACCACCTTCTTCAATGACGGCAAGGATCTGAGCACCCCGGCCTTCTACGCCTTCACACTGATATTCATCTGGGTGGGCGTGCTCGCGGCGATCCTCTCCTTCGATGTCGGCAAGTGGATCCCCACCGCCGGGGCGTGGTCCCGTTTCGTGCTGCTCGGCCTGTTCACGCTCACCGTGGTCATCTACGCCTTCAAGCACGGCCTGCACGGTTTCGGCTTCGCCGACTTCTCCCCGACGTATGCCGGCTTCGTCGGCCTGGTCCCGGTCCTGATGTTCAACTACGTCGGCTTCGAACTGCCCAACACCGCGGGCGACGAGATGACCGACGCGCAGAAGGACATCCCGTACGGCATCTTCCGCGCCGCCGGGCTCGGCGTGCTGCTGTACGGCCTGCCCATTCTCGGCATCCTGCTGGTCCTCCCGGTCAAGGCCATCACCGGTCTCGGCGGCTTCCTCGATGCCATCCGCCAGGTTTTCACCGTCTACGGCGGCCACGTCGCGTCCGACGGCACGGTCACCCTCAGCGGGGCCGGGACCGTGCTCGGCGATCTGGCCGCAGTGATGTTCATCCTGACCGTGCTCTCCTCGGGCGTCACCTGGATCATGGGCTCGGACCGTGCGCTGGCGGTCTCCGGGTACGACGGCGCCGCGCCCCGCGGCCTGGGTGTGATCTCCGAGCGGTTCGGCACGCCGGTCCGGGTCAACCTGCTCAGCGGAGTGCTCTCCACCGGCGTGCTGATCCTCGCCCACCAGCTCACCGGCGGTGACGCGGGCAAGCTCTTCGGCGCCGTGCTCGGACTCGCCGTCTCCACGACGCTCATCAGCTACCTCGGCATCTTCCCGGCGCTGCCGGTGCTCCGCCGCAAGTACCCGCAGGTGGAGCGTGCCTACCGGGCTCCCGCTGCCTGGCCGATCACGATCGTGCTGACGCTGCTGATCCTGTTCGCCTCGGTGCAGCTGCTGGTCCCGGGCGCGCCCTTCGACTGGTTCAGTTCGGACTTCCGACCGGACGGCTGGAGCTACAGCGAGCGCTGGACGTATCTGCTGACGGAGGCCGTGCCGCTGGCCGTCTTCATCGTCACGGGCGTGATCTTCTGGGCACTTGGCGCACCGACCCGCGCCAAGACCAAGAAGACGGCCGCCGCGGGAGTGACCGAGGGCTGAACGCCCCTGCCGACGCGGCCGTGATCTCGTGCCGGCATCAGTGGCAGGCCGTGACGTGGTGCTGGTGGCGACGTCGCCACCAGCACCCATGCAGAGCGACATGAGAATGAGCCGGCGCCCAAAACCTCCCTCGCCCCTGTCCCCCGTGATGGCCAGTGAACTATTTCTCGTCCTCCCACATCGGTCCCGGTCACGACCAGCACCATCGCCCGCCGCCCAATCGAGCTACTCCGGCAGGTCTGGCCGATCTGCTGGGAACACAAGATCGGCATGCACCCTCGTCCCTCAGGGACCACTGAAGGCTGGTACCGGAGCGAAGGCGAAACGGAGTCGGCCGGCCCACCGGTGTGGTGGTGCCGGGGCAGCAGGAACGGCGCACCCCACGACGTCTCCCTGGTGGGCGAGTTGGCCGCAACCTTGCCGGGGAAGCAGCGTCGCGCGGTGCGGCGCAGCGAGCGGAAACAGGGCGGTCGCCGATAGCCGCACGGCTGCGAGGTCGGTGTGATGAAGGTGGTTCTTCATAGACGTCCTGCCGATCGTCACTGCGGCTGGCGCAGTCCGGCGATGAGCAGGCCGACCAGTCGGCGTGCGTCGTAGCGCGGATCACTGTCCGCACCGACGCAGAGGTTGCCCACTCCTCGCATCAGCTCAAGGCCCTCAAGGCCGGAGCGGATCTCGCCGCGCTCGGCCGCGGCGTCGAGCAGTTCGTCGCACACCGGCACGAGCCGGTCGAGGAAGTAGGTGTGCAGCGTGTCGAAACCGGCGTTGTCGGGCTGCAGCACGGCAGCGAGTCCGTGCTTGGTGACCAGGAAGTCGACGAAGAGGTCGATCCACTGCCCCAGCGCGGCATAAGGAGTGGCGCAGCTCGCCAGTAGAGCCGGACCGGCCTCGGCGCAGGCGTCGACCTGGTGACGGTAGACCGCGATGATGAGGTCCGCCCGTGTCGGGAAGTGCCGGTAGATCGTGCCCATCCCGACGCCGGCCTTGGCCGCGATATCGCGTACCGGAGCCTCTACACCCGAGGTGACGAAGACGGTGGCGGCCGCATCCAGCAAGGTCTGTCGATTACGCCGGGCATCCTTGCGCTTGGATCCCGCCGCACTTTCCGTGCCCTGACCGCTGTCGTTCACCGCGGCGACCCTTCCATGAGACTTGCGAAGCGGAACATTGCTCCGTATCATCTGCGGAGCGAAGTTCCGTTTCGTGCATTGTTGCAGACCCGGGACCGGCGCCCAAGCCGTCTGCCGCCAACACGCTCCGCCCGGACGAAAGACGCGCACTCGTCAACACCTGACGTCGACATGGCTGCGCGTGCGAAACGGTCCTCGATCCCGGCCCGGCCCGGCCCGCGGCGCCGGCCGCCGGGCCCGCCGAACCGAAGAGCGACGCCTGCGTATCGAGTCGACGTGCACTGGACCCGTTCGCCGATCCCTACACCTACAGGGCACCCAGGCACGCCTCCACCGATTCGGAAGGCGTCACCCTGCCCCGCCCGAGCTACACGCATCCGGGCTGTCCGCGCATCCCCTCCGAGCATCGGCTGGATCGGCAGTCACCCTATGCGGCCCGACTGGTGGGGACCAGGTAATCCCATCCGAGTCGCTCCGCCGGCTCCCCGCGGCACGAGCGACACAAGCGAGGCGGGCCGCCGGTAGGCCAAGCCCGAAGATCACGGCACGTACGCTTACGCACATGGTTGAGCATCGAATGGTTGACGTGAACGGCGTTCGGCTGCACATCGCCGAACAAGGCGGCGGCCCTCTGGTAGTCCTCCTGCACGGCTTCCCCGAGTCATGGCACTCCTGGCACCACCAGTTCGGCCCTCTGGCCGAAGCGGGCTTCCGAGTGGTCGCCCCCGACCAGCGTGGATACGGACGCAGCGACCATCCCGACGACGTCGACGCGTACACCATCCTCCACTTGGTCGGCGACGTCGTCGGACTGATCCAGGCCCTGGGCGAGGAGAAGGCGTACGTCGTCGGGCACGACTGGGGCGCGCCGGTCGCCTGGCACACCGCGCTGCTGCGCCCGGACATGGTGCTCGGGGTGGCCGGCCTGAGCGTGCCGCCCCCGTTCCGGGGGACGGAGCCTCCGCTGGCCGCCATGGAGAAGAGGTTCGAAGGCCGCTTCTACTGGAACTACTTCAACCGCCCCGGTGTCGCCGACGCCGAGTTCGCCAAGGACACCCGCACCGCGTTGCGGAAGTTCTTCTATTCGGCCTCCGGCGACGCTCCGGGCGCCCAGAAGGGCATGCAGCCGCTGGTCGACCCCGAGCGGGGCTGGCTCGCCGCCATGCCGGACCCCGAGGTGCTGCCGGATTGGTTCACCGAGGACGATCTAGACGCGCTCACCGAGAGTTTTTCCAAGGGCTTCACCGGGGCACTCAACTGGTATCGCAACCTCGACCGCAACTGGGAACTGACCGCTCCCTGGCACGGCGCCGTCGTCACCCGGCCCGCCCTGTACATGTACGGCGACCGCGACTTGGTCCCGGCGTTCCCCGGCACTCCCGAACTCATCGAGCGCCTCCCCGACCTCATGCCCAACCTCTGGCGCAAACCCATCAAACTGACCGGCTGCGGACACTGGACGCAGCAGGAACGCCCGGACGAGGTGAACGCGGCGCTCATCGAATTCCTCAGGGCCTCTGCCTGAGTCCGCCCTGCCGAATCGTCGATCCCGCCAGGTGTGCTGACGGGATCCGTGATGGCGAGCGGTGGTGCTATGCGGTTCCTCCGCGCGGCGTCGCGCCCGCGATGGTGAGGAGATCTGCAGTTTCGGGATGAGGGCCGTGGAGTGCCCAGCCCAGGGGGGACCAGCCGGTGCCGTGATCTTCTCGGAGATTCGGATCGGCGCCGTGCGCCAACAGTTCGCGCACCGTCTCGGTGTGCCCCCAACACGCTGCCGCGCACAGGGGTGTGCCGTCCGCGCCGAGTCCCCTGCTCTCGGTGTCAGGACACGCCCCGGCCGCCAGGAGCAGGCGGGCGATCTCGACTTCCCCGTTCACGGATGCCTCATAGAGAGGGGTGGTGCCCTCGCTGTCGGCTCGTTCTGGGTCGGCCCCGGCCCTCAGAACCGCCTTCACGCGGGCGGTGTCACCCACCGGAATCGCTGCGAAGAGATGATGGGAGAGCTTCTTCTGCCGCCGCTGGTTCATGACGGCCGAGATTAGCGACCCTTCGGTGGTGGACCACTTGGGGGACTCTTCGCGCCGCTGGACGACGACACCGCCGCGGGAGCCCTTGAGGCAGCCTGGGACAGCGGGATCCGTTACTTCGACACCTCTCCGCACTACGGCATCGGCCACTCCGAGCGCCGCACCGGTGGTCTGTTGCGCGGCAAGCCGCGTGAGGAGGTGACGCTGTCGACGAAGGTCGGCCGGCTGCTGGTCCCGCAGGACCCGGCGGGCCGGATGGACGAAAACTTCATGGTGCCCGCAACACACCGTCGAGTGTGCGACTTCACGCGGGACGGTGTTCTGCGCAGCGTGGAGGACTCGCTCGAGCGGATGGGCGTCGACCGTATCGACGTGCTGTTCCTGCACGACGCGGAGAAGCATGTCGAGGATGCGTTGCGCGAGGGCTGTCCGGCCCTCGCCGAACTGCGTGCCCAGGGGGTGGTGGGCGCGATCGGCGCGGGGATGTACCACCCCGGCAAACTGACCCGGCTGGTCGAGGAGTCGGACGTCGATGTCGTCATGCTCTCCGGCCGCTACACGCTTCTGGACCAGAGCGCCCTCGACGAACTGCTGCCCGCCTGCACGGACCGGGGGGTCTCGGTACTCGCGGCGTCGGTCTTCAACTCCGGGCTGCTCGCCACGGCCCGACCTGCCGAGGGTGCCACCTTCGACTACGCGCCCGCCGCGCCGCGGATGCCTGAGCGCGCGCAGCGCATCGCCGATGTCTGCGAAACACACGGTGTGACGCTGCCGAAGCTGGCGATGGCCTTTCCGCTCCGCCACCCAGCCGTCTCGGGCATCGTGGTCGGCATGCGTACCGACGACGAAGTACGCCGCAACGTGGTGGCGTTCGGCGCGGCGATCCCGGCTCAGGTCTGGGACGATCTGCGAAGCGAAGGCCTCCTGGACGAGCGGGCACCAGTGCACGTCTGACGATCACCCGAACCAGGACGCGCCGGCCAACCCTCAGACCCTGTACGGCGTGTCTTCCTGGCCCAGCGGTTCCCGGCCGAACGAGGTGAGTTGACGCAGGGCCTCACCACCACCATCGGCACCCACCCGGCAGACAGCTCAGCCAACGCCCCGCTCGCGGCCCTCCCAATACGGCTCCCGCAACTTGTACTTCTGGAGCTTGCCGGTCGTCGTACGCGCCAACTCCTCCCGGAACTCCACCGAAGTCGGCGCCTTGAAACCGGCAAGACGCTCTTTGCAGAAGAGGATCAGCTCGTCCTGCGTCACCCGCACGCCGGGAACAAGAACCACCAGGGCCTTCACGGTCTCGCCCCACTTCTCGTCAGGCACCCCGATCACCGCGACCTCGGCAACCGCCGGATGGCTGAAGAGCACGTCCTCCACCTCGATCGACGACACGTTCTCCCCGCCAGTGATGATCACGTCCTTCTTACGGTCACTGATCGTCAGATGGCCGTACTCGCCGATCGATCCCCCGTCCCCCGTGTGGAACCACCCCCCGGACAACGCCCGCGCACTCTCCTCCGGCTGCTCCCAATACCCCTCCAGAACCACATTCGAGCGCGCGAGAATCTCACCCTCGGCGTCCGTCCTGAGCGTCACGCCCAGCGCGGGAGCACCGGCCCGCACCAGCTTCTCCGCCCGCTCCGCAGCGCCGAGGCCGTCCCACTCGGCGCGGGCACGATTGACGGTCAGCAGCGGCGAGGTCTCGGTCAGGCCGTAGATCTGAATGAACTCCCACCCCAGCTCCGACTCCACGCGCGCGACCGTCCGGGTCGGCGGCGGAGCGCCCGCGACGATGATCCGCACCCGGTCACGGCCGGGGATCTCCCCCTCCCAGGACTCGGCGGCGGCCAGCACCGCCCCCACGACCGCAGGCGCCGCGCACATCACCGTCACACCGTGCTCGGCCACCCGGCGCAGGATCTCGGCCCCGTCCACCTTGCGCAGCACGATCTGTCGCACGCCCAGGGCCGACATCGCGAACGGCATGCCCCAGCCGTTGGCATGGAACATCGGCAACGTGTGCAGATACACGTCCCGGTCCGTCACCCCGGCGTGCAACGCGAAGGTGACCGCGTTCACCCAGATGTTGCGATGGGTGATCTGCACCCCCTTGGGCCGGGCCGTCGTGCCACTGGTGTAGTTGATGGTCGCGGTGGCGTTCTCGTCCGGCTCCCAGGCCCGCGGGGCTGTGCCGAAGCGGTACAGCTCGGCGTCGGCAGCGGCCCCGAGCGTGAAACGGTGCCGGCAGTCGACACCGGCCAGACGCTCCGTCAACTCCGGATCGACAAGAAGCACATCGGCCCCCGAGTGACCCACGATGTAGCTCACCTCGTCCGCCGTCAGGCGGAAGTTGACCGGAACCAGCACCCGACCGTGACCGCTGACACCGAAGAACGACGTCAGCAGCCGCGCGCTGTTCGGCGAGACCACCGCCACCCGAGCGCCCAGCGGCACACCCAGCGCATCCAGCCCGGCAGCCTGAGCCCGCGCCAACTCCCCCACCCGCGCGTACGTCAGCCCCTCCCAGACCTCAGCCGGTTGGTCCGGCTCGTCCACCACACCGACCCGGTCGGCATACACGGTGACGGCACGTTCCAGAAAATCACGGACCCCGAACGGGACGATCATCACAGCCTCCGAAGCTTGAACGACACAGAGCCTCTATCCCGCCACGCCCTCGCCTATCCCGACAAGCCATCCGACACCCTGCAACGAACTCAGCACCACTCGACCTCGCGCGACTCGGCCGCCACCGGCGGTTCAACCTCGCCGACGGCGGGCCCGGTCAGGGGCCGCACTGCGTCCTGGGCTGGACTGCATCAGGGTTCGCCATCGGCCCTTCTACGACACCGCCTTCGATCCGGCCGTGGCGGACCCTGAACGAACCGTCCTGCAGGGCACCGGCAGCCGCTGCTGCCCAGCGACGCCACCGCCGTCGACGGAACGGACGGGGACAGCTTCGTCGTCTCCGCCGAACCCTCGTGGCGCGAGGCGGACCGCAAGTTCGAGGACCCGTCCCTGTTGGACTTCGCCCAGCCCTGGCCCCCGGACTTCCCCGTGGAGTACGGCAGCGTCGGCTGAGGTTGCTCGTGGCTGTGGGCGGCCCTCACGGCGACGGATCCGGGACCAGTTGGTGGGTGCCGGCCGGGCGCCGGATCCGCCGCCCGGCGTAGATCCCGATGTGGTTGCCTACGCGCTGGTTGTCCTGCACAACCGCGCCCGCCACGAACCCGATCCCGTCGGTCGACAGGCGCGGGTGCCCGGTGACGGTGCTGTCGACGATCGTTGCGCTCGACCGGTCGTTGAGGACGGTGACGTCCGAACCCTGGTAGTCCGAGATCTCGGTGTCGTGGATCGGCACCGATCCCGTTCGGGTGGGGAGATCCCCTACGAATGCGGCGACCGCACTGTGGGGGCAGGGCGCCGCGGTTGTGCCGGTGATGTGGGTGACGCGGGCGTGTCCGAGGTCGAGCCGGGCACCCCTCAGCACTCGGACACCGGAGCCGAGTGCGCCGTCGCTGCACGCCCCAGAGCCCGGCCCGCTGACGACGAGCTGCGCCGGCGCGGCGGACGCAGCGCTGTGGATCTCGACGATCGAGGTACCGCCGTCCTCGCCGGCGACCAGCGTCCGCGGAGCCAGGATCGTCGTCTTCCGGGCCTCCGAGCCGGTGATCGACACATACTTGTCGATCACCGCCTGCTCCTCGTGGACGCCGGGCCGGACAGGGATCCGGTCCCCGGGCTCGGCGGCTTCGGCCGCGGCCTGGATCGTGGGGTAGTGCTTGGGGGCCACCAGGTCGTGCGACGGGTTCGCTTCGGCCGACATCAGCACCATTGGCCAGACGGTCGCGATGACGGCACCCAGGCCCATGCGTGCGGCCGTTCTCATACGTGGGACTGCCATTCCGTTTCCGCTCTCGTGCGGTGATCCATGAGGCCGCGGCATGACCGTGGGCCGCGTGCCGGCTGCGCACGCAACGTATCCACGGTTTGGAGTGCGGGAACTCAGGGACACCTGATGGCGAGTCCGCTTCCCTCTGACGGACGACCGGCAGGCCTCGATTGGATCGGACCGGCACGCTCGCCCCGCACCGGCTTTGTTCACTTCCAGCAGCAGCAGCAGTTGTCTGCCGGTTCGGGGAAAGGTTCCGGCCCGGTCCCGTCGTGATCTGCCGCTATCGTGCCGGCGTGACTGGCTCTCCGCAGCGTCCGCTGCTGTTTCTCGATGTCGACGGACCGCTCATCCCGTTCGGCGCGGCGCCCGAGCAATATCCGGCCCATGCCACATGCCTTGGACCGCTCGATGGCGATGCGAATCCGCTCCTGGCGCGCCTCGACCCCGAGCACGGGCCTCGGCTGGCGGCGCTCCCGTGCGAGGTGGTCTGGGCCACGACATGGATGGCTGACGCGAACGAGTGCATCGCCCCGCTCATTGGTCTGCCGCAGCTGGCTGTGGTGGTCTGGCCAGAACCGTCCGACATCGATGATCAGGACGAGTGGAACGGACTGCACTGGAAGACCCGCACCCTTGTCGATTGGGCGGCGGGGCGCCCATTCGTCTGGGTCGACGACGAGGTCACCGACACCGATCGGGCCTGGGTCGCCGCTCACCACCCAGCGAACGCCCTGCTGTACCGGGTCGATCCCCGCCATGGTCTGACTGACCGCGACTATGCGGTTCTCGACTCCCGGCTGGGACAGTTGTTCTGACTCCCAGGTGGAGCAAGTGAGGTAACCGTCGCGGTGTGAGCCACGTACGCGTCCCGCTCCACCCCCGTTGGCGCCGTACACGAGCCGAACCAGGGGCAACCGCGCAGCATCCGTGCCCTGTTGGCCGGACTACCGGGAAGCCGGGGCACCCCCGCGCCACGGCATCCTCGCCGGACGTGACCCGCATCACGTGCCGGAAGTGCATAGCGAGGTGCTCACCAACGTCTTTCTCCAGGTGTACGAAGCTGGCAAGTGCGGGGACGGTGCGGATGGAACAGGCTCAGGCCGAGAGTTTCGACGGGTTCGTTGCGGCCCGTTGGTCGGCGTTGTTCCACCTGGCCCGTCTGCTCTGCGGAGGTGACCGGCACCGCGCCGAGGACCTGCTCCAGGAGGCCCTGGTCAAGCTCTGGTTCGTCTGGCCGAAGGTCGCGGACGAGGCGCCCGAGGCGTACGTACGCAAGGTCCTGGCACGCGCAGCCGCCCGTTCCGCCCGTCGGCGGTGGTGGGGCGAGCGGCCCGTGGAGCAGTTGCCAGACCTGGCGCAGACCGGGGACGAGTCCGCCGCCGTGGTGGAGCGGTCGCGGCTGGAAGCTGCCCTCGCCGAGCTGCCGGCCCGGCAGCGGGCCGCCGTGGTGCTGCGCTACTACCAGGACCTGCCCGAGAAACAGGTCGCGGAGATTCTGGGATGCCCACTGGGCACCGCCCGGTCCCACGCGTCACGCGGTGTGGCGCGACTGCGTCAGATCCTGGGCGATGTCATCGAGCCGGTGGGGTGAAGGGAAGCATGGATCACTTCGAGCGGGAGTTGGCGCGGATGATGCGCGACGCCCAGGAGTACACCCCTTTCGAGCCCGCGCAGCAGGACCGGCTCAGGACGGGAGTGCTCGTCCGCCGCCGGGTCCGCGCGGCGCAGAAGGCCGTGGGCTGCGTAGTGGTGGCCGCCGGGCTCGGCGTAGGCCTGTTCCTGCTGCCGCACGCGCCGGACCACGACCAGCCCCAGGCCCCCGCGCCGCGGCCCGCGACCGGCTCCTCCTCCCCGACCAGCATGCCGTCCCCGACCCAACCCTCCAGCGCAAGCTCCACCGAGTCGGCCCCCACGACGCCGATCACGACAGGGAGTTCGACAGAGAGTTCGATCTCGGTCGGCTCCGGTCCCTCCGAGACCGCGACCGCCGGTCCACCGGCCACCATATCGGCCACGCCGAGCGGCAGCATCACGCCGTCGTCCCCGCCGACGACGACACTCGAGCCCTCGTCGTTCGTCAGCGCGACCGGCACCGGGTAGCCGCCGCTCGCTCGCCGCCGAGCCGCACCGCCGCCCTGACCGCTCCCCCACTGAACTTCCGCACCGTTCCTTGTTCCTAGGCGCTATTCCGCCCTGGCCCTACTCCCTCATCGCAGCTCCGCCGTGAGCACCTTCGGCATGCCCTGCGACAGCACAGAAACCCGGATGAACCATGACCAAGACCGTACGGTCCGCCCCGCTGAACCTCGCGACGGGACTGCCCATGGACCGACTTCCGCTCCGCCTGCCGCTGCCGGCGGACCACCCGGACCCCGTACTGGACGTGGTCGTCCCCGTGTTCAACGAGGAGACGGATCTGGAGCCGAGCGTGCGGCGGCTGCACGCGCACCTGCGCGAGACGTTCCCGTACCCGTTCCGCATCACCGTCGCCGACAACGCCAGCACCGACGACACCCCGCGGATCGCGGCCCGGCTGGCCGCCGAACTGCCGGAGGCCGAGTGGATACGGCTGGCCGAGAAGGGGCGCGGCCGAGCCCTGCGCGTCGCCTGGTCGCGCTCGCCCGCCCCGGTGCTGGCCTACCTGGACGTGGACCTGTCCACCGAACTGAACGCGCTGCTCCCGCTGGTCGCCCCGCTGATCTCCGGCCACTCCGACATAGCCATCGGCACCCGCCTGGCCCGCGGCTCCCGGGTGATACGCGGGCCCAAAAGGGAGATCATCTCCCGTTGTTACAACGTCCTGCTGCGTTCCACCCTCGCCGTCGGCTTCTCCGACGCGCAGTGCGGCTTCAAAGCGGTCCGGCGCGATGTCGCCGAGCGGCTGCTGCCCCTGGTGAAGGATTCGGAGTGGTTCTTCGACACCGAACTGCTGGTGATCGCCGAGCGGGCCGGGCTACGCATCCACGAAGTGCCCGTCGACTGGGTGGACGCCCCCGACAGCCGGGTCGATCTGGTCTCGACGGCCGTGGCCGACCTGCGCGGCATCGTCAGGATCAGCAGGGCGCTCGCCCGTGGCACGCTCCCGACGGCGGCCCTGCGGCGCGCCGCCGGAGGTGATCCGCCGGGGCCACTGGCCGCCCAGTTGCTGCGCTTCGGAGCCGTCGGCGTGGTGAGCACGGTCGGTTACGTCCTCCTCTACTCGGCCCTGCGCCCGGTGGCGGGGCCGCAGGGCGCCAACGCGTGGGCGCTGCTGGTCTGCGCCGTCGCGAACACGGCCGCGAACCGGCGGCTCACCTTCGGGCTGCGCGGGCGGGGCGGCGCGCTGCGCCAGCAGGCCAAGGGTCTGGTGGTCTTCGGCCTCGGCCTGGCGCTCACCAGCGGCTCGCTCGCCGCGCTGCACCGCTGGGCGCCGGGGCCCGCGCGGCCCACGGAGGTCGCGGTGCTGGTCATCGCCAACCTGGTCGCGACACTGCTGCGCTTCCTGCTCCTGCGGGCCTGGGTGTTCACCGCCACCCCCCGCGGCAACGGAACAGGAGCCGAGCCCCGATGAACGACCCGAGTCTCGCGAACGCTCCGTCGTACGAGGGCAACGGGCCCCACGCCGAAGGCCGTTCGCCCGCCACGGAACCGCCGTACGACACCGGCCTGCCCCCCGCCCCGTCTCCCTCCTTCCTCTCCCTCACCTCCGCCGCCCGCCAACGGTGGGTGCGACTGTGCCGGGCGGCCGAGCACCACGGCCCGGTTCTCGCGCTGTACGGTGCGCTGAAGCTCATCGGCTTCTGCGTCTTCATGTACCTGCTGGACTCCTCCGGGGACTTCCGCAAGAAGCACCCCCGCTTCGGCGGCGGCGCCCACGCCTGGGATGTCCTGGCCACCTGGGACGGCTGGTGGTATCAGCAGATCGCAGCGCACGGCTACCACCCCGCGCTCGTGCCGGTACCCGGTGCGGGCGGCGGCCTGATCACCATCGAGGGCAACTCGGCGGCGTTCTTCCCGCTGTACCCGGCCCTGATGCGGCTGGTCTCCTCCTGCACCGGCCTGGGTCTGTTCGGCGCCGGCCTGCTGGTCTCGGTCGCCGCCTCGTTCGTCGCCGCCCTGGCGATCCACGCCGTCACCGCACGGATCGGCGGTCGGCGGGCCGGGCTGGCCGCAGCCGGCCTCTGGGCCGTGTGGCCCGGATCCGGCATGGAGTGGTCGGGCTACTCGGAGTCCCTCTACGTCGCCCTCGCAGCCTGGGCCTGTTACGCCGTCATGCGCCACCACTGGATCACCGCCGGCATCCTGACCTGCGCCACGGGTCTCACTCGTCCGACGGCCACCGCGCTGATCGCGGCACTGACGGTCGCGGCGCTGCTGGCCATCCACCGGCAACGGCAGGAGGTCCGCCGCTGGGGAGACGCCCCCGGCCCGGACGGGAAGAAGCGTCGGGCCACGGTTCTGCGCCCGCTGGTCGCCGTGGCGATCGCCCCCCTCGGGCTGTTCGGCTACCTCGGCTGGGTGGGATACCGGATGGGCGACTACGGCGGGTACTTCAAGCTCCAGGAAGGCGCCTGGGCCCACACGTTCGACTACGGCAAACACACCCTCGACGTGTTCGCGTCCCTCCCGGTGGGCCACTTCGACTACCTCTTCGCGTATCCCTACGAAGACCTCATCGGCGTCGGCACGGTCCTGCTGGCCCTGATCGTGCTGCCGCTGCTGCTCCGGCTCCGCCCGCCGGCGGTCCTCGTCGTCCACACCCTCCTGACGATCGCGCTCGTCCTGGGAAGCCAGCAGATCTTCGGCAACATCTCCCGCTACCTGCTCCCGGCCTTCCCCCTGTTCATCCCGTGCGCCGTCGCCATGCGCCGGCTCAGCACGCCGGTACTGTGCACCGTCCTCGGAATCGCCGCGCTCGCCTCCGGCTCATACGCGGGGTACGCCCTGTTCGAACTCGGCGTTCCCTAACCCCCATCGGTGTTCGTGGATGGAGCGCTTCATGGACTTCATGGCCGCCAAGCACGGCATGGCCGACGCACACCATGTGGTGCTGACCGACGAAGGCGAGCGGTTGCAGACCCGCGCCAACCTCGCCGAGGCGATCGACCACCTCCGCTCCCCCGGCTCGATCAGCGCTCCGATCGCACCGGGTGCTTGCTCATGATCGAGACCCGGTTGAACGCGTTGATGGTGATCGCCACCCAGATCACCGCGGAGATCTGGTCGTCGGTGAGGGCGTCACGGGCGGCCACCCAGGCGGTCTCCTGCGCGGCGGCGTCGGTCGGCTCGGTCGTCGCCTCCGCCAGCGCGAGGGCCGCGCGTTCCGCGGGAGTGAACAGCTCGGTGTCCCGCCAGGCGGCCAGCACTCCGAGCCGCTGCGCCGTCTCGCCCGCACGCAGGGCGGCCCGGGTATGCACGTTCAGGCAGTAGGCGCAGCCGTTGATCTGCGACACGCGGAGGTTGATCAGCTCGACCACGGTCCGGTCGAGCCCCGCGTCGGCGGCGGTCGCGCGCACCGCTTCCGACGTCTGGACCAGCGCGTGGTAGGCCTTCGGGCTCTGCTTGTCGATGAAGATCCGCTGCGCCGCGGTTCCTGTCGCGTAGCTGCTCAACCCCGGACTCCGTCCTACTATGCTCCGCGTATCATTGTTGAATCTGAAACTATCATGGTGACGGAAGGCGGTCCCCGGTGAGCGATGTCGACGTTCTCGCCCCACGTGACGTACCCCTGGGCGGCCCGCGCGCGATGACCGTGCGGCGCACACTGCCGCAGCGCGCGCGGACCCTGATCGGAGCCTGGTGCTTCGCCGACCACTACGGTCCCGACGACATCGCCGAGACGGGCGGCATGGAGGTCGCCCCGCATCCGCACACCGGACTGCAGACGGTGAGCTGGCTGTTCAGCGGGGAGATCGAGCACCGCGACAGCCTCGGCAGCCACGCGTACGTACGGCCCGGCGAGCTGAACCTCATGACAGGCGGGCACGGCATCAGCCACTCGGAGGTGTCCACCCCGCGCACCACGGTCCTGCACGGCGTTCAGCTGTGGGTGGCGCTGCCCGAGGCACACCGGCACGCCGAGCGGGACTTCCAGCACTACGTACCCGAGCCCCTGCGGGTCGACGGGGCCGAGATCAGGGTCTTCCTGGGCTCCCTCGCCGGTCGGGAGTCCCCGGTGCGCACCTTCACACCGCTGCTGGGCGCCGAGATCGTCCTCGAGCCGCGCGCGACGGTCACGTTCGCCGTGGAGCCCGGCTTCGAGCACGGGCTGCTCGTCGACCAGGGAGACGTCCGCATGGCCGGCACCTTGCTGCGTCCGGCGGAGCTGGGCTACGCCGAGGCCGGAACCGCCGCTCTGACGTTGGTGAACGAGTCGGACGACCCGGCTCGTACCGTACTGCTCGGCGGAACCCCGTTCGAGGAGGAGATCGTCATGTGGTGGAACTTCATCGGCCGCAGCCATGAGGACATCGTCCGCGCCCGGGAGGACTGGGCGAACGCCTCCGATCGCTTCGGCGCCGTCGACGGGTACCCGGGCGACCGTCTTCCCGCTCCCGTTCTTCCGCATGCCACCATCGCGCCGCGCGGCAACCCGCCGCGTCGCCGACTCGCACCCGAAAGGCACCTCATGACCGAGTCTCCCGCCGCTCCGACCGTCGAGCGGAACGACGCCAGGCATCGCTACGAAATCCTGGTCGACGGCAAGCGCGCCGGCCTCACCGCCTACCGCGACCGCGGTGAACAGCGCGTCTTCTTCCACACGGAAGTCGACGAGGCCTTCGCCGGGCAGGGCCTGGCCGCGCGGTTGGTCGAGTACGCGCTCACCGACGTGCGCGACCTCGGTATGCGGATCGTGCCCGTGTGCCCCTACGTCGCGAAGTTCCTGAAGAAGCACGACGAGTTCGCCGACATCACCGACCCCGTGACCCCCGAGATCCTGGCGTGGCTGGACGCGGAACGGGGCTGACCCCACGCCTGCTTGCGGTGCCCCGGGCGGGAAACTCCACGAGCACCGGTTCGACGAGCCGCCGCTCCCCGGCGGAGCCGGCGCCGCGCAGGCGCCGGTGCGAGGCCGGGGGCGGAAGCCGGCCTTCGTCGAAGCACGGCTGGACGCCCTGGCCCGAACGGTTCCTCTTGCCGGATCGCGCTGTGACCTGTGAGGTGTGTGGACAACGAGTGCGGCGGGTGCCGACAGCGGAGCCGCTCACGGGTAGCCCGAATGTGCCTGTCCGACATTCCGGCACCGCACTACGTTGCCGGTGTGGATCTCTTCTCACTCTCGTGGACAGCGTTGCGCACGGCGGTCGCCGAGCTCCCGGACGAGGATTTCACCCGGCCGTCCGGCTGTACCGGCTGGCTCGTACGGGACCTGGTGTGCCACCTGATCATCGACGCGCAGGACGTCCTGATCACCCTCGTGACCCCCGCCGGGACGGAACCCACGCGCGACGCGGTGACGTACTGGGACGTCGCCGAAGCGCCGCCGACCGGTGACGACCCGCTCGACGCTCTGACCGTCCGCCTGGCCGCCGCGTACGAGGAGCCGCGGCTGCTCAAGTTCCACTTGGACGACGTCGGCTCCGCCGCCGGTCGCGCCGCCGAACTCGCCGACCCGGGCCTCCGGGTCAGCACCCGCGACGAGGTCCTCACCGCGGGCGACTACCTCTCCGCGTACGTCCTGGAGTGGACGCTGCACCACCTCGACCTGGTCGCGTGTCTCCCGGACTTGGCGGGACCGCCCGCGGAGGGACTTGCCCGGTCACGCGAGCTGCTGGAGAAGATCGCCCAGACCGCGTTCCCCGCGTCGTTGTCCGACAAGGAAGCGCTGCTGGTCGGCACCGGACGACGTGCGCCGACCGACGCGGAGGAGGCCGAACTGGGCGACCTGGCCGCGAAGCTCCCGCTCGTCATCGGATGACCGTCCGGCTGAACGGAACCTTCGGCGCGGGCAGAACCGAACCACAACGGGGCCGGCCGCCGCCTCTCGGCCGTGACTGTCCGCAGGCTCCGCCGGTCACGCGCCTCCTTGCTCCCGTGTGCCGGTAGGGGCTGCCGCGGGATCGCTGGAGTGGCCGAGGTTCAGTCGGCCAGCTGGTGGTCGGTGATGAGGTCGATGAGGCTGTATGGGGCGTTGTCGTCGAAGCACAGCTTGTGGTTTTGGGCAGCCTCGGTGGCGGCAGCGGCGCTCCGCGGGAAGAGGGCTTCCTCGTACGCGGTGAGCGCGGCCTCGATGTTGTCCGGGTGCGCGGCGATGGCCTTGCCGAGCTCGGCGCCGTCGTACATGGCGAGGTTGGCACCTTCGCCGGCGAACGGTGACATCAGGTGGGCGGCGTCGCCGAGCAGCGTCACGCCGGGAACGCGGTCCCACCGGTGCCCGGTCGGCAGGGCGTTGATGGTCCGCGGAACCGGAGCGGTCTCGCCGTCCGTGATCAGCGCGGTGAGTTCCGGGGCCCAGCCGTCGAACTCCTCGGCGACCCTGGCCGTAGCCGCGCCCGCGTCGGTGAAATCGAGGGCGGCGATCCACTCCTGCGGCTTGTTGAGTGCCACATAGGTGTGCAGGACGCCGCCGGGCTCCCGGTGGGCGAGGATCCCCTTCCCGGGTGCGAGTGCGAAGAGCGCCCCGCCGCCGACCGCCTGTGCGCCGGCCGGGTGGCGGGTGTCGCCGTCGAACAGGTACGTCTCGACGAAGGATATGCCGACGTACTCGGGTGTGGCGTCGGACAGCAGCGGACGGATCCGCGACCACGCGCCGTCGGCGCCGACCAGGAGACCGGTCTCCACGGTCGCCCCGTCCGCGAATGTCACTTCGTGCCGGCCGCACCCGAGAGGCCGGACCGCGGTGGCCCTGTGCCCCCACTTGATCGTGTCGGCCGGCAGCGAGTCGAGCAGAATCTGCCGTAGGGCGCCGCGGTGGACCTCCGGTCGCCCGCCGGTACCGTCGTCGGGTTCGTCGAGGAGCACGGTTCCGTCCTTGTCGAGCACCCGCGAGGCCTCACCGCCCTTGTGGATGAGGCCGAGGAACTCCTCGAAGAGGCCGGCCGCGGCAAGGGCGAGCTGCCCGTTGTACTCGTGGATGTCGAGCATGCCGCCCTGCGTACGGGCGGTCGGCGAGGTCTCGGCCTCGTAGATCGTCGCCGGGATGCCGTGGACGTGGAGGACGCGGGCGAGGGTCAGCCCTCCGAGCCCGGCACCGATGATCGTGACGTCAGTGGTCATGGTGGTTCCTTGCGTGTCGCACGTCTGCCGGGCAGGCACCCGGCAGTCAACCTCTGGAACGTTGTTCCAGCACAGCCTGGAACGGTGTTCCAGAGATGTCAAGCTGGAACAGTGTTCCAGGCGTGTGCCAGGATGTATGCATGGCAACCAGGTCCCGTCGTCCGGAGCGACGAGAGGAACCGCTCTCCCGGGAGCGCATCGTCAAGGCCGCGATCGGGCTTCTCGACACGGCGGGCGAGGGCGCACTCACCTTCCGCGCACTGGCCGAGCGCCTCGCCACCGGGCCCGGTGCGATCTACTGGCATGTCACGGGCAAGGACGAACTCCTCCATGCCGCCACCGACGCCGTCGTCGCCGCCACCATGACCGCCGACACCGCCGATACGACGCCACAGGAAGCGATCCGTGCCCTCGCGCTGGGCGTATTCGACGCCGTCGACGCCCACCCGTGGCTCGGCACCCAACTCGCCCGCGCGCCCGGACAGTCACCGATGCTGCGGGTCTTCGAACACCTCGGACGCCAGGTCCAAACGCTCGGAGTACCCCACACCACCCAGTTCACCGCCGCGTCCGCGCTGCTGAACTACATCCTCGGAGTCGGCGGACAGAACGCGGCCAACGCCCGCGGACATCAGCCGGACACGAACCGGACCGAGTTCCTCAACACCGTCTCGGCCGCATGGGCGAACCTCGATCCCGACGAGTACCCGTTCACCCGCAACATCGCAGACCAGCTACGCGATCACGACGACCGAACAGAGTTCCTCGCCGGCATCGACCTCATCCTCACCGGAATCACCACCCGCCAAAATCCGACCGACCCCGCGCCGTCGTAGCCGGCCCCACGCAGCCGCGAAACCCCGGCCCCTGGCTGACAGTTCGGGGCCGTGGAAGAGGTCGCACTCCGGCCGAAGGAGTTGTTGTTCTCATCGGCCTGGGCCCTGTCGTCGACACGGACCGGGTTTCAGCGCACCGGCTCGTGCTCGGGTGAGGGCGACGGCGCGCCGGTCCATCGGTGCAGGGCGGATTCGAGGCCGGCGACGTCGGTGGTGTCGGAGGCCCAGGCGACCACCCCGTCCGGGCGTACCAACACCCCGGCCGGCGTCGCGTGGCCGTCGCTCACGCTGCTCACTCGCCCTGCCCAGGGCGCAGCGAGGCGGGCGAACGCGCCGTCCGGAGTGCGGTCGAGCAGCAGGAACCCGCCGCCGTGACCGTGGTCGACCAGACGGGAGCCGTCCCTCAGCCACAGGTCGGGGACGAACCGGCCGACCAGCGGATGGTCGCCGGGCAGGTCGATGCGCTGGTCGACTCCGGAGATCTTCTTGACCGCGTAGGTCGTGCCCGCCCGAGTGCTCAGCAGATCGGCCATGATCCCCCGCAGCGCGGCCGACTTGGCATCCCCGCGCAGCACCCCGATCTGGGCCCGCGTCCAGTCCAGCACCCAGGCGCCAACGGGACGGCGCTCGGCGTCGTAGGTGTCGAGCAGCCCTTCGGGTGCCCACCCGGCGACCACGGCGCCGAGCTTCCACCCGAGGTTCATCGCGTCGCCGGCCCCGAGGTTGAGCCCCTGGCCGCCGAACGGCGGGTGCACGTGCGCGGCGTCGCCGGCCAGAAGTACCCGTCCCGACCGGTAGGCCGCGGCCTGGCGGGTGTTGTCGGTCCAGCGGGTCGGGGTGGCGCGCAGCGCGGTCAGCGTGACGTCGGTACCCGAGACCCGGCGCAGGCTGGTCTGCAGCTCCTCGAGGGTGACCGGCGCCATGGGGGTCCTCTCGCGCGAGCGAAGCCGAGCGTGGGGGACGTCGGCGGGAGGGCCGTCGAACTCCACGGTGGCCACCCGCCCGGGCTGCGGCCCGTAGCGGTACACCCCCTCGGGCGACCACGCCCATCCGTTCGCGAGCTTCTCCGGGTCGGCGATGTCGACGACCGCCTGGTACCCGGTGAGTTCGGGGTCGGTGCCGGGGAAGTCGATGCCCGCGAGGCGGCGCACGGCGCTGTGCCCGCCGTCGCACCCGACCAGCCACCCGGTGCGCACCGTGCCGGCGGTAGTGCCGACGAGCACGCCGTCGCCGGTGTCTTCCAGCGCGGTGACCTCCACCCCGCGACGTACCGGTACGCCGAGTCGCGCGACATGGTCGGCCAGCAGCGCCTCCAGCTCACGCTGCGGCACCATCCGCGCTCCGTCGGCCGCGGTGTGCGCGACGAGGTCGGGATCGGACCAGTCCACGAGGTCGGCGTCGAGGACCATTCCCGCGAAGTGCCCGGTGAACCGCGGGGCGGGCGCTCGCCGGCCCTCACCGGGCGTCCGGTCGCCGACCGTGCGGGCGAACGATCCCACCCGCTCGAGTATCTCTCGCTGCACCTTTTCGGCGGCAGGCAGCAGGCCGCGGCGGTCGAGCGCCTCGGCCGTCGGCATGTTGATCGACTGCGCCTTCATCGACTCGTCCGGCTCGGCTCGTCGCTCGAGTACCTGCACCGTCGCCCCGGAGAGCGCCAGCTCGGCGGCGAGCACGAGGCCCACCGGCCCGGCTCCGACCACGGTCACGTCCACATCCTGGTTCACGTTCGTGTTCACGAACAGTGTTCTATGCACGAACAGCGTTCGTGTCAAGTTATAGTGGTCGGGTGAACCCGAGAGAGCGACGCGCGGCGCGCCACCATCTGCCGAACCCCGAGGTCGAAGCCGCCCCCAGGCCGCGGCGGCGCAAGGCCCCGATCACCGTGGAACAGGTCATCGACACCGCGCTGGGCGTCATCGCCACAGAGGGCTACGAGGCACTGACCATGCGCCGGCTGGCCGGCGCGCTCGACACCGGACCCGCCTCGCTCTACGCCCACGTGGTCAACAAGGCCGACCTCGACGAACTGCTCATCGCGCGGCTGTGCGCCGAGCTCGTACTACCCGAGCCCGACCCCTCAGCCTGGCGGGAGCAGATCCGCGGCGTGTGCGCCCAGATGCGCGACCAGTACCTGAAATACCCCGGAATCTCCCGCGCCGCGCTCGCCATGGCCCCCACCGACCTCGAGACCCTGCGTGTCAGTGAAGGCATGCTGGCCATCCTGCTCGCCGGCGGCGTCGCCCCGCAGTCCGCCGCCTGGGCCATCGACGCCCTCTTGCTGTACGTGGCGGGCTACTGCCTGGAGATCTCCATCGTGAAGCAGCGCAAGGTCCACAACGAGGCGGACTGGGTCGTCGACACCGACGAGCTCCAGCGCCGACTGAGCGCACTGCCGGCCGAGACCTTCCCTCACACCACCCGCTACGCGGCCGAGCTCACCGCCGGCGAGGGCCACGACCGGTTCGACTTCACCCTCGCCCTGATGATCGACGGCCTCGCACGCGGCTAGGCCTGTCCGGCGGATCAGGTCGTTCTCCCGCATTGCTTCCTGTGGCTGGGGTTAGTTCACGGTTGCGGGGAGGAGCGCGGGTGTGGTCGTGAAGGCTGTCCACGACGCGCGTTCGACGACCAGGCGGCGCAGCGTACGTACTTGGCGGGGGGTGTTCCAGCCGAGTACGCCGACCACCCTCCCGTGGTGCCCGTAGGCGGCGGCGAAGTAGCCGTCGACCGGGTCACCGTGGACGATCCGCACGTCCGAGCCGGGTGGAAAGATGCCGTACGCCTGGATCCTGGTGTCGTACTGGTCCGTCCAGAAGTAGGGCACGGGAGAGAACGGTTTGGCGTCGCCGAGCAGGTTGCCGGCCGCGGCCATGGCCTGTTCGGTGGCGTTCATCCGGTGTTCCAGTCGCATGCGGATGCCGAAGTGCGGGTTGCGCCAGGAGGCGACGTCGCCGGCGGCGTAGATGCCGGGTGCGGCCTGGCACAGCGCGTCGCACTCCACCCCGTCCCGCAGTCGCAGGCCCGAGCCGGTCAGCCAACGGGTCGCGGGCGTGGAGCCGAGGGCCAGGACGACGACGTCGGCCGGCAGCGTGGTGCCGTCGCCGAGTTCCACCCCGGTCACCCGGCCGCCCGCGCCGCACAGCCGGCGCACCGGTATCCCGCAGCGCAGGCGCGTGTGGTGGTCGCGGTGCAGGTCGGCGATGAGCGCTCCGACGCGGTCGCCGAACGGGCGCCGCACCGGGACGGGCTCCGGCTCGACCAGGGTCACCTCCAAGCCCATGGTCCGGGCCGCCGCGGCGACTTCGGTGCCGAGGAATCCGGCGCCGACCACGACCACCCGGGCCCCGGTGAGCAGCGCGGCGCGCAGGGCGAGAGCGTCGTCGAGCGTGCGCAGGACGTGGACCCCGGCCAGATCGCTGTCGGGAAGGTGCCGGGGGGCCACACCGGTAGCGATGATCAGACCGTCGAAGCCGATGCTCTCGCCGTTGCCGAGGCGCACTTGGCCGCCCTCCACGTCGAGGGCGGTGGCGCGCTGTCCGAGCCGCAGGTCGGCCTCCAGTCTCGCCAGGTCCTGCAGGGAGCGCAGGGTGGTCCGTTCGGGCTTCCAGGCGCCGGTGAGGATCTGCTTGGACAGTGGAGGCCGGTCGTACGGCGGATGTGGCTCCTCGCCGATCAGGGTGAGGTCGCCGTCCCAGCCTCGGCGGCGGAGGGTCTCGGCCGCGGTCAGACCTGCGGCCGAGGCTCCGACGATGACGATCCGCTTCACTTCCTGTCCTCCTGTTCTTTCACGTCCTCCTGTTCTTCCACCCAGATCGCCTGGGCCGGGCAGAGGACGACGGCCTGCCGGACGTCGTCCACCAGGTGCTCGGGCGGGGTCTTCTTGAGCAGGACGACGATGCCGTCCTCCTCGCGCTGGTCGAACACCTCCGGCGTGGCCAACACGCACTGGCCGGAAGCGACGCACTTGTTCTGGTCGACGATCACCTTCATCGGATCCTCCATTCCCGCGCGGCACTTGGCCGCGGTCACCAGGTGATGGGCAGTTCGTAGACGCCGTAGACGAGCCCGTCGTACTTGAACGGGATCTGGTCGAGGTCCGCCGCCGGCCGCAGGGTCGGGATGCGGCGGTACAGGGTGCCGTAGACGACCTGCAGTTCCACCCGGGCCAGCGGCTGGCCCAGGCACTGGTGCACACCGAAGCCGAAGGCCACGTGATGGCGCGCGTCGCGGGCGATGGCCAGCCGGTCGGGGTCGGGGAAGGCGGCGGGATCGCGATTGCCGATGTCGTTGGCCACGATGACACCTTCGCCGGCGCGGATCGTCACCCCGCTGAACTCGATGTCCTCCAGGGCCACACGGCGCCGTCCGCTGTGCACGATGCTCAGGTGGCGCAGGAGTTCCTCGACCGTCGAGGCGACCACCTTCGGGTCGTCGCTCTCGCGCAGCCGGGCCAGCTGGTCCGGGTGCTGCAGCAGGGCCAGGGTGCCCAGCGCGATCATGTTCGCGGTGGTCTCGTGCCCGGCGACCAGCAGCAGCAACCCCATGTCGGCCGCTTCACGTCGGGAGAGTTCCCCGGCCCTGACCCGCGCGGCCAGCGTGGAGAGCAGGTCGTCCGCCGGGTGGACGAGCTTGTCGCCGATCAGCCGTTCCAGGTAGTCGACCAGCCGCTTGGTGACCGCCCGCCCCTGCTCCGGCGTGGCGGTGCGCTTGACCAGCACCTTGCTGTTGGCCTGGAAGAAGTCGTGGTCGGCATACGGGACGCCGAGCAGCTCGCAGATCACCAGCGACGGCACCGGCAGCGCGAACGCCTGGACCAGGTCCACCGGCTTGGGGCCGGCCAGCAGCTCGTCGATCAGATCGTCCACGATCTTCTGGATGGCCGGCCGCAGCGCCTCCACGTGCTTGATGGAGAAGGCCGCGGTGGCCATCCGGCGCAGCCGGGCGTGCTCCGGATCGTCCATCGCGACGAAGCTCCGCGACTGCCTCCGGCGCTCCTTCTGGCCCGCGCCCACGTGCGGGTAGTGCGGGTGAGTGCTGTCCGCGCTGATCCGCGGATCGGTCAGCAGCGCCCGCTGGTCCTCGTAGCGGGTGACCAGCCATGGGGTGCTGCCGTCCCACAGCCGGACCCGGCTGATCGGGGCTTCGGTCTGCAGGGTGCGCAGGGCCGGCGGCGGGTCGAACGGGCAGCCGGCCGCCCGGGTCATGGGGTACTCCGGTGCCTCCGCCGACGGCGCGTCAGTGCCGGGTGTCGAGATGGTGTTCATGGGATCTCCGCCCTTTCCGGCCTTTCCGGAACTCCGATATGGGGCAGGCGCCAGGACCGGGGCCCGGCGCGCGCGGGGCGCGACGGGCAACGGAGCAGGTCCCGCCTGCAGGAGAGGACACCTGAGAGCGCCGCCCGGAGGTTCTGGGGGCTGACCCGCCACTGGGAACCCCGGGTTACGGGGCGGCCTGGACCATCCGCTGGACGATGGGCAGGGCCGTGCGCATGGCTTGGAGCAGCGCTTGCACGTCCTGCTCGGGCAACGCGGCCAGAAGGTCGGCCACCCGGGCGGTCTGCGTGCGCCGGCGCTGGGCCATCAGCTCGCGCCCGGCGTCCGTGATGGCGACGACGCGCACCCGTCCGTCTTCGGGATGGCCCACTCGCGTTGCCAGACCTTGGGCTTCCAGCCGCTGCACCAGCACGGTCATCGACGGCTGAGCGATGCCCTCCGCCGCTGCCAGCGCGGTCAGCCGGATCGGACCTTCCCGCTCCAGCCTGTTGAGCACCGCGACGGTGGTCAGACTCATGCCCTGCCGGTCCGACAGGAGGTACCTGGCCACTCCGGTGGTCAGCTCGTTCAGCGCCGCCGCCACCTCCCGGGGACCCTCTTCAGGTGTCTCATCCATACCCTCATCTATATCACCGATCTATATAGACAGTCTATATAGATCGGTGATATATCTGATCGTGAACCGTTAGGGGTTCTGGTCACGACCAAGGCGCCATCGCGGCGCCGGAAGAAGGTGATGACCGTGACCTGCGTTTACACCCCGGACCTCTCCGCGTGGCACGCCGCTGCCCGGCGCCCGCAGGCATCGGGGGGCGCCTGGCTCCTGGCGCACCGCCCGGAAGCCGCCTCAGAAGCCCGCAGGATCACCAAAAGGGTCCTGACTCAGTGGAGCGTCGCCGATGAGACGGCCGACTCGGTGCTGCTGACCGTCTCCGAACTCGTCACCAACGCCGTGGAGCACGCACAGCCCCCACTGAACCTCGACCTGAGCCGCGACCCGGACACCCGGCGCGTGCACATCGAAATCTCCGACGGCGGCCCGGCCGCCGTGGACGGCGACTGGGCAGTCAGCTGCACCCGCGGCGAGCACGGCCGCGGGCTGGAGATCATCGACCAGCTCACCGCCGCGCATGGCGACCGCCAGGAGCCCGGACACGTCATCCACTGGGCTGACGTGGACGCGCGTTTCTGACCGGCTCGACGATCCACGCGGCGAGCCCGGCCTTCGAGTCGGCGAGACGGACATCTTGTGGTGGGCGAGGCGTCCTGGCCCGTAGTTGTCGCTGTACTGACCTGTAGTTGGCGGCCTCCGCGGGCAGCTGACGGTTCGGCAGTGGGGGCAGCGATAACCGTCAGGCTTTGTGGGGCCGTTGGACTGACGCTTGGTGCGCAGGCGCCGCTATCCCTCGCCGCCATGCCACCCGCGACTCGGCCACGTGTCGGCCATTCGACATCGGGCATATCCTCCGAGCCGTTCGACGTCGACGGCTGCCGCGATCGTTCAGCCTGAGGGCATGCCGACACGCGCGTCCTCGACAGTCCCCCGCAGTTGGGCGAGGGCGGTCGCCAGCTGTTCGAGTGACCGCGCGGTCAACGGGTCGGCGAGCCATGTGCGCAACTCGTTCTCGAAGGTCGGCGTGGCGGCATCCAGGAGTTGCCGGCCCGCCTCCGTCAGGGCGAGCAGCGACGAGCGGCGGTTCTGCGGGTTGGGACGGCGACTCACCCACCCTGCGGCCTCGAGTCGGTCGACCCCCTTGCTGGTCGCACCCACGGTGATGGCGACCTCCTGGGCGAGGTCGTTCACCCGGCAGTCGTCACGGCCGCCGATGATCCGTAGGAACTCGAACTGGCTGGCGGTCAACCCGTGCTGGGCCCGCAGACGCTCGCCGAGGACGTTGTAGAGCCTCGTCTCGTACCGGACGAGGTCGGCGAACACCTGTGCGTGATTGGTCACATGGCACCCCATCTTCTCAGGAAGTATCTTCCTTGGAATATAGTCGAGCTCTCGCCCCGGGGTCATGATCCCGCACTCACCTCGACACGGAGGACAGCATGAGCAAGGAACAGCGCGCGACGGTTGACGCCCTGCTGCGATCGGCGGCGTTCGACGCCAGTCGCACACCGGACGAACTGCGCGTGGCTTTCGCCGCGATGATGGCCGGTAGCCCATCGCCGCTCGGAGTCTCCCTCACCCCGAGCAGCCTCGGTGGCCGCCCGGCACTGGAGATCGAGCCGCAGGACGGGCCGATCGGAGGGACGATCCTCTACTTCCACGGCGGGGCCTGGATATTTGGCTCGCCCGCCACAGCCCAGCACATCACCGCGGCGCTCGTGCGGCGTACGGGTGCCCGGGCCGTCTCGCTCGACTACCGGCTCGCACCGGAGCATCCGTTCCCGGCCGCGATCGACGACGGCGTCGCGGCCTACCGCGACCTGCTCGAGCACGGTGTGCCGGCCGAGCGGATCGTACTGGCCGGGGACTCGGCCGGCGGCGGGCTGAGCATCACGACCGTGCTCGCCGCGCGTGACGCCGGCCTGCCGCGCCCGGCCGGGGTGGTCGCGTTCTCGCCCGGGCTGGACGCGACCCGCAGCGGCGAGAGCATGACGACCAAGGACGGGATCGACCCGCTGTTCACCCGCCAGTCGCTGCAGCGTCTGGGCGCCCACTACCTGTCGGGCCAGGACCCGCGGCACCCACTGCTGAGCCCCGCGGTGCACGCCGACCTCGCCGGGCTGCCGCCGCTGCTGCTGCAGGCAGGAACGAACGAGGTGCTGCTCGACGACTCGACCCGACTGGCGACGCGGGCGGCCGCAGCCGGTGTCGATGTGATCCTCGACGTCACCGCCGACGTGCCACACGTCTTCCAGTC
The DNA here is from genome assembly GCF_044768965.1 of Streptomyces sp. NPDC090798. Taxonomy (NCBI): domain Bacteria; kingdom Bacillati; phylum Actinomycetota; class Actinomycetes; order Kitasatosporales; family Streptomycetaceae; genus Streptomyces; species Streptomyces sp. NPDC090798. The sequence goes on from NZ_JBIVXA010000025.1 coordinate 60,159, forward strand.
GTTCACCGGTTCGCTCGACGAAGCGGACGCGGCACTGGACCGGGCCGGTCGTTTCATACTCGACCGGCTGGCGACCGCCCCGGCCGCGCTCTGACGGCCGCACTCCCGGACACCAGTCCGGGTCAGGTCGAGTCGGAGAACACGGTGGCAGCGAGGGGCGGCCAGGGGCAGTCCGGCAACGCGCCCGAAATCGGTCAAGCCAACTCCCCTGTCCGGACCGCGCTCCGGACCGGAGTCGCGGGCGCGCCGGCCCAAGAAGACCACGATCGAAATGGCCTACTCGGGCAGTGGGCGATCGTCAACGACGTGCTTCATGACAAGGGTGGAGGTCAGGCGCTGGACGCCCGGCAGGGTGGCCAGCCGCTGGTCGTACAGCTGCTGGAAGGCGGCCAGGTCGGCGGTGGCGACGCGCAGGAGATAGTCGGGCTCACCGAACAGGCGCTGGGCCTGGATCACGTGCGGGACGGCGGCCACGGCCTCCTCGAACGCGGAGACGGTGTCACGGTCCTCCCAGCGCAGGGTGGCGAAGACCAGGGCTTCGAAGTGGAGACCGACGGCGGCCGGGTCGACGACCGCGCGGTAGCCGCGAATCGCGCCCTCGCGTTCGAGGTCACGCAGGCGGCGGTGGCAGGGCGAGACGCTCAGCTTCACGCGGGCGGCCAGCTCGGTCACCGTCAGACGGCCATCCAGCTGTAGCTCGGTAAGAATCTTCCGGTCCAGGGCATCCATGAGACAGATTTTCCCCCATCAGGCGCGATCATGGAGAAAAGACAGAAACACCTTCGGGCAAATCACACCTAATCTTCCCTCTCACGGCAAGGAACGCGAGAGGGAACGATCGATGGACACGACGACGGTGGCGGCTTTCCTGGCAGTGGATCTGCTGCTGGTGTTCACCCCGGGCGCGGACTGGACCTACGCGATCACGGCTGGGCTACGCGACCGGTCGGTCGTCCCGGCGGTCGCCGGACTGATAGCCGGATACGCGGGATACACGGTGCTCGCCGTGGCCGGCCTGGTGGTGATCGTGGCGAACTCGGCCACCGTTCTCACCGCGCTGACCGTCGCCGGGGCCGCCTACCTGATGTGGCTGGGCCGGGGTGTCCTGTCGCGGCCGGCGGTCCTGGGCGCGTCCGCGGAGGGCATGCCCTCCTCGCGCCGGCGGATCATGCTCAGGGGAGCCGGCATCAGCGGCCTGAACCCGAAGGCGCTGCTTCTGTACTTCTCGCTGTTCCCACAGTTCATCGACGCCGGGGCGGGCTGGCCGGTCGCCGCGCAGACCGGACTGCTCGGCACGCTCCACATGACCGCCTGCGCCGTGGTCTACCTCGCCGTCGGCATGCTGGCCCGCACCGTCCTGAAGACCCGGCCTTCGGCGGCCCGGGCAGTCACCCGCGCCTCCGGTGCCATGATGATCGTCATCGGTGGGTTCCTACTGGTGGAACGCCTGGCCGGCTGACGGACCCGCCCGAACGCGTTCAACAGCGTGATGTCCGCCGAAGGAGAGCACATGGAAGAGCAGGCGCAGCAGGAACAGGCGAGCCCCGAGGTGCAGGCGCGCATCCGGACGAGTTTCGAGCGTCAGGGGCTGATGGGCCTCCTCGGTGCACGGATCACGCAGATCGCGCCGGGCCGTGTGCACATCCTCCTCCCGAGCCGGCCCGAAGTGACGCAGCAGCATGGCTACTTCCACGCCGGCGCCACCAGCGCGATCGCGGACACCTCGGGCGGCTACGCCGCGTTCACGCTGTTCCCGGAGAACACCGACGTGCTCACGGTCGAGTACAAGATCAATCTCCTGGCGCCCACCGTCGGCGACCACATCGAGGCAGTCGGAACGGTCTTGAAGTCCGGGCGCACCCTGACCGTGTGCCAGTTGGAGGTGTTCGGCGTCCAGGACGGCCGGCGGTCGCTCGTCGCCAACGGCCAGCAGACGCTGATCCGCGTGAACAGGCCTGAGCGGTGAGCCCGCGGCCGCTGCCGTCCTGGGTGACCTGGCAGCAAAGGCCGTTTCCCGACGCCAACCTGCTCCTGCTCCACGGACGCCAACCCGCCCTGGTCGACAGCGGATTCGTCGGCCACGCCGAGGACACGGCCGCCTGGGCCCGCGCCCACGCCGGAGACGTCGGCCTGGTCGTGAACACCCATTGGCACTCCGACCACGTCGGTGGCCTCCTGCAGGCGGGCGGCGCCGGCATCGCGGCCGGCGCCCCGGAGGCGGACGCCGTCGCGTGCCGGGACCCGGGCTGCTGCGCTGCGGAATACCTCGACCAGCCCGTGAGCCCGTACACCATCGACATGGCGCTCGACGACGGTCAGGTCCTCCGCCTCGGTGCTGCCGACTGGGAAGTGGTCCGCACCCCCGGGCACACGCCCGGGCACCTCGCGTTGTGGCAGCCGGAAGAGCGGCTCCTCGTGGTCGGGGACGCGCTGTCGGACTACGACGTCGGCTGGGTGAACCTCGCCCTCGACGGGCCCGACGCGGCAGCCACCGCTCTCGCCTCCCTGAAGCGGATGGCCGACCTCGCCCCGCGCGTGCTGCTCCCCTCGCACGGGCCGATCCCCGCCGACCCCGGCGCGGCCTTCGTCACCGCGCTGCGCCGTGCTCGGCGTCTCGTCGACGACCCCGACGGAGCCATCTGGTACGGGTCCGGCGGGTCTTCGCCTTCGCCCTCATGATCCGCGGCGGGATCCCCGACGACGAGGTCGAGCCGTACCTGCACGCGCGGGCCTGGCTGACCGACGCCGCGCGCCTTCTGGGCCGCACGCCCGAGGCACTCGCCGCCGAGCTCATCGCCATGATGCTCCGCAGCGGCGCCGTCGTCCTTCGCGACGGGCGCCTGCACGCCGCCGCGGAGCACACCCCTGTCGAGACGCAGACGCTGCGCGTGCCGTACCCGCGTTCGTGGCCGACGACGGCGCCGCGCTGACTCCCGGCGGACAGAGGCGCAGAGCGGCCTCACGGCCGCTCGCGCCGTCCATGTCTCCGTCCAGTGATCCCTACGGAAGTCAGTGCCCGCTGTCGCATCTTCTCCGATCCCGCCCGTCCTTCACCAACTCCGGGATCAGCCTGACGCCGCCGAGGATGAACTGCCGGGGCTGCTGGCCCGGTTGGCCGGGGTTCCCGACCCCCGCAAGCCGCGCGACGTGCGCCATGGCCTGGTGGACGTGCTGGCACTCGCGGCCTGAGCGGTACCGACCGGCGCGACCTCGCTGCCGGCGATCAGCGAGTGGGCCGCCGATGCGCCACCGGCGGTCCTGGACCGTCTCGGCGCGCGCCGCTGCGCTCTGAGCGGCACCCTGCCGGTGCCGCGCGAGACGACCATCCGCCGCACCCTGGCCCACCTCGATGCCGATGCGCTCGACCGGTTGGTGGGCGCGTGGCTGGCCGACCACCGCAGCCAACCTGGCCCGAAGGCCCGGCGGGCGGCGGCAGTTGACGGCTAGGCCCTGTCGTCACAGCGCCGCGGGGCTGGGGGCACCTCCCGGCCGAAGGCTGGGGAGGGAATATGACGACAGGGCTAGCGCCAGGGCTGGAATCCATCTGTGTCTGGAACGCAACAAGGTGCCTTTCCGTCTTGTAGGGGGCCGTGCGGTGAGCGAGCCCCGAACTTCCTTTGGTCGTACGCATGTTCGATGAAACTGTACTATCGAGTAACAACTGACATAGCGTCAAACAGGTGATGGGCGAGGCGATGGACCGACTCCGCAGGACCGCGTGGGCGGCACTCCCTCTCCTGCTGTCCTTTCTGGCAGCCGGGTCGGCCTCGGCCTCCCCGCTCGAGTCGTCCCTCCCGTTCGGAAGCGTCCGGTCGGTGCGTCCCGGCGACGCACTGACGGTCAATGCCAAGACCAGCGAGGCCAGTTACGCCGAGACCATCACCTCATCCGCGTTCATCAGGGCAGGGAAGCTGCGGATGATGGATCCGCTGCTGACCACCACCGTGACCGTCGCCTGCGATACCCGGCCCGGCACCTACCCGGTCCTGCTGCACGGCGCCGGAGACGTGGGCCCGGAGGAGCATCCGTTCCGTTGGGCACGCGTCCGCGTTGAAGCCACCGACGAGGCGGCACGCCGCGTCTGCCGGAACAAGGTCCGGAAGCTGTCCCCGCCCAGCCTGGAGGAACGCTGGGCTCCCGACAGGACGTGGCCCCAGTCGGAATGGGACGTGCGGACCTTCCGGGCCGGCAGCCGCGTCACGATCACCGACAACTATGACGAGGGATCGGACGGTGACATCACCCTCACCTCCCGCGCATTCACCGACCGCTCCGTCCTGCGCGGAGCCAGAGCCGTCCTGACCGCCACCACCACCCTCAGATGCGACTCCGCACCCGGCGTCTATGTCGTTTACCGGCATGACGCCGACCAGGCCGGCCCCGGCAAGCCATGGGCCCGTCTGCGTATCACCCCCGCCGCACCCGGAAAAGCCTGCGCTGCGCAGCAAGGTGCAGAGCACTCAGCCGGGACATTCCGCACCAGTACGGTGGCCTGGGCCGCGGGCGGCGTCCTCCTCGCCGCCGCAGTCGGCACCGCACTTCTTCTGCGGGCCAACTCCCGCCGCGCACCCTCCGCCTGAGCGCGCCTCGCCGGTCGTCAACCGGCTTGGATCGCTGCTGCGTTGACGCGATGAGGCGGCCCGCGCACCAAGGCCTGGCTCGCCGGATGCGGCGCCTTACGCATCGCCGGCACCCACAACATCGCCGCTGCACTCCGCGCCAGCTCCCGCGTACCGCGCTTTGCTTCGTGACCGCTGCGGGCGTGCGGCTGCGGCAACCAACGCCGGCGCTGCCACGTCGGACGACGAACCGGTACCGGCTGACGACGCACAGGGCGTTCTGAACGACGGAACCGTCGCGCACGTCAATGACGAAATCGAGTTCACTTTCACCGGAGACAAGACCGCCGCCAAGAGGCCGCAGGTCGCCGCGGCTTGCCCTGAGGTGAACGATCCTCCGACGTACGCCGAGGCCAGCATTGTCGTCGAAAAGGCCAAGGTGAAGGTCGACACCAAGATCAGCAACTCGTGGACCTGGAGGGGCACGTAGACCGTCACCGACACGAACACCGCCAACAAGGGGTACCGGGCCGTCCGCGGGCAGGTGGGCTGGAAGCTCACCGCCGTGAAGACGTGGATCGCGCCTCCCTGTAACGTCAAGACGAAGACCATTGTCGTGAAGGACCCGCTCAAGGGCGATATGTCGATTGGGCGACAGAATTCGTGACGCGAACCGGAGCCCGACGGAACGCGGCGGCGCTGTGCCTCGTGGCCGCGGCGGCGCTCACCGGGGCCTGCGACCCCAGTGAGCCGGCCGGATCATCGTCGCCCACGCCCCGTACGAGTGCGTCTTCGTCCAGTGCCATTCCGGACGGCAAGGCCGCAATGGCGATCCTGGATAAGGCCTTCGTCGGCAGACAAGAGCTCGGGAGCGGATCCGGCGCCCTGCGGTCGCAGCTCACCTGTACGGGAAACGGCTCCGCAGATGCGGAAGGGCTGCGCGGGCCGCGCGGTGGACGGCAAAGCCTGCGCGGCGCGGCCGGAGCCAAGGGCCGCAAGATCCACCACCTGCTTCAAGCCGCTGCTGGACACCGTCGCCGACCTGGCAGGAACCGTCGTCACCAGCGACGCGGTGCACACCCAGGGTGAGCACTCCGGCTACCTCCTCGGCCGGGGCGCCCACTCCATCGTGATCGTCGAGGGCAACCAGAAGAAGCTGCGCCGGCAGCTCAAGTCCCTTCCCTGGAAGGACATCCCACTTCAGGGACGCACCCGGGACATCGGCCACGGCCGCTCGGAGATGCGCCGGATCAAGGTCGCCACCGTGAACAGCCTCCTGTTCCCCCGGAGCCCGCCAGGCCGTCCAGATCAGGCGCCGGCGCACTGACCGCAAGACCGGCAGGACCACCGTCAAGACGCTCTACGCCGTCACCAGCCTGACCGCCGAGCGGGCCACCGCGGCCCATCGAGCGCAACTCGCCCAACTCGTCCGCGACCACTGGAAGATCGAGGCCCTGCACCGACGCCTCGGGGCAGCCGCCGCTCCGGCCGGGACGCAGCGTCAGTGGAGAGCGTCCGAAAGGCGGGTGAAACTGTGGCCGGTGGCCAGCAGCTGGGGGACGGCGGCGGTGATGCCTCGGGCAGTTCCGCCGCGGGGGTGGTTCATGTGGCAGATGACGATGGATCCGCCGGGGGCGGCGGCGACGGTGGAACGGACCTGTTCGGGGGTGAAGGTGGCGCCGCCGTCGCCGTTGACCGAGAAGCTGACGAAGCGTTCTCCCAGAGCGGTGACGATCCGTGCCGCGACGTCGTCGCAATAGGCGGTGCCGGAGCGGAAGAAGCGTGGCGGCGTGCCCAGCAGCCGGGTGAGCTTGGTCTGGTTGCCGGAGATCTCGTCGTACACCTCGGCGGCGCTGCGGGTGCCGGGGATCCCGTAGGCGGAGCGGCCTGTGACCGAAAGCGGGCGGTGGCGGGTGCCGTGGTTGGCGATCTCGAACAGCGGCTCGGCGGCCAGCCGGCGGAAGACGGCGGGGTTGGCGTCAATCCAGCGGGAGTTGATGAACAAGGTCGCCGGTACCTCCCGTCTGCGCAGGAAGTCGATCAACGCACGGTCGTAGCCGCTGCCGCCCGGGCCGCCGCAGGCGTCGAAGGTCAGCGCGATCGCGCGTTCGGCGGCCGGCAGCGCATGGACCACGGCGGGTGCGTCGAAGCCCCAGGTATGCGGCACCGCGTGCCCGTACCGGGCCACGATGTCGGCGCGGGTGACGGCGCGTGACGTGCTGGGCGCGGTGGCCGACGGGCTGGAGCCCGGCGCGCTCGTACTGGGTCGGATCGCCGCGGATGTGGAGGGAGAACCGGTGACGGAAGCGCTGCGGTCGGCCGCGCTCCGGGGGCCCGCACAGCCGGCGAGCGCGCCTCCCGCCATGGCCGCCAGCACTGCCCGGCGACTGGGTGTCATCCGTTCCCCTTGTTCGAAGATCCTTGACGGGACACCCCGCTACGGGAACCGTACGCGGCGCAACAGCCATGATCAGTAAGAGGGTGGCAAGGGTTCGCCAACAATCCCTTGTAGATCATTTGCCGTGCTGGTCGCGGGGCCCGGCGGGCGCTGTCGCCGACCTCGCTCAGGGCAGTGGCCTGGGCTCGGACCTCAAGCCGACGGTTCTGCTGGTCCGCTGGATCGACTCCGCGGAGGCCCGGTCCGGCACCATCAAGAAGATCAGCTTCGACACGGCCATACGGTGCGAGACCTGCGACGGCAGCGGCACAGTCGCCTCCACTGCCTGCGACAAGTGCACCGGCCAGGGGCGAGTACGCACCCGACGCACCCTCTCCGTCAGGATCCCGCCCGGCGTCCGGGACGGCACTCGCATCCGCCTGACCGGGCAAGGCCAGACCGGCCTCCGCGGACGAGCCCCGGGCGACCTGTACGTGCAACTCCGTCTGCTCGGACAGCGCTCATGATCTGGCGACAGTGCTCACGGAAATAGCGGACCGGCCGCGCGCCCGGGTGGTGCCCCTGTCCCCCCGCCCTCGTCGTACACCGCGGCGGTCGAGCGGTACCTCACCGGTGCGGGCACCGCGAAGTCCTCCGCGCGGATCTACCGGATCTCGCTGACGACGTGGGGGTGGATGCTCGCCGGTGAACGGGGAACGGGAGGCACCACGGTTCCGGTCCCGTCGGCCGGGCGGAAGTAGGGCCTTCCTCGATAGCTGCGGGCCTTTGCTGTCGACGGTCACGTTCCCCAGGGCTGTGGTCACGGAATTGTGTGACGCTGATCATGCAGATCATGGGGAAAGAAAAGCGTGACCGCCGGCACGGGTCTACCTGGGCCTGGCTCTCGGCCCGGAAGCAGGGGGCCGGTTGCGGCGCTGCCTCCCCTTTCGGGCAGTTCGTTTAATTCACCCCTGGACAAGATGGTCTGTCCGATTTTGAGGTGCCACAATCGAACACAGACTACCCGATGGTCACATCGTGTGATCATCGGGTAGTCTTGTGTAGATTTTTTTCGGGCTTCGCTTAGCTTAGAAGCCGTTGCCATACCGATTATGGAGTCTGTCGATCGAACGGGAGTCTCGATCGGGTGATCGCGGGCACTGCCCGGCATGAGAGCAGGGCCTGGCGGTATACGGGGAAAATCCAGGGGAGCGGACGGCCGCGCGCTGCTACGGTCGGGCGCTATGAGCTGGCTCCCCGATGACTTCGTCCATCCCGTCCTGGTACCGCTGCCGGGCAGTGGTCATCACCTGCGGCCGATCCGGGAGGCGGACACCCCGCTCGACTATCCGGCTGTGATGGGTTCGCGCGAGCGGCTGTGGACCATCTTCGGCCCAGCCTGGGGCTGGCCCGCGGCCACCATGACCTACGAGGCCGACCAGGCCGACCTGTTGCGGCACGAGAAGGAGATCGCCGCACACCAGTCTTTCAACTACGCGCTGTTCGACGCGGCGGAGACAGCTCTGCTCGGCTGCGTCTACATCGACCCACCGGAGAGGGCCGGCGCGGACGGCGAGATCTCCTGGTGGGTGGTGGACGAGCTGGTGGGCAGCAAGGTCGAGCAGGCCCTGGACGAGCTGGTGCCGCAGTGGATCGCCGCCGACTGGCCGTTCGAGCAGCCGCGCTTCCTCGGCCGCGAGATCTCCTGGTCGGACTGGCTCGTCCTGCCGGAGCACCCCGACGCGTAAGTAGCTTTTGTCGTAATGCTCTGGGGACTTGGTGCTCGAACGGCCGTCGCGATTGGATGGTCGTCGGGTGCTCGGCGCATGCGAGGAGGGCCTCCTGAACAGCTCGCTGGTGTCGAATCACCGAGCATCAGGAGGCCCTGGTGTCGCAGTCGTGCGTGCCGATGCCCGTGCAGCCCACCGCGGGTACTCGGGACTGCGACTGTCTGGCTCACCAGTTCGGAAACGCTGCCGACAATCGCCTGCGAGAGCGTCGGTATCCGAGCGACATGACGGACGCGGAGTGGGTGGTGGTGCGGCCGCTGCTGCCGGTGCCAGATTGGATGCAGGGCCAGGGCGGGCAGCCGGAAGCGTACTGCCACCGGGCGATGCTGGACGCGATCGGCTATCTCGTGGACAACGGCATCAAGTGGCGGGCGATGCCGGCCGACTTCCCGCCGTGGGACCGGGTCTATGCGTTCTTCCGCCGCTGGCGCGATCGCGGCCTGGTCCGGGAGTTCCATGACCGGGTGCGCGGGCAGGACCGGGAGAGGGGAGGGCACAATGCCCTGCCGACGGCTGGGGTGATTGATTCGCAGTCGGTCAAGGCGGATGCCGTGGTCGGCGCCTGCACGCGTGGGCTTCGACGGCGTCAAGCTGGTCAACGGACGCAAGCGGCACGTCGTGGTCGACACCCTCGGCCTGCTGCTGGGCGTGATGGTCACCGCTGCGGATGTGGGCGATCGCGCCGCTGCCCACATCCTGCTGGAACAGGTGGCTGCCGCTCACCATCGCCTGGCCCTGGTCTGGGCCGACGGCGGCTACACCGGCAGTCTGGTCGAGCACTGCCTGGCCGCGTTCGCCCTGGTCCTGGCGATCGTCAAGCGCAGCGACAACATGAAGGGATTCGTGGTGCTGCCCAAGCGGTGGATCGTCGAGCGTCTCTTCGCGCACCTGATGCGAAGCCGCCGCCTGGCCCGCGACTTCGAGCGTCGTATCGCCAGTGCCGAGGCGATGATCTACTGGTCGATGGCCGCCCTCATGACCCGTCGCCTGGCCCGGCCCCACCGGGGACGAGGGTGAACCGGCCGGGTGCGGGCTCGGCCAGCCAGCCTCGGGCGACCAGGCGTTTCGCCTTCGACCGCAAGGCCTCCACCCGCGCCGGCACCACGTCCATGCCGAACACTGCGGCCATTTCCTGGCAGGACAGCGGCCCCTGGCCGAGACGGACACGGTCCGCGACGGCTTGAAGGATGCGCTGGTACTCGACCGACAGCACCGAAGAGGCGACCTCCTCACGCCACACCGGCACCTGCGATTTCGGGTTGGCCGCATCCCGAGGCCCGGGCGGCAGCTCGGGGGCCGGCGTCAGCGGCGCTGTCCGGAGCCAGAACCGTATCAACCCGCCGCCGGGCGATCGCCCACTCCTGCCATTCCTCCTCGGCCGCGGCCAACTCGGCCTGAATGCGGTCGGCCTCCTCACGCAGGCCATCGACCCGACGCCGAGCAAAGAGCTCGTGCTGTTCCAGTAGTCCAACGACTGACGGCATTCGAGACCTCCCGGGGAACGACGACCTGACAGACCACTACTCCCACGGGTCTTACGCACCGATCCGCAACCAGCGGAAACACGCCAATCACACCCGGAAAGACAACAGCTTCTAAGACCGCGGCCTCTGGTTTAAGGGATCGACGAACTCCCGGCGGGCCAGACGCCGCACGATGGTCGGTAGGGAGAGGCCAGCCACCTCTCCGCCGCGAAGCCGATGGCTTCGCGGAACCGGCCATCGCCACTCCTGAACGGTCTCTCGGACGTCGACCCGAGCAAATCTCGCTTCCGTGCGCGAGCACATCGACCGCCCATGTGTAACTTCGTCGACCTGATGGCCGAGGACCCCGACTTCGACATCATCCCGACTGTGCAGGGTTGGCGGCCAGCCGACTACGAGACCTGTCTGGAGCTGTACAACAAGCACGGCGTGAACCTCGGAGCTGCAACCTGGCCTCCGCCGGGCTGCGCCTGCACGGCATCCTCTCCTTGTTCTACCGCTGGGCGATCGCCCAGCGGTACACGGCCTCCGAGCCGTTCGCCTACCGCCAAGGCCCTGTTCGCACGGTGCCGTTACCGGCTCTCAGTAGTGGCGGATGGGGCGAAAGGTGGGGTCAACTAACTGTCAGGGCAAGAGAATTGGTGCCACCATGTCCGCGTGGAAGTACGGGTGGAAGTTGCAGGCATGCATTCATCAGATGAGCTGCGGTCGCTGCGGGAGTGGCTCATTGCCGACGAATCACTGCGGGGACGGGTACGGCTGGTAGCCGGGGCACCCGAGAATGGCACGCTCGGCACCGGGATGGAGGCCCTGGCGGTCGCCCTCGGGAACGGCGGGGCCTTCACGGTGTTCGCGACGGTCGCGGTGACGTGGCTGAGGCGACGGGCAGGTCGGATGGAGGTGAAGATCATCAGGGCCGACGGCTCGACGGTGGAGATCAGTTCGGACCTCGTGCGGCCTCAGACGGCGCAGGAGCTGCGGGAGACGGCTGAGCGCCTGGCGCGGGATCTTGGTCCCGCCCAAGAAGGGGCGGAAGGCGCATGACGCCGTCTGGTTCACTGAACCGGCCGACCGCGCTGAATTCAAAGGGCTCCCGCGCCCTGATTGTGGGCTCGGGCCGTCACGTGCCAGGTTCGCTGCTGCCTGACGTGCCGGCTGTCGAGGAGACGGTACGCGAGCTGGGTCTGACTCTGGTGGAGCGGTGCGGTCTGCGGCCAGAGCACCTGGACTCCGTCACCAACCCTGAAAACCCGATCGTCCTGGGTACCGCCCTGACCGCAGTGGCCAGGGAGGCCACCGACACCCTGCTCGTGTACTACGTGGGCCACGGCCTGGTCAGCCTGGGCAACGAGCTGTACCTGGCGACGCGGGCGACCGACGACCCAGTGACCGGCCTGGCGTACAAGGCGCTGCCGTACCAAGCCGTGCGCGACACCCTCAGCGAGTGCCGCGCCCGCTCGGTCGTAGTGGTGCTCGACTGCTGCTTCGCCGGGCGTGCCCGGGGTACGTTCGGCACCGCGGCCACCCGTGCCTTCGAACTCGCCTCTCTTGGCGGGACATACGTGCTGACGTCGGCATCCGCCGACGAGCAGGCCCTGGCCCCGGTCGGGGCACAGTACACGGCCTTCACCGGCGAGCTGCTGTCCTTCCTACGCGAGGGCGCCCCCGCTGGGCTGCCGGATCTGACGGTCGAGGACGCCTACCGGCATCTGCGACGCACGCTACCCAGTCAGGGGCTGCCGGAGCCGCACCGGCACCTCAGCGACCGTGCGGGCGAGCTGGTGCTGGCGAACAATCCGGCGGCCGGCCCAGCGCGAGTGCCGGACAATGCGCCGGGGCCGGAGCAGGAAGGGCCCGAACCGCCGTGCCCGTACCGAGGTCTGCGCTCGTTCACCACAGACGACACCGCGTACTACTTCGGCCGGGAGAAGCTCGTCGGTGAGGTGCTGCGGAAGATGTCGGAATGGTCTGACAAAGGCGGCCCGGTCGCTGTCGTCGGGCCGTCGGGCGCGGGCAAGTCCTCGCTGCTGCATGCCGGACTTGTGCCAGCGATCCGGAGCGGAGAGCTGCGGGTTACCGGATCGGAAACCTGGCCGCACCTTTCGCTGACTCCTGGGGAACGTCCGCTGAGCACGCTGGCCAGGCGACTTGCCCAGGATGTCGAGATGCCCGAGGATGCGCTCGCCGCGCGGCTGCGCGAGCATCCGGAACAGCTGTCCACGTTGATCAGGCAGGCACTGGGCCGACAGGACGGGGACGACGGCCGGCTGCTGATCCTGGTGGACCAGTTCGAGGAGCTGTTCACCCAGTGCGCCGACGAGGTCGAGCGCCGCGCTTTCGTCGAGGCGCTGTGCTCGGTCGGCAGACCTGACGGGTCCCGGCCCGCGACGGCCATGGTCGTGGCCGCGGTCCGCGCCGACTTCTACAGCCGCTGCCTTGCCTACCCTGAACTGGCCCCAACGTTCCGGGAGTACCAGGTGCCGGTGGTGCCGATGACCCCCGACGAACTCCGGGACGCCATCGAGCGGCCCGCTGCGGTGGCCGGTTACCGGCTGGAGGAGGGCCTGAGCGGTCTGGTGCTGCGCGACTTGCGGATCGGCGGGGACCGGCGGGAGCCCACCGAGTCCGGGTTTCTCCCCCTGCTCTCGTATGCCCTGGAGCAGACCTGGGTGCACCGCGACGGCCGCGATCTGCTCATCCGGCGGTATGAGGCGAGCGGTGGAGTATGGAATGCCGTCACCCGGGAGGCCGACCGCGTCTACGAAGGGCTCGACCCCGGCGGCCGCCAGGCTGCCCGGCTGCTGCTCCTGCGCATGGTGCATGTCGGCGGGGACTTCGAGGACACTCGGCGGCGGGTCGACCTGACCGAGCTGGCCGCAGTGCGCCCGGCATCCGAGGCGGCTCACATCACGGCAGCCTTGAACGCACTGGCTGACGCGCGGCTGATCACTGTCGACGGCCACACCGCCCAGATCGCCCACGAGTCCCTGCTGCGCTCGTGGCCGCGGCTGCGGGGGTGGATCGACGAGGACCGGCGCGGACTGCTGATCCACCGTCAGCTCACTGACGCGGCACGCGAGTGGGACAGAACACGCGACCGTACGGTCCTGTACGGCGGCCCGCGTCTTGCCGAAGCCCGCAAGTGGTTCGCCGACGCCAGCCATCGTGCTGCACTCGCAGCCACCGAACAGCGCTTCCTAGCGCGGAGCGTGCGCAGGCACCGGCTCCGCAGAGTAGAGGTGGCGGCCGGCGTGGGCGTACTGATCGCCGCCCTGCTCAGCGGCCTGATCGCCGTGTGGCAAAGCCGGGTCGCAGCTGACCGGGCAGACGTCATCGCATCCCGGCAACTCGCGCTGCTCGCCGACTCACTGCGCGACGGCGACCCTGCGACGGCCCTCGGGCTGAGCCTGGCCGCCTACGACGTCTCTCCCACCTCCGAGGCCAGCGCCAGTGTGCTGCACTCGTACGTGACAACGGCTCCCGCCGCCCTGACCGGGCTCACCGACCGAGTGTTCAACGTGGCCTACAGCGGCGACGGCCGCCTCCTCGCTGCCTCCGCCAAGGACCGCACGGTACGGCTGTGGGACATCTCCGACCCCCACCGGCCGGTCGCCCGCGCGGTCATCCACACCGATGGGCTCGCGGCCATTGCCTACCGGCCCGGCGGAAACACGCTCGCCGTCCAGACAGAGCGCTCGCTGACCCTGTGGGACTTGACCGACCCGGCCAAGCCCGTCTCGACGGCGCACCAAACGAGCCCGGCGATCCTGCCGCCGCACATCGCCTTCAGCCCGGACGGCTCGCTGCTCGCCGTGACGGGCGCCCACGGAGTCGTCCACCTGTGGGACACGACCTCCGCCGACCGCCCCACACAACTCCCGCAGGTGACCGCTGGCACAGCAGACGTGCATGCCGTCGCCTTCGCGCCCAAAGGCAAGACACTCGCCGTCGGCACCGCGGCGACCGGGGGCGGCCGGGGCACCAGCAGGGTCACCCTCTGGGACCTCGACACTCACGGCCGGGCCGGTAAGGCCCCGGCGGCGACCTTGCGGGCCAACTCCGTCGAGAGCCTGGCCTTCAACCCGCAGGGCACTCTGCTCGCTGCCGGCGGGGTGCTGGGTGCTATGGCGGTCTGGGACACCACCAGAATCGACCGCCCCACGGCCAGGAACGTGGAACCGTTTTCGGTGGATGGTCAGGGCGCCATCTTGTCGATCTCCTTCAAGCCGGACGGCAGGACGTTCCTCGCCGCCGACGCGACTGGGACGGTCGAGCAGTGGGAGAACACCGGCGACGCCGGCCCCCCGGACACCCGACGGATCGACGTCTTCACCAGTTATCCCACCACGCTGCCCGTCTATGCAGTCGCCTACAGCCCGGACGGCTCCACCTTCGCCAGCGGCGGCGACAAGGGCCCGGTTGCACTGTGGACCTCGGCAAGCCCGCCCGCGCTACCAGGCGACGTCGCCGCAGCCGGCTCGGGCACGCCTGGCACAGCGTTCAGCGCCGACGGGCGGCTGCTCGCGGTCTCAGCGCCCACCACCCCGCCGGGCCGCACCCAGATCTGGGACGTCGCGGACCCCCACCACCCCACGGTCGCCTACACATTCCCGCAGGAGTGGGCCCACGCCGACTTCATCGGCGACGGAAGGACACTGATCACCCAGAACAAGGACCGGAACAAAGTCGCCTTGTGGGACATGCACGCCCCCCGGAAACCCAGGCGGAAGTCACAGTTCGCCGCGGTCGGCAACGCAACAGTCTCCAACGACGGACGGACCCTTGCAGTGAGCACCGCAGACCGCCCGGCTGTCGCCATCTTCGACATTACCGACCCTGGCAGCCCCCAGCACGGCCGCAAGATCCCGGTGCACGACAAAGGCCAATTCTCGCAGGTCTTCACGCACTTGCTGAACGACAACCTACTGCTGGTCTGGGATGACACGGGGGCCAACCTGTGGAACATCGGCGACATCACCACGCCGCAGCGCCTATTCCGCTTCCGTCAGCCAACCAACATCAGCGGTCTCGCGTACAACGACAAGACGCATCTTCTGGCCATGTGGGATTACACGGGCCCCCTGTTCATGTGGAACCTGACGGATCCAAGGCATCCTAATGAGATCTCCTCGGGAGGAATCTCGGCAAAAGTGGAGAGTGCGGGCTTCATCAACGAAGATACGCTCGCCGTGTCGACCGCCAACGACTCCAGCATCACACTGTGGAACATAGGCGACACCGCCGCACACCCGAAGAAGATCGGGGTGGTCACCGGAGACGGCAAGCTGTCGGCATTCTCGCTCAGCCCCGACCTGCGCACCCTGGCCGAGCAGCCGGCCTACGGGCAGGCCCACCTATGGGACGTAGGGAACCCCGCGCATCCCTCGGACCAAGGCACACTGCCGGACCCGTACGCGCAGGCGGGCGAGTTCAGCCCCGACGGCCGGACGCTGGCTATGACGACAAACCGGCTGCCTGGCGGCGGAGAAGGCATCCGGCTCACCGACTACAAGGCCAAGGACGCCTACCTTTACCTCTGCTCCCTCGGCCCGCACCCGATCAGCCGGACGCGCTGGGAGCAGACGGTCGGCCGGATCCACCCCTACCGTAAACCGTGCGGCGCCTGACGAAGGGGGCGGCGCGGCCAGAACGGCAGCCCCCGTCGTGAAGACCTCACCGAGCCGCTGCTGGAAGAACTCCTCGCGCGCCACCAGGCCACCAAGTTCACGGGCCGCCGCGTCGGCCTGTTCAAGATCTTCCGCGGTGCGCGGGACGAGGATCATGGTGGGCTGACGCGCGCCTCGGATCAAATAGCGCCCACTGTCGGCTCTCGCTCATGCGCTCTGGCCGTCCACTCCTGCGATCCAGCGGATGGCGGTGGCCGGATGCTCGGGCACCTCAAAGCCGTCTGGATTGAGGGTGGGGCGCTCGGCCAGGCGGTAGGCGTAGTCGCCCTTGGGCAGCTTGACGGTGGCGGAGGTGAACAGGCTTCCGAACGCGGCGGCCCGCGCCTCGTCGGTGGCAGCTTTCTCCACCGGCTCCCAGTGATGGTCGGAGCGTGGGCGGAGGTCGAAGAAGACCTCTCCGAGCAGGGAACGGTTTTCGGCGCGCATCAGCTCCGGTTCCAGAGTGGGCTTGCTTTCGGCGATGTGGAAGGCGCTCTCCGGCACCTGCCACTGCAGCAGGTGACGTCTGAGGTGGGAGGCGCGGTTAAAGCCGACCTCCGGCTGCGGGTCGTCCTCACTGTCACCGTTACCGTCGTCCGTTGCAGGTGCGGCCGCAGCAGCGATGAGGTCACAGGTCGGGCCCTCGCCCGCGGCTTCGGTCTGCTTGTCGTCGTCCGGTTCGGTCTTCTTCTTCCTGGGAGCAGCGCGAGCGGGTCGTTGATGCGCTTGCGGGCTGCTTTGATCTTGTCGTGTCGCTCCAGGCCGCGGAAGTGCTGGACCTGTTCCGTCTCGAAGGCCTTGATGGCTTCCTCCCCGCCCAGTTCGGCGGCGAGGATCAGCCGCAGCCGGTTGCCGGAGCTGGAGGCCAGCTCCTGCTGGGCGTTGCGCATCGGCGGCAGGTAGACGTGCCGAATCGTGCGGCGCGCCTCCGGTTCCAGGTCATCCAGCAGTCGGCCCGCCGACCGCGCCGGGCGCTGCGGCCTCGCGTCGACGGCCGGCCGGGTGAACTGCACGGTGTAACGGGCACGGTGACCATCCGGCAGGCCGGCCTCTTCGGCCGCACCCACCAATGCCTGCAGGTGCGTGCCTGCCTCTGCAGGCTCCAATCCGCCGTACACCGCGGCCAGTTCAGCGCTGCTCTCAGTCCAGGCATGGACATCATCCGTCTCCCACCACCTACTGCGCCGCCCGTCCAATGGGTCGGTCAACAGCCGCAGCGCATCGATGAAGTTCGACTTAAAGCATGTTGCAGAAGGCCGTGATCAGGGCATTTCCCTTGTATGCGTGGGGTGTTGACGGCTGATCCGTTATGGGTGGAGACGTTCACGGGGCTGCCGATGAAGCAGTTCGAGCGGTTGTTGAAGGTGGTGCGGGAGAGGGGTGGCGGCGGGCCGCGCATCGGGAGGCCGTGGTGTCTGCCGCTTGCCGACCGGGTGCTGCTGGTGGCTGTCTACTACCGCACGAACCTCACCATGCGGCAGCTCGCGCCGCTCTTCGGGGTCTCGCCTGCCACGGTGTGCAGGGTCATCCAGCAGCTGCGGCCCCTCCTGGCACTCGAGCCCGCCGCACGGCCCGTCGATGCCGCGGACCGGCTGGCAGAGGACGACGGTGGGCGGTCAGCCAGCGGCTCATTCTGAAACGATCAGTAAAGGGTGTTGCAGAAGGCCGTGTTTTTGCAGGCCAGAGGGCGATCATGGCTGTTCTGATCAGGTGGCCAGGGCGAGGTTGTGCATGTGGGCGAGAGCTTGGACTGCGTGGTGGAGGCCGTCGCCGTGCTGTCGGCAATCGCGGAGGATCTTGTAGTTCTTCAGCCGGCCGATCGCATGCTCGACCCGCGCACGGACCCGGCGATGCTCCGCGTTGTCGGCTTCCTCGCCGGCCAGGAGGGCCCGGCCGGGTCGTTTGCGGTGCGGGACGACCAGGCCGGTGTTGATGTAGGCGCCGTCGCCGAGCACGGTGACGCCCTGGCACTGCTGCGGCAGGCCGGAGTCGCGCCATACATGGGCGTCGGCCGTGCAGCCCGGGGCCGGGCGGGCGGTGGCTACGACCAGGCGGGTGTCGGCGTCGATGATGACCTGCACGTTCGCGGAGAACCGGTAGTTGCGGCTCGAGGCGCCGACCTTGCGGTCACGGACCGGGACCAGCGTGCCGTCCACGATCCGCACGTCGTAGCCGCGAGCATCGCTTTGGCACGTTTCTCAAGAGGAGGGTCTGTGCCCGTGTCGACCGCTACCGAGTTCCGGGGCACACGAGGGACGGCACCCTAGTGTCGGCCAGTACCCTGCCTTCGGCGTTCCCCCAGACTCACCGCCCACGCGGCCAGGACCAGGACGAGGCTCGAACCCGCGACGATCCGGTCCGCCGGGGTTCCGAACATCTGCTCCGATGCGGAGACAACCCCCGCCACTCCGGCGGCGAGAAGCAGCATCGGCAGCCGGCGCCACCAGGCTGGCAGCACGTCCATACGCCAGACAGACCAGCTCATCCAGGCAGTGACGAGCACGATGCACCAGGCCAAGCCACTCATTAGAACTCCATGAACCGCAGGCACCCGATCTCCGTTTGATCAGCGCGAGGATCTTGCTCCCTGCGGGTGGGCGAAGGCAAGGGCTCACTGCCGGGAGATTCCGGAGCAATTCCCTCGGGGTGGTGTGTGCGGACTGGGGAGGGCGTGTCGGCTGATGGGCGACGATTTTCATCGGCAGGGTCTGCGGAGTGTCCGATGATCTTGTCCCTAATGCCCTGTGGCAGCGCATAGCCCCACTGCTGCCGCAGCCCGCCCGAAGGCGCTGGCACCCAGGCCAGCTTCGGGTGCCTGACCGTATTGCACTGGCCGGCATTGTCTACGTGCTGCGCAAAGGTGCGGCCTGGCGGGATGTGCCTGCCAGTGCGGTGGGCTGCTCGGGCGTGACCGCCTGGCGCCGCCTGCGGGACTGGACCGAAGCAGGTGTCTGGCCCCGGCTGCACGCGGAACTCCTTGCGGAACTGAGTTGCCGGGCCGCAGTCGGCCAGACAGTCCGCGCGCGCTGTTCTGCTTCGGTCTTGATGAGGTCGACCGGACGGGCCGTCACGCGTCCCGCAACAGGAGATCGTGTGCTCGGCAACCATTCCGTCTGCCCGTTGGTCATGTGATCGGGGTTCATAGGGCCTTGACAGCAAAGAGCAACACTGGAACGGGGATGCATGACCCAGGCGGAGCACAGGGGACGGGTCGACGTGGCCACGAGGCGTGGGAACGAGGGGGCGGTCGCACCCAGTGTGCCGCTCCCGCGGGCGGCGCCTCCGGGGCGGGTGATCGTGGCCAGGCCGGCCGTCCGCAGGGACCGGCTCGCCGCGCTGGACGGCCTGCGGTTCCTGGCGGCGCTGGCGGTGGTGCTGTTCCACTTCGTCGGCCAGACCCCCTGGTCGATGATCACGATCTGGGGCCGCCCGTATCAGAGCACGTTCCCCGAGGCGCACAGGTACTTCGCCTACGGCCGGCTCGGCGTCGACCTGTTCTTCCTGATCAGCGGGTTCGTCATCTGCATGAGCGCATGGGGGCGCACCCCCCGCGACTTCTTCATCTCGCGCGTCACCCGCCTGTACCCGATGTACTGGATCGCGATCGTGGTGTCGGCGTGCGTCATCTACCTGACCAACAGCCCGTTCGGGCACCCCAACCCGCGGCTGCTCTTCGCGAACTTCACGATGTTGCAGACCCCGCTCGGCGTGGACAACCTGGACTCGGTCTACTGGACGCTCTGGCCGGAGCTCTGCTTCTACCTCACCTTCGCGGTCGTGGTGTGGAAGGGCCTCAGCTACCAACGGGTCGTGATTTTCTGCGGGTTGTGGACGGTCGCCGCGGTGCTGGCGCCCGGCGCCCAGATCCCGTTGCTCTCACTGATGGTCAACCCGACATCCGCCCCGTACTTCATCGCGGGCATGGCCTTCTACCTCATGCACCGGTACCGGCCGACACCGCTGCTGTGGGGCATCGTCGCCATGTCGTGGCTGCTGGCGCTGCACTTCCTGCTGGCACCCGTCGGCGGCCGCAACAACTGGGACACCTGGGCACCTTGGCGCGGCTGGCTGATCGTGGTGACCACGGTGTTCTTCCTGCTGATCGCCGCCATCGCACTCGGCTGGACCCGCCGGATCCGCTGGCGCGGACTGACTGTCGCGGGCACGATGACCTTCCCCCTCTACCTGCTGCACGACACGATCGGAATGACCGTCGCGCACCACTACGGCGACCGGGTCGACCCCTCGGTCCTGGTCGCGGTCACGGTGACCGCTCTGGTCGTACTGGCGTATCTCGTACACCGGTTCGTCGAGCGCCCGATCGCACAGGCCATGCGGCACTGGCTGAACACCGCGGCGTTCGGTCTGCAGCCGCCGACGCCGCGCCGCTGAACGGACGGTGTCCCGTCCTGCCCGCTGCCTGAAACGGTGAACGCGGTGCAGGCCCGGCCCGGGAGGGACGAACGTCAATGGGTGCAGATCTTGTGGGGGTGCCTCATTGGGGTGATTCGCAGGAGTTTGGGATGTGGCCGGTCGTGTCGGCTTCTACCGTCGCGGGGTCGAGCCCGCCGTGAGGCGTGCGGGTGCTGAGCAAGGGTGGGTGTGCGGTGCCGTCGTTGATCGAGACTCTTACCCTCGCCGTTTCGGTTGGGGTGATGAGGCGTCGCCGAGGGGTAACTGCCGGGTGGCCGAGGTGATTTCGGTGCTCGGGCATGGCGGAGTCCCGGCGGGGTGGTCGGGTTCTCCAGGGTTCTTCGGGTCGTGGCGGGCGGGGTTTGCCGGTCAGCCGGTGGGACGGGGCAGTGGAAGGCTGCGGCCAGTTCGTTTCTGGGCGGGGGTGGCGGCACCTTGAGATCGCTCATGCGTCCACAATCGCACCCCTGTAAGCCAGCTGGATCGATCTGTTTCTTGATCGGCCGGACAGTTCCTAGCTAGGCGCCGGTAGCGCGTAGCGAGCGGGGCAGGCCGAAGCGAGGAAGCAGGCCGTTGTCGACGAAACGGGTCAGCGCCGAGACGCGGTGCCCGGACAGGGTGAGGACGAGCAGACCGTGGGCATGCGCGATCGGCGTCCTCGGATCGACGAGGTAAACGCCGTACGCGGGCTGGCCGTTGGCGTGCGTGGCCACCAGCCGGAAGCGGCGGCCGTCGCGCAGCGCGACCGTCCTCAGGAAGTGGCCGATGGCCTCCAGTCCCTGGTACTCGTACGGCAGCGGCGGCATCGTCAGCCACGCGTCGTCGGTGAGCAGCGCGAGGATCGCGTCGACGTCGGCGCGTTCGAAGGCGAGGGAGAAGTCGTCAACGAGCTTGCGCTCGCGGGGTGAGTACGGCAACTCCGCCTCGGCGTGGGCGTCCGCGGGCAGCCGGGTCGCGAGCGTGGCGCGGGCCCGTTTCAACGCGCTGGTGACCGAGTCGACGCTGGTGTCGAGCATTCCGGCGACCTCGGCCGCGCGGAAACCGAGCACGTCCCGCAGGACCAGCACCGCCCGCTGCCGGGGCGGCAGGTGCTGCAGCGCGACGAGGAACGCCAGGGAGACCGCCTCCTTGGTCTCGTAATGGGCCTCCGGTCCTGGCGCGGCGTCCGGCAGCCCGGCGAGCAGCACGTCCGGATAGGGCTCCAGCCAGCTGGGGTCACCGCGGCGGGTGGGTTCGGGCAACGGAACCTCCAAGCGGTACGCCCAGCCCTCGCCGGACCGGCGGCTGCCGTCCCGCAGCGCGTTCAGGCAGCGGTTGGTCGCGATCCGGTACAGCCAGGAGCGCAGCGACGACCGCTCCTCGAACCCGTCGAGCCCGCGCCAGGCCGCGAGCAGGGTCTCCTGCAGCAGGTCCTCAGCGTCCTGCACCGAGCCGAGGATGCGATAACAGTGCACCTGCAGCTCGCGCCGGTAGGGCTCGGTGAGCTCACGGAACGCCTGCCCGTCGCCCGCCCGCGCCCGCTCCAGCGTGAGCGTCGACATGGGCATCGGCATCGGCATCGGCATCTCCTCGCTCGGCATTACATCGCCTCCCAGGTTCCGGTTCGTCGAGGGTTTGGGCAGTTCGGGTTCGTCGACAGTTATGACACCCACGGCGGCCGAAACTGGTCGCCGAATCCCGACCGTCCGCGCAATCCACAGCCGACCGCAGAATCCGCGACCGTTCGCCGCCCAGTTTCCGGACCATCCCGTGTCTTCACCACCGACAGCACGACTGCAGACACACGGCGACGGGAGCACCAGTGAACAGCAACGAGAAGTCCGTCACGGCGGCGCAACGGTGGACGCTCGCGCTCGCCTCGGTGGGTTCGTTCATGGTCGTCCTCGACCTGCTGGTGGTGGCCACGGCGCTGACCGCGATCCAGCGCGACCTGCATGCGTCGATCGAGGACCTGGAGTGGACGATCAACGCCTACACCCTCAGTTTCGCGGCCCTGCTGATGACCACGTCGTCGCTCGGCGACCGCTTCGGCCGCAGGCGGCTGTTCGTCGCCGGGCTCGCCCTATTCGCCGTGGCGTCGGCCGCATGCGCGCTGGCCCCCAGTACCGGCACCCTGATCGCGGCGCGCGCCGTCCAGGGCATCGGCGCGGCGACCGTCATGCCGCTCGCCCTGGCCCTGCTGAACGCCGCGTTCCCGCCCGAGCGGCGCGGCTGGGCGCTCGGCGTCTACGGCAGCGTCACCGGCCTCGCTGTGCTGCTCGGCCCGGTCCTGGGCGGCGTGATCACCGAGGGACTGGCCTGGCAGTGGATCTTCTGGCTGAACGTGCCCGTCGGCCTGGTCGCGATCCCCTTCGTGCTCGCCCGGATCAAGGAGGGCTTCGGCCAGGGCACGGCGGTGGACTTCCCGGGCCTGCTGCTCTTCACCCTGGCCGCGTTCGGGCTCGTCTGGGGCCTGGTCCGGGCGGATGCGGCGGGCTGGGGCAGCGGAGAGGTGACGGGTGCGCTGGCCGGAGGAGCGGTCCTGGTCGTTGTCTTCCTGGTGTGGCAGTCCCGGGCCCGTACGCCGATGCTGCCGCTGCGGCTGTTCCGCTCCCGGGCGTTCTCGGCGGGCAACGCAGTGATGTTCCTGCTCAGCGGCTCGATGTCCGCCTCGGTGTTCTTCATCGCCCAGTATCAGCAAGTCACCCTGGGCCAGGGCCCGTTGGGCGCCGGTCTGCGGCTGCTCCCGTGGGGTACTTTCGTGGTCCTGCTCGCCTCACGCACCGGGGCGCTCGCCGACCGCTGGGGCGAACGCTCTCTCGTCGTCGCCGGCCTCGCCCTGCAGACGATAGGCACGGCCTGGATCGCCCTGATCGCCGCCCCGCACCTCTCGTACGCGTCCCAGGTCGTCCCGCTGAGCCTCGCGGGCATCGGCTTCGCCCTGGCGATCCCCGCCGTCACCAAAGCGGTGGTCAGCACCAGCACACCCGCCGACATCGGCAAGGCCTCCGGCGCCTACAGCACGATGCGACAGCTCGGCGGAGCCTTCGGCGTCGCGATCACCGCCGCGGTCTTCGCCGCCTCCGGTGGCTACACCTCCGCCGCGGCCTTCAGCAACGGCTTCGGAGCGGCAATGGCGGTGGCCGCCGGCCTCGGCGTCGCCGCAACGCTGGCGGGCACCTTGCTGCCGCCCCCGCGGCGACCGGCTCTGCGCGCCCCGACGGGAGCACCGGCCGAGGCAGACGGGGTGCACATCTCGTAACCGGCGGCCACAGGGGCGCGGTTCAACAGATGCCGAAGGGGCTCGGCCGAGGATC
This sequence comes from Streptomyces sp. NPDC090798, assembly GCF_044768965.1. Lineage (NCBI taxonomy): Bacteria > Bacillati > Actinomycetota > Actinomycetes > Kitasatosporales > Streptomycetaceae > Streptomyces > Streptomyces sp. NPDC090798. The sequence goes on from NZ_JBIVXA010000025.1 coordinate 83,744, forward strand.
CGGCCGAGCCCCTTCAAACTGCCCGAGGACCTGCGCGGGTGAACCGCCCGCCGGTCCTGGCGAACTGGGAGCACTCGGGCAGGCCTTGCTCCGGAGCGGCCGAACAAAATTTCGCGCCGATTGCTGCATGCAGCCCGCGAGTGCAACGATCGCAGCGTCACCGCAGTGTCACACCGTGCAGAGGACATCCGAAGGGCATGGGCAGCGGGTTCTCCCAGTCTTCGACGTTCTGCCGGTACAGCTCCTCCCACCTGCGTTCGTCGTATTCCGCGACATGCACTGGGTCCTCGGCAGCCATGCCTTTGGGGTCTGTCGTGATGTACGGGAAACGGTGGCGCGCTGCGGCGGGGCTTCCACCTTGGTCGTGGACACCGGTTGTCATGCAGCGATGGCCAGCGTAGTTGTACGCCTGGCCGAGAAGGTGCAGAGGATCTGGGGCTGCTCAGATCGCCGGTGCAGCCATCGGGGAGCGAGTTGCGGCGGAGATGAGAATTTCGCTGGGTACTCGCCCTGCTGCGGCAAGGGCGCGGCCCACTGGGTGGGCGTGGGCGCCTGCCGGGAGGTTTCCGCGGCGACCGCTGAGTACCACGTCGATGGAGCCCATGATGCTGTGCGATTCCCTGGTTCGGTCCAATCGCCGCAGTGTTTGGCGAGCGACTGCCTCCGCGCTGTCGTACAGGGTGGTTCCGGTGGGCAGGCTCTGCAGAATCTCTGGCGCCACAAGGGGGTAGTGCGTGCATCCCAGCACCACGGAGTCGCAATTTTTGGGGGTTCGCTCGGCTGCGTCGGCAATCGCTTCTGCTGCTGCGGCCAGGTCGCCCTGGTCGATCGCCTCGGCCAGACCGGGGCATGCGACACGCGCGACAGGCATGCCGTTCGCGTAGTCCGCGATCAAGCGATCCTGGTAGTCACTCGACGTGGTCCGGACGGTTGCCCACACGGCGATGCTTTGACTGGTTGCCGCGGCCGATTTCACGGCGGGCACGGTTCCGATCACGGCCACGCGCGGTTCGAACCTCTCGCGCAGAGCGTCGATCGCGGTGACGGTGGCGGTGTTGCAGGGGACCACGATGGCCTCCGCGCCCCGCTGGACGGCCAATTGAGCCGCGGTGAACAGACGGTCCGTAACGAAGGACGCCGTTCTCGATCCCCAGGGAGCGCCGTCGGGGTCCAGAAGCAGAAGCAGATCGAGTTCCGGGGCGAGGTGCCGAAGCCAGCCCGCAGTGGAAAGGAGGCCAAGCCCTGAGTCGATCAATGCCACCGTCATGGGGTCAAGTTACCAGCCAGGTCTTGCCGCCTGGCTGGACTGGTACGGCTCATGGCCACTGCGAAGTTCCCTGAGCTTGTTCTACCTTCCAAGCGTGGGTCCCACCGCCGCCAGGCCAACACCGGCACGACCGGGAGTTCGTAAAAGCGAACTACCCGGCGCTCTCGGTCGAGCCCTTGTCGACCGCTCGGTCCACGCGGACCGTGGCCGCCGGCTCGGAGGGCGGTGCTGGGGACGGCAGGGTTCGGGGTGCTGCGGAGCCCTGGTCAGCTCGCGCTTCCCCGGAGCCGCGCCCCGAACGGCCCTTGGGACACACCCCGGGCAGGCAGTCGTACTCCGGAATGCCCTTGCAGTGGTGACACACCCCCGCCCAACCCCCCGCGATCGCCGCCCAGGCACGGTCCTGGTCGCCGATGGCGAGCGCGGTGACGAGGCAGGCGTTGGGCCGCCGCGGGGTCGACGGCGGCGATCTCCTCGACGACGACCACGGGCAGCGTACGCCGACTCCAGCCCCGAGGCTCGGCGGCCTCCAGCGACTCGGCGAGCGTGCGTGCGAACCGCACGGCAGCGTCGGCGGATCCGGAGACGAGCACCGTGGTGATGGCCGCCCAAGCGCGGTCCTGGTCGAACTGGGAGGTGATCTGCTCGGCCATGCGCATCGCCGCGGGCAGGTTGGCAGCCGCCGCCACAGGGACCGCCGCCGTCAGCGCCTCGGCGCGCCGGTGCGGCGTGGGGGCGCGTCCCGCGACACGTGCCGCGGCGGCGGGGTCGACTGCGGCGAACGCCGCGGCGACACGATTGAGCATCCAACAATCCCTGGCTTCGATCCTCGCCTTGAAGACCAGGCGTTCGGCGGTCGCGACGTCGAAGGGCGCGAGCGCCTCGGCGACCTGAAGCAACTGCATCGCGCGAGAACCAGCCCCCTCGAGCTGTGTGTCCTTGCCGCGCCGGACGCCGATTCTCCTTGCCATGGCCATGCGGGCGGCCTCCTTGAACAGCGCGGCGGCGCGCACTGGATCCAGCGGCATCACCTCGGCGGCGAACTCCGCCAGCGGCATCGGCATCGCGCTCCGGTGCGCGCACTCCTCCGCCTGCCGCACGGCGTCGTCCAGCAGCGCCGCCGCACGTGCCGGGCTGGAGCCCGCGACAGCGGCGGCGACGCACCGCAGCGCCGTGGCGCGGTCGAAGGAACCGGGCATACGTCGGGCCAAGCGCTCGGCGAGGTCCGGTACGACCGGCGCGAGTTGCCGACAGATGCGGAACACGACCGCTTCCTCGTACCGGTCGAAGTCCGCCGACGCGAGCAAGGCCGCGGCAGCGCGCGGATCCACGTCCAGCATGGCCAAGGCGACGTCCTGCCGCGCCCAGCGCCGGTTGTCCGCGTCGATGGTCGCGAGGATCCGCTGCGTCCGCGTCGCGTCGTCGCCCGCCACAAGGCAGGCGATCGCCGTGAGTGCGTGCGCTCTCAGATCGGGATCGGGGAGCGCGGTGGCGACCCGCTCGGCCTCGCCGCGGTCGCAGGCGGCCAGGGCACGGAACACCGACTTCACCGGTGTGTGCGACGCCGGATCGAGCATCCGCATGACCTGCAGGCAGGCTTCGGTGTCCACCTCCGCCAAAGTCCCGGCGATGCGCTCCAGCCGATGGTTCCGTCCGAGGCCGCAGAGGTCGCTCGCGATGCGCACCGCTGCGCCCGGCCGCGTCCGAGCCGCTTCTTGCGCGATTCCGCACAGCGCGTCGTCCCGGGCCTCCATGTCGGCGATCTCGCCGGCCAGGCGCTCGGCCTTCCCCAGGTCCACAAGGGCCCACACCCGGGATAGCCGCAGCAGGTCCCACTGGCTCAACGCTCGGGCGGACCGGTGGAGCGCCGGGGCGTCGTCCGACGCGGCCTCGCCTCGCATATGCCGCTCCGCCTCGGTCAGCAGCTCTGCCGCGTGAGGTGGATCGTGCGGCCGGATGGCCTGAGCAATAGCGATGAGATCCAGGTGCGAGACGTACCGTTCGCTCCGCACCGCGACGGCCGCTTCCGCCCGCAGTTTGCGCGCTTCCTCGGGGGCTGACTTGGCCATTTCGGCAGCAATTGTGGCCAGCACGCGCCCTCGGGTGCCACCGAATTCGATGCGTCGCGCCGCGTGCGCGGCGGCCGTCATGTCGGTCAGCGGGGCGCTTTGCGCACGGGGCACGGCCAGGGCGGGGTCACCGAGACGTGCGGCGACGTGGGCTGCGGTCGGACGGTCGGACGCCTGCCGCGCGAGCATCCGGTCGACCAGAGCGTCCAGGAGCGGCGCCGCCTCGGCTCGCAGCGAACTGACCTGCGGCATCTGGCCCGAGGCGTGCAGCGCGCGAAGCGTGGCGAACCGGGATTCCAGGAAGGGCGGACGCCCGGTCAGCAGGTGGAACAGCGTGGCGCCCAAGGCGTACACGTCGGCGGCCGCGTCTACGGGGACGCCGTCGAATTGTTCCGGTGGCATGTACGCCGGAGTGCCGATCACGCTCCCGGTCTGTGTCAACTGGGGGTCCGCCGAGTCGAGCAGGCGCGCGATCCCGAAGTCGCATACCTTGCACGTACCGTCGTCCAGCATCATCACGTTGGCCGGCTTGATGTCGCGATGCACGATGCCCGCGGCGTGTGCCGCCGCCAGCGCGCTGGCGATCTGGCCGGCGCAGGCGAGCGCCTGTTCAGGCGGCATGCCGCCGGGATAGTCCCGGGCCAGCACCGCTCGCAGATCGCGGCCGCGCAGGTACTCCAGCACCAGGTAGGGCGTTGTCCCGTGCTTCCCGGCATCGTGGACGGCTGCGATGTTGGGGTGCTGCAACCGGGCGGTGGCCCGTCCCTCACGTTCGAACCGCAGGAGGAACCGACGCTGGTCTGCGGGGTTTTGCGGAAGCCGAGGGTGCAGCAGCTTCACGGCTACGCGCCGGTGTAGCTCCAAGTCCTCGGCGAGCCATACTTCGCCCATCGCGCCGTGGCCCAACGGTTCGTCGAGCCGGTACCGACCGCCCAATTGCGTCCGCGCCCACCCCATATCCGCCCTCTCCGCAAACGTAGCCGAGGTACTCGTCAACCCAGACGATTCACGCCCGGATCCGGTTCGCTCGCGCGTCCCGCCGCGAAGGCGGCGGGGGCACGGCTCAGCCGTGGCATCGCTACTTTGCACCGAGCGCCAAAGCTACGGGTCCGGGCATTTTTGCCGTCAACCAAGTCGGAAACGAGAGCAGGGCTGGCCGATTCGCAGATCTTCATCAGTGATGATGCCAGCGCGCTGAAAGTCGAACCGAAGGCCGCATGTCGTCCTGCGGGCCCGCGGATAGGGGCGCGGGAAGGCGTGCGTAAACCGATGAGTGCGTGTTTCTGATCTGTGGTGCTTCGTCGGTAGCTGATCGTCAATTAGGGTTACTCGTGAGTCGAGAGCCTGTTCGGGGGGATGGATGCGGCGGGAACGTTCATTGCGCATGGCGGTCTGCGCTGGCCTGATTGGAATAGCGGTCGCCGCGACGGGGTGCACGCGCCGTTCGGACGATCCAGCGGCTACCGACATGTCGCCCAGTGCGCGGACCTACCTGTCGCAGGCGCTGAACATCATGGAGAAGCACTCTCTTCTTCGTCACAAGGTTGACTGGTCAGACTTGCGGAGCAGGGCGTTCTCGCAGGCGCGCGGCGCGCAGAAGACGGCGGGCACGTACGGGGCGATCGACTCGGCTCTGTATGCGCTGGGCGACGGGCACAGTTTGTTCTGGGAGCCGGATGAGGCGAAGGAGCGTTTCGGAGCGTCCGCGGTCAACTTCGATGGCTTAGCAGGCCGTTCTCTGAAAAGCGGTGTGGGCTACATTTCCCTGCCTGGTGTGCAGGGGTCTCAAGAGGCGTACGACCAGTACGTGCGGCAGGGCCGGAGTGGCGTGGCGAAGGCCGGCGCGGGTGAAGCCTGCGGCTGGGTGGTGGATTTGCGCTCGGACACCGGGGGTGACATGTGGCCGATGCTTGAGGTGGTGGGTCCGATCCTGGGCGATGGCACGGTCGGTGCGTTCGTGGATGTCGACGGCAGCAAGTCCGTTTGGTCGATCAAGCACGGCAGTCCATACGTAGACGGCAAGTTGGTCGGTTGGGACGATGGCCGTCCGTTCGCCAAGAGCGCCCCGCCGGTCGCGGTCCTGACCGGTAAGCGAACAGGCAGTTCGGGTGAAGCGGTCGTGGTGGCCTTCCGGGGACGTCCTGACACTCGGTTCTTCGGCGAGCCGACCTACGGCGTCCCCACGGGAAACAAGCTGTACCACCTAGCCGACGGAGCTGTGCTGGCCCTCACGGAAGTCAAGGACGCGGACCGAACGGGCCGTGCATACGACGCGCCGATTCCTCCTGACGTGGAGATTGTCAAAGACCCACGCCCGGTGGCACGGAACCGGGACGAGGTCCTGCAGGCAGCACAGAGCTGGCTCCTCAAACAGGCTGCCTGTCGTCGACCGTGAAATGCTCCGGAGGTTTCCTCGGCCAGCTGGGGGTGGCCCCCTTCCGTGCGAGACGCCTGGTCATGAGGGTGATGGCGGCCCAGGTGATCAGCGTCTCGGATTCTCTGAACTAAGTCGGAGGCGGCCCTGGAGCCCCTCTCGTGGCGTCCCTCCGGGGGATGAGCCATGATGCGGCGATGAGCGTGCAGCATCCGCAAGACGTTGGCCAAGGACACGTTGTGGCCCGCTATGTCTCCAATGAGCGGCGATATTTGAAACTTCTGGGCGGTGGTTTTCTCCGACTTGGAGAAGCGGAGCGGGCTGCGTTCACTGCCGCCTTGCGAGCCGATGCTCTTCAAGTGAGTCCAGAGGAGATCGGTGCTTTGCTCGGATACGAATGGCGTTCCCGACTGACCGCTGCATGGCTCGTTGGGGTGGCTCGACGGTTTGGGTGGCGGGAGCGCATCGGAGAACTGCTGCTGGCCAGCGAGCTGACGTATGCAGGTCAGGGCTACTGCTTCGCGCTCGCCCGGTTCGGTGGCAAAAACGATGCGGAGATCTTGGTGTCCTACTTGGATCGGTATCTTCCTCACTTGGAGTGCCGGTACGACCAGGGCCCCGCCCTGGGGGCTTTGCTGCGACTGGACTCCCAGTTGGGCACGAGCCATGCCGAGCGGTTCGTTGTCCGCGACGGTCTTTGGGAACGGTGGGTCGATGCGCTTCCGCATACCCGCGGAACAGCAGGCGCGTGGGCTGATGCGTCCAGAAGCACGATCGATGCTTGGTGCAACCTCTGGGACGCTTGATCACCTTCGGAGTCAGTCCCGACGTCACAGATCTCCTTGTCCATTACTTGTGACGGTGCGTCCGGTGATGCGGCTGAGGTCGGGCACGCCGAGCGTGACGGTCGTTCGCTGGTCGATCTGAGCGAGTTTGGCTTTGGCGCCGGCGAGGCTGACCTGGAGCCCTTCGACTTCGCCGAGCCAGCCCTCGCGTTCGGTTACCTCAATGCGTGCGTTGAGGTTGTCGATGATCTCGACGAGGCGGGGTCGTTGGGTCGGGTCGGGCCGCAGCACGGAACAGCGGACGCAGGCGTGTTCGTGGATGCAGGGTGTGTCGAAGGCTCGTCCGCAGGTTCCGATCGAGACCTTGCGGCGTTCGAAGTGGCCGAGGAACTTCTCCCATTCCTCTTCGGTGGGGGTGCGGTATTCCTCGCTGGGGCGGCTCGCCCGGCGCCGGGTGATGAAGGAGCGGTGCGCTTCGATGGCCTCCTGCGGGTAGATCGCCTTGTAGCCCATGGTGGTGTTGATGTCGCTGTGTCCGCAGATGACCTGGGCGATGTGGGGCGGAAGTCCGTTGGAGACCACGTCCGTGACCAACATCCTGCGAAAGTCGTGCGGTTGGGGCCGAAGCGGCTCGCCGTCCGGGCCGGTGAGGCCTGCGCCGACGAGGACACCGTTGATCATGCCTCGGATGGCGTGCGCGGTGACTTGGCGGTGCTCGGTGACGTACCGGTATTGGAACAGCAGCGGCATCGGCGGGTTCCAGACGCGCTCGTGGATGTCGTAGGCCGTGACCATGGGAACCGCGCCGCCGGCATCTCGGACGCGTCGGATGATGGTGCTCAGCACGTCGGCGAGTTCGGGGCTGACCAGCAGCAGAAGAAGTGCGCCGCAGACGAGAGCCAGCATGCCGAAGAGCAGGATCTGACGCCCTCTTCCTGGTCTGATCATCTCATTCTCTCCGTTCGAAAGGTCGGGTGCTGGAGCAGGGCAATGCCGGCTCCAGCACCCGCGATTGCCCCGTCAGCTTTTGTGGGTGGCACCGATGTAGCCGCCTGCAGCCGCGCCGATAGTCATGCAGTAGGGCAGCGCGGGGACGGCACCCGGTCCGGTAAACGCCGCGGCTCCAGCCTCGCAGAGGCCCGTGATACCGATGTCCGCGATCATGCCTGCGGTCGCCTTCTCGGCCGCTCCCGTTCCGCTGGTGAATCCTTCGTAGAGCATGGTCGCGATGCCGAGTCCGTCCCCGATGCTGCCCAGGCTGAGCAGGCAGGCCGTCGGGGTCGATGCGGTTGACGGGGTCACCTTCGGCGTAGAGGTAGGGGTTCTGTTCCTGGCCGGAGGGGTCGGACTGGGTGAAGCGGCCGATGTTGGCGTCGTAGTAGCGGGCCTGCAGGCGGTAGAGGCCCGTGGGGTCCTGATAGTTGCCGGCGAAACGGTAGGGCTGCGCCACCGGTTCCGTCGACCCGGCCAGGATCCGGACACCGACGGCTGTCGACCTGGTCGCCGGCTCCCCCGATGCCGGCGACGGGGAAGTCGGTCGTCATGGAGGTCGACATGCCCGTCCGCGATTCATTCTGTAATGACAGTAACGAGAGGTCCGTACGTCAATACCGACGAGGGGCCTCACGCTACTCCGCATCTACGCGGCCAGACTTCAGATTGCAGGCCAGGAGACCTGCCCGCGATGCCGCTCAGGGCTGCGCTTGCTTCGTATACCTGAGAGTGAGGAAGAGTCCCGTCCACATAACGGCAGCGAAGACAACCAGTACCCAACCTGCGGCGTTACCCATGATCGCGAGTGCCACTCCGGCGATCACTAGGACTGCTGATGCAATTGATGACCAGACGTAGAACATGCGCGACTTACCTTGCTGTTCCGCAGATGGACCAAGCTGTCCCACGGTTGAATCTCCCTGCGTTGAGAAACTGGGGCGGGCGGCTGTGGCGCCGCCCGCCGCTATTCTCGTTATCCGCCTATAAGGTTTGAAACGCCCGTGCCGGCCCCCCAAGCGGCCGCGTAGCACAGAGCCTGCCCGCCTACCTCCGACGCTCCGAGTGTTATGGGCTGGTTGTGGTGTTGGTGGGGACCCCCTCCACCCACCCCGTCCCCCGGCCCTCCAACCCCAGACCGAGGAACCACCGCCACTGTCACCAAACTGAATCAGCCCAGGCCAAACCAGCAACTCCTCATCAGAAAAGCCGCTCCTGGACAGCGGAACTCGACGCCCTCGGCATGCGCTGGTAGGGCGGCCGGCCCCCAAACGATAGGGAGGGACCTCCACGCGGCCTGGGCTGGGAACCCGAAGAACACGTAAGCTCGCGACCGAGCGCGGCGACTTTGATCATCAGGAGCGTGACAGGCTTCGGCTCGGACGACGGTGATCCCGCCCGTCTCATCACGGTGATTCCACGTCAGAGCAGTCCGAGGGTGATCCCTGGTGGACGAGGGTGGCAAAGCAGCGGTGCCCGCTCGTCCACTGGTCGGTGACGCTGAGGTCAAGATCAGCGGCAATCCGGTGGAGCGCTCGTCGCCCCAGCCGCGCCCAGGGAAAGCACGGACCGCTCTGCCCATGGAGGTCCTCGAACCGGGCGGCGCAAAGCTCTTCGACGTCATGTGGGTCCACCTCGACGACGAGGCTCCCGGCGGGGGCGATGAGCCCGCCGCAGCGGCGCAGCAGGCCCTGAGGGTCGCCTCCGATGCCGATGTTTCCGTCGATGAGGAGCACCGTCCGCCAGCCGTTCTCGGCCGGCAGCCGGTCGAAGACCGATCGGCAGATCGCGAGGCCTCCCAGGGCCGTGGTCAGCGCGACCGCGCGAGGCGCGATGTCGACCCCGAGGGCGAAGACTCCCCGGCTCAGGAGTGTCCTGCACATGCGGCCCGGCCCGCAGCCGACATCGAGGACGGGGCCGATGCAGCGCTCCAGCACGGTCTTGTCGGCCTCCGTGGGCCGCTCGTGCCAGCGATGGACCGGCATCCGGATCCGGCGCCCGTCGACCAGCCGTAGATACACCGGTCCATTGCCGGGTCGCAGAGCCAGCGCGTAGGGATCCCCGTCGGCGCCATACAACTCGTCCTCGTCAGTCGTCACGGTGCGGCGCCACCACCTGAGGCGGGTCGGCTCTCGTCACCACGGGCAGCCCGCCGGCCGCGGCGCAGTCTCGCCGCGAAGGCCACGGCGGAGGCGGCGAAGAGCACGCCGGTGATCGCCAGCCATCGGCCGAGGTAGACGCTGTCGGACAGCCCGGTGTCTCCGGGGTAGGGGACCGCGAGGCGGAAGACAAGGGGGAACCAGACCAGCAGGAGCAGACCTGACAGGAAGGTGGGGACGCGCAGATAGTTGATCCATGGCACCGTCGGGCTGTCGGCGGCGCGGTGACGGAGTACGTAGAGGGCCGACAGGTCGGCCAGCGAGTACAGGGGCAGCAGGATCAGGTCGTGGAGGATCGCCGCCCCCACGAACCAGATCGCCACCTCCCAAGGCTGGACCGCGAACAGGCGCACCATGGCGTAGCCGGTGAGGGCGAATGAGGCGATCAGGACGAGAAGGTGCAGAGGTCCAGAGCCGTACCAGCGGACAAATCGTGCCATGGTCACGCCCTGAAGGTGAGCCGGTGGACCCACTTGGTGTTGTTCACGCCGGGGTTGGCCGGGACGATGATGCGGGCCGGATAGCCGTGATCAAGCGAGAGATCCGCGCCGTTGACGCGGAGGGCGAGCAGCGCTCGGGGGTCGTGGATCTGGTTGCCCCGCAGCACTACCCTGGTGAAGGGGCCGGGGGGTTGAATCGACTGGACCAAGACGCTTCCTGCAACGGGCATACCGACCATGGCAGCGAGGTCGGCCAACCGGAGACCGCTCCAGTGCTGGTCGTCGGTGGACCATCCCTCCACACAGGCGATCGGGAGTGCGGCGGCGTGCTGGGGCATGGCGAGGAGCTGCTCGCGGGTGAAGACCTGTGGCGCTCCGCGCCCGTGGACCTCCAGTCGCCAGGTGGGGCCGACGAGTGCGGGGGTGACGCCCACTTTCGCCGCCGTCTTGTTGATCTGGAAGGCGTTCGAGCCACTGCCGGGGTCGCGGTTGTGCGGTGCGAGGAGCGCGGTGGCGCGCATCCAGCCGCCGATGCTTTGTCCGGCGGTCACGGCGAGGAGGAGGAGCGAGCCCGCTCCCACCATGCCCACCGCGCCGCGGCGGGTCATCGTCGGCGGGGCGGGGGCGTCCGCCACCAGGCCGTCGGGATCGGGTGGTTCGGGCACGGTGCGGGCGAGGCCGGTGCGCAGTTCGGCGCGCAGGCCGCGTGAGCGCAGGGCCCGGGTCATCCGGCCGAGTCTGAGGCACACATGGACGACGAAGGCGGCGATGAACACCCAGGCGCCGTAGAAGTGCAGGCGGTAGAACGAGCCCGGGAAGACGTAGTAGAGCTGGATGTTGAAGATGCCGGTGACGAACTCGAAGATGACCCCGCCGACCAGCATCAGCAGGGACAGCCGCTCCAGCCCGTGGGCGACGGAGCGCACCGGCTGCCATTCGAACAGCTTCGGGATCACCGACCACAGCTTGGCCAGCAGCACCGGCACCAGGACCACGCCCAGCGTCACGTGCACGCCCTGGAGCAGTCGGTACAGCCAGTAGGGGTGTGTGGGCCAGCTGAACAGATAGAAACCCAGCACGCCCTTGTCGGGAGTCTCGTCATTGAGGGGGCTCAGCCCTGGGTTGTAGGAGGCGTAGGAGAGCACCCCGGTGACGAACAGCAGCGGAATACCGACCAGGAGGACCAGGCCGAACACCGACGTCAGCCAAGGCCCGCGGATCGGACTGCGCCAGAACCCAGGACGGAACGGACCCGGTGGCGGGGGCAGCTGCCCGACACGCTGTGCCGTTGCACGAGTCCGAGCACGGCCCGCAGCCGCGGCGGCAGCCACAGCGCCACGTACGCGCTTCAGTCGCTTCGGCGCCGATCTCCTGCGTTGCGGCCCGCCGGACGGCCCCGGCCCCGACGGCCGTCCGCTACTTTCCATCGGCCCTCGCCTCCAGTCGCTGAGCGGCCCCAACGACGGGGCGGTTCCATGCCTCGCCCCGTGCCTGACGGACAAGACATTCACAAGCTGACACACACCAGACCGGCTGACCGGACCTTGAGGTGCAAGCGGGTGTCTGTCATCAGCCGAACGGTCGAACCGCTGCTTCAGGCAGTCCCCCAGATCCCCCGTGCCCCGGGTCATGATGAAAAGGTGCGACGCCCCAGCGCACGGCACAGCGCCTCCGACCGGCCCGGCCACGCCACCCTGACCAGACAGGCCGGCTGGTTCGCCATGATCGGCGTCGCCTCCACAGCGGGTCAGGCTCTGCTGTACTGGGGGCTGCGCCACTGGTCGCCTCCTCTTGTGGCCAATCTCGCCTCGCTCGGCGTCGTCACCGTTCTCAACACCGAGGCGAACCGGCGGCTGACCTTCCGCGGCTCTCCGGTCCGTGCCGTCCGGGCACACCTCGTGGCAGGCGTCCTGTTCGTCCTTGCGTACCTGGTCACATCCGGAGCAGTCCTGCTCTTCCGCCACTACCGGCCCACCGCCTCACCTGCACGCGAGACCCTGGTGCTGGTACCCAGCTTCGCCCTGGTGACCGTGGTGCGCTTCACCCTGCTGCGAGTGGTCATCGGCGGAGGCCACCGCCGCTGAGTCCTCACACATACGTGCCCGCCACACCGTCAGGAGACCCCGCGAGTGAGAGCCCGCGCCGGTAGGCGTGTGGTCATGGTCGGCGGTTCGGGCGTTCGGCCCAGCGGTTGAGTCGTCTGGCTGCGGCAGTCCCCTCGGGAGTCGTTTCGCGCTGACTCTGGGAGTGCCCGCGCGCAACAGCGAGGACTTGCCGCTGCCCGAGGCTCCGACCACGGCGACCAGACGATGGGTGCCCATGTGCGCGGCCAGTTGGTCGACCAGCGCATCCCTGCCGAAGAACAGGTCCCGGTCCCCCGGCTCGAACCGGGCCAGACCCCGGTAGGGCGCAGCGGCATCATCGTCCCGGTCCCCGGTGGCGGCCGCTTCCTCGGCTGCTTGGCGCCAGCGTTCCTCCCACTCGGCCACATCAGCGTCGCACGCCTTCACATAGGCCAGCACGACCGTCAGGGTTGGAAAGCCGCTCCCCGGCTGCTGCTTGCGACAGCGTGCTCGCCCCCTGACCGGTGCACTGCGCCATCACCCGGTAGCTCGGACTGCCGGCTGCGGCCCGCAGCCGGCGTAACTCGGCCGCGAACCCCGCAACCGGCCCCTCGCTTGGATCCAGTGGGCTTTCCGGACGCCCCGCCATGAACGGCTCCCCTCCCCCGACCCTCTTCCCGCGTGGACGCGGCGCTATGGCCGCAGAAGCTACGCACGCCCGTGGCAGAAGGGCAAACCGGAGCGCCTTCTTTAGTCAGCGCCACGTGCTGCCCTCTGTGACCTCGGATGCGGCCATTGATCCGGGTGACGCCGCGTCATGATCAACACGCGCACCGAGTGGTGGCGGGCACGGAAACTCGAAGAGTTCCCCACCGCCCATCTGCCGGACGCATCCGTCGGGGACTGGGCCGAGCAGCACGCCGACCGTGCACTGCTCATGGACATCATCAAGACACTGCCGCCCCAACAGCTCACGGTCCTGGTCCTTCGGTAGTGGGGGCAGATGTCCACCGACGAGACGGCCACCGCCCTCGGCATGGCGCCCGGCACGGTCAAGAGCGCACTGCACCGGGCACTCGCCCAACTCCGCCAGGGGCTGCAGCAGCGCGATCCCGGCTCGCCTTCAGCGACAGAAGCCGGCACTGCGAGCCCACCGACCGGCCGCCGGGCGCGAACCCTGTGCCGGGCGCACCGCGTCCCTGTCGCGCAAGGACACAGGGTGGCTTTGTTCGCTTTTGGTGGCAGCGTTTGTTGACGGGTTTCAGCAGCAGTGGGCAGGTAAGGACATCGCTGATGTTCGCGGGAAATGACGGCACCGCCGTGCGATCAAGAGGCCGAGGACCTTCCATGTCGGATCATGAGCCAAGGGTCGCTTACACCGAACTCGCGGATCAAGAAGTGCGCAGTCTGCGAGTGCGTTGCTGCCGGTTGCGGACCGCTGGAGGCGAACCGGTCGCCGAGCTGGAGGTGCTCTCCTTCGAATTGCGATTCGGTGCGGTGGCTGTCGCCGCAGAAGGCATCGGTGGCGTGGAAACCCAGCCCGGGTTCCGACGTCAGGGGCACATGAGTCGACTCCTCCGCCAGGCGTTGGCAGGCATGGCACAGCGGGTGGACGTCGCCTGCGTATCCGACGGTATCGAGGGGGTGTACGAGCAGTTCGGTTTCGTCGGAGCCGTCGCCGAAGGGCACCTGGTCATCCCCGTGCGCAACGTCGAACAGGCGGCGGGAGACGATCTGGGTACGGCCGTCCCGGGCATCCGCAGCAGCTCTCCGGCCGATCTCCCGGCGATGATCCGTATGTACAACACCGGGCACGCCCAGCGGCCCTGGACCCACGCACGGCACGCAGGCTGGAACCGGCTCATCCCCCAGGCCACGTGGAAGCCCGGGTCGCAGACCCTAATCCTGCAGACCGATGGTGCTGCCGCCGGCTATGCCGTGCTGGAGGGCCGCGCGTTCGGCGACCCCCTGGGTTCGCTGACCGTGGACGAACTGGTGGCCGAGAATGCCGCCGCGGCACGCCTGCTGCTCATGGCCATCGCCCGACTCTGCTGGAAACGGCGTCTGAGCGAATTCACCGTGCGGGAGCCGGCCGACAGCCTCATCGGCCGAGTGGCTCGCCATATGGGCTGCACCTACCAGCAGAGATTTCCGCCGAGCGGCGGGATGATGGCCGCCGTCTTGAACCGCTCGTCCCTGGTGCGGAAGCTCGAGCCCGAGCTGCGGCGCCGGGCTGCCGTGCAGCAGTCGGACCAGGTCTACGACAAGGCGTTCGACGCGCTGCGACGCGGCGATCTGTTCCCCGATGACAAGGCGCTCATCCGGCTGCTTCTTGGCTACTGGTCGACCGATGACGCATACGCGCGCGGCATGTCGGTCCCCGAACGGTACCGGGATCTTTGCACGGCTTGGTTCCCCAGAGGCGGCACGCAGTCTCTGCCGACCCCGTACGCGCACCGCCTGGATCGGTATTAGAACCTGCCCTCAACAAAGCGGTGTGACCAGCCCCTGTACCGAGGAGCATCCCCATGCTGTCCTGGCAAGCACCACGGTGCCGTCAAAACTCGGGTTCTGGCTCAGCTTCTGTGGTGCGGCCACGCGGAGTGAGGGCGCGAGGAACGGCTGGACCAATCCCGATGGCGACAACGAACCGGCGGTCAGTCTTCCGCCTCTGCTGCCGACCGCTTGCTGAGGAACTGCTTCGCTGCCTCAACCGCTTCTCTGTTGAGTTCCTCGAAAGGGACTCCCCAGCTCTCCTCCCAGCCGTCCAGGTTGTGCGCGCAGTGGACAAGGGGTTCCAGCTCTTCGGGGCAGCCGAGGTCATAGGCGATGTCTGCCCAGATGAGGTGGGTGCCAGCGGCGGGATCCAGGGATCCGTCGGCGATCTGACCGGCGACCCAGTAGGCCGTCGCCCACTTCGCGGCCCGAGGGTCAGCGGGCGGGTGGAAGAGCAGTCCCAACTCCTCCAGCACTTGGTCGAAGAGTGCCGGAGCCTCGGGCTCTTCGCCTCGGAGGAGACCGGCCAGCATAGCGAGGGAGGGACTCTCAACCCCGGCAATCAGCGCGTTCAGCCCTGCCTGGATGAGCTGGTCAGACCCGACGTGCCTACCGAATGCCCTCTCGCGCGCGATGTGGCTGAGCTGTTTGAGAGCGTCGTCGCGGGTCATCAGAGTCTTCTCGATCAGCGTCTGAGAGAAGGAGGCTCGCACATGCGCAGACGGTGCTGCCAGCGACTTCCTCTGCCTGGTTCGGTGATCAGGACATGAGAACCCTTATCCGCAGGAGGGCGAAGCCCGCGCGACCGAACATCTGACGCTTGAGCATCTTGATGCGGTTGACCTGGCTTCGCCGCCACTGACGGCGACCGAACTGGCCAGGCACCAGTCCTGCGGCACGGCACAGGCCCGCCGCATGCTGGACGAACTGGTCGCCGCGGGCCTCGCGGTCCCCTCGGCGGGACGGCCCACCCGCTACGCCCCGGTGGACCCGCGCATCGGCCTGGCCGCCCTGATCCGCGCGCGCCGTCTGGAGCTGGAACGCGCGGCGGCCACTCTGGACGCCTACGGGGACGAGTTCAACGAGCGCAAGCTGAGCTCTGATCCGAGCCGACTGGTGGAGATCGTCGAGGGGCCGACCGCGATCACCGCCTGGTTGACCGAGCTGATGGCGGGCGCCGAGCACGAGGTCCTGTGCTTCGACACCCCGCCCTATCTCACGGCCGACGCGAGTGCGTTGCAGTTCGAGGAGGACCTGCTGGCCCGTGACGTACGGGCACGGGCGAACTACTCGAGCCAGGTGCTGGCCGTCCCGGAGCACGCGGAACTGCTCCAGCATCTCGTGCTCCTCGGGGAACAGGCCCGGGTGCGGCCCCATGTGCCGCTGAAGCTGCTGGTCTTCGACCGCCGCGATGCCCTCGTTCCGCTCACCGCCGGCGCCGACGGCCTGCGTAGTACCGCCGCCCTGGTCCACGGGTCACCGCTGTGCGACGCCCTCGTCGAGCTCTTCGAGGCCAGCTGGCAGCAGGCCACCCCCGTGTTCGGCAGCGAGGCCCAGGAGACGGAAGAGCAGCCCGACCTCAGCGAGGCCGACCGTGCTCTGCTCCACCTGCTCCATGCCGGGCTGAAGGACGAGACCATAGCCCGCCAACTCGGCCTCAGCGAACGCACCCTGCGCCGCCGGATCACCGACCTGACCACCCGCCTCGGGGCGACGAGCCGATTCCAGGCGGGCGCGCAGGCGGCCCGCCGCGGGTGGCTCTGAACCCCCTGTGGTTCAGGGGGGCCGCGAGCGAAAGACCTCGGGCACCGGCGCCCACTCGCCCCTGACCGAGGTGGTCTAGATGAACTTCCGTAGTCGGCCCGGACATCCACATCAAGGTCGGCCGCACCCTCTACTCGGTGCCCTGGAAGCTGATCGGCCGCAGGGTCGACGTCCGCTCCACCGCCACGATGGTGCAGGTCTTCCTCGACGGCAGCCTGGTCAAAACCCATGCCGCCCTTGAACAGGGAAAACGCACCGACAAGAGCGACTACCCGCCAGAGAAGATCGCCTTCCAGATGAAGACGCCCATCTGGTGCCGCACCCAGGGGTCCGAGATCGCCGACGCCTGCCGCGAGGCCGTCAATCAGCTGTTGGAAGTCAGCGCGCTCTACCGGCTCAGCGCCGCCCAGGGGGTTCTCGGGCTGCGGAAGAAGTACGGCGACACACGGCTGGAGGCCGCCTGCGCGAGAGCGATCACGGTCGGCGACCCGTCCTACCGCACCATCAAGGGCATCCTCGTCACCGGCACCGAGACCGATCCCGAGCCCAAGACCAGCGGAGACGCGGGCGCCGCGGCCTTCCTCCACGGCCCGCAAGGGCTCTTCGGCTCCGTCACGCCCCCGGACCCACCGGACGGCGCCCACGACGACCAGGTCCACGGCGAAGACGAGGTGGCGGCACGATGACCGTGATGGACACCGCCCTGCGCGAGTCACTCAAGTCCCTGCGGCTGTCCGGGATGCTGGAAACTCTCGACGGCCGCCTCGCCCAGGCCCACGGCGGCGAACTCGGCCATCTGGACTTCCTTCAGGTCCTCTGCCAGGACGAGATCACCCACCGCGAGACCGTGGCCTTCCAACGCAGGCTCCAGCGGGCGGAGTTCGAGCAGCAGGTCACCCTGGAGGAGTTCGACTTCACCGCCTCCTCGAAGCTCCCTGCCGCCCGGATCCGCGACCTCGGAGCCCTGCGCTGGCTCCACGCCGGCGAGTCCGTAATGCCAGGGCGCTCGCGTCCGCTTCACCAAGACCAGCCGGATCCTCGCCGAACTCGCTGGCGGCCACGCGGACCGCACCTGGGAGAAACGGATCCGTGAACTGGTACGGCCCGACGTGGTCATCCTCGACGACTTCGCCATGCGCCAGCTCTCCGCAGCCCATGCCGACGACCTCTACGAACTCGTCTCCGAGCGGCAGGGCCGATCCCTGATCATCACCAGCAACCGGGCGCCCAGCGACTGGTATCCCCTCTTCCCCAACCCCGTCGTCGCCGAGTCCCTCCTCGACCGGCTCATCAACACCGGCCACCAGGTCATCATGAACGGCCCCAGCTACCGCCCCGACAGGCGCCCCAAGAACCCCACCGACAAGCCCGCCAAGCCCCCGGTCCGCTAACGCCCGGCCCCTTCCACGTTCCATTCCCGCGGCAGTTCCTCGTCACAGAAGACGCAGACGAAGTCCTCCTCCCGAACGATGTTCACCTGACCGCAGGCGAGACAGCGCCGGAAGACCACCTCGTGGGTGAAGCCGGAAGGATGACCAATCCCGGCTGCGTCCAGAGCCTTCGCGACGGCCGGCCACGAGCTGATATCCGGGCAGTATCCGGTCGACTGGTTACTCACCTCACCGACCACCCACTGCCCGGACTCCTCGCGGAAGCTCATCTCCCCGGCGCCCAGAACGGGGCCACCGCCAGCACACACCACGTGCTCGCTCCGGCGCGGCGCCAGCCGCAGCACACCCGCCGAGTCGATGACGAGGTTTCTCCGGGGGTGAGTGGCCGGGCATGTGATCCCCGACTCCGGGTCCTTCCAGCCTGCCAGTTTCGTCTCCGCCGAGCCTGCTCCAGGGCGGGCAGGCTCCCTGCCGGGGTGAACCCTCTGCCGTCCGGCGACGCGAGGCGGCCGTCAGCGGTGGAAGGCGGCACCGAAGCGTGCGCCGGACACGGGCGCGGCCAGGGTGCGCGGTCCGAAGCTCACCGATTTGGTCGCGGTGACACCGGAGGCGGTGCCGCGGAAGACCCACACGGCTCCCGAGCCGCTGTTCTCCTCCGGTGCCGAGACGGCGACGTACCCGCCGACGACGGCGGTGCGGCTGCCGAACCGGTCACCGTTCTCGGCCGTACCGGGCACTCCGGCCGTGTTCTGGCTGAAGACCTGGACCCTGGTCCCGGAAAGACCCGTCGCGCTGCCCCTGAGGACGGCGAAGGTGCCGGCGTTGGTCCGGCCGGCGAGGTCCTCGCCGGGGACACCGGTGCCGACGTCGGCGTATCCGTCGCCCGTGATGTCGCCGACGGAGACGTCGGTGCCGAAGCGGTCGCCGTTCTCCCCCGCCCCGGGGACTCCGGGGGTGTTCTGGCCGATCAGTGTGGCCCGCGCCGCGAACCCGTTCGCCGTGCCGCGCACCACGCCCACGAGACCGCCCCCTGCGGCCGTGCTGCGGCCGAAGACGACGTCCGACCGGCCGTCGGCGTCGATGTCACCGAGGGCGATGCTGTCCGCGGACACGGTGTCGGGGTAGGCGATGAACGGCCCTGCCACCAGACCGTTCTCAGTCCCCTTCAGCAGTTGCAGATGGGGCGGCGGGATCGTCCCTCCGTCGTCCGAGTCCCAAGAACCACTGCTGACCACCAGGTCGGTGGTGCCGTCGCCGTCCACATCGCCCGCTTCCATGGCGTAGACACGGACGTCGAGGCCGACGAGGGGACCGGTGCGGGCCGCTGCACCGCTTCGGCTGAAGGGCCCGTACCGCATCTGATAGGCCGTCGCCAGGTCCAGGTGCCCGTCGCCGTCGAAGTCACCGGCCCGGGTCTCCGCCCGGCCCTGTCCGACCGTGGTGGCGGCGGCGAGCCCGCCCGCCCCTCCCCACACGACGGTCTGCAGCCCGACGTCACGCGCGCTGCCGATGTCCTCGCCCGGGGCTCCGACCACCAGGTCGGTGAATCCGTCACCGTCCAGGTCGGCCGCCGTAGGCCGGTCGCCGAAGTGGTCACCCGCCTCCGCCGTGCCGGGTATCCCGTAGCGGTCCTGGCTGATCACCTGGCGCTTGACACCGTTGGGGCCCTCGGCCATGCCGTAGACGACGGCGACGTATCCGGCGCCCGCCTTGCCGTTGACAGTGCCGCCGGGGGCGGCGATCGCGACATCTGTGTATCCGTCACCGTCGAAGTCGGCACGCACGGACGCCGCGCCCGCGGCGGCGAGGGCGCCCGCGGGAGCGTCTTCGGCATAGGACACCGCGGGGGCCGCCCCCGTCACGGCCATGACGGCGGCGGCGACAGCGACGGCGGACAGGTGGTATCTCCGAGAGGACAAGGCAAACCCCTAGGCGTGGAAGGTGGTTGGCCGCGCTGCTCACACGCGGCAACCATCAAGACCCACACAGGGCGCCAACGGTTGTACGCCGTCCTTCACCCGGGGTTCACCCCGAGGAGTCCGCGAATTTGCCGGGCTCTTCCGCCTCCAGGGTCTCCCTCGGATTGGTCAGGCTCCGCGGTGCCGACCGGGCAGGACACAACGAGGCCACATGGGGTACTGAGGCGGCAAGGAGCGCAGAAATAGACTGCCGGTGCCTGCCTGCGCACGCTGTACGCAGGAAGAAGCCGGTGTCGTCGAGCCGCATCCCTCTGCAGGAGATCCTCATGGACTACTTCGACCTCGGGACCTTGACCCGGCCCGTGTCGACCCGTTCGCCGGAAGCACAGTGCTGGTTCGACCGCGGTCTGGTGTGGAGTTACGCGTTCAACCACGAAGAGGCGGTTACCTGCTTCGAATCGGCGGCGGCCGCGGATCCCGGCTGCGCCATGGCGTACTGGGGTGTCGCATACGCCCTGGGCCCCAACTACAACAAGCCCTGGGAGTTCTTCGACGACGTCGATCTGCGGCACACGGTGGAACGGACGCACGCCGCCGTCGAATGGGCTCACGCGCTGTGCGGCAGGGCCACGCCGATCGAGCGCGCGCTCATCGAGGCGCTGCGCGAGCGCTATCCCGCCTCGCGCGCCGTCGAGGACTGCTCCGTCTGGAACGAGCCGTACGCCGAGGCCATGCGTGCCGTGTACGAACTCGCGCCCGACGACCCTGATGTCGCCACGCTCTACGCGGACGCGCTGATGAACCTCACCCCGTGGCAACTGTGGGACCTGCGCACGGGCGAGCCCGCCCCCGGCGCGCGCACGCTGGACGCGAAGGCCGTCCTCGACCGCGCGTTGCTGACCGAAACCGGCGCCCGCCACCCGGGCATCCTGCACATGTACATCCATCTGATGGAGATGTCGCCGACACCGGAGGAAGCCCTCACCGTCGCCGACCGGCTGCCGGGGCTGGTACCGGACGCAGGGCACCTGCAGCACATGCCCTCCCACCTCGACGTGCTGTGCGGGGACTACCGACGGGTCGTGTCGGCCAACAGTGCCGCGATCGAGGCCGACGAGAAGTACCTGCGACGGGCCGGCGCGATGAACTTCTACACGCTGTACCGCTCGCACGACTATCACTTCAAGATCTACGGCGCGATGTTCCTCGGCCGGTCCAGGACGGCGCTGGAGACGGCCGCGCAGCTCGAGGCGTCCATCCCCGAGGATCTGCTGCGCGTGGAGAGCCCGCCCATGGCCGACTGGCTGGAGGGGTTCCTCGCCATGCGGGTGCACGTACTGATCCGGTTCGGCCGGTGGGAGGAGATCCTCGCACTGCCGGTCCCCTCCGACCAGCAGTTGTACTGCGTCACCACGGCGATGCTGCACTACGCGCGCGGAGTGGCGTACTCCGCGACCGGGGCGACCGCCGAGGCCGCGGCCGAACGAGAGCTGTTCCGCCGCGCGGTCGCACGGGTTCCCGAGACGCGGACGCTGTTCAACAACACCTGCCGGGACATCCTGGCCATCGCCGCCGCCATGCTCGACGGCGAACTCGAGTACCGCAGGGGCGAGTACGACCTCGCGTTCTCCTCCCTGCAACGCTCCATCGAACTCGACGACCACCTGCCCTACGACGAACCGTGGGGCTGGATGCAGCCGACCCGTCACGCCTACGGGGCGCTCCTGCTCGAACAGGGCCGCGTCGAGGAGGCCGAAGCGGTCTACCGGGCCGACCTCGGACTCGACGACACGCTGCCCAGGTCCTCACAACATCCCGGAAACGTCTGGGCACTCCACGGTTTCCACGAATGCCTCCTGCGGCTCGGCAAGACGGGGGAAGCCCGCATCGTCGCCCAGCAACTCACCATGGCCACCGCGCTCGCGGACGTCCCGGTCGAGGCATCGTGCTTCTGCCGACTCGACACCGCGGGCCCGACGAGCCGCTGCTGCTCCGAACGACAAGGTGGGAATGGCTCAGCGACAAGCCACGGGGACCACACTCTTCGATTCCGGTCCCCGCGCTGAGGAAACAGTGCTTGTCCTGACCGGGCCGCCCGGCCATCACGCTCAGCCGGCGGGGACCGTCTCGCGCAGGAAGCCGGTCAGCAGGTCCGTCACGACGGCGGGCCGCTCCAGACTGGGGAGATGACCGGCCCAGGGCAGTTCGAGGTGCCGGCTGTCGGCGAGCAGGGCCGGCAGTTGGGCCGCGATCTGCCGAAAATCCGCGAGATCATGGCCGCCCGAAAGAGCGAGACAGGGTGCCTTGATCGCTGACAGGTCGATCTCCACCTCGTTTCGCCCGGCCCCCTCAGGGGCGGCCAGTTGCACCTCGAAGGCATGCCGTTGCATCCCGCGCACCTTCTCCCGGACCGCGTCGTCGGCGTCCGGACCCAGCCAGGTGTCGACGTTCAGTTCCACGGCCCCCGCGATATCGCCGGCCTCGAGCAGCGCGTCCTCCCGCTCGCCGAACGCGCGCAGCTCATCAGTGGGTTCGTGCTCCGGCAGCCCGGCGCACAACAGCGCCATGGCGGATACCCGGTCCGGACGGCGTGCGGCGATCTCCACGGCGACACGTCCGCCGTAAGAGGAGGCGATCAGCGCCGCTTGCTCGATTCCGAGGGCGTCCAGCAGGTCCAGCACATCCTCTGCATCGTTGTGGCGCCGGTCCGGCAAGGGAGTTTGGCCGAAGCCACGGAAGTCGCAGCGCACCACCCGGTATCCGGCATCGACAAGGGCCGGCCACTGCGGATCCCACATCCTTCGGTCGCACACCGCGGAGTGCAGTAGTACCAGCGCGGGACCGTCTCCGGTTGTATCGCAAGCGAGAGTCATACGGCAGACCCTAAAGGTCGTTGTCCCGCAGTGATCGCGGAGCCGAGCACGGAGCTTCTGAAGGACTGGCGAGGTACTCAGCCGGTGGCTCGTGGAGTGTCCAGGGACCGGGCGAAGTCGGCGAGTGTGCGGAAGTCGTCCTCGCGCAGACCGATTCGCGGGTTGACGTGGTGCAGAAGCCCAGGCCCGCGGTGGTGGGCGGTCACGTAGGCCTGGTCCAGATCGCTCAGTTCGTCGTCCACCCAGGCGAAGGGACGGCCGTTGGCGTAGTCCACCAGGGGACCGGTCTTCCAGTGGACCCCGTCGGGGCGCTCCTGGAACAACGCGTCGCCGAAGTCGACGAAGGGGAGTTCGGGAAGGCCGAGCACCGGAGCGATCCACCGGTTGGCGTCGTCCATCCATGTGGTGGCCCAGCACAGCTCGTAGCCGAGCTGGAGCAGGGATCGCCCGTGTTCCGGGTTGAGCCAGACCCGCAGGAGTCGCCGGGCCGAGAGTCCTCTGTGTTCGTCAGGAGTTCCGCTGTCCAGGGGCACTCTGAGTGTGGTGTAGCCGTCGGGGCGCTTCTGCGGCTTGGCCGCATAGGGGTTGAGCGGCCCGTCCACGTCGAGGAACAGCAGTGGTCGGTTCACGATCTCCCCCGTCTTGCTCAACATCGGCTGCGCCGTGGAAGCGTAGCCGCAAGGATCGTCTCGGCGTCGGGCTGGTCCGAGGTGATGTTCGCGGCGTGGTGGGTGTGATCACGGCGTCGGAACCGGCCGTGGAGCCTGGCGCTGGAAGACCGGGTGCTGCTGGTCACGGCGTACCGGCGCACGAACGTGACACTGCGCCGCCTTGCCCCGCCGACGGGATTCCGGGTCCGATACCGCCGTCGCAACACCACGACGACGAGCACCGTCGGCGGCTGCCTGGGCACCGGCCTGGTGCCGCGCACGAGCGTGTGCGCAAGCTGCGCGAGCAGGGAGTCGTCCGGCCGGCCGCGACAGTGGATGTCGACCCTGCCGCGCTCGATCCCGGGCCGAAGTTCGGGTGAACGACGGCCCGCCACCGCAGCGTCTCTCCCCCGCTCGATCCTCATGCGATGCCGAAGGCCGTACGTGTCCACGGGCGGAGTCCGCGTCACGAAAGTCTTTCGTAACCGAGGCATTTCCCCTCCTTGTCCCGGGTGTGAAGGACATGTCAGTCTCCCGATCCAGCAGGCAGGCCGCCTCGGCGGGAAACCCGAAAGCCTTTCGTAATGCTTTCCGATCTGCCTGACGCACCCATGGCGTGCAGAGAGATGAGGCAGAACATGCGCGGATTCCGGAAAATCAGAGCCCGGCGCGTCGTCGCGTCCGCCGTCACCGTCGCGGCGGCCATAGGCCTCGCCGCGTGCGGGACTTCGGGACCGTCCACGACGACGTCGGCGAAGGGCCTGACGATGTGGGCGCTGAACGACCAGACGATCCTGAAGGATTCCGTCGACGCCTACAACAAGGACCATCCCGACGAGAAGATCACGCTGCGGCTGTACGCGAACGACGACTACAAGCAGAAGCTGCGGGTGGCCTTCGGCGCGAACCAGGCGCCGGACATCTTCTTCAACTGGGGCGGCGGCGCGCTGGACGACTACGTCAAGGCGGGCAAGGTGGACGGGCTGACGGCGGCACAGGTGAAGACGGACCGGTTCACGCCGAGCGTGATGCAGAGCGCCACCTTCGACGGCAAGGTCTACGGAGTGCCCGCCAACGGCCTCGCCCCGGCCGTCCTCTACTACAACAAGAAGGTTCTCAAGAGCGCGGGCGTGGAGCCGCCGAAGACGTACGACGAGCTGATGACGGCCGTGGGGAAGCTGAAGGGCGACGGAGTGATTCCGCTGTCCCTCGCGGCGAACTCCAAGTGGCCCACGCTGATGTACCTGGAGTACCTGCTCGACCGCACGGGCGGGGCCCGCGCCTTCTCGAAGATCGCTTCCGGTGACGCCACGGCGTGGACGGATCCGACGGTCACCAAGGCGAATCAGTACCTCCAGGACCTGGCCAAGGCCGGCGCGTTCGGGAACAACGCCTCCTCCGTGAACTACGACCAGGGGGCCTCCACGGCCTTGCTCTACACCGGCAAGGCGGGCATGGAGGTGATGGGCACCTGGGAGTACGCCAACCTCGTCAAGGCGGCACCGGACTTCGTCAAGAAGGACCTGGGCTATGTCGCCTTCCCGGCGCTGACCGGCGGCGCGGGCAACGCGAAGAGCATCGTCGGCAACCCCTCGAACTTCCTGTCGCTGAACGCGTCGAGCGGGCACAAGTCCGCGGCTGTCACCTACCTGAAGAACTACGTCCTCGACGACTCCCAGGTCGACGCCTACCTCGCGGCTGGCAGCGTTCCGCCGGTCAACGGTCTGGAGTCGAAGCTGGCGGCGACGAAGTCGCCCGACAAGGCGTGGCTGACGTTCGTCTACGACCTGGTGCAGAACGCCCCGAGCTTCCAGCTCTCCTGGGACCAGGCCCTGCCCTCGGACCAGTCCGACCCGCTGCTGACCAACGTCGACAAGTCGTTCCTGCGGCAGATCAAGCCCGAGCAGTTCGGCGCGAACATGAGCAAGGCGGGCTCGTAGTGGCCACCACGCTCCGCACCCCCCGTACGACCCCCAGGACCCGTACGACCGGCCGTGGCGGGCGTCGCTTCAGCGGCGCTCTCATGGCGGCCCCCGCCCTGCTCCTCTTCGGTCTGTTCGGTCTGGTCCCTCTCGTGGGCGTGGTGGCGCTCGGCTTCGCCCGCTGGGACGGCCTGGGCTCCATCGGCTGGGCCGGCGCCGGCAACTGGAGTTCCGTCCTGACGGACGGCGCCACCTGGCAGGCGCTGTGGCTCACCGTCAAGGTGATGGTGATCAGCTGGCTGGTCCAGACGCCCCTGGCGCTCGCGCTCGGTGTCTTCCAGGCGCCGAACGGACGCCTGCGCTCACTCTTCGCGGTGCTGTGGTTCCTGCCCCTGCTGCTGTCCGCCGTGGCGATCGGACTGACCTGGCAGGCCCTGCTCGACCCGTCGTTCGGCATCGGTGCCACGCCCGGACTGCACTGGCTGGCAAAGCCGCTGCTCGGCTCGCCGGACCTCGCGCTGTATACGGTGATCTTCGTGATCGCCTGGCAGTTCGTGCCGTTCCACGCGCTGCTCTACCAGGCCGGGATACGGCAGATCCCGACGGCGCTGTACGAGGCCGCCGCGATCGACGGCGCCGGTCCTGCGACCCGGTTCCTGCGCATCACGCTGCCGCAGCTGAAGTACACGATGGTCACGTCCAGCACGCTCATGCTGGTGGGCTCGCTGACGTATTTCGACCTGATCTTCGTTCTGTCCGGCGGCACCGGCGGTCCCGGCACCGCCACCCGTGTGCTGCCGCTGGCCATGTACATCACGGGTTTCCAGGCGCACGACATGGGCCGGGCCAGCGCGGTCGCCACCCTGCTGGTGGCGTTCGGCCTCGGTCTGTCGCTGCTGACCACCCGCCTGTCCGGGTTCACCCGGATGGACAGCCAACAGGAGGGCCTGTGAGCACCACCCTGACACGGACCCGCGCAGGTGTCGGCAAGGACGACGGGGCGGACGCCGCGGGGCGTCCGGTGACGGCGCGGCGGGCCCCCTGGCCGCACCGGGCGGCCACGGTCCTGCGCCGTGCCGTCACCGGCGGCGCCGCGCTGCTGTGGACGGCGCTGGTCGTCGTCCCCGTCTACTGGCTCGTCGTGACCAGTCTGCGCAGCGGTACGGACTTCACCACGGCGAGTCCGCTGGTCCCGCCCGGCCGCCCCACCCTGGCGAACTACCGGACCGTCCTGGACGGCGACTTCGCGACCTATCTGCTCAACAGCGCCGTCGTGACCATGGCGACGGTCGTGTTCACCGTCGTCGTCGCCCTGATGGCCGCGTTCGCGATCGTCCGCGACTCCGGCAGCCGCTGGTCGCGGGTGACGTTCCGGCTGTTCCTGCTGGGCCTGGCGATCCCGTTGCAGGCGGTCATCATCCCGGTGTACCTGCTGATCATCCGGATGCGGTTGTACGACAGCCTGGCGGCGATCGTGCTGCCGTCGGTGGCGTTCGCGCTGCCCATCACCGTGCTGATCCTGGTGAGCTTCCTGCGGGACGTGCCCCGTTCCCTGTTCGAGGCGATGGTCGTCGACGGCGCGGGCGACTGGCGCATGCTGGTGTCGCTCGCGGCGCCGCTGGCCCGCCCGGCGCTGGTGACGGTCGCCGTGTACGACGGCCTCCAGGTCTGGAACGGTTTCCTCTTCCCGCTGATCCTCACCCAGAGCGGCGACAAGGCGGTGCTGCCGCTCGCCCTGACGCTCTACCGGGGCCAGTTCGGTATCAACGTCCCGGCGACCATGGCCGCGGTGGTGCTCTCCACGCTGCCCGTGCTGGTGGTGTTCGTGCTCGCCCGACGCCAGCTCGTGGCCGGCCTGACCGCCGGATTCTCCAAGTAGCGGGCCCCCGCCCGCATCCCCGCCTTCTTCTCAGCACAGCGTCCCGCGACGGCGGCCGGGTGGACCCCCGGCCGCTGCGACGCGTGCCCCCGCACCTCCCCGAGGAGTCGTGAATGACGACCACCATGCCGGACCACGGCGGCCTCTCCCACCCGGGAGACAGCACCGGGCCCGATCGCCCCTGGACCGACCCCGCGCTGCCGGTCGACGAGCGCGTCGAGGCCCTGCTCGCCCGGCTCACCCTGCCCGAGAAGGTCGCACAGCTGAGCAGCACCTGGGAGGACATCGAGGCGGACGGCCCCGAAGTCGCCCCGGGCAGCAACCACTTCGGCCGGGTCGGCGACCTCGACGAGACCGCCCGGCACGGCCTGGGCCAGCTCACCCGCCCCTACGGCACCCTCCCCCGGCCCGCCCTGGAACACGCCCGCCTGCTGGCCGGGCGCCAGCGGCAGGTCATGGCCCAGAGCCGGTTCGGCATCCCCGCCATGGCGCACGACGAGTGCCTGACCGGCTTCACCGCCTACGGCGCCACGATCTACCCCACCTCCCTGGGCATGGCGGCCACCTTCGACCCCGCCCTGATCCGCCGGGTCGGCGAGGCCATCGGCTCCGACATGGCCGAGGCCGGTGTCCACCAGGGGCTGGCCCCCGTCGTCGACGTGATCCGCGACTACCGCTGGGGCCGGTGCGAGGAGACCTTCGGCGAGGACCCGTATCTCGTCGGCGAGTTGGCCGAGGCGTATGTCCTGGGTGTGCAGAGCGCGGGGGTGATCGCCACCCTCAAGCACTTCGCGGGGTACTCGGCCTCCATGGGCGGCCGCAACCACGCGCCCGCGCAGCTCGGCCGCCGGGAGCTGTTCGACGTCATCCTGCCGCCCTTCGAACGGCTCGTCGCCGCGGGTGTGGGGTCGGTCATGAACTCGTACGCCGAGATCGATGGCGAGGCGCCCGCCGCCAGCGAGTGGCTGTTGACGTCCGTGCTTCGTGACCAGTGGGGTTTCGGGGGCACTGTCGTCTCCGACTACTGGTCGCTGCCGTTCCTGGTGAACGCACACCGGGTGGCGGCCGACCTGCCCGCGGCCGGCGCCCTCGCCCTGCGAGCCGGGATGGACGTCGAACTGCCCGACCAGCGCGGCTTCGGCGAGGCACTGGTGAGCGCCGTGGAGAAGGGGCAGGTGGACGAGAGCGCGGTCGACCGTGCCGTACGCCGGGTGCTGCGGCAGAAGATCGAGCTGGGGCTGCTCGCCCCGGGCTGGGACCCGCGCCCGCCCGCCCTGCGCGCGGGCGCACTCGACCTGGACAAGCCGGAACACCGTCGACTCGCCCACGCGGTCGCCCGGTCGAGCGCCGTGCTGCTGACGAACGACGGAACCCTGCCTCTCCCCTCGGCCGGCCGGATCGCCCTGATCGGCCCGTGCGCCGACGACGTCCGCACCATGTTCGGCTGCTACAGCTTCCCCAACCACGTCCTCGCCGACCGCGACGACCTCGGCAACGGGGTGGAGGCGGTGTCCCTGCGTACCGCGCTGACCGCCGAACTGCCTGGCTCGGATTGGCAGTTCGTCCAGGGCTGCCCGATCCGCGACGAGGACCGCACCGGCATCCCGGCCGCCGTGGAAGCCTGCTCCACCGCCGACGTGACCGTCCTGGCCGTCGGGGACAAGGCCGGCATGTTCGGCGTCGGCACCTCCGGCGAGGGCTGCGACGTCGAGGATCTGCGACTGCCCGGCGCGCAGGAGGAGTTGGTCGCGGCGCTCCTCGCGACCGGCAAGCCGGTCGTCCTGGTGATCAGCAGTGGACGCCCCTACGCCGTCGGCCGGTTCGCCGCTGACGCCGCCGCGATGGTGCAGGTCTTCCTGCCCGGTGAGGAGGGCGGCCGGGCGGTGGCCGAACTCCTCGCCGGCACGGCGAACTTCAGCGGAAAGCTGCCGGTGCAGCTCCCCATGTCCCCCGGCGGCCAGCCCTACACCTACCTCCACCCGCCGCTGGGCGACCGGCAGAGCTGGCTGTCCAACCTCGATCCGACCCCCGCGTTCCCCTTCGGGCACGGCCTGTCGTACACCACCTTCGCGATCGACGGGATGGCCGTCGATCGCGAACAGGTGCCTACGGACGGGGAGTTCAGCGTCTCCGCGCAGGTACGGAACACGGGTGACCTGCCCGGCGCCGAGACGGTCCAGTTGTACGCCGTCGACCCGGTCGCCCAGGTCACCCGGCCGGTACGTGCGCTGCTGGCCTTCGCCAAGGTCCGCCTCGACCCCGGTGAGCAGGCCACCGTCCGCTTCTCCGTCCACACCGACCGGCTGGCCTTCACCGGTCTGGAAGGGCACCGCGTGGTCGAGCCCGGCGAGATCCTGCTGTACGCGGGGTCATCGAGCCTGGACACACCGGCGCGGGGAACGGTCCTCCTCGTCGGCGAGGAACGGGACGCGACGGTCGTACGCCACCACACCGTGGAGGTGACCGTCGAGCGGGCGTAGCCGGGCCGGCATGGCGGCGGCGGCACCGGTCTTGCCCCTGGGCATGCGGTCCCGTTAGCTTGCGGCGGAGGTTCTGACCAGGGATTCGATGCGTTTTCGGCGCATCGGTGTCGGCAATGGGGCGGGCATCGGGTGGCAGCTCAGGGCAAGGCTCATCTGGAGGCGCAGTACGGGCTGCTGACGGGCATCGCCGCCGAGGCGGGGGTGTCTCTCAGCACCGTGTCCAAGGTCGTGCACCGGCGCCGTGACGTCGGTGCGGCGACCCGGGCCCGCGTGGAGGAGCTGCTGGCGCGCAACGGGTACGTCCGCCCGTGGGAGCGAGAGCCCGCCCGCCCCCGGCAGATCATCGCGGTGTTCCGGGACATGTCCGGGCCCTACACACTGGAAGTCGCCCGCGGAATCGTGGAGGCGGCCGGCGAACTCGGCATCAACGTGGTGACCGGGACGACGAGTCGGCGGCCCATCTCACGATGGCTGGAGGAGTGCGTGGCGCTCGGCGCCGCCGGGCTGATCATCGTGATCTCGATGCTCGCGGAGGACGACCAGCGCCGCATCGTCGAGCAGCGTCTCCCGGTGGTGTTGATCGACCCGCTCAGCGCGCCGTCCCTGGACATCCCGAGCATCGGGGTGACCAACTGGAACGGGGCCAGGGACGCGATGCAGCACCTCCTCGGGCTCGGGCACACCCGGATCGGCATGGTCGCGGGCCGCTCGCACTCACTGGCCGGGGCGGCTCGCCTGCACGGCTACCGGGCGGCCCTGGAGGAAGCCGGCATCGTCTACGACCCGTCGATCGTCCGCTCCACCGACTTCGACTACGACGAGGCGCTGACCGCCAGCCTCCAGATCCTCCGCTCCGACGAGCCGCCCACGGCCGTCTTCGCGGCCAGCGACGCGCAGGCTCTCGGTGTGCTGGAGGCCGCCCGCCAGGAGGGGTTCGGCGTACCGGACGATCTGGCCGTCATGTCCTTCGACGACACCCTGGTCGCGGCCATGGCGTGTCCGCCCCTGAGCGCGGTGCGCCAGCCGTTCGAGGAACTGGGGCACGAGGCGACTCGGGTCCTCATACAGCTCGCCGAGGGCCGGCCACCCGTGTCCCCGCGGATCGAGCTGGCGACGGAGCTGGTGCTGCGGACGTCGACGTCCGTTCCCCGGCACACGGACAGGTCCCACTGACCGCCGTCCGAGGGGTGCGGCACGCCCGGTGCGTGCCGCACCCCTCGCGGCGCGCTATGCCCGGCTCCACCTCTGGGTGGCGTTGCCGAGGCCCGTCCAGAGTTCCACGGGCGACCCGTTGGCCGTCGCCCAGTTGTAGTACCCGCTGGTCGACGAGACCAGGGTCCACTGCTTGTCGGTGGCGCCGTCGTCGACCCACTGGGCCAGCTTCTGCCCGGCCGTCGCGCTGCCGGTCCAGATGGCGGCCGAGCGGCCGCCGGTCTTGTTGAGCAGGGTCACGTTGGCGCCCTTGGCCGTGAGATGCCAGCGCTGCGAGTCGTCCGTGGCGTTCCGGGCCTTGAGGACGAGGTCGGGGACGTTTCCGGTCAGGTTCGCGTCCTGCGTCTTCCCGGTGTCGGGGCTGAGGACCTGACCGGTCAGGCGGTTGACCAGGGTGTCGTAGGTACCGTCGGACCGGCCGAGGTCGACCTCGGCATAGCGCACGGGCCCGACGCTTCCGCCGCTCCAGGATGCCTGGAGGATGAGGACGCGTCCCGTTCCCTGGACGTACTGGAGATTGCGGCTGTACCCGGCGGCGATGGGTGTCTGGTACTCCTTCCAGGTCCCGTTGCTGAGACCGGACTCGTTCACCCAGACGTTGCCGCTGCCCGACGCGTTGTAGACGATCCGTCCGTCCGGCATCGGGAGGAGCACCGGGCTGCCGCCCGTGGACAGCGCGTGTCCGCCGGTGGGCACGGGCAGGTTGGTGATCGGGGCGTCGGCGGATGCGTAGAACTTCAGGGGATCGTCCGCGAGCTTGTATCGGACGTCTGTTCCGCCGCCCCAGTACTCGTAGGTGAGGAGCCATTTGCCGTCGGTGGTCGGGGCGATGGTCGTCATGCCCGGGCGGCCGCCGCCGATCTCCGTCTTGCCGTTGCCCCGGTCCACGGTGGAACCCGGGACGTCGACGACCGGCTGGCTCCAGGAGGTACTGCTGCCGTCCCAGGTCCTGTGAACGAGAATCTGGCCGCCGGAGTCCGGCGCCGTGCCGTTGTCCGGGTCGAGGATCGGCACTCCGGTTGCGGCGTCGTAACCGAGGTAGTCGTTCTCGTCGGAGTAGTAGGCGACGAGCCGGCCGTTGCGGGCCGTCAGGTGCGGCTCCCAGATGGGGTCGACCTGCGCGGAGGTGTTGGCGTTCGAGACGCGGCCGATGCTTCCTGCGCTTCCGCCCTGCCAACCGCCGGTGGCGATGATGTTCTGGACGCTCCAGGTCGTGCCGTCGTCCGTGCTGGAGTACAACGCGAGCGCCACGTCCTTGCGGTCCCCGTCTCCGGACGGAGTCCAGTTGGGGTTCGCGGCCTTCTGCTCCTTGTAGTAGTAGTCGTCCCCCGAGACGATGCTCGCCAGAAGCAGTGTGCCGGCCTTCATGGTTCCGACGTCCTGCGGGAGCACGTAGAGGTACGGGTTCGTCCAGTTGCTCGTGTACTTCGCGTACTGGGCATCACTGGACCGGTAGGCGGGCGCTTTGACATCGGCGAGCTTCTGCCACGTCGTGCCCTCGTCGTCACTCTTGTAGATGGGCATCGTCTGCCCCACCGGAGCGCTCTGGCTGTTCTCGAATGCTGCCACGATCCGGCCGCTCGGAAGCTGGGCCGACTTCGGGTACAGAACGCAGGGATTCTTGTTGCACGCGGCGGGATTGTCCGCGACATACAAGTTCGACGGGCTCGGCTGATATGCCGACGCACTCGCGGCGGAGGCGATGACGAATGCCAGGCCGACGCCGACGGCTGAGGCCGACGCGAGAGCCTTCCGTAATTTCTGTATCAATGCAATTCCCCTGGAAGGATCGGCACGAAGTCCGCATCGAGAACTGCCGATTGACGGAGTGTGAGGCCGGCAGCCTCGATTACTCACGGATGCGAATTCCGCTCAATGAGGCGTGAGCCGGATGGAGACAGTATTGGGACACGACGCCGCTATGTCACCGGCACGTTTCCGAAAGTATTTCGCGAACAGGCCGTCACCGGGTGTTGACGTGGCGGCAGCCGAAGGTCGCGGCCGGAGCGCGCGGCGCCGGCGGACCGTCGCTCAGCGCCCCGCGCTCTGGCCGCCGTCGACGTGCAGGATCTCTCCGGTGACGAACGAGGCGCTCTCGAGGTACAGGATCGCTTCGACCACGTCGTCGATCTCGCCCACCCGGCCGACCGGCTGCAACGCGGCGAGCGCCTCGTACTCCGCGGCCGGGTGCAGCGGGGTGCGGACGGTGCCGAGCGCGACGGTGTTGACCCGGATGCCGCGGGACGCGTACTCGATCGCCAGCGCCTTGGTGACCGCGTTCAGGCCGCCTTTGGTCAGTGACGCGAGCGCCGCGAGCACCTGCGAGTCGGCGTGGTCGACCAGGCTGGTCGAGATGTTCACCACGTGGCCCCCACCGGCCCGGGAGAGCATGGCGGCGACGGCGCTGCGGGAGACCTCGAAGAAACCGCGCAGGTTCACCCCGGCCACGGCGTCGTAGTCCTCGTCGGTGTATTCGGTGAACGGCTTGGCGATGAAGATTCCGGCGTTGTTGATCAGCGTGTCGATCCGGCCGAACCGCCCCAGAGCGGCGTCGACGATGCGAGCGCCGACGCCCGGCTCGGCCACATCGGCCCGCACGGCCAGTACCTGGGGGTCGCTGAAATCGCCGATGGAGCGGGAGATCGCCACGACCCCGTAGCCGAGCTCGCGGTAGGCGGTGACCAGGGCGGCGCCGATGCCTTGCGAAGCGCCGGTGATGAGGGCGACCTTCTGCACGGTGTTCACGATGCGAGGAGCACCTTCTTCTGTCTCGGCGGCGAGTCCTGCCGCTTCCGGGCCGGCCGGTACATCAGTGCCAGGACGGGATGGTCCTCCACGCGGCGGAAGTCGCCTTGTCGCCGAAGGCCGAGGAGGCGATCGGACGTTGGGCCGCGGCCATCACCGAGGTCGTCGTCCGGGGGAGGTCCGCGGCGAAGACCGCGTGGAAATTGTCAGGAGCGACATAGAGATAGCTGCTCCCCTTCGAGGACGGCGGGACGTACGCCAGCCTGCCCCCGCTGCGCCGCACGCGCGCTCATGGAAAAGCAGACGAGTGAATTGCCTGGGCAGGCGCGGATCGTCGGTGCGCAGGACACGGAGTCCAGATCCTCGGTGTACTGGTCCACGACGGACACCATCCCGTCCACGCCTCCGGTGACAACCCCGTACGGCCCTGACGCGTGCGAGGCCTCATAAACCGTGACTCACATCCTTAATAACCGTATTCTTGCGCATACCAAGTGATTTTCGACGAATGGACTGTCGAAGACGCGAGTGAGGCAAAGCGTGGTTCTGACCGGCGGGAAACCGATGCCGACGGGGCGCGCGACAGGCGGCACAGGGCCTGCCCGTTCCCGTGAGCGGTTTCTTCAGGGTGAGCCGGTCGAGGCGGGTGTGCGCACATCGATCCTGAGTTCGTGGCAGCGCAGCCGCTCCCTCGGCCTCTCGCCGGACCAGGCCGACCTGCCCTTCCGGGAGGATTTCGACCGGGACGCCCGGATCGTCCGCGCGGCCGTCCCCGTGCTCGACCGGCTGCAGGCCAGGTTCGCCGGCAGCAAGATGAACATCTCCGTCGCCGACGCGAGCGGGACGGTCCTCCTGCGCCGTTTCGGAGAGGCGTCGCTGGCCAGGAGCCTTCCGGCGTTTCAGCGCGTTCCGGGATTCGTGTTCGCCGAGCGGGTCGCGGGTACCAACGGCATCGGTCTCGCACTGGCGGAGCGGCAACTCATCCGGGTTCACGGTGCCGAGCACTTCGCCGAGCGCTCCCAGCGAAGCGCCTGCCGCGCCCTTCCCGTCCGCGATCCGCTCAGCGGTCGTATCGAGGGCGTCCTGTGCTTCGGCTATCCGAGCAGCACCGAAGACCCCGCGCTGGCGACCACGCTGCGCAGGGCGGCCCGGGCCATCGAGCGGCGGCTGCTCGGGCAGAGTTCCGCACGTGAGCGCGCTCTGTTGCGGGCGTACCTGGACACCGGAGCCGTCGCCTCCGTCGGCCTTCACCACACCATCGGCGTGGACGAACTGGCCCTCGAGCTGCACCCCCGCGACCGGGCGGTGCTCACGGAGAAGGCCGCCGAGCTGATCTCGCGCGGGCAGCGGGCCGCCGCCGTCGTGTCCCTGCTCGACGGCCGGCGGGTCACTCTCGTGAGCCGTCCGATGAGGAGTGGCTCAGGGGTGGAAGGCGTTGCCATCGAGGCCGTCCTCCCCGGCCCCCCACCGCGAGAGCCCCTCGCCGTCCCGACCCGGGTCGACGTACCGCCGGGCTTCTCCAGCCGGCTCGCCGTGGTCACCGCCGTCCGGCCGCCCGGGTTCATTCCGGCCGCGGCGGCCCCCGGACGGCTGTCCGTCGCCGCGTTGTCCAGGCACCTTCCCGGCATCACCTACGGCCCGTTCGGCACCGTCGGCGGGGGTGGCGTGGCGGACGACCACCTCGACACCCCGCCCCGGACAGGGCTCGTGATGGTGGGGGAACCGCGCGTGGGGACGTACGCCCTGGCCGCGCGGCGCCGCCTGGAGCTGCTGTCCGAGGCCAGCGCCCGCATAGGCACCACCCTGGACGTGCGCCGTACCGCCCAGGAACTCGCCGAGACGGCGGTGCCACGACTGGCCGACTTCGTCACCATCGACCTGCCCGAG
The DNA here is from genome assembly GCF_044768965.1 of Streptomyces sp. NPDC090798. Lineage (NCBI taxonomy): Bacteria > Bacillati > Actinomycetota > Actinomycetes > Kitasatosporales > Streptomycetaceae > Streptomyces > Streptomyces sp. NPDC090798. The sequence goes on from NZ_JBIVXA010000025.1 coordinate 119,112, forward strand.
GCCGTACTGCGGGGCGAGGAGTCCGCCGACCCCCGCACTGACCTGCACCGCACGGTGGTGCACGGCATCCGCGACGACCTTCCCTTCAGCCCGGTCGGCAAGCAGGTCGACTTCGGTCCGACCACACCCCAGATGCGCTGCCTGACCAGCGGGCAGGCAGTGCTGGAACCGGATCTGAAGGCCGCCGCGGGCTGGCTCGCCCAGGACCCCGAGCACACCGAACGGCTGCTCACCCAGGTCCACTCCCTCATCGCGGTCCCCCTGGTCGCCCGCGGCGTGATCCTGGGCATCGCCAGCTTCTACCGTGCACAGGACCCCGCCCCCTTCGGTGACGACGACCGCTCGCTGGGCCTGGAACTCGCCAACCGTGCCGCGCTGTCCATCGACAACGCCCGGCGCTACACGCGCGAGCGCACCATGGTCCTGACCCTCCAGCGCAGCCTGCTGCCGCACGAACTGCCCGACCAGGACGCCGTCGAGGTCGCTCATCGCTATCTGCCCGCCGAATCCGACGTGGGCGGAGACTGGTACGACGTCATCCCCCTCTCCGGCACCCGTATCGGCCTCCTCGTCGGGGACGTCGTCGGCCACGGCATGCTCTCCGCCGCCACCATGGGCCAGCTGCGCACCGCAGCGCGCAGCTTCGCCGAACTCGACTTCCCCCCGGACGAGGTCCTCACCCACCTCGACAACCTCGTGGGACGCCTGGACCGGGAGGAACCCGCCGCCGGTGTCGGTGTCATCGGTGCGACCTGCCTGTACGCCATCTACGACCCGACCTCGCGGCAGTGCACCATGGCCAGGGCCGGGCACCCTCCGCCCGCGCTGGTGCGGCCCGACGGCACGGTGTCGTTCCCCGACCTGCCCGCCGGGCCTCCGCTCGGCCTCGGGGGCCTGCCCTTCGAAGCCGCCGAGATCCACCTCCCCGAGGGCAGCCAGCTGCTCCTCTACACGGACGGACTCATCGAGGACCGGCACCGCGACGTCGACGTGGTCCTCGATCAGCTGTGCGGCGTTCTGGCCCACCCGGGGCGCACTCCGGAGCAGACCTGTCAGGCGGTCCTGGAAACCGTCGCGCCGGCCCACCCCTGCGACGACATCGCGCTGCTCGTCACCCGCACCCACGCCCTGGACCCTCACCGGATCGCCGCCTGGGACCTGCCCGCCGATCCGGCCCGGGTCAGTGAGGTCCGCGCCGCCGCCCTGCGACAACTGGCCGACTGGGGACTCGACGAGGCCGCGTTCGCCGCCGAACTTATGCTCAGCGAGCTGGTGACCAACGCCATCCGCCACGGCGCCGGGCCCATCCGGGTGCGGCTGCTCCACGGCCGCACCCTGATCTGCGAGGTTTCCGACGCCAGCAACACCGCCCCGCACCTGCGCCGGGCGGCCAGCACCGACGAGGGCGGCCGTGGCCTGTTCCTCGTGGCGCAGCTGGCGCAGAGCTGGGGTACGCGCCATCTGCCCGAGGGCAAGGTCATCTGGGCCGAATGCGGGCTCGACGGCGCCTGAAGGACTTCGTGCGCATGAGGGACTGCGTGCACATGAAGGACTGCGTGCGCAGTCCAGCGGACGCGACCGTCGGCCTGGGGAAAGGTGACCGTGGGACACGCGGAGCGCTCGGGCGCCCACTGACCCGCTGGAGTCGCAGCAGCGGGCAAGATGTCTGAAATACTCAGATTCGCCACACCAATTGCAACGATGAAGGTCGGGAAGAACTCGCCAGGCGACCCTCGGAGGTGTCCGTGCATGACGCTCCCGACACTTCCCCGAAGGACGTCCCACCCTCGGGGGCGGCGCCGCTGCTCCGCATCCGCGGGCTCGGCAAGCGGTTCGGCGGGACCCTCGCGCTGGCCGGGGTCGACCTCGACGTCCACGCCGGCAGCGTCCTCGCCCTCCTGGGGCCCAACGGCGCCGGAAAGTCCACGCTCATCAAGGTGCTCGCCGGCGTCCACCACGCCGATGCCGGGCAGATCACGGTGGACGGGCACCCGCTCGGAAGCCATGCCGCCTCCCGCAGCATGTCCTTCATCCACCAGGACCTCGGTCTCGTGGAGTGGATGACGGTCGCCGAGAGCATCGCCCTGAGCATCGGCTACCCCCGACGCGCCGGCCTGATTTCCTGGAGGCGGACCCGGGAGCGCTGTGCCGACGCCCTGAGGATCGTCGCCGGACATCTCGACCCCGACGCGCCGATCGCCCGGCTCTCCCCCGCCGAGCGCTCGCTGGTCGCCATCACCCGTGCCCTGGCGGCACACGCGAAGCTCATCGTCCTGGACGAGGCGACCGCCCGACTCCCCGCCGCGGACTGCGCCCGGCTCTTCCGCGCGCTCCACGCCCTGCGCGACCAGGGGCACGGCATTCTGTACGTCAGCCACCGGCTGGACGAGGTGTACAAGGTCGCCGACACCTTCGCCGTGCTGCGCGACGGCCACCTCGTCAGCCACGGCCCGCTGGCGGGCCGGAGCCCCGCCCGTCTGGTGCACGACATCGTCGGCGAGGAGGTGGCCGACTACCGGCCCGCCACGGTTCCGGCCGACGGGCCGGCCGTCCTGACCCTCGACGGCGTACGAACCCCCGGCGCGGGACCCGTCAGCCTGGACCTCGAGGCCGGGGAAGTCCTGGGGCTGGTCGGACTCTCGGGCGCCGGGCACATGGACCTGGGCCGAGCCCTCGCCGGCTCGAGGCCCGTCCTCGACGGGCGTGTCCTGCTCGGCGGTCAGCCGTACAGCCCGCGTACGGTGGCCGATGCCGTCGGCCTCGGGGTGGGCTTCGTGAGCGGCGACAGACAGCGGGAGGGCTGCGCCGCCGAGCTGACGGTACGCGAGAACCTCCTGGCCAACCCCGGCGCGGGCGGCCTGTCCGCGCTGAGCTGGATCAGTCCCCGCCGCGAACGCGCCGAGGCGGACGGCTTGATCGAACGGCTCTCGGTGCGGCCCCCCGACGGCGAGGCTCCCCTCGCCACCCTGTCCGGCGGAAACCAGCAGAAGGTCGTGATCGGCCGGTGGTTCCGGATCGGCCCGCGCCTGCTGATCCTCGAGGAGCCGACCGCGAGCGTGGACATCGGCGCCAAGGCCGCGATCTACCGTCTGCTCGACGACGGGCTGGCCGCCGGCCTCGCGGTCCTGCTGATTTCCACCGATTTCGAGGAGGTCGCGGGCGTGTGCCGACGCGCTCTGGTCTTCGTCCGCGGGTCCGTGACGGCCGAGCTGAGCGGTCCGGACCTCACCGTCGCCGGGCTCACCCGGGCGGCGTCGGCCATGCCCCTCTCCGGAACCGCGACCCACCCATGACGGACTCCCCCTCCGCTCCCCGACCCCGGCCGCAGCGACCGGGGCCGCTGCGACATCCTGGCCGACGGGGCGGGCCACGGCGACCGCGCGGACCGGGCGGCCACCTCATCGGCAGGTACGGCCTCCTGGCGCTCACCGCCTTGCTCTTCCTGATCTTCTCCCTCGCTCTTCCGCGTACCTTCCCGACCCTGGACACCGTCGACGCGATCCTGTCCACCCAGTCGATCCCGGCCGTCCTCGCACTCGCCGCCATGGTCCCCATCGTGACGGGCAGCTTCGACCTCTCCCTCGGCTACGGCCTCGGCCTGGCGCACGTCATGGTGATGCAACTCGTCGTCAACAACGGCTGGCCCTGGCCACTCGCCTGCCTCGCGGTGCTCCTCGGTGGGGCGGTCGTGGGCGTCCTGAACGGCGTCATCGTCGAGTTCGGCCGGATCACCTCCTTCATCGCCACTCTCGGGACGGGCAGCATGCTGTATGCCGTGACCGGCTGGATCACGGACGGTGGCCGGATCGTCCCCGGCCCGCAGGGCCTCCCCGCCGCCTTCACCGACCTCTACGACTCCACGTTCCTCGGCCTTCCCGTCCCCGCCTTCTACGTGCTCGGTCTCGCCGTCGCGCTCTGGCTGGTGCTGGAACGGCTGCCGCTCGGCCGGTACCTGTACGTCATCGGCGCGAACCGGCGCGCCGCCGACCTCATCGGCATCCCGACGCGCAGGTACTCCGTCTACGCGTTCACCGCGTCGGGGCTGATCGTCGGCTTCGCCGGCGTGCTGCTCGCGGCCCAGCAGCAGATCGGCAACCCCAGCGTCGGCCTCGACTACCTGCTGCCCGCCTTTGCCGCCGCCCTCCTCGGCTCCACGGCGATCAGACCCGGCCGCCTCAACGCCATGGGCACCCTCGTCGCCGTCGCCGTCCTGGCCGTCGGCCTCACGGGCATCGGTCAGATGGGCGCGGGCTTCTGGACGATTCCGCTGTTCTACGGCGGCACCCTGCTCGTGGCTGTCGGTCTGTCCGGCTACTCCGCCCGCCGCCTTCGCACCGGCGCCGCGGCGGCCCGCGACTCGCCCGACGCGCCGCCTCCGCCACCCTCCTCCCCGACGCGGGACGGTGGTGCGGCGGGCACTGCTCCATGACCCGCGCCACGGGTACCGCCCGTATGCCCTCGGCCGCATCGTTCCGCCCTTCCTCCGCGAGGAGCTCCCGTGCACGGCAACCGCAAGGCCACTCCCGGCGTCATGAAGGCGCGGTCCGTCGCCACCACCCTGCTCATCGCGGCAACGGTCCTCGCGGGCTGTGAACGCGGCTCGTCGAGCGGCCCGGGGGACTTCCCCACCGGCCCTGGTGGCTGCCCCGCGATCCAGGACCGCGCCCAGACCGCCGTCGGACAGGCGGAAAACACCGACGTCCCCTGGAGCGGGCCGACCAGCGGCCCCACGGCGGTCTCCGGCAAGACCATCGTCTACGTCGCCCAGGCCATGACCAATCCCGGCGTCGCAGGCGCCGCGAACGGCGTGCGGGAAGCCGCGCGGGTCATCGGCTGGAGCGTCAGGGTGATCGACGGCGGGGGCACCCCCGCAGGCATCCAGGCGGCGATGAGTACGGCCCTGGCCCTCAAACCCTCGGGCATCGTCATCGGCGGCTTCGACCCCAACTCGACGTCAGGGCAGGTCTCGCAGGCCGGCAAGGCAGGCATCCCGCTCATCGGCTGGCACGCGGTCGCCGCCCCCGGCCCCAGCCGAAGGCCCCGGCTCTTCACCAACGTCACCACCCGGGTCGAGGACGTGGCCGGAATCAGCGCCCAGTGGATCATCGCGCACTCCGACGGCCACGCCGGGGTCGTGCTCATCACCGATGCCTCGATCCCCTTCGCCAGGAACAAGTCCGAGCTGATCAGGAGGGACCTCTCCACCTGCTCGGGCGTGCGGCTCCTGTCGTACGAGAACATCCCGATCTCGGACGCGAGCAGCCGCATCCCCCGGGAGATCTCCTCCCTCCTCTCCCGTTTCGGGAGCACGTGGAGCTACTCCGTGGCCATCAACGATCTGTACTTCGCCGACGCCGCCCCCGCCTTCCGCGCCGCCGGCAGGAACGGCGCCGGGCCGCCCTTCAACATCGGCGCCGGTGACGGCGACCCCTCCGCCTTCGAGCGCATCAACAGCGAGCAGTACCAGGCCGCCACCGTCCCCGAGCCGCTGTCCCTGCAGGGCTGGCAGATCGTCGACGAGTTCAACCGCGCCTTCTCGGCTCGGCCCGCCAGCGGATATGTGGCCCCCGTCCACATCACCACGGCCGACAACAGCCACGGGGCCACGACCTGGGACCCGTCGGGCTATCGGGTGGCGTACCGGAAGATCTGGGGCAAGTAACCGCCGCACGAGACCGACCGCACCATTCCCCGGCCGGGCGGGCCGCGCGTGCTCGTCACAGGGAACGTACCGCGCGGGCGATCAGCAGAGCGACGTCGTCGCGGTCGCGCGGATGTCGCAGCCCCTCAAGAAGGCGGTCGCACGTCTCCTCCAACGGGCAGTCGGCCACCTCCAGGGCGTGGACCAGGACGGCGAGACGTTCGTCGATGGAGTCGTGGCGGGTCTCGACCAGACCGTCCGTGTACAGGACCAGCTTGTCGCCCAGGCCGAATTCGACGGCGGTCGCTTCGAACGGGACACCACCGACTCCGAGAGGGATACCGGCGGGCAGCTCGAGCAGCCGTGGGCGCTCGCCACTGCGCACGAGGACAGGAGGCAGATGGCCGGCGTTGGCGATGCGGCACTCTCCGCGGTGGGGATCGTAGGCCGCGTAGAGGCAGGTGGCGATGTACTGCTCCAGCCCGGAGGTGATCGAGTCGAGCTGCTCGAGAACCCGGGCGGGCTCCAGATCGAGGCTGGCGAAGGCGGCCGTGGCGGTGCGCAGGCGCCCCATGGCCGCGGCGGCGTCGATGCCGCTGCCCATGACGTCGCCCACGACGAGGGCGGTCTTGTCGCCGCCGAGCGGGAGGACGTCGTACCAGTCGCCGCCGATCTCGTAGGCGGCCTGTGCCGGGACGTAGCGGGAAGCGACCTGCAGGCCGGGAAGGCGGGACGGGTGGTCGGGGAGGAGGCTGCGCTGGAGGGTCTCGGCGGCGGTGCGCACGCTCTGGTGCGTGCGGGCGTTGTCGATGCACACCGCGGCGCGGAATGCGAGCTCGGTGGCGATGGAGAGGTCGTCCTCGTCGAAGGGCCGCGGGTCCCGGGCGCGGGAGAGCCCCAGGAAGCCCAGGACGGCGCCGCGTGCGGTCAGCGGGACGGCCATGTAGGAGTGCACCCCGGCCCGGGCCAGCAGCGTGGCGGCGCGATCGTCGCGGGCGATGCGACTCAGGTCGTTCCCATCGGCGTGGGCGATCAGGATGGGCCGGCCGGTGCGCACACATCGGGTGGCCACGCGATCGGCTTCGTAGGAGGTGATGTTGCCCGGGGGATCGGCGGCCCGGACGGCATCGGTGGGGTAGGCGGCCTTCACGGCGAGGGCGCGGAAGAGCGCGGGGCCCTTCTCGGAGGCGGAGCGGTGCTCGTCGAGGACGGAGTCGAGCACGTCGACGGCGACCATGTCGGCGAACTCGGGAACGGTCACCTCGGCCAGCTCCCGGGCAGTCTCTTCGACCTCCAGGGTCGTGCCGATACGAGCGGAGCCGTCGGCGATCAGGGCCAGGCGCCGCCGGGTCTCGGTGGCCTCCATGGCCGACCGGTAGCGCTCGCTGACGTCCACCACGAGTTCGGCCACCCCGAGCACACGGCCCTGGGTGTCCTCCAGCCGGTACACCGAGATCGACCACGCGTGCCGTTGTTCCGGGTCCGCCGGCGTGAAGCCGACAACGGTGGACTCGTCGACCAGGGGGACCCCGGTCTCAAGGACCCTCCTCATCGCGGCCTCGATCACCTCGAACTTGTCGGGGCTCATGATCTCGCGGTAGGGGCGGCCGAGGTGCTCCTTCTCGGGGAGGCCGTGCATCCGCTCCAGCGCGGGGTTGACGGCCAGGTACCTGAGGCCGGTGTCGAGGATCGCCAGCCCGAAGGGGGACTGGGAGATCAGCCGGGTGGACAGGGCGACATCCCGTTCCACCTCACGGAGCGTGGGTGAGTCGGTGCCGAGCCCGAGAGCGTAGAAGTCGCCGCGGGAGTCCAACAGCCGAGTGTTGCGCAGCTCCACCTGCCGGCTGCTCCCGTCCTTGCACCGGACGGGAAACGTGCCGCCCCAGCCCTGACCGGTCTCCATGACCTCGGCGAACTTCTTGATCACCCAGTCCCAGTCCTCTTCACGGACAAGCAGCAGTGCGGCGTACTGTCCGAGCGCCTCCTCCGCGGTGTAGCCATACAGTTCCTCCGCCTGGGGACTCCACAGGACGATCCTTCCGTCCGCGTCCAGCAGTGTCGCCGCGACGCCGAGGAGGTCCATCAGCCCGCTCGGCTGCGACGGCTCGCTGTCGCGGCGGGTGCGAGCCCAGTCGATGCCCGACGGCCATTCGGCTTCGCTCATCACAGGCACTCCTTCCGCGGCCGACAGCACGCGGGGTGATCCGCCGGCCTGGAGCGCGGCCTGCCTGTCTCCACAGGCGCGTCGCCTTCCATGGTCCCCCACGACCGCCGGACTACACACCCCGACAGCGCGACGCGGCCCGCCAGGGTTGATCGGGACGGCCGCCGTGGAGTGGGGGCGCCGCCCTCGTACCCGCCCCCGGGGCACCGGTCGCGGGTGAACACACGCTTCTTGTCGCCGTCGCACGGCACGACTTGAGGTTCAGGCCGACGGACACCGAGCCGGAATTTCAGCCGAGCGGCACCTCCTTCAGGCTGCCAGGTCGGACATGTCGAGGACGAAGCGGTAGCGGACGTCGTTGCGGCCGAGGCGTTCGAGGGCCTCGTTCACGCGTGCCGAGGGGAGGAGCCCGATGTCGGCGGTGATGCCGTGCTCGGCGCAGAAATCGAGCATGGCGGTGGTCGCGGGCCTGCCGCCGCTGCCTGCGGAGCTGAGCCTCTTGCGTCCCACGAGGAGGTCGATGGTCTCCACGGTGACGGGTCCGAGGTGTCCGAGGTGGCTGAGCGTCCCGTCCATGGCGACCAGGCGCAGATAGGGCCCCAGGTCGTGCGGGGCGGAGATGGTGTCGATGACGACGTCGAACCGGTCACGGGCGTCGGCCAGCTGTTCCGGGTCCGTGGAGACGACGAGACCGTGGGCGCCGAGACGACGAGCATCGTCGAGCTTGTCGGGTGAGCGGCTGATGACCGAGGTGTCAGCCCCGAGAGCCACGGCGAACTTGACCGCGAGATGGCCCAGGCCACCCGGCCCCGCCACGGCGACGCGACTGTGCGGCCCCACGCCCAAGGTGTGCAGCGGTTCCCAGACGGTGATCCCGGCGCAGAGCAGAGGAGCGGCGGCGGCCGGGTCCAGACCGGCGGGAAGAGGGTGGGCGAACCGGTCGCGGACCACGTACTCGCGGGAGTAGCCCCCCAGGGTGGTCGATCCGTCGTGCCGGTCGACGCCGCCGTAGGTCAGGGTCGGGAAGGCGTGGCAGAAGTTCTCCTGGCCGGCCCGGCACATGGCGTACTCCCCACGTCGCCGTCGGGCCGTCCGCCTGCCAGCCAGTTGTTGTCCGCACCGCGCATCTCCTTAAACAGACTGTTCGGTCTATCTCAGCGAAGACACACCTGCCGCACCAGGCAAACCAACTGTTCTGTTTGGTAGCCTGGCGGACATGACAGACCGGCCCCTGACCTCGCGCGGAGCGGCGACGTACCAGCGCATCCTCGATATGGCGACCCGTGAGTTCGCCGAGCACGGGATCGCCGGCGCACGCATCGAGCGGATCGTGGCCGCCGCGCGCACGAACAAGGCACAGCTCTACGCCTACTTCGGAAACAAGGAAGGGCTCTTCGACGCCATCTTCTTCGGCTCGCTGGAGCGGATCGTGAACGTCGTCCCGATCGACGCCACCGACCTCGCGGACTGGGCCGTACGGCTCTACGACGAGTACCTCCGCCGCCCCGACCTCATCCGGCTGGCCACCTGGGCGCGCCTGGAGCGCCGCCCGACCGGGCACCTGGTGGACGATCCCGACCGCCTCGACGACCGCAAGTTGCGTGCCATCGCCGAAGCCCAGGCCGCCGGCCTGGTGCGCCAGGGAGACCCGTTCGACGTGATGGCCATGGTCATCGCCATGTCCATGGCCTGGTCACCGGTCAGCAACGTCTACGCGGCAACCGCCCAGGAGCCCCCCGAAGTTCACGAACAACGTCGCTCCCTGCTCCGCGAGAGCGTCCTCCGCACCGTGAGAGCCGACCGAAAGGGGAACTAGATCATGTCGTCACTTTTTGCCGGCGCTCGGGGGCTCGGCGTTCATCGGTGACCGGAGTACTGTTTGCCGGTTCCGTTCGGCGTCGAGGAGCAGCGCGCGGTAGATCGACAGCATCGCGCGGACGCCCGCCGGGCATCGAGTGGCAGGGCGGCCGGCGCGACCTCCCCCTCTGGATCGGTCGCACGCAGACCTTCGACGGGCAGGCCGCTTCCCTCCGTGTGAGAGTGGTTCGCGGTGTCTCTCATCCATGAGGAAAGTGCCGAAAATGAGCCATTCCGCTCCCCTGTCCTACGAGGTACTCGTCTCCGACGGAGTCCCCAGGAAGATCGATCTGCGGATGCCGAACGGCGACGAGATCGTCTCCTCGCCGGTCTCCTCCACCCTCATCTACGGGGAACGGGACGCCGCCCTGGTCGATCCGCCGCTGACCCACCCGCAGATCGCACAGGTCGCCGAGGGAGTGGCGCGCTCCGGCAAGCGGATCGCGTACGTGTACATCACCCATGGCCACCCCGATCACTGGTTCGGCACGGCGACGTTGTTGGAGCAGTTCGGGGACGACGACACCGTCGTGTACGCCACCGAGGGCACCATCTGGCAGATGCGGGAGCAACTGAAGGGCAAGGAGGAGGGGTTCGCGAGGACTTTCTCCCAGGTCCCCGAGAACACCCCGGTACTCGCCGTTCCCGTACCGGCCGAGGGGTTCCGCCTGGAGGGCCAGGTCCTGCGCGCGGTCGAGACCGGCCACACCGATACGGACGACTCCAGCGTCCTGCACGTACCGTCGATCGGTCTCGTCGTCGCCGGAGACGTCGTCTACAACGGTGTGCATCAGATGATGCTGGAAGGCGGCAACGGCGGCCTCCAGGCCTGGCTCGAAGGTATCGACCGGGTCGCCGCGCTCCACCCGCGTCATGTAGTCGCCGGGCACAAGAACAGGGACCTGCCCGACGATCCGAGGATCCTGGACGAGACCGGCCGATACCTGCGAGACGCGATCCGACTCCTCGCCGGCAACCCGACGCCGCTGGAGTTCTTCGACGAGATGATGAAGCTCCACGGCGACCGGCTCAACCCCGGCCCACTCTGGTACAGCGGCCTGGGCCTGCTCACCTGAGAAGGCGGCCGTCTCACGTCTGTCTCCGACCGGGAAGTTCCAGGGACCGGTCGGGAACCCCTCGCAGGCGCCCACGCGTTGGGCACTGCGCGGGTACATCGAGCGAGAGTCCAACGGGTGCCGGGGGATACGACATGACGGAGATACTTGTCATCGGAGGCGGTATCGCCGGTACGGCGACGGCCTTGGCCCTGCACAAGGCGGGGTTCGACGTCACCGTGTACGAGGCGCACCCCGAATCGGCCGAGGACATCGGTGCCTTCCTCACACTCGCGAGCAACGGCATGCGTGCCCTCGCCCAGATCGACGCCTCCGTCGCGGTCACCGAGGTCGGCTTCCCGCTTCGTTCCATGAGCGTGCTCGACGCAGCGGGCACCGAGGTGGCACAGATGCCACTCGGAGAGGCCCACGACCCGCTTCTCGCGTACCGGTGCCTGCTCCGCGGCGAGTTCAACGCCGCCCTGCAGGCAGAGGCCGCACGCCGGGGCATCAAGCTCCGGCGCGGCACCCGGCTCGCCTCCGTCGAGCAGGGTCCGGACCGCGTCACCGCACGTTTCACCGACGGCTCCTCCGCGACCGGCGACCTGCTGATCGGCGCCGACGGGCTGAACTCCACCGTCCGGGGATCGATCGCCCCTGAGACACAGTCCTGCTTCGCGGGTGAGAGCGTCTTCTACGGCTACGCCAGTGCGGCGCCCCTGGTCGCGGAAACCGGGCGTTTCACCATGGTGAGGGGCGGGGCGGCCGCCTTCGGCTGTGCGGTGTCGCCCGGCGGAGAGACGTACTGGTTCGCGCGTGTGGCCGGTGCGCCGCTGTCCGCCGACGACATCGCGCACGGCACGCCCGGCCACTGGCGTGGGCTGCTCGTGCCGTTGCTGCGCGGGGACGCCACTCCCGCCGCGGACGTGGTCGCGGCCACCACCGACCGCATCATGGTCACCAACGCGACCGAGATCCCGACCGGCACACGATGGCGGCACGGACGGACTCTGATCATTGGCGACGCTGCCCACGCGGCCTCCCCCGCGACCGGGCAAGGAGCGTCGATGGCGCTCGAGGACGCTGTCGTACTCGCGAAGTCACTGCGGGACGCGCCCGACACCGAGTCCGCGCTCTCCCTCTACGAGGCCCTCCGTCGCCCGCGCGTGGAGCACAACATCACGACCAGCGGCAGGATCTCCCGTGGCTTCCACACACCGTCACGCGCCGGTCAAAGAGCGCCCGCTCCCCGCCCCGGGGACGACGACCTCCTCCAGCACCTGGAGTGGGACATCGACATCTCGACCGTGGCCGAAGGCAGTTCGGCGGCAGCGGCAGGCGGTGGTCGGGACGCCGGTTGACGGACTGAAGGACCTTTGCGGACAAGGGCCGTTGCGGGAACAGCCCTTGTCCGGATCCGCTCGGGTCGCACGCGTGCTGTCAGCCGCTCAATGCCGCCGAGACCACGGCCTTCGCCTCCTCCTGTACCTGGCGCAGGTGATCGGCTCCGAGGAACGACTCGGCGTAGATCTTGTAGACGTCCTCGGTGCCCGAAGGACGGGCCGCGAACCAGGCGCTGGCGGTGGTCACCTTGATACCGCCGATGGCCGCGTCGTTGCCCGGAGCATGGGTGAGCACCGCGGTGACCGCTTCTCCGGCAAGGGTGTGCGTGCTGACCTGCGCGGGCGAGAGCTTCGCGAGGAGGGCCTTCTCCTCGCGGGAAGCCGGCGCGTCGATGCGCTCGTACGCCGGGGCGCCGAAGCGTGCGGTCAGCGCGGTGTAGTGCTCCGAGGGGGTCTTCCCGGTCACCGCCGTGATCTCGGAGGCGAGCAGGGCCAGGATGATGCCGTCCTTGTCGGTGGTCCACACCGAACCGTCGCGGCGCAGGAAGGACGCGCCGGCCGACTCCTCCCCGCCGAACCCGAGTGAGCCGCTGACCAGCCCGTCCACGAACCACTTGAATCCCACGGGCACTTCGACCAGTTGACGCCCCAGGTCGGCGGCGACCCTGTCGATCATGCCGGACGACACCAGCGTCTTGCCGATCCCGGTGTCCGCGGGCCACTGGTCCCGGTGGGAGTACAGATAGGAGATGGCTGCGCTGAGGTAGTGGTTGGGGTTCATGAGCCCGGCGTCCGGTGTGACGATCCCGTGGCGGTCGGCGTCGGCGTCGTTGCCCGTGGCGATCCGGAAACGGTCGCGCTGCTCGATGAGCGAGGCCATGGCGTAGGGCGACGAGCAGTCCATACGGATCTTGCCGTCCCAGTCCAGCGTCATGAATCGCCAGGTCGGGTCGGTGAGCGGGTTGACCACCGTCAGGTCGAGCGCGTGCTGTTCGGCGATGCGTCCCCAATAGGCGACCGAGGCCCCGCCCAGGGGGTCCGCGCCGATGTGCACGCCGGCCGCGCGGATCGCGTCCAGGTCCAGCACGTTCGGCAGATCGGCCACGTAGGTGCCGAGGAAGTCGTAGCGGCCGGTACCGGGGGCGGCCAGCGCCCTCGTGTAGGGGATGCGCCGTACGCCCTTGAGTCCGCCCTCGATGAGTTCGTTGGCCCGGTCCTGGATCCAGGATGTCGCCTCGGAGCCGGCCGGGCCGCCGTTCGGCGGGTTGTACTTGAAGCCACCGTCGGCGGGCGGGTTGTGGGAGGGGGTGACCACGACCCCGTCCGCGAGACCCGAGGTCCGTCCGCGGTTGTGGGTGAGAATGGCGTGCGAGACCGCCGGAGTGGGCGTGTAGCCGTCCGAGCTGTCGAGGAGCACCGACACTCCGTTGGCCGCGAACACCTCCAGTGCGGTGACCTTCGCGGGCTCCGACAGGGCATGGGTGTCGGCGCCCAGGAAGAGGGGACCGTCGATGCCCTGGCCCTCGCGGTACTCGCAGATGGCCTGGCTCGTCGCGGCGATGTGGTCCTCGTTGAACGCGGTCGCCAGTGACGACCCACGATGTCCGGACGTGCCGAAGGCCACGCGCTGGCCGGGTTCCGCCGGGTCGGGGTGCAGCGCGTAATACGCCGTGACCAGCCGGGCCACGTCGACGAGGTCCTCGGGACCGGCCGGAGTGCCCGCTCGTTCGTGCTGCATGTACCCGCACCTCCACCTCGGTTTTTCATCACTTGCGGTCCCATGTTTCCTCACCGGGCGGCACGGCCGCACGGTGCCACGGCGAGGACCGGACACGCGCCGGGCCAGAGGGTCCCGCAGGTGCTGTCCCGGAGATCCTCGGTCAACAGGCTGGTATCCCCAATTGCCCACTGCCTAGGATGTATTGTCTGTCAAGCCAAGCCACTAGAAGCAGCTTGGAGCTGGGGGAACGATGCAGGCTGGAAAGCAGTTGTCCACGAAGATCGACGCCACCGTACCCACGGCCGCTCGAATGTACGACCACTACCTGGGCGGCAAGGACAACTACGCGGCCGATCGGGCAGCCTGCGCGGAGCTGGACAAGGTCGTGCCCAGCACACGCGCCTTGGCGCTGAACAACCGGCGCTTCCTGCAGCGGGTCGTCGGGACGCTCGCAGCCGAGTACGGAATCAGGCAGTTCCTCGACCACGGGTCAGGCCTGCCCACCCAGGAGAACGTCCACCAGGTCGCGCAACGCGTCGATCCCTCGTCGCGCGTGGTGTACGTCGACAACGATCCGATGGTGCTGGTGCACGGACGGGCGCTGCTGGACCAGAATGACCGCACCACGGTCATCCACGCCGATCTGCGTGACACGGAGAAGATCTTCTCCCACCCGGACACTCAGCGCCTGCTCGACTTCTCGCAGCCGGTAGCCGTGCTGTTCAACTCGGTCTTCCACTGCATTCCGGACGGCGAGGCCGACGGTCCGCTCGCCGTGGCCCACCGGGTGGCCGAACGGCTCGTGCCCGGCAGCTTCATGGTGATGTGTCAGCTGGTCAGCGAGGACGAGAAGGTCCGGGAGTTCGTCACCGACTTCATGGATCAGGCGACCCAGGGTCATTGGGGCAGGGTCCGCCAGGAGAAGGACGTGGCGGAGTGGTTCGAGGGACTCGACGTCCTGGAGCCCGGTCTGGTGGAGGTGTCCACCTGGCGGCCCGACAGCGAGGTCGCACCCCGTCAGCTCACCCAGGAATGGGTCGAGTTCGGCGGCGCCGGCCGGATCCAATAAGACCGCAGGACCACGGGACTGCCCCCGTCGGCTCCACCGGGATTCGGCCGGTGGAGCCGGAGGCGGTCACGAGGTCGAATAGCGCCCCGCGGTCGTGTCCCGCAACAGCGTCAGTGAATCCCGCGGGGTGAGGGCTTCGTCTCCCAGACGGTCCAGAGCCAGTCGGTACTCTTCGGTCTCGTCCCGGTCCTCCAGGAAGTTCGCGCTCCTGATGTGCTCCAGGTAGACGATGTCGGGCAGATCGAGGCCGCCGAAGCGCAGGTAGGTGATGGGGATGGCGGGCGCGGAGGCGTTCGTCACGTCCAGGGGCACGATCTGCAACGTCACCTGGGGACGCTGAGCCATTTCCACGAGGTACTCGAGCTGCTCGCGCATCACCTCGCGGCTGCCCAGTACGCGCAACAGGACCGACTCGTCGATGATCGCCCACAGTTGCGGACCGTCCTCGCGACCCAGCAGTTCACGTCGGCGCATGCGCAGTTCGACACGGCGCTGCACCTCACCGGCCGGTGCCGTGGGCAGACCGCGCTCCACGACTGCCCTGGTGTAGGCCGGAGTCTGCAGCAGACCGGGGACGTACTGGATCTCGAAGGTGCGGATGGCCGCAGCGGCCTCCTGCAGCCCTACCAACCGATCGAACCACTCGGGCATCAGCCGCTTGTCGTAGCGCTGCCACCATCCCGGCTCACCGGCACGCTGCAGCAACTGGAGCAGAACCGACGCCTCGTGGTCGTTGGTCTTGTAGAGCTCCAACAGTGCGCGGACGTCCCCTTCCGTGGGCGGCCGACGGCCCTTGCCCGCTTCTATGCGCGACAGCTTCGCCGGACTGAACCCGATGGCGCGAGCGGCCTGTTCCTGCGCGAGGCCGGCGTCTTCGCGGATGCCCGCGAGCTGGACACCGACCAGCATCTTCAGCAAGGTCGGAGCGGGCTCGGTCCGCGTCAGATACGGTTCGAGGCGGGAGACACGAGGTGACTCGGCGGACATCCTGGACTCCCTGTAGAACGGCAGACGACGAAGTCCATCCTCGCATCCCGCGGCCTACTGTCGCACGCGTCGGCAGAAGTGGAATCGTTCGACTCCGCTTCACACCAGATGGTCGAACTCCCCCTCCTTCGCCCCGGCCAGGAAAGCGGCCACTTCAGCCGCTGTGTAGATGAGGGCCGGCCCGTCGGGGTCGCGCGAGTTGCGCAGCGCCACACCTCCCTCGGCCAGGGATGCCACCTCGACGCAGTTGCCCTCGGCGTTGCTGTGCCGGCTCTTCACCCAGCGAACGCCCAGTGAACTGGCCCGCATTCCGTTTCGCACTGACGGCACCGCACTCTCCTTGCTCACGTTCCACCACGGTGTACAGGTCGGCCGCCCACTGGGGCGGACCGAACCCGCGCGGCCTGCCCCAGCCACCCACTCGTGCAATTTCCCGTGAAATTGCACGACGGGCGCTGTCAGGATGGATAATAGCTCGGGCGTCAACCGCACTGTCGCCGCCCCGCACCTGACGTCGCATCAGGGAGATGTCGTGTCGTTACCTGCACGCCAAGCACCGAGCCTTGCAAGCGGCAAGGCCGCGCCATCGTCGGGTCGAGCCGCTCCGACCGGCTCACTCATGGAAGAAGCGCGCTCCTCCATCGCGGGGCAAGGGCGGCCCGGGGGGAGCGATCCCGCGTGCAACTCACCCAGATTCGCCAGCCTGCGCATCACCGGTACCAACCAGGGGCTCGCTCAAGCGCGCGCCTTCACCCGCCGCACCCTTGGCCACTGGGCGTTGGACCACCGCATTGACGACGCCGTCCTCATCGTCAATGAACTGGCCACGAACGCGGTGCTTCACGCGGCACCGCACTCCCCCGCCGGGCAGAACGGCGTGCGGTTGAATCTGACCTTTCGACGCGCCCATCTCGTGTGCGCCGTCACCGATCAGTACGACAGCCCGCCCGTCTGCCCACGCACGGACGCCCCGCTGGATGTCCACGGCCGCGGCCTGCGGATCGTCGAAGAACTGTCCGAGCACTGGGGCTGGACTCGCTCACGTGCCGGCAAGACCGTCTGGGCGATGCTGCCCACTCCCCTGTCTCGGCCGACATCACCGCCCTGGCAGGGTCCGACATGACCGGCGCCGCATCGGCAGAGCCTCCCGGCGCACGGCATCACGCAACACCTCTCGTGGGAGCGGACATGGAGACAACCCTCAAGAACCTGAGAGACGTCCCATGGCGCGAGCTCCAGGATTCCACCGGGTCCGCCACGGGCATCCCCTTCCTGCTCGCGGCCATCACCACGGGTGACGAAGACACCGCCGTTGCCGCGCTCGCGCGTCTACGGCAACGCATCTGCCAGTACGGCTTCGTCGTGGACCAGGCCACCGCCGCCACGGTCCCCTTCCTGTGGGAAATCGCCGAGCTCCCTCAGGTCCCCTGCCGTGTGCAGGTCCTTCAGCTGCTGAAGAGCATCGCCGACGCCCGGCAGTGGGAGAGTACGGCCGTTGCCTACCCCAAGCTGCTCAATCGCCGCGAGAACTACGTGGGATGGGAACGCGACGCACGTCGAGCCGTACGCGCCCATCGCGAGGCGCTCCAGCGCTTGCTCGACGAACCGGACAAGGAACTCGTGCAAGCCGCGCGAGAACTGGCCTCCGCACTGGCCGACTGACCCGCCGTCGGCCTCCCGCGTTAGCCCCTACGAATGATTCCCGGCGCCGCAGGGTGAAAAGGGGGAGCGTGTGCCGCGCCGACGGCAGTCGGCCGCTCGCGACCGTTAGCGTTGCGTCTCGTGTCGCTGAGCTATGCCTTTGTGAACCTGAAACCCGGAGTGGGAAAGACGACCAGCGCGGTCTGGTTGGCCCACGCCCTGCACGAGTCGGGCCTCTCACCCCTGCTGGTGGACAGTGACCCCGCCTCCTCCGCCTTGCGCTGGAGCGAACTGGCAGGAGGCTTCCCGTTTCCTGTGATCGCCTTTCCGGTGGGCGACGTGCACCGGCGCGTGAACGACTTTCTCGGCAACCGACAGTCCGTGGTGTTCGACGCCCCGCAGCTGGAGGACCATGCCCACATCGCGCGGAGCATCATGAGATACGCGAGCGAGTGGATCGTGCCGCTGACCCCGGCCCCCATCGAGCTGGATCGCATGGCGCCCATCGGCAGCGAGATGAGCGACGTGCAGTCGCTGCGGGCGCAGCCGGCCCGTGCCGCTGTCCTGCTGAACCGCACCAATCGTCCCGATGCCACGCGCACCGGCCCCGACGCCGACGCTCGCGAAGCCCTCACCGAGCGGGGCTTCGACGTGCTGTCCACCCACATTCCCCGACTCGACCTGTACGCCCAGTCGTTCGGCAGCCCGGTCGAGGTCAAGGGCTCGGCGTACATGGACCTCGCAGACGAACTCATCAAACGTCAGGACAAGGCGTGAACCAGCGCAAGGACACCTACCGAGCGGCACTGCAGCGCGAACCCGACGTCGCCGCATCCCGCCCCGCCAAGGTCACTCACCTGCACACCCGATACGTCCGGGTGACCATCGAGCTCGACCCGGCCCTGCAGCGCGAACTGACCCGATGGGTCGAGCCACCCCTGTCCGCGCTCCTGCGGGTCGGCGCCGCCGTACTGCACCCCCTGAGAAGCACCCCGTAAGCCGGCGCGGGGACGCGCGGGCGCCGTTTCTCGCGTTGCACCGTCGACAGAGCCAGGTCTCTCAACCTGCGCGTTAGTGTCGTCGGCATGACCGAAAACACCCTGCGCTCCGTCACCATCCAGCGGACCGGCACCGGCCACTTCACCGCGACGAACCCCCGCGGCGGCACGATCAGCTTCGGCACCAGCTCCGATCCCCACGGCGGCACCGACTTCACCCCGGTCGAGCTGTTGCTCGCCGCGATCGGGGGTTGCACCGCGGCCGACGTCGATGTCGCCACCGCCCGCCACGCGGAGCCCACCGGGTTCGCCGTCTCCGTCACCGGCGACAAGATCAGCGACGAGTCCGGAAACCGGATGACCGACCTCGTGGTCACCTTCTCCGTCACCTTCCCGGACGGCGACCTCGGCGACCGCGCCCGCGCGATCCTCCCCCGAGCGGTCAAGACCTCCCACGAACGGCTCTGCACGGTCAGCCGTACGGTCGAGATCGGCACGCCCGTCACGGCGACGGTCGCGGACGCCTGACCCCACCGGGACCGAACGCCACCTCGTGCCTCAAGGACGGCTCCGACCAGGGCGGTTGACATTGTCGTCGGCGGCGGAGGCTTTCTTGATCGCCTCACGGATCCGGGAGTACGTGCCGCAGCGGCAGACGTTCTCGATACGGTCGATGTCGTCGTCGGTGGGCCGGGGCGTCCTTTTGAGCAGGGCCGCGGCGGCCATGATCTGGCCCGGCTGGCAGAAGCCGCACTGAGCGACATCGCAGTCGAGCCACGCCTGTTGTACGGGGTGCAGGGTGTCGCCGTCGGCCAGGCCCTCGATGGTGGTGACCCCGCGGTCCACGCAGTCGGCGACAGGGACGACGCAGGGCTGGATCTCCGCCCCGTCCAGGTGGCTGGTGCAGGCACGGCAAACGCCCACGCCACAGCCGTACTTGGGCCCGGTGACGTGCAGCAGGTCGCGCAGTACCCACAGGAGCGGCATGTCGGCGGGGGCCTCGACGGTGACCGGCTTTCCGTTGAGGACGAAGGAATAGGAGGGCATCAGCACCTTCTCGGACAGCGATCAGAAGTTGATCGGGAAGCGGCGGGGCTTGGTACGGGTCGCGCGGGCGTAGGCGTTCGCCACGGCACCGGCCGCCGCCGGCACGCCGAGTTCGCCGGCCCCGCCGGGCTCGTGCCGTGACGGCATGATGTACGCCTCGAAGCGCAGCGGGGAGTGCTGCTGGCGGGCGTAGCGGAAGTCGGCGAAGCTCCCCTCGCGCACCGCACCCCGGTCGATGTGCAGTCCGGCCCGCAGCACGGTGGAGATGCCGTCGACGGCCGTACCCATGAGCTGGGCCTCGAGTCCGCGCGGGTTGACGGCCATTCCGACATCGGCCGCCATCACCACCCTGGTCACCCGCGGGTTCTTCGGGTCGGTGGCGTCGATCTCGACCAGGCAGGCCACGCAGGAGCCGTATTCCTCGTGGACGGCCACACCCTGTGCCTGGCCGGACGGCAGGGGCCGACCCCAGTTCCCGGCGGTCGCTACCTTGTCGAGTACGGCTTTGACGGCCTTGTTCCTGAGCGTGTCGCGCCGGAAGGCCACCGAGTCCTTGCCCAGCTTGGCGGCGACCTCGTCGACGACGATCTCCTCCGCGGTGCGCATCGTCCCGGAGTCCACCGACCGCCAGGCTCCGAGGGGCATCGCCAGCTCAACCGAGCCCGAACTCCCCGATACACGCCCGAAGTCGTAGAGGCCGCTGTCGCTGGGCAGCGGGCCCGCGGCCACTGTGGCCACACCGCCCTGCACGGCCACGCCGCCCTGAGCGGCCAGGCTCTGCCGCTCGAACGACTCACTCACCGAGGCCATCGCATGGCTGAAGGCCACCACCCTGCCGTGCGCATGGCTGGCCCGGATGTGGTGATGGGAGGCCGGGCGCATCCGGCCGTGCCGGATGTCGTCCCCGCGGCTCCACATCAGCTTCACCGGTCGCCGTGCCGCCTTCGAGATCAGGGCGGCCTCGATCGCGGCATCGTAGTTCAGCCGCCGGCCGAACGAGCCGCCGCCGCGCACGACATGGACCCGGACCTTCGACTTCGGCACTCCGATCGCCGAG
Source organism: Streptomyces sp. NPDC090798 (assembly GCF_044768965.1). Taxonomy (NCBI): domain Bacteria; kingdom Bacillati; phylum Actinomycetota; class Actinomycetes; order Kitasatosporales; family Streptomycetaceae; genus Streptomyces; species Streptomyces sp. NPDC090798. Next base: position 139,691 of record NZ_JBIVXA010000025.1, read on the forward strand.
GCGATGCTTTCCCGCGCGTCCATCGGTGTCTGGGAGGAGAACCAGATCTCCGCACCGTCGGCGCGTACGTCCGCCACCGCCGTCAGCACTTCCATCGGGGCATGGCTGACGAAGGCGAACTCGAACTCGCCCTCGACCTGCGCCGATCCGCGCGGCGGCGCGCCGACCGAGGGAACGGCGGCCCGTAGCCGGGAACGTATGGCGGCGTCGGACAACGGCGCCAACGGGCCGGGCTTCCAGGTGACGCGCAGGGCGTCGCGGGCTTTGAAAGCGTGGTGGAAGGACTCCGCGACCACGGCGACACCGCCGGCGACCTTGACCACCGCGTGAACGCCGGGCATCGCGCGGGCCGCCCGGTCGTCGACCGACACGAGGCGCCCACCGAGCGTCGGCGGCCGGGCCACCACGGTCGGCTTCGCCCCGGCGACCTCCAGGTCCCCGGCGTACTTCGCCTTGCCCGTGACGATGTCCCGCGCGTCGATCCGGCCTGTCGGCCGTCCGATCACCTTGTGCCGGGACGCGGGCTTGGGCTCGCTCGACACATCGGGCCGGTGGATCCGGGCGGCGGCCGCAGTCAGCGATCCGAAGGTGGCCGTACGGCCGTCGGGGGCGACCACCCTGCTGTCCCGCGTACGCAGGCTCCGGGCGGGCAGGTGCCAGCGCCGGGCGGCCGCGGTCACCAGCCGGGCCCGGGCGGTGGCGGCGAGCGCGCGGGCGGGACCGTACAGGGAACGGACGGAACTTGAGCCGCCGGTGTACTGGTTCCCCTTGGTGCGGGCCTCGGCGAGCGGGATGTCGATGTCGGCGAGCCGGGCGTCCAGTTCCTCGGCGATCATCATGGCGACCGCGGTCGTGATGCCCTGCCCGACCTCGACGCGCGGCAGTCGTACGACCACCTTGTTGGCCGCGGTGACCTCCAGGACCAGCATCTCGTCGTCCGCGCCGGTCACCAGGACGCGGGACGGCCCGTGCACCTCCGCCGCGGTGGGCTCGACACCCTCCGCCGACGACGTGTCGCAGCCGATGGGCGCCGCGACGGTCAGTGTGGACGCCGCGAGCGAGTAGACCATGAACTTCCGGCGGGACAACTGACCGGCCAACAGGCGCTCCTCTCCGAGTATCCGGGTGGGTTCCCCTGGTATGAGGGGGCAGCGCTCTTCGAGGTTGCGCGGGGCGGCCGCTGTGCTCCAGTGCGGGGGGCTCATCACCGCCGGAGCCAACGATCACCGGGGCCGGCCGGGCCGGTTGCCGCCCCTGTCGTCGAGCGCCGTGGCCGTCTCGTGCAGCAGGTCCAGTACGGCCCGCAGATCGGGGTGCTTGCCGGTGCCCGCGCGGCTGACCGTGAAGACGGTCCGGGACACGGGACGGACCAGGGGGTGGAGACTGAGGGGCGCGGTGTGGTCCGGCAGAGCCATGCGGGGAACCAGGACGGCACCGGCGTCGGCGGCGGCCAGCGCCGTCAGCACGGAGAAATCGCTGCTGGCGGCCCGGATGTCCGGGACGAAGCCGGCCGCGCCGCAGGCCCGCTGGATCATCTCGTAGCAGGAGGTCTCCGGGCCGGGGGTCAGCCACGGCAGATGCGCGAGACGGGACAGGTCCGCGGGCTGCCCGGCGGCGAGGCCCTCCAGTCCGGCCCGGTCGGGGTGCAGGGCGAGCAGGACCGGTTCTTCCATCAGGACCGACTGCTCCCACGCCGCGGGGACACTGCGCGGCAGCACGGTGTAGCTGTGCACCAGGGCGAGGTCGGTCGAGCGTTTGTGGAGTTCGTCGAGGGCCTCGTCGGGCTCCTGGACGGAGAGCCGTAGCGAGAGATCCCGGGCGGCACCGGTGCCGTTGCCGGGGGCGATATCGGGGCCGGCGAGACGTTCGAACAAGGGTGGAACGAGGGTGCGGGCGGCGGAGGCGAAGGCGCTGATCCGTACCGTGCCGCGGCGGCCTCCCTTCATCGCCGCCAGGCCCGACTCGGCCGCCGCGAGCTCTGCCAGGATGACCTCGGTGTGGGCCACCAGCAGTTCCCCGGCCGCGGTCAGGCGCAGCGTGCGGCCGTGTTTCTCGACGACGGGCGTGCCGGCCTCCTTCTGCAGGGCGGCGAGGTGCTGGGAGACAGCCGGTGCTGTCAGGTGCAGCGCATCCGCCGTGGCCGCGACGGTTCCGTAGGCGGCCAGGTGCTGGAGGATGCGCAGGCGGCGTACGTCAAGCACAAGCGGCTCCTTGCGGTTCGGACCCGTCCACGGCGGGGGCGTTGGTGGCATTGTGGTTCTGCCTGTGCCGGCTGATCAGGATCACTCCCGCGACACTGATCGCTCCACCGGCCAGTGCGATGGGACGGGGCACCTCCCCCAGCCAGACGAAGGAGACGATCAGCGCCACCGGCGGCACCAGGTACAGGGCCGCGGTGGAGACGGCGAGCGGCAGCCGGGCAACCGCGTAGGCCCAGATGACGAAGCCGAGGGCGGAGGGCAGGAGGCCCAGGTAGGCGGCGGAAGCGAGCGCGGCGGCCGGGGCGTGGGCGGTCGCGTGCCAGGTGGCGGGGATCAGGGGCAGTGCGAAGACCGTACCCGCGACCATCGCGTAGGTAGCGACCTCCAGCCCGGTGTAGTGGCGCAGCAGGGGCTTGCTCGCGAAGTGGTAGACCCCTTGGACCACGGCGGCCGCCAGGATGACGAGGGCCGAGACGGAGAACCCGCCGGTGCCCTCGGCCAGGCTGACGACGGCCGCGCCCACGAGCGCGACGACGCTGCCGACGACGATGGTGTGGGTGAGCCGCTCGCCGAGGAACAGACTTCCGAGCAGCACGCTGAAGACGGGGGCGATCGCGATGAGCAGGCTCGCGGTCCCGGCCTGCACGTGCACTTCGCCCCAGTTGAGCAGGAGCTGGTACGCGGTCATGCCGGTGACCCCGCACAGGGTGATCAGCGGCAGGTCGCCGCGTCGCGGCAGCCGTACCTTCGCGAAGGGTGCCACGGCCAGCAGCGCGACGGCGGCGATCAGGAGCCTCAGGAACGACAGCGCCGCCGCTCCCAGACCGTCGATGCCGACCCTGATGGCGGGAAAGGCCGACGCCCACAGCACCACGGTGCCGGCCAGGGCGAGGAAGCGGGGAGACGTGATGCGGGTGGACATGGCTCCACCATCTGCGACCAGAAGGAGAAGTTCCAGTTAGCTTTTGTTTCGGAAAGCTTCAGTTCTACTTACTGGCCGCCTCGTCGGACCACGCCCGGGTGAGAACTCGGGGGGTGATCAACCCAGGAGGGCCAGGAGCTGTTTGGTGTGGCCGGGCAGCTCCACTTCCGCGAGGCCGGTGATGAGGTCTCTCAGCGGCATCGGCTGATCGACCAGGACGGTGCCCTTGGACAGGAGACGGGTCGGCACGGGCGTGTCGAGTTCGGCGTCGCTCAGCGTCGGTCCGCCGAGTGCGCAGAGGGCGTCGCCTTGGAGACGGATGCGGTCTCGGAGCCCAGTGTTGCCGCCGGCGAGCGCGATGAGGCGTTCGATGGTCCAGGTGTCGAGCGCCATGCGGTTGTCGTACGTCGTGTTCGATCCCGCGGCGACGCAGGAGACCGCGGCGATGGTGGCGGCGTTGACGAGGGCGACGTGCGCCAGAATCTGCTCGGCGTTCCATTCGCCGGCCGGCGGGACGGGGCTCGTCTCGCCGGAGCCGGCCACGGTGGCGGCAGCGTCCAGCAGCGAGCGGTAGGCGTCCCGCAGCGGGGTGGTGTCCATCATGTCGACTTCTTTCTGCGGTCGTGCGTGGGTTTCCGCGGACGCTCGCGAGGGTGAGTACGGGAAGGGCAGTGGCGAGTGCCGTCTCAGGCGTGCCCGGGAGACATCTCCCATGGCGCCTGCGGGAGGACATCGCCGGTCTCGAGCAGCGACTTGAGGTTCGCCAACACGGCCGGCCATCCCCGCGAGATGCCGTTGAGCATCTCCTGGTCGGGGAGCTTCTCGTGGGTCACGGTGAGGCGGACGATGTCCTCGTGTGGTTCGACGAGAAAGGTGACCACCGACGGTTCCCTCGGCGTTTCGGCGTCGGGGGCGTCCTCGAAGGTGATGACCAAGCGCGTCGGAGGCTCGGTTTTGATCACTTGACCGACGACGTCGACGGCACCTGAGCCGTCGACGCGTCGGTGCTCCCAGGTCGAACCCTGCTGCCAGTCCGAGACGTTGGCGTGTCCCCAGTAGCGCGCCGTCAGGTCCGCGTCCGTCAGGGCCTGCCACACCTGCTCCGCGCTTGCGCGGATGTAGGTGACATAGACGTAGGTCGGCACGGACGTGGGTCCGTCGGTCATGGCGTACTCCTCTGCCTGGTTCTTGATGGCACTGATCGCTTGCAGGCGGGGCTTGTCGAACCCCGATATCCAGCGCTCCTCCATCTCGTGGATCGGTGTCGGGTTGAGGTAGTGAAGTCGCTCCCGTCCCCGTCGCACGACGGTCACGAGGTTGGCCTGCCCCAGGATGTCGAGATGCTGCGTCGCCGACTGGCGCTTCATGTCCAACCGCTCGCACAGCTCGCTCAGCGTCTGGCCGTTGCGCTCGCGCAGGCGGTCGAGCAGGAGCCGCCGGGTGGGGTCGGCCAGCGCTTTGAAGAGCAAGTCCATCGCTCCGGCTTCGAGGGTCACACTCCATTATGCAGGCACTTACCTGCATAATGTCAATGAAGGATCTCCGGTGGCCTTGGTTCACCCGGGGAACGACGAACTCGGCGCGCCGTCAGCCGCCATCGCCAATATCATCGGTCCTACGACAACTACCGCGTAGTCGGTCCATGGGTGACCCGGAGCCGGTGCTCGGGTTCCCGCCGGTGGAGGCCTATCAGGGGCCACAGCCGAACCGGGCGGCCGTCATGGGAGATCGCCATGAGCACCCAGCAGAGAGAGCAGGACGGCGCAACGGACGTCGTCAAGGAGCCGACCATGAGCATGAGGCTCGAGGTCGCCGTCATCCCGGTCACCGACGTCAGTCGCGCGCTGCACTTCTATCGAAGCCTGGGGTGGCGGCTCGATGCGGACTTCGAGGCCAGTCCGAGATTCCGGCTCGTGCAGCTCACGCCACCAGGGTCGGAATGCTCGATTCACTTCGGCCGCGGGATCACTCCCGCGGCGCCGGGCTCCGCCCACAACTACCTTGTGGTCTCCGACTTGGAGCAGGCCTGTGCCGACCTGATCAGCAGAGGCGTCGAGGTGAGCGAGATCTACCACAACGTCTACGACGCCGGAGTGCAGGATCAGGCGGACGGCCCCGATCCAGAGGGCCGCAGCTACGCTTCGTACGCCTCGTTCAGCGATCCGGACGGCAACGGGTGGGTGCTGCAGGAGGTCCAGGTGCGACTACCAGGACGGTGACGAGTGCCGCCCGAGGAGGTTTCGCCGAGGCCGACCGCGACGTCATCGTACGGTGAGACGTAGGGACAGATTCGCTCTCACCTGGAGTCGTCGATGGCCGTTCGTCGTGTCGTGCCCAATGTCCAGTCGGAAGTCGTGCGGGAGAGCCGGGAGTTCTACGGCCTGCTGGGCTTCGAAGAGGTCATGAACCACGGCTGGATCGTCACGCTCGCCTCGCCGTCCCACCCGGCGGCACAGGTCAGCTTGATGACCAGTGACAAGACAGCACCGGTCACGCCCGACATGAGCGTGGAGGTGGATGACGTGGACGCGGCCTATGAGGTCATGCGCGTCAGCGGCGCGGAGATCGTGCACCCCTTGCAGGACGAAGAGTGGGGAGTGCGCCGGTTCTTCGTTCGTGATCCCAACGGGCGGGTGGTCAACGTACTGGGCCACCGATGAGATGACCGCCCACCCCGTGTCGTCCGCGTCCGCCGACTCCGGTGCGTGCAGGAGCAGTTCTACGGGGTCTGCGCCGTGGCGGAGCGCGTTGCCGACCAGGTTCGCGACGACCACGTCGAGGCGGCGCGGGTCGACCCGGCCGGCCGACATCGAGGTGTCGGGAGGCTACAACTCGTAGCCATGAGCAACTCGGCGACGGCCTGTGTCGCCACGCAGTCGCCGTCTCCCTCCACACATACACGCGAGGAGGACCCGATGCGCTTCTTCACCTGAGGAGTGCAGCTTTCCCGGCGACGAACGGGAGCCCGAACAGGTCCCTTCGTCCCAGGTCGGCGGCGCTCCTCGGCTCTTTGACCGACTATCAGACGCGCGTACTCGTTAGGGCGCGAGGCCAGTTCACCAGAGCAACCGGAGGCCGCCGTCGTCCTCGATACATGACTTCGCGACCTGGGAGCCCGTGCTGCGGGTTCCGCGGACCGCCAACGCGGAGAGCATCGCCGCACCGGGCGGCTACGTGGCGGGACAGATCGGCCGGCACGGGTGGAGCCTGCCCATGCCGCGGCGGCGCCCGCAACCCGGACGAGCCCTCCAGATGGAGGACATGCAGGACGAGTTCGACGCGGTGGAGCGGGTACGCGACGCACTCGCGGACTCGGGTGTCGACGACATCTCGTTCGCGGCGGAGATCTCGCCCGACGGGAGTGCCGTACTCCACCTGCTCAATCCCAGCCCCGCCGCGGAGCCCCGGCATCGGCAATCCGCATCCGGGTTCGCTCATCCTGGTCGAGGATGCCGTCCCCGAGCCCTGGCGCCGCCTTCCCGACGGATCCCCGGAGCGCTGCCCGCCCCGTCGGTGGATCTGGCGTCGCTGGAGCGGACGCTCCGCGAGCGGATCCCCGATGCCATCGGCGCCACCGAGGCGGAGATCGCCGCCGCGGAAGCGCGCCTCGGCGTCGTGTCGCCCGACGAGTTGAAGGTGCTCTACCGCGTGACCAGGGCACGGTGGGAGGACTGGAACGACGGCTACGAGGCGGCGGAGCGCGTCTCCGATGCGGTCGGCTGCGAGCTCTCCTCCCTGGATGACCTGTACCTCGCCGACACGCAGTCCCGTCCGTCCCCCTGGAAGTTCGCGGCGATGAAGGCGGTCGTCACCCCGCCCGACGCCGCCGTGCAGGGGCTGGTCGGCCCCCCGGCTGGATCGTCTTCGGCGACAACGGCGGCGGCGACCGCATCGCGGTCGACCTGACACCGGGCCCGCGCGGACACGCAGGACAGATCATCATGCTCGACCATGAGCAGAGCGTCGGCGGCGACCTGCTCGCCGACTCCCTGACCGACCTGGTGATGAACGGACTCGGCGAAGGGCACCGGGGCCCTTGCGGCGACCAGCCACCGGCCGTGACCTACGTCAACGTCGGAAACCTGAGCCGTGTCGAGGCCGCCGTCCATCCCGGGCTGGAGGTCCTGTCCATCGGCGTGTGGGAGGGAGAGCCGCTCAGCCTCGCTCCCTTCACCGGACTGCCCCGCCTACGGACTCTCACCGCCTACCCCGGTACGCTCGCCGACCCGCCGGAGATCGCCAAGCTGACCGGGCTCGAGTTCCTGGAGCTCGGGCCGGAGGACTGGCGTGTCCTGCTCGATGCCGGAGCCGTCCCGCGCAGCCTGTCGGCCGCCTCCATAGAGATCCACGGCACCCGCCACCCGCTCCCGATCGTGGCCCTCGCCAACGAACTCCTCGCCCTCTGGGGCCGCCCTCTGATCACCCGGACCACCATGGAAGGCAACCTCGGCCCCGTGGTCTAGCCCGGTTCGCCCCAGTGGGTCTTCTCGTCGTCGCGGGAGGGGCGCGGTTTCGTGGTGCCGCACTCCCCCGCGAGCGCCTAGAAGTCCTGTCCGCCACAAACCTTTTTGCGGATCGCCAGGATTCCCTCACGAAGAAGGCGCAATTGCTGCGGTGCTAATCCTCGACCATCAGGGGGCGGGTGCGATTCACGCAGGCGGGCGCCCGTGTACCCGCAGCGGTCGACATCGCCGTGAGCCAATCTTAGAATTTAGTCTGTTTCCTCACGTTATCCTGCCGTGCGTAGCGCCATAGCCACGACAAGTAGGAGGCAGGCTCCGTGGTTGAGTCGCAGTCCGTGATGGCCCCGCCCGCCAAAGCCGCCCTGTTCCTCGTGTGCACCATGGCACCTGGCGGCGAGCCCGCTGTTCGCGACCTGCTCCAGGATGTGGCCGGGTTGCGACGATCGGTCAGTTTCCGCGCTCCGGATGCGGAGCTGAGTTGTGTCGTCGGCATCGGCTCCGCCGCCTGGGACCGGCTCTTCGAAGGACCCCGCCCACGCGATCTGCATCCGTTCGTCGCGTTGACGGGCTCCCGGCACCGAGCCCCGTCCACCCCTGGTGACCTGCTCTTCCATCTGCGAGCCCACCACATGGACCTCTGTTTCGAACTGGCCCAACTGATCGGCGAACGCCTCTACGGAGCGGTCGCCGTGGTGGACGAGGTGCACGGTTTCAAGTACTTCGACGAGCGCGACCTCCTCGGCTTCGTCGACGGCAGCGAGAACCCCGAGGGCGAGGTCGCGTCCGACGCGGTGTTCATCGGTGTCGAGGACCCCGATTTCGCGGGCGGCAGCTATGTGATCGTCCAGAAGTACGTGCACGACCTCGCCGCCTGGAACGCGTTGCCGACGCAGGAACAGGAAAAAGCCATCGGCCGCTCAAAGCTGGCGAACGTCGAAATGCCGGACGACATCAAGCCCGGTGACTCGCATGTCGCACTGAACACCATCACCGACGCGGACGGAAACGAACGGAAGATCGTCCGTGACAACATGCCTTTCGGCAGCATCGGACAAAGGGAGTTCGGTACCTACTTCATCGGCTATGCGCGCACTCCCGAGGTGACCGAACAGATGCTGAGGAACATGTTCCTCGGTGACCATCCCCATACCCACGACCGAATCCTCGACTTTTCCACGGCGGTCACCGGCTGTCTGTTCTACGTACCGAGCGCCGACTTCCTCGACGACCCGCCCGCCGCACCCACCGGAGCGTCGGCGGCCGAGGGCTCCCTGGGGATCGGCAGTCTCAAAGGAGCCTGATCACGTGTCCACACCCAACGGTATGAACAACCTGCACCGCGAACTCGCGCCGATCACGCCCGAGGCATGGGCACAGATCGAGGAGGAAGCCCGCCGTACCTTCCAGCGCAACGTGGGGGGCCGTCGTGTCGTGGACGTCACCGGACCCGACGGTCCCGCGCTTGCCTCGGTCGGCACCGGCCATCTCACCCGCGTCGAAGCGCCCGGACCGGGCGTCACCGCTCTCCTGCGCCAGGCACAGCCCCTGGTCGAACTGCGCGTCCCCTTCAAGGTCGGTCGCGACGCGGTGGACGACGTCGAACGCGGCTCGAACGACTCCGACTGGCAACCGGTCAAGGACGCGGCGCGCGCCATGGCGTTCACCGAAGACCGGGCCGTCTTCGAGGGATACGAGGCAGCGGGCATCGACGGGCTGCGCAGGCGCACCTCCCATCCGGTGCACGGCCTGCCCGCGGAGACACGTGATTACCCGGATGCCGTCAGCCGCGCGCTGACGACCCTGCGCCTGGCCGGAGTCGCCGGCCCGTATTCGCTGCTGCTGGGCGCCGACGCGTACACCCTGGTGAGCGAGACGTCCGACCACGGGTATCCCATTACCGAGCATCTCAGCCGGATGCTGGACGCCCCACCGATCTGGGCGCCCGCGGTAGACGGCGCCTTTCTGCTGTCCACCCGTGGTGGGGACTTCGAACTGCGGCTCGGTGAGGACCTCGCGATCGGCTACACCGCGCATGACGCGAACGAGATCGAGCTGTACTTCCGCCAGAGCATGACCTTCCTCGTGTACACCGACGAGGCCGTGGTGGCACTCGGCTCGTGACCGCGCGACGCCCGAGCGGTCGGGGAATTGCCCCAGGAGCCGGCGATACGGGTCCTACGGGGCGCCCAGGGACAGCACCGTCACGGTCGTCTGTCCGTCGGGCGCGTCGTAGCTGACGGAGTCACCGGCACGGTGGCCGAGCAGTGCGTGGCCGAGAGGACTGTCGGTGGTGACCAATGTCTGGTCCAACCGCTCGGCGACATCACCGATCTGGACCGTCTCTTCGGCGCCGTCCGCGAACCGTACGGTGACGGTGCTTCCCAGACCGACCACGTCGGTGCGGGGCGGACCAGCCTCTGCCGCCCCGTCCAGCCGCACGGTGATCTCGGTGATACGGGCGTCGACGCGGTCCAACTGAGTGGCACGCTGCAACTCGTCGGCCTGATCCGCTGTGTCTCCCGCTGAGTCTGTGCCGCCCAGGGTTGCCGCGACCGCGTTGTGCTCGGCTTGGAGATCCGCAAGTTCCTGTTCGAGCGCCCGACGGGCTGCGGCGCTGATCGGCCCGGCTTCACTGGTCATTCCTGCTCCCGTTGTGCAGGTGGAACAGCTGGGTGACGATGGGCGATTCCGCTGCTTGCGAGCATAGTCGTGAGCTCGCCGCACCGCTCGCCCCAGGAGTCATCGGACGTCGCGTGGCAAGCGGGCAAGTGGCCGCTGTTGACGCTGGAGCCTGCTGTGGTGTGCCAACTCGTACGTGACTACCCCGTTTATCAAGATCGGTTCCTGATTTCAAGTCACGCTGTTACGTGACATGACGCGAAGCCCCTCGGTGACCTTTTCTGGATACAGAATTTCTCAGGTCAGGAGATTCTCATGCAGATCATCACCGCCACGGCCGCCGTCATCGTCGGGGCATTGTCCAGCGTTACCTATGTGCAGTACGCCGCGTCGCGCAGACCAGGACGACCGATCCCTCTGTTCTCCACCCGGCTCGCGCTTTTTCCACTATGGGCCGACGTGACGTTCACTACGGGCTGGATCGTCAGCTCATTCACACTCATCTTCATGCTGCCGATCTGGGTGGGATTGGTCGCTTGCTGCGGGGCCTCGGTACTCCCCTTCGAGGTGATGCGCCGCCGTCACAACCGTCAGGTCAGAGGCCCCATGATCACTCCATGATCGCGCCACGGACACCCAGTGGGAGGATCCATGTTCAGCAGGCTCAGCAAGTTCGGTTTCGCCGTCACCGTGGCTTCCAGCGCGCTGGTGCTGGTCAGCGGGCCCGTATCGAACGCGGCGTCGGCCATCGACCCGGCGGTCGTGGCCCCGGCACCGGTCACGGCCCCCAGCCCGCCCCCTTACAAACAGCTCGCTCTCAAAACCCTCGACCAGGTCGTGAAGGGAAACTTCGTCGCCGTCTCAGCGCGCTTCGACGAGTCGATTCGGCAAGAGGGAAATCCCGCGGTTCTCGCGAACGCGTGGAAGCAATACCAGGATCATCTCGGTTTCGGTCGCTACCAGTCACACGGGGAGCCCCGGCAGGTCGTATCCGGCGATCGGACGGTGGTCGACATATCACTGCGCATGGCCGAGCAGCCCGGAGATTTCCGCGTCGTCTTCGACGGAAAAGGGCACATCGAAGGTCTGTGGTTTCTCAAGGAAGGAGTTCCGGTCCCGTAGGGGCTCGTGACACGATCGCGAAGCGTGGGCGTCCCGTACGTCCTGGCCATGGGCGGGACACCGTCACCCCCTGGTCCCGCTCTCGCCGTGCCGAGCAGCCACGAAGCACTACCGTTGTGGCTTGTGAGCGTGAGCATCCGTCTGTCGCTTTCCGCAGTCCCACGGCTCGCCATCGCGGTCGCCGTCGGAGCGGCGGTCGGCGTGGCCGTCGCATCGTCCAGCGACACCCCGCTGGCCATTCTTGCGGGCATCGCCGCGACCCAGACATTCTTCGTGGTTGTCGGCTGGATCGTGCTGTGGCCGATGGATGCCGCCTCGACCCGAGGCAACGCTCGACGCGAGGACCTGCGTCCCGTCCTCGAGGAAATCGTCGTCGTCACAGTCGCTCTGTGCGGTCTGGTCGGCATCGTGGTATTCCTGCTCGGCAACTCCGACACCGGCCATGCCGCGACGGCGCTGCTCGGCGTGTTCATGGCCTGGGCGGCACTGCATCTGATGTACGCCACCCGCTACGCGTACCTCTTCTACGTGGATTCCGCGGGCGGGATCGATTTCAACTCCGACCAGCCGCCGGCGTACAGGGACTTCTTCTACTTCAGCTACAACCTCGGTATGACCTACCAGGTCTCCGACACCGACGTCTCCAGTGCGGTGGTCCGCTCGATGGTGCTCCGGCACACATTGCTGTCGTACGTCTTCGGTACCAGCATTCTGGCTACCGCCATCAACCTCTTCGCAGGAATCCTCGTTCACTGATGTCGAAGAAGTGGGCATGTCCCACCATCACCGCACCCATGTGACGCGCGCACTCTCACCGCGCGGCGCGCTCTCCCTGCACGCAGTGGATGGGGCGCTCCTCTTCGCTCTGCGCGCGGCGCTCGCCATGGCACTGCCCGCGGCGCCACTGGTGCTCTCCGGACGAACCGCGCTCGCCGTCTTCCCCATGCTGGGCGCGTTCACCACCACGTTCGGGCGCAACCTGCCCTACCGCCGCCGCGCCCGCGTCCTCGCCGTAGCCGCGGTGGCCATGACGATGTGCGTCGGGCTTGGGGCGACGCTCGCCGCACTGACCGATCCGCAAGCGGGAGGCATCGGCACCGCCGTGGTGATCGCCGCGATGGCGGTCACGGCCGGCCTGGCGAAGTTCCTCTGCGACGCGACACGACTGAGTGGCCTCGGTGCCGTGCTGATGCTCTTCTCGTTCGCCGTGGCGGCCAACGGCCCAGCCGACACGCTCAGCGACGTGCTCGTCCAGACAGGGCTCGCCGCAACGGGCGCGGCAACCGCCTGGGCACTGGCACTGGTGGGCTGGTTCGTGCACCCGGACCGCCCGCAGCGGCTCGCGGTGGCCGTGGCCCTCCGCGAACTCGCCGACCTGCTGGAACCCGCCGGAGGAGCCGATGAAAGCCGGCAGACACGGCACCGGGCAACCGCCGCCGTGCTCCGGGCGTATCAGTCGCTCGGCCTGTGTCCCCTGACAACCGATCAGCGGCACGGCGAGCGGAGCGGGACATGTGTCTACCTGACCGACCTCGCCTGGTCAGTCCTGATCACCTCCGCACGCCGGCAGGCGCCCGACGCCCCGACCGCGCGGTACCTGCGTGTGCAGGCTCGGCACCTGACCGTCAGGTACCGCCGTCTCCCATCCCCTCTGCCGCACCCGATGTCCCCGACCGCCCTGTCCGGCCTGTCCGCCGCTACGGCGATCGGCCATCCGGACGAGGCCGGTCCCGCGGCCCGGCGCGCCGCCGAACTGACCGTGGGGCCCGGTGTCGCCAGCCCGGGCCATGTCGCGGTCCTTGTCGTCCCCGCGTTCCGGATGGCTCTCGGCACCGGCCTGGCAGGTGGCCTGGCCGCGTTCCTGAGCTTCGGACACGGCTACTGGGCCGCGCTCTCCGCAGCCGCCGTCCTGCACTCCGTCAACGTCCGCTCCACCTTGCAGCGTGCTCTCCAACGCACCCTGGGCACGGCAGCAGGGCTCTTGATCGCGTTCGGCGTGCTGGCCACCCACCCGGCGCCGACGGCTCTCGTCGCCCTGATCGTGGTCTTCGAATTCCTGCTGGAATACACCGTGGCCCGGAACTACGGCCTCGGCGTCGTCTTCCTCACCCCGCTCGCGCTGCTGCTGAGCGACCTGGCGTCTCCGGCACCTGTGGGCACGCTCGTCCACGACCGGACGCTGGGCAGTGTGCTCGGCATCCTCATCGGTCTGGCCTGTGCCCTGCTGGTGGTCCACGGGCGCCCGGCAGCACGTGTGGAACGAGCGCTGGCCGCGTGCGGCGAAGCATCCGAACGTGCCGAACAGGCGCTGGCCGGCTCCGCCGCCGTACCGCACTCTGCCGTTCAGACACAGCTGGCGGTGGCAGTGGTGGAGCTGCGCGAGGCGGACGACGCCGCCGCCGGGGAGCTGTACGCGGCGGATGTCGACCCCGCCCGACTGGCAGCCGCGGAGCAGCGCGCCTATGTACTGCTCGAGCACCTTCATCGAACCATCGGCCGCCATGCTCCGCGCCCCCGTCCGTGCCGGACTCGTGCCATGAATCCCGCGCATTCGACCGGCGTGGACGGCACCGCGTTGTATTACGGCGATCTGGACGCACCCCACGTCCTCGAAGTGTTCGTCGAGTTGCGCGACCGGGCCAGTCACCGAATGGCGGACAGTCTTCTCGGTACCATTCGCCAAGCAGCCGACGACGGCAAGTTCGTGGCGAAGTTTCATTTCGCGGCGACAATCGACGACACGGTCGGCGGCAGCGGTTCTCGGCGTGCTCTGAGCGCGCTGGCCGCGGCGAGCGACGTGGGACAGAGACAGTTCGTCGACTACTTGACGGCGCTTTTCGCCTCCCAACCGGTTCCCCCTGGTGACGATCAATTCTCCGACGTCTCGGTCTTGCTGTCCCTTGCCGACCAGGTGAACGGACTCAGGAACGCCGAATTCGACACGAAGGTCACGGCCGGCACGTATCTCACCTGGGCCGGAGAGGTGCTCGGGAATTTCGATTCCTTCGGTGTGATCGGAACACCCGTTGTCCGGTACGACGACGAGGTCATTCCTGTCGTGAAAACGGACGGAGGTCCCGCCATCACTCCCCAGGAGTTCCTGGAGCGGCTCCAGCCCTCCCGCTGAAGGGCGGGCACCGCATGATGACGAGGGGTGCGTTCGAGTCTGTGGCCCGTTTGAGGGAACCACAGGATGGTTGTAGCGTTTCCACATACTCCTTCGACCGCGGATACGAAGGGTTGATCAGCATGACTACCTCGGATGCCGACAGGGCGGTCGCGGAAAACGATTCCCCGCACGGCGGGGGGACACCGGCTGGAGGCGAGGGCCCCACCACCGAGCAGCAGCCGTCGCAGCGGGCCTACCATCATCCGGCCGCCGGCTGGGGTGCCGCCAAGAGCGTCACGCACGTTCTCATGCGGGAGCACGCGCTGATCGACGGGCCACGCGCCATCTTCAAGATGAACCACGAGAGCGGGGGGTTCGACTGCCCGGGGTGCGCGTGGCCCGACGACACCAAGGGCCTCAAGCTCGACATCTGTGAGAACGGCATCAAGCACGTCACCTGGGAGATGACGCCCAAGCGTGCGGGCCGTGAGCTGTTCGCCGCGCACTCCGTCTCGGAGCTGGCGACATGGACCGACTTCGAGCTGGAGGACACGGGCAGACTGACGGAGCCGATGGTCTACAACGAGGAGACGGACCATTACGAGCCCATCACCTGGAAGGCCGCGTTCGAGCTCGTCGGAAGCGAGCTGCGGGCCCTCGACGACCCGAACGAAGCCGCCTTCTACACCTCGGGACGCCTCGGCAACGAGGCGACGTTCCTGTACCAGTTGATGGCCCGTGAGTACGGCACCAACAATCTGCCCGACTGCTCCAACATGTGCCACGAGGCGTCCGGACGCGCCCTGCAGGCGTCGCTCGGCACCGGAAAGGGCACGGCCGACCTCGCGGACTGGGAGAGTGCGGACGCCCTGTTCATCATGGGTGTCAACGCGGCCTCCAACGCTCCGCGCATGCTGACCGCGCTCGCCGAGGCATACCGGCGGGGTGCGCAGATCGTGCACGTCAATCCACTGATCGAGGCGGCCGCCACCCGGACCATCGTCCCTCACGAGTTCGTCAACATGGCCCTGTTCAAGTCGACGCGCACGAGCACGCTCAACCTCCAGGTCCGTGCGGGCGGCGACATGGCGCTCCTGCGCGGCATGGCCAAGGCGGTGATCGAGGAGTCGGCCTCGGACCCGAAGGCACTCGACCGCGAGTTCATCGACCGCCACACCCAGGGATTCGAGGAGTACCGGGCCCTGTGCGAGGCGACACCGTGGCAGGAGCTGGAGCGCCAGTCCGGGCTGACGCGCGCGGACATCCTGAAGGCCGCCGAGGTGTATTCGCGGTCCGACCGGACCCTGATCAGCTGGTGTCTGGGGGTGTCCCAGCACGAACACGGCGTGGACACCGTTCGGGAGATCGTCAATCTCCTGCTGCTGCGCGGGAACCTGGGGCGCGAGGGCGCCGGGCCGTCCCCCGTGCGTGGGCACAGCAACGTGCAGGGGAACCGTACGTGCGGCATCGACCACCGGCCGACACCCGAGTTCCTCGACCGGCTCGCCGAGGTCTGCGGCATCGACCCTCCCCGCGCGCACGGGCTGGACACGATCGGCGTGGTCGAGGGGATGTACCGGGGCACGGTCAAGGTGTTCGTCGGAATGGGCGGCAACTTCGCGATGGCCGCACCCGACACCACGTACACCGCGGAAGGACTGCGGCGCTGCGGACTGACGGTCCACGTCAGCACGAAGCTCAACCGCAGCCACGTGGTCCACGGCAAGAAGGCACTCATCCTGCCGTGTCTGGGACGGACGGAGAAGGACCACCAGCGCCGTGGGCTGCAGTCCACGTCCGTCGAGGACTCCATGAGCATGGTGCACCTGTCGCTCGGCATGAAGCGCCCGGCGTCGCCGCATCTGCTGTCCGAACCCGCCATCATCGCCGGCATGGCGCGGGCGACTCTTCCCGACAGCGCCGTCCCGTGGGAGCAGTACATCGAGGACTACGACCGTATCCGGGACACCATGGCCCAAGCCCTGGACGGCTTCGAGGACTTCAACCGCCGCGTCCGACTGCCGCTGGGGTTCCGGATCAAGCAACCGGCCCGCGAACTCGTCTTCCTCACCCCGTCCGGCCGGGCCGAGTTCTCCGCCGCCGCGCTGCCGGACATCGTGCCCCAGGACGGCATGTTGGTTCTGCAGACGATGCGCTCCCACGACCAGTGGAACACGACCATCTACTCCGACAACGACCGTTACCGGGGCATCAAGAACCTGCGCACGCTCGTTCTCATGAACCGCGCCGACATGCGCTCCCGCGGCATCACTCCCGGCAGCCTGGTCGACATCACGGCCACCTCCAAGGACGGCAGCAAGCGCTCCCTCACCGGGTACCGGGCGTTGAGCTACGACATGCCCCGCGGCTGCGCGGCGGGGTACATGCCCGAAATGAACGCCCTCATCGGCGCGGCCGACTACAGCACGCAAAGCGATCAGCCACTGATGAAGAACGTCAACGTCCGTATCGCCCCGAACCGGCCGTGACATGTGGGGCCCGGGACCGTACATGTGGGAACCGGGACGGTCACGGGTCTGAGCCCGGCCTGTCGCCGTCGAGGGCCGCGGCACGGAGGGCCGCGGCCACACGCGTGACCGGTTCGCTCGGCGGGTGGGGAAGACGGGCCAGGAACAGACGCCGCTGCTCCTGGGGCCCGCCGCGCACGGGAAGGATGCGTACCCCCGGTGGCGCGGCCTGGGCGAGTGCGGGCGGCACGGTGGTCAGCCCGCACCCGGCGGCGACGAGGTGAAGCTTGGCCAGCCAGTCGCGGGCGGTGTGGGCGATCTCGGGACGTTCGTCCAGACCGGGCCACACCCCCATCAGCCGGTCCTCACCGGCGGAGGAGCCGGCGATCCAGCGCTGCCCGCGCAGATCGGCCACGTCGACGCAGTCGCCGCGGGCGAGCGGGTGGGTGGCGGGCAGCGCGAGACACAGCGCGTGTTCGGTGAGTGTGTGCAGCACCAGTGGGGGCGACTCGGCGTCCGGCGGGCGGAAGGGCGGCGCCGACGCCAGGAGGGCGAGGTCCAGGCTGCCGGCCCGCAGGGCGCGCACGAGCGCCGGAGTGCTGCCTTCGCGGCTGACGATGCGCAGGCCGGGATCCGTGCGGCGCAGCGCGACCAGGGCTCGGGGCAGCAGGACGGCTCCGGCACTGGGGAACCAGCCCAGCCGGACCGTCCCGGTCTGCCCGGGCAGGCCGGACAGTTCCCGCGCGGTCGCGTCGATCTCGTCGAGCACGGTCGTCGCACGGCGCATGACGACGAGGCCGGCCGCGGTCAGCCGTACTCCGTCACGCCGCCGCTCCAGCAGCTCCGCTCCTGCCACGCGTTCGATCGCGGCGATCTGCCGGGACACGGCCGACTGGGTGTAGCCCAGCGACGCCGCGGCCGCGGTGAAGGTCCCCTGTTCGGCCACGGCGCGGAAGACACGCAGCGCCGTCAGTGACACATCCGTGAAGTCCATGACGATTCCCAAATCCATGATGATTCCGCATAGTAGCTGTGCGTGAATCTCGTTGGACTCATGGCTGCCGCGTTTCTAGCGTGGCATGCATGAACGCTTCGCGAATCGCCCTCGTCACGGGCGCCAACCAGGGACTCGGACGTGCGCTCGCCGAAGGGCTGGCGGCCCGTATGGGCCCCGACGACCTCGTACTGCTCACCGGCCGCAGCCACCAGCGCGTCTCGGACGCCGCCCGCGAAGTGGCGCAACTCCCGGGCACACGCGGCCATGTCCAGGGCCGGGTCCTGGACGTCACCGACACCGACGCCGTCGCCCGACTCGCCGACGAACTCCGGGCACGGCACGGCGGGGTCGATGTCGTGCTCTCCAACGCCATCGCCCGGCTGCTGCCCGAGGAGTCCCAGGCCGAGCGCGCCGACGAGTTCATCGATGTCTCCAACACCGCCACCCACGCGATCCTGCGCTCGTTCGGCCCCGTCCTGCGTCCGGGCGGCCGACTGATCGTCGTGGCCAGCAGCCTGGGCACCCTCGGCCACCTCAATCCGCGACTGCAGCACCTGTTCGACGGCGCGAGCCTCGACCAGGTCGAGTACGCCGTCGAGTCCTGGCGCGCCGCCATCCACAACAGGACCGCCGAGGAGGCGGGCTGGCCACGCTGGCTGAACGTGCCTTCGAAGGTGGCTCAGGTCGCCGCCGTCCGCGCGGTCGCGGCCGAACGCCGCGAGCACGACCTCTCCGGCGGCACCCTGGTCGCCTCCGTGTGTCCCGGCATGGTCGACACCGCCACCTCCCGGCCCTGGTTCAGCGACTTCAGCCAGGCCCAGTCGCCTTCCGAGGCCGCCCGTGCGGTGCTCGACCTGGTCTTCACCGAGGACGTCGACCCCGCCCTCTACGGCGAGCTGATCCGCTTCGGCAAGGCCCTGCCCTGGCACGACGGGACTCCGCCGATGGAGCAGGACCGACTGCTCAGGCCCTGACCGCGGAAGATCGTGCGCGGAGAGACCTGCATGGAGTCGCCCGCCACGCCGTCGGTACGGACAACGCACGACGGCTGTGGAGACTGCCGGAGCAGTTGCCGGCCGACGCCCGGTGGCCCTTCCTGACTGACTGGACCGCCGCGGAGGTCTCGGTCAGGGCTGTGAGTGCGCTTGCTGCTTCGCCTTCAAGTCCGGGTGTCTGGCGGGCTCGGGGGCGATCGCGTCGAGCAGGAGCATGGCATCGTGGTCGGGAGTGCCGGGGTTCCGCGGTGTAGACGCCGAGGCGTTGGCCCGGGGTGCCTTCGAGGTGCATGCTCTGGCCGCTGAGGGTGAGGATGCCGACCTGGGGGTGGTGGAAGGTCTTCTGGATCCTCTTGCGTCCGACGACGTCGTAAGTCAACCAGATCGAGACCCACCCGTTCTTCCAGCGCGCCACCGACCAAGAGGTCATGCGCGAGCACGGGGTCCAGATCCAGTCGTGGGGCGGGTTCGCCGAAGGCCGCAACAACCTCTTCACGCATCCGCTCCTGAGCGAGATCGCCGCCAAGCACGCCAAGTCCGTGGCACAGGTCGTGCTCCGCTGGCTGTCCCAGCGCGGCATCGTCGCGATCCCCAAGTCGGTCCGCGCCGACCGTATGGCGGAGAACATCGACGTCTTCGACTTCGAGCTCACCGACGACCAGATGGCGTCCATCGCCGACCTGGACACCGGCAAGTCGCTGTTCTTCGACCACCGTGACCCGGCCACGGTCAGCCGGCTCACCGGCCTCCGCATCCACGACTGACCCGGCGGGCGGCCCCGCCACCTCACCACACTCATGGCCGACGAGACCAGGAACAGCGGACAACGGGTGAACTCGGACGCCCGCAAAGACAAACCCACCGCGCTGGGGCGACGCTCGCGCCTTCGTGGCGTACTTCTGGGAGGAGCCACCGTCATTCGATCAGGACGACCACAGCTGCCTGGACGCCGACCTCGGCGCCTCCGGTCCGTCCGGAGGCCGGACACTGGTCACCGCCCCGGACAGCTTCTGCCTGGACGCGGAGGCCGGCTCTTCCGGGAAGGACGGCCAGCCGGTCCAGGGCTTCGGATGCGCGGGCGGCACCAACCAGGTGTACCTGGTCTCGGTCTCCCACGGCAGTGCGTCGGTGTCGGCGGACGACGTGGCCCATCGTCCGTCGGGGCTCCAGGCGACCGCCTCGGTGACGGCGGCGGGGTCCTGCTGTGGGACGCCGGCCGGCGCGAGGTGATCCGCACCCTCGCGAGGAGGCTGACCTTCGCGGTGGCATGCGGTCTCTTTTCGAGGAGGACGGAAGGACGCGCCGTACGGGCCGCGTCCCGGCCGCGGTGCGCCGAAGAGGCGGCGGTCACTTCTCGTTCAGGATGCTCTTCGTCTTGGCCTGCATGTCGGCGAAGACGCTGTCGTTCTTCTGCCCGGCGAAGTACGCCTCGATCAGAGGCTCGATCGCGTCCTGCAGGGCCGCGCCGTTGCGGAAGTCCGGCGAGGGGTAGAGCTCCTTGTTCTTGAGCATGTCGGTGAAGACCGTGAGATCGACGCCCTGCGCCTTGAGGGCCTTGGCGGAGGCGTCCATCGAGGCGGGGATGGAGGGGAAGAAGGTACCGCTCGCCGACGCCTTGGTCTGACAGGTCTCGGAGCCCATGTAGGAGACCCACTTCCAGGCCAGGTCGGGGTTCTTCGTGCCTGCCCAGATGGTGTTGCCGTTGGAGTTGCTGAAGACGGCACGTGTCTTTCCGTCGGGGCCGAGGACCGTGGGACCGATTGCGACCTTGACGTTGGGGATCTTGGCGAAGGTGGACGCCGTCCACGAACCGCCCGTCTCCATCGCGACCTTGCCCGAGGAGAGCAGGTCGACGTCGGACACGGTGTTGGTGAACGTGCCGATCTTGGGCGCGTAGCCCTTCGCCACCAGGGTGCGGACCCAGTCCATGGTCTTCACCAGTCGCGGATCGTTGTAGTTCAGCTCGGTCGGCCAGTTGGCCTTGTTGCCGAGCCGCCAGCCCGTCGTGGAGACGAAGGAGCTCCAGGTGGACTGGCCCAGGAAGTCCTTGGCGGCCAGCTGGCCGAAGCCGTAGGTCTTGATGTGTGCCTTGTCGAATCCCGGCTGGTCACCGCGTCGGCCCTTGGTGTCGAGGGTCAGATGGGCGATCATCTTGCCGATCGTGCCGCCGTTGTCGGGGTTCCAGTTCAGGTTCTGGACGTCCTTGGCGGTGTAACCGGCCTTGGTGAGCATGCCGGTGTTGTAGAACAGGCCGGTGGCCGCCCAGTCCAGGGGCAGGCCGTACTGGTGGCCGTCGGTGTACTTCCACGAGTCGACGCCGACGGAGAACCGCGACAGGTCGAACTTGTCCTTCTTGATGTAGTCGTCCAGTGGCAGCAGTTGGTTCTGGTCGGCGTACTGCGGGAAGAACTGGACGCTGTTCTGGAACGCGTCGGGGGCCTTGCCCGCCACGAAGCCTGCGGTCAGCTTGGTGAAGTAGTCCACGACGTTGTACTGGGTGATCTTCACCGTGACGCCCGGGTTGGCCTTCTCGAAGTCCGTGGCGCAGACCTTGTAGGCGGCCGCCTGCTTGTCGTCCCAGGTCCACCAGTTCAGGGCCGAGGAGCCGGAGCCGCTACCGGAGTTGGAGGAGCAGGCGGAAAGGACGGCCGCCAGGGTGAGTGAGGCTCCCATAGCCACAGTCTTGCGAACTCTCATGGTTCCTTCTTTCACTGGTCACTTGAGGCCGGAGAAGCCGATGGAGTTGACGATGCGTTTGCCGAAGGCGATGAAGAGCAGCAGCATCGGCAGCGCCGCGATGAGGGCGGCGGCCATCAGGCCCGCCCAGTCGGGGGCGGCTTGGGGTGAGGACTGCTTGAAGACGCCGAGGGCGAGGGTGAGGGGCTGGACGCTCTGGTCGTTGGCGATCAGCAGCGGCCAGAAGTAGTCGTTCCAGGCGTTGACGAACATCAGCAGTGACACGGTGGCGATCGGCGCGGACGACATCGGCAGGATGATCCGGACGAAGATCCGCAGGGGGCCCGCGCCGTCGATGATGGCGGCCTCCTCGACCTCGGTGCTCAGGCTGAGCATGAACTGCCTTACTGATCGTTTCAGAATGACTCCCGCCGAGAGCAGCAATCCTGTTGGCACTTGTACAGCTGAGTTGGCACCTTGGCCCATGGCCTTGTGCATA